>NZ_JBLXGZ010000007.1:0-136145 GCF_048260245.1 Kordiimonas sp. | reverse complement strand
CCACATGAATCACAGCGCCGACATCGTCGATACCGCGGTGGAAGCGGGCAGCTTTAACACCCTTGTCGCGGCGGTAAAGGCTGCGGGCCTTGTGGACACGCTCAAAAGCGACGGCCCCTTCACGGTATTTGCGCCAACGGACGCCGCCTTTGCCGCGCTGCCGGCTGGCACGGTTGAGACGCTGCTGAAGCCCGAGAACAAGGCCAAGCTTGTTGCCATTCTCACCTACCATGTGGTGCCGGGCAAAGTGATGTCTGCTGACCTGGCGGGTAAAAAACTGTCGGCGACCACCGTACAGGGCAGCGACGTGCAGGTTGATGCCACCATGGGCGGCGTGAAGGTGGGCGACGCCAATGTAGTGAAGGCAGATATTGCCACCAGCAACGGTGTTATTCATGTGATCGACAAGGTGATCATGCCGCCGAAATGATATCCTGAACAGACGAGTTCCCGAAAACCATCCCGCGCTTGCTGCGGGGTGGTTTTTTTATGGTACGGGGCCGCTTTCAAGGGCCGTGCAGGTACGGTATTCATCAGGCTGAAAGTTTGACAGAAACGGCCCTTTGTGGCATATGGATTGCTGCTAACTATTTGAGATTCAAGGCCTCTGCTTTTGCGGGGGCCTTCGCTATATGAGCGACCGCGTGCCGGATGGCTGTGGGGGAGCAGCCGCCCGATGACCTGCGCGAAAAGGTTAATAATTAAAGGGAGAACAATATGGAAATCGGCACTCTGGTTTCATTGGCGCTTTATTTTATCACCATGCTCGGGATTGGCCTTTATGCCTACCGGACCTCGACCGATGATGTGTCGGGTTACATGCTGGGTGGGCGCCAGTTAGGACCTGGGGTCACAGCGCTTTCAGCCGGTGCTTCGGACATGAGCGGTTGGCTGTTGATGGGCTTGCCGGGTGCTGTTTTCCTCTCGGGATTTTCCAATATGTGGCTAGCACTTGGGCTTTTTGTCGGTGCGTTTGCCAACTATCTGCTCGTGGCACCCCGGCTGAGGGTTTATACTGAGGTGGCCGAAGATGCGATTACCTTGCCGGAGTTTTTCGAGCGCCGGTTTGAGGATGGCTCCCACTTGTTGCGGGTAATTCCGTCGGTGGTCATCATCGTCTTTTTCACGCTCTATACCTCGTCTGGGGTTGTTGCGGGCGGCAAACTTTTCGAAAGTTCGTTCGGGCTGTCATATGAGCTTGGTCTTTATATCACGGCGGGCGTGGTGGTTACCTACACGCTGTTCGGCGGCTTTCTCGCGGTGAGCATGACTGACTTTGTGCAGGGCTGTATCATGTTTGTTGCGCTGATCATGGTGCCCATTGTTGCCTTTATGGATTTTGACGGCGCCGGTGAAATGATGCGCGTTGTGCGCAGCGTTGATCCCACCCTTGTCAGTATAACCAGCGGGGTCACGGTCATCAGTGTGATTTCCGCGCTGTCGTGGGGTATGGGATATTTCGGGCAGCCGCACATCATTGTCAGGTTTATGGCCATCCGGTCGGTCGGCGACGTGAAGGTCGCCCGCCGTATTGGCATGAGCTGGATGTTTGTTGCCGTTATCGGCGCACTTTCCACCGGTTTTATCGGTCTGGCCTATATGACAAAGAATGGCCTGCCAATCGGAGACCCCGAGACAATCTTTATCGTGCTGTCCCAGCTGCTTTTCCATCCGCTGATCGGCGGGTTCCTGCTGGCGGCAATTTTGGCTGCGATCATGAGTACGATTTCAAGCCAGCTTCTGGTGTCTTCCAGTTCCTTGACCGAAGATTTTTACAAGCTTTTTGTTCGCCGGGACGCCAGCCAGAAGGAGCTGGTGGCGATCGGCCGGGCTTCGGTTGTGGCGGTTGCGCTCGTCGCCATTGCGCTGGCTTATGACCGTTCCAGCAGTGTGTTGTCACTCGTGGGCAATGCCTGGGCAGGTTTTGGTGCGGCATTTGGTCCGCTGGTGGTCATGAGCCTGTTCTGGAAACGGATGAACGCCAAGGGCGCGATCGCGGGTATGATCAGCGGGGCTGTTGTGGTGCTGATCTGGATTTATGCACCCTTTACCATCGGTGGCCAAAACCCAAGCGATGTGATGTTCGAGATCGTGCCGGGCGGTATTGCCGCTATCCTTGTAACCGTCGTGGTGAGCTTGATGACGGCACCACCCGGCCCACGGGTGCGGGAAGGGTTTACCAAGATGGAAAAAGCACTTGAGGAAGGCATGGCGTCCTGAACGGACGGTCGCCTTCTGAGCCGAAAGTAAATGACAAGGCCCGGGCGTGTGTCCGGGCCTTTTTTGCTGTCTGGCTCAGAAGGAAGCCGCCCCGCGGCGGCGGCGGCCAATATCCTGCGTGTGGACAAAAGAAAGCCCCGACAGACCAAGGATCGTGTCGGGGCTCGGGGCCGGGAGGATCGGAATGAAACCGAAGGGGTATGATCGGCCCCGTGGGGTGGAGATGGGGATGGAATCCAGAGTGATGGCGCTTAAGGTTATCGCTGTCAGCGCGGCGTATATGCGTATGTCGTCACCAGTTCAACTTCTGCGGGCCAGAAGCCGAGGGCGCTGCCCCCAACGATCGCGTGCAGGCGCTTCTCTGCTGCCTGATGACGACCTTCAAACTGGTCTTTCATCGCGGCCGCAAAAGCAAGCATGGTATTGTTGACCGCCTTAGCCTCCACTTGCTCAAGCTCCCCTTTCAGGTGCAGTAGCGCATCATAATAAGCGTAATTTTCAATGAGGGTTAGGTCGTTGGGTACAGCGGCTAGTACAGCATCGGCTTCCTGCGCACGACCCAGCTTCATGAGCGCGATATAACGCCAAAGGCTGGTGGGGACGAGAAGATCATTGTAGGCGTGAGGCAACACGAACTCCATGGATTTTTCCATCCCCGTCAGCATGGTCTCATAGTCCTGTACCGCGAAACTTGTTTGCGCCCAGTAATAATGGATATTTGACTTGTAGGTGCCAAGCGGAAGGCCAAGGGCATTGGGCATGCCGTCAGGCTCAACGGTGTCGGGAACGTTTTCCATGAGCGAAGCGGCTTGCCGGTAATCCGTGATCGCCTGTTCAAACATGCGGCTGCGGGCCAGATGCCGGCCACGGTAACGCAACAGGCGGTAGCTTTCAGGGAAGCGTTCCAGCCCGGCGCTGAAAACCTCTACCGCTTTTGCGTAGTCGCCCAGATAACCATGACGCCTGCCAAGCCAGATATAGCTGTCTTCGCGGTTTGGTGCGATACGCAGCCGAGCTTTTGCAATCTCAAGGTCTTCTTCTAGCTGCTTTAGAGTGTTTTCTGAGAAGGCTGGTTTTCTCAGTGGCGTGCCGATAAGGCTGTAACCCGATTGTGGTACGAGCGCAGCGGGAATATCGGCATGGGAAAGGGGGGCCTGGCCCACGGAGGCGCATATGCCGATCGCAGTCGCCATCAAAATCGCCCGAGTGCTTGGATGGCCAGGCCTATAGGTGAATGACACGTGTTTCCCTCCCCAATGTTCATCCATTTGGTTGATAAAACGACGCTGGGCGGGAAACGCGACACAAAAGTTGCACATAAAAGCCCGCGTAAATTTCTCCACGCAGGCTTTTGTGTTTGAAAGGGCGGTATCCGCTATTCCTTCAGGTAGATCACCTCTCCACCGACCATAGTCATCACGGCATTCGCCTTGGGAATGGCAGCCGGGTCGGCCTTCATGAGGTCGATGGAGAAGGCTGTCAGGTCTGCCTGTTTGCCAACACTGATCGAGCCAAGCTCATCTTCTGCAAATGAGGCGGTCGCCGGCCACAGCGTGAACATCTTCAGGGCATCACTGCGGCTGACGGCTTCTTCTGCGTGCCAGTTATCCCCTTGGAAACCGGCAAGGTCATGCCGGTAAATGGCGGCATAAAATTCAATAAGCGGGTCGCCCCGTTCCACAGGGGCATCCGAGCCTCCGGCGACGATCACGCCGCTGTCAATAAAACTTTGCCATGCGTAAGCACCGACAAGACGGTCCTCGCCCAGTCTGTCGGGGGCGAAATGCAGGTCGCCGATGGCGTGGCTTGGCTGCATGCTTGAGATAATGCCCAACGCCTTGTAACGCGGGATATCGTCCGGGCTGACAATCTGGGTATGTTCGTCACGCCAGCGTGGCTCGGCAATCGCCCGTTCGACGCTTGGAATCTCCTCCATGACCTCCTCGTACCAGTCCAGCAGTAGCCGGTTGCCGCGATCGCCGATGGCATGCATGTTGACCTGCACGCCAAGCGATATGGCTTTGCGGAGGAGCGGTAGCGTCTCTTCTTTGGTCGTTAAAAGCAGGCCCGAGGTTGCAGCGTCGGCATAGGGCTCAAGCAGGGCCGCCCCACGTGAGCCAAGCGCGCCGTCCATATAAAGTTTGATGGCGCGGGTTACAATGTGGCCATTCTCGCTTTTGCGCTGCCCACCGACAAAAAGCTTGTCTGCGTCACCAGGTTCAATGGAATTGTAGACACGTATTTTCACATCGCCTGTGCCTGAGAGCATCTCGAGTGCCTCGACATGTGTCCATGGTACCGACATGTTGTGCATGCCCGTCCAGCCGTAACGGGCATATACGTCGCTGGCGACGGTTAGTTGCCGGTCAAGGTCCGCTTCAGTCTGTTCCGGGGCCAGCCCCTGCAAAAGGCTCATTGCGGCATCAATGAACATGCCGGTCGGCTCTCCCAGTGCGTTTTTGAGAATGTCGCCGCCATAAGGAGCTTCTGTCTGGCTATCGACGCCCGCCATCTCCAATGCCTTTGAGTTGGCGACAAGGGCATGGCCGTCGGCGCGGGTCAGGATGACCGGCACATCGGGTAACACAGCATCAATATCCCAACGTGTTGGAAAGCGGGCCTCTGGCCAATGGGTTTCAATCCAGCCGCGCCCATATAACAAGGGCACGCCGTGGTCAGATGACCACGCCAGCAATGTTTGCTTCATATCTTCAATGGAAGCTGTGCCCTCCAGATTCAGCGTAAGCTCGCGGTCGCCAATACCGGACATGTGAGCATGGGCATCTGTAAAGCCGGGAAAGAGGGCGGCGCCATCCAGTGACATGACTGTGGTGGCGTTGCCAACCATTGCTTCAGCGCCAACGCGGGAACCCACATATACGAAGCGGCCACCACGAATGGCGACAGCTTCTGCCTCCGGCATGGCGTCGTCAGCCGTGTAGATGGGGCCGCCCCATATAACCACATCCGCGTTCTGAGCGGTGCTTTCGACCGTGTCCTGAGCGGTTGCAATGCTGGTGCCCAGTACCAAGGCTGCAAATAGCAGGGCAAATTGGCGCATCATATTCCTCCTCCTGATATGCGCCCATGCTATGGTTTGAAAAAGGTGTGTCAAGCGATACACTTGCATCAGGCGGGGACTGTCTGTCAAAGTGGGTGCCGGGTGGGTCAGTATATGACGAAGGAAATGGTGGATGCGCGGCGCAATTGTAGCTTTGCTCTTATTTATGTGGATGCCGTTCATCCTCTTCAAACCCTATATCGGGGTTCTGTTGTGGGATTGGATTTCGCACATGAACCCTCACAAGCAGTCTTACGGATTTGCAACCACATTTCCTTTTCTGGATTTTGTTGCCGCCATGACATTGGGTGGGCTCATTTTGTCGAAAGACAAGAAAAACCTGCCCGGTCATCCAGTTGTGGTAGCGATGCTGCTGTATTTACTCTGGGCGGTTTTCACCACGATTGCCGGTTTTGAGCCGGGGTATTCCTCAGAGAAGCTAACATATCTTATGAAGGTGATGTTATTCGCCTTTGTTACTGTGATGGTGATGAAATCACCCAACCGCTTGAGAGCCTTTGTGCTGGTGATGGTGACATCTCTCGCCTTCATCGGCATCAAAGGTGGCCTGTTTACTGTGCTGTCCGGCGGTAGTGGCCGTGTACAGGGCGCAGGCGGCATGATGGAAGATAATAACCAGCTTGCGATGGCTATGGCGATGCTGGTGCCGATGGCTTTCTATTATGTCCAGCATCCCCCGCATAGACACTTGAAATGGCCCATAATGGGCGTCGCCTTGGCCATCATGGTCTCTGTGGTTGGCACTCAGTCTCGCGGGGGCTTCGTTGCGCTCGCGGGTGTGCTGGGCATGATGCTTATGAAGTCAAAGTATAAATTCAAGCTCATGGCGGTGATGATCCCTGTTTTGGTCGGCGGCTATTTTCTTGTGCCCGATAGCTGGAAAAACCGCATCGAAAGTACCGGCTCAGCGACCGAGGATTCCAGTTTTCTGGGCCGTGTGGTCATGTGGAAATTTTCATCAAATGTAGCGGATGACAATCCAATAGAGGGCGGTGGCTTTAATGTTTTCTACGTCAGGCGTGCACAGGAGGTTTATATGCCTCCAGGACATACCCCGCGGGCACCGCATTCGGTTTATTTTGAGGTGCTGGCCGAACATGGTTATGTGGGCCTGACACTTTTCATGACAATGCTGTTCACTGCCTGGTATGCTGGTTCTTCCAACGCAAAGCGATTTCGACAATTTGACGAAACACGATGGGTTGGCGACTTGAGCGCTGCCGCGCAACTGGGGCTGGTGGGATACGCCATTGGCGGGCTGACCGTTAATATCGCAGCCTTTGACCTGTTTTATCACTACATGGCGGTTATTGCGATGTGCACTGTGGTCGGGGAGCAGATTTTGACCCGGGCGAGTACGTCGACACAGGGCGGCGTGAAGGTTGCCTTATCAAAGAAATGGTCACCGCCGAAGCCGACAAATGTTGGCACTCGCGCTGCCCCGCCAGCAAGCATGAAATGGTGAATTAGTCTTGGCTAGATGGCGGGTCTTTTTCTCCGCTTTCTGCGTGCAGGCGAGCAAAGGTATCCTTGCGATTATGGCTACGGCGTCGCAGCGCTCCGACCAGAAGGCCGATCACGGCGCCAGCGCCAATAACGCAGGCAAACATGATGACAAAACCCAGCACCCATGTGAGCAAGCTATAAAGGCTTTCACATTCACCATCACACATGCTATCCGCCGGGTTGCCGACCCAAAGGCGAAAGGCGGCGTAGGCCACGAGGCTAAGGACGATGAGCCCAATGACGTTACGTGTGCCCAGCAGGAAGGTCGCTTTCCTGCGTGACCGTTGACGCTTCTTTATGAACGGGTTTTCAGACATGGCGGCACTATGGGCCTGCCTCCAGGTGGGGTCAAGCGCGATATTGCTTACAAAAGGTCGTGTTTTTTTAAGCAATGCCTGAGCTGGTCGTAGGTCAGTTTCAAATGGGCTGCGGTGGCACGCTGGTTGAAGCGGTTGCGCTTGAGCGCATGCTCGAGCAAACGCTTTTCCTGCGCTGTGACCTCGGCCCGAAAATCGAATGGGCCTTCAGGCATCAGGGGGACTTGTTCGGCGGGCTTTAGGGGCCGGTTGGTTGTTGTTGTCGCCTCTCGCTGTTTCCTGTTGGTCTTGGCTGGTGGCCGGAAGGGGCTGTCGAACGGGTCAAAGATAATGTTGCACACCGGTTGCTCACCATCCCACGCACGGTATATGGCGCGCTCGACCACATTTTTAAGCTCCCGCACATTACCCGGCCAGTGATGATCCATCATGGCTTCTGTCGCGACATCGCTGAAACCGGGGAAAGTCAGCCATTCAAGCTCGCGTGCCATGCCGCGACCAAAGTGGTCGGCAAGTGTCATGATGTCTTCACGCCGTTCCCTCAGGGGTGGCACGGTCAGCACATCAAAAGCCAGCCGGTCCAGAAGGTCGTGGCGGAACTCGCCCGCATCCGCAGCTGCGGGCAGGTCAATGTTGGTGGCACCGACCACCCGCACATTGACCTCAATGGTTTCATTGCCGCCGACGCGCTCAAACTCACCATACTCAATGACGCGCAGAAGTTTTTCCTGCGCAGACATGCTCATGGTGCCAATCTCGTCGAGGAAGAGGCTGCCTTCGTCCGCGGCCTCAAACCGCCCGGCGCGCCTGCCTCGTGCGCCGGTGAAGGCGCCTTGCTCGTAGCCGAACAACTCACTTTCCAGAAGTGTTTCCGCAAGGGCCGCGCAGTTCATTTTCTGAAACGGTTTATTCCAGCGATTGGATAGATAGTGCAGCCGTGCTGCGATGAGTTCCTTACCGGTGCCGCGCTCTCCAATGACAAGCAAGGGGCGGTCAAGCGGTGCGGCACGACTGATCTGGTCCATCAGGTCTAGTAGTGCGGGCGAACTGCCAATAATTTGATCTTGTCGAATTTCCATATGCCAATATTCAGTAAATTACACCAATTATTGGTAATTATATCACTCTTTTGGCACTGTAAAGCAAGTGAAAAAATAAAATATCTCTTTAAATCAATTGCTTAACATTTTTTGAAAAACTGGCACGGGGCCTGCAAATATGTGGTCGTCAGCGAGAGATGATTACAAAAAAGACTGACGATAACAAAAATGACAGCGAACACAGGACTAGAGGACAAGACAATGAACAAGATGTTGCAACTCAGCTCGGCACTTTCCAGCATCAACCGTACTAGCGAGGAGGTTGATGGCCTGATTGCCGGTTTTGGCCTTATCCGCCAGTCGGATGGCCGCAATGTTACCGGCCGCCGCACACGCCGCATTGAGCGTCGTCGTCGCCGTCTGCACTAGTTCTGAACCTTGTGCCCGGCGTCACGCGAGGGACGCCGGGCCAGCAACTAAAAAGAGGCCAAAAGATATAAATCCGGCCCAGGTTGCACCCGGTGCATAAATCGGGGAGGAAGTCCCAAAAAATGGCCAGCGAATGCCACCCGGGACACGTAGCGAGGAACCCGAAAGGGCGAGTACTTAAGAAAGGAAACTAAAACATGGGTATTTTTTCCCGTCTGAGCGACATCATCAATTCGAATATCAATGCCATCCTCGACAAAGCCGAGGATCCGGAAAAAATCATCCGTATGGTCATCCAGGAAATGGAAGACACGCTTGTGGAGGTTCGGTCCTCTGCGGCCAAGACGATCGCTGACCAGAAGGATATCGAGCGTCGGATTGGCAAGGTGAAAAAAGCACAGGCCGAGTGGGAGAAAAAAGCAGAGCTTGCCATCTCCAAGGGCCGGGACGACCTTGCCAAGGGTGCGCTTGTTGAGAAAGCCAAGGTGGCTGACATGGAAACGCACCTGACGGAAGAACTGAAGCATCTTCAGGATGCGCTGAGCCGCATTGAAGAAGACGTCATCAAGCTTGATGCCAAGCTTCGCGAAGCCCGTGCCAAAAAAGCCAGCATTCAGGCTCGGCACAAGTCGGTATCCAATCAGGTGCGGGTGCGCAAGAACCTCTATGATGGTCGCATTCAGGACGCGTTTGATCGCTTCGACAAGGTTGATGCCCGTCTTGACCGCCTTGAAGGTGAAGCCGAAGCCATGACAATGGGGCGCGGTGAGAACCTTGAAGACCAGTTCCGCGAACTGGAAGCCGATGATGACATCGAGCAGGAGCTCGCAGCCCTCAAGGCCAAAACAGCAGGCGGATCTGCGAAAAAAGCGCCAGCTTCCACACCTGCTGTTAAAAAAGCAGCATCGAAATAATCAGCGCCCGCCACTGGGTGGCACGTCCTTCCCGTGGCAGGCTAAAACAAAAAATAAAAAGAGGAAGAGGCTGATAAAATGGAAGTTGTAGCAATCCTATTGCTGGTGATCGTCTTCCCGCTCTGGATCATTTTCCACTACATTACGAAATGGAAACAGATGAAGGGCATCACGGCTGAAGACGAAGCATCGCTCGGTGACCTGCGTAGCGCCGCCGACCGTCTTGAAGAGCGCCTGCGCACCATGGAACGCATCATGGACGATGAAGTTCCCGACTGGAGGAGCCGCCACCATGACAAATTATAAAACACGTCCCACCAAGCTCTACAAGATCCCGCAAGAGGGTCGTTTCATGGGGGTTTGTGCCGGTATTGCCGATTATCTCGGCGTCAAGGTTGGCCTGGTGCGGTTTCTGACCATTGTGGGTGCTATATTCACTGGCTTCTGGCTCTTTATCATCGGGTATCTGGTACTTGGCATGGCGCTGGATCCCCAGCCCGACGATCTCTACCGCGATGATGAGGAAGAAGAATTCTGGCGTCAGACCCGCAAGAGCCCGGATTATACCGCGGCTGAACTGCGCCGCCGCTTCCGCGATATCGAACGTCGCACCAGCGACATGGAGGCCTATATGACCAGCAAACGTTTCCGTCTGGAGCGCGAGCTTAGGGCCCTCGAAGACTAAATCTTAGACACTCTCTTTCCGACCTCTCCGGACGTGAAAGACAAGGGCGGTGATTTCACCGCCCTCTTTTTATACGCGTTTACCGTTGCCTGAGGCCCGGCAGCCCCCTAATACTATGATCACAGTCGTTGGATGGGGCGCGTGTATGATTAGGTGTATTCAGGATAACCCGATTTTCCGGACAGTCTATGAAGTGTGGGACAGCCTGAGGGTTGACGGCGAGCTTGTGCCAACGCGTGACAAGTTCAATCCCATGGCACTGGGAGCCGCGCTTCCCAATGTGGTGCTGGTCGAAAGGGTGGACCGCGCCCGCTATGAATACCGGGTGATGGGCACGGCAGTTGCCGCGCGCCAGCAGGAGAACCCGGTAGGTTTCAACATGCTTGAGTATTTTGTGCCTGAAGTCAGAGAATTTTTGGCTGGCTGGTTCGAAGCCATGTCCTTCTATGGATGCGGCACCCTTACCAGCATGGATCTGGTTTATAATAACGATCCCAAGCGCGCGGCTCAAGCTCTGGGCTTGCCACTTCTCGGTCGTGGCGGCTTGGGGCACTATTATCTGTTTGGCAATTATGCGTGGGGCGACGGTCCGGCCGATGACCTTGGCGGGCTTGTGAGCGCAGGCGCAAATGATCTGGGGTGCATTGGTGTTGACATCGGTGCCGGCCTGCCGAACCTTTCCAACCAGCCTACCCGCTAGGAGCACAATACTTCGGGGCTCTGCCCGTGAAACAAAGGGCGATGGTGTCACCGCCCTTTGTTTTATTACCCTGTCAGCATTTATTCACTTGCCGGGCTGTTGGCGATTGCCAGTGGCTTGTCAGGGTTCATGCCGGCTTCAATTTTTGCCCCACGCACCATCTCGCGCACATCAGCGCGCAGTTTGAATGCGTCATAAATGATGCCGTCCTTGATGGTCCAGCGGACGCCGCCCACGCGTTCCACAAGGCCAGATTCCCGGTTCAGTTTCACCGCACCGGTGCCATAGAGAACCTTGAAGTTATGCAAGGGGTTCTCATCCACAACCACAAGGTCAGCCATCTTGCCTACTTCAACCGCGCCGATCTCGTCTTCCATGCCCAGCTCCTGCGCACCGATATAGGTGGCCGAGCGAATGACCTCCAGCGGGTGGAACCCGGCCTCCTGCAGCAGTTCAAACTCCTGGATGTAGCCAAAACCATAGAGGCTGTAGATATAACCGGTGTCGCTGCCAACGCCGACCTTGCCGCCACGGTTTTTATAATCGTTGATGAACTGCATCCACAGCTTGTAGTTCTTCTTCCACTCAATCTCGTGCTCGGTCGTCCAGTCAAACCAGTAGGACCCGTGTGCAACTTCGCTCGGGCGGTAAAAATCCCACAGCGCAGGCATGGTATATTCGTCGTGCCATATGGCGCGGCTCATACGCATCAGATCGCGTGATGCAACATAAATGGTAAAGGTGGGGTTGATGGCAAAATCACGCTCGAGAAGCGTATCCATCACCTCGTTCCATTTGTCAGATCCCGGTTTGGCCGTTTGTTTCCACAGTTTGCCTGCTTCGCCAAAGCGGTCCATCTCGTCGGTATAAATATAGTCAGATGGGTAGTCCTGAATGAGCCTGTCCTCAAACATGGCTTCGGGCAGGCCGTACCAGTGTTCCATGCTATCGAGGCCGTGGGCGGAAGTATCCAGCACGTTAGCATCTGTTACGGCGGTTTGTGCGTGGTGCATTGTGGTGCGAAGGCCTAGTTTTTCAGCTTCATCAAGCCCCGCCAGCAGGATCTTTTTCGGGTTGCCGAGAAACTTGACACCGTCAGCACCCATTTTTTTATAGCGCTGGATGATCTCCCGCGCTTCCTTCACGCTCCCCACACCATCAAATTCAGGGTAGGCGAGCAGGCGCGGTGCGGTGATCTTGTTTTCAGCGCTGCGGCGCTTGAAATCCAGCGTGCGTTCAAAGCCGCTATACCCCACAACCCGCGCCGTGGTGACACCGTGTGCAAGCCAAAGCTTGAAGATATAGTCGGGGCTGACACCCTGGCCAAAGTCCTTGCCGTGAATATGGGTATGAACGTCAACGAAGCCCGGCAAAATGTATTTGCCGGTCACATCAAGCTCACGGTCGCCCTTGGCGGGGCGGCCTTCCGGCTTGATGGGGCTGTCCGGTGTGCCAACAATCTTGATTTCGGTGATGCGGTTGTTCTCGATGACAACGTCAGCTGGTCCGTAAGCCGGTCCGCCTGTGCCGTCAATGATGTAGCCGCCACGCAGGACAAGACGTCCGTATTGGCCTTCGCCTTCGCGGGCGTCGGGTAGCTCAGCTTTCGTGTCTTGCTCGGCCCACAGGCCGAGGTTGATTGATATTGCGGCAAGCAGTGCCAGTCCGCAGCGTGATACCATGTGCATCGTTCATCCCCTCATCGTATTTCAGGGCATAGAGTACATAAATCCGGCGTCTGGTACAGCCCCGGCTTAACTACCGCTTGTCTGCAGTCGGTCTTCTTCTTCCACAACTGCGCGGGCGAAGGCCTTGCGACCCCACAGGAACGCGCCTATGCCCACGGGCACGGTGATCAGCGCTAGCAGCAGGAACGAAAGGTTAAGCTTCATCTCGTCTCCAAAAATATAATCGGTGAAGAAACCCAGCGCGAAAGGTCCGGCACCGTAGCCGATGATGCTGGTACACATCACATAGATGGAGACGATCTGCCCACGCATTTGGTTAGGTGTGATGACCTGTAGGCTGGCAAATGCCACACCGGAGGGTGAATTGATAAAGAAGTTCGAGACCGCGAGTACAGCCCATGCGGTGTTTGTGTCCGCGATGAAGGGCAGGGTGAACGACGGGATGGCAAAGCCTAGTGGGGCCGCCATCAATGCGAGAATATGGGCGTCCTTTCGGCCCTTTTTGTATAGCCGGTCGGCCAGCCAGCCGCCAAACAAAAGCCCAAGCGGACCGGTGACAAGCGAGATCAGGCCAAAGGTGATCCCAACGTCAGACGGTGCCATATTGTGGTAGCGCACAAAAAAGAACGGCAGGAAGATCACGCTGCCAAAGCCAAGCGCGGCATTCATCGAAACACCGATGCAGATGCCAGCATAGGCGCGGAACTTGCTGCGGAAATACCGTAGCACATCACGGACCGGAATGGCGGAGCCAGAGCCCACGGCGCCCTTGCGCACCGGCTCCTTGATGGTGAACATCAGCAGGGTGAGCAACAGGCCCGGAATGCCGACCATCAGGAACGCCTTTTGCCAGCCCCCCATGAGGCCGTAACCGGGTACGTCAATATCGGGAAGTTGTTCGGCGAAGTCGATCACGGCGCCGCCAACAATGAAGGCAAGGGCGGAGCCAACGGGAATGCCCATTGAGTAGACAGAGAGGGCGGTTGACAGGCGCTCCTTGGGGAAGGTATCTGCCAGCATTGAACTGGCTGCGGGCGCGAGTGTCGCTTCACCCACGCCCACGCCCATGCGCAAAAGGAACAGCGAACCAAAGCTGCGTGCAAGCGATGAGGCGGCGGTCATAAGGCTCCAGAGAAACAGGCCAATAACGATCAGGCCGCGGCGATTGCCACTATCGGCGTAGCGCGCGCACAGCAGGCCAAAGGCAGTATAGAAAACGGCGAAGGCAAAACCTGTCAGCACGCCAAACTGGGTGTCGGAAATGCCAAAATCGGCTTTGATCGCGGGGCCAAGAAGCCCGAGAATCTGGCGATCGATGAAAGAAAAGGTATAGATGACGAGCAGCAGCGCGACCATATACCAGGCATAGGCGGGCTTCGGATAGCCCGGTTGGTTGGATGACATTCAGCGCTCCCCTCGCTTTGGTCGTGTGGTTTTTGGCCTTTAATTTTGTGGCCTGATCCTTTAGACACTCGAGACATTAGGTCGGGCGAATGGCCCGTCTGTCAAGGTACCCTAGCGTTT
This sequence comes from Kordiimonas sp., assembly GCF_048260245.1. Taxonomy (GTDB): domain Bacteria; phylum Pseudomonadota; class Alphaproteobacteria; order Sphingomonadales; family Kordiimonadaceae; genus Kordiimonas. The sequence continues at coordinate 122,040 of NZ_JBLXGZ010000007.1, read as the reverse complement.
TGGATAGATGATGTCGCTTGAAAATACAACGATCGTTGAAATTTTAGACGCATTCGAGTTTCTCGAGGACTGGGAAGACAAGTACCGCTATATCATCGACCTTGGCCGCCAGTTGCCGCCGCTTGCGGCGAACGAGATGACTGACGCGTATAAAGTGCGCGGATGCCAGAGCCAGGTTTGGTTGATCCCCGAAGTGGCCGATGATGGCCGCATTTATCTGCGCGGTGATAGTGACGCCCATATCGTCAAGGGCCTTGTGGCTGTGGTCTTACTCATTTTCTCGGGCAAGACGGCTGACGATATCAAGGCGACGGATGCCCGCACCATCCTTGACCAGCTTGGCCTCGCTTCTCATCTTTCACCGGGGCGCGCCAACGGTCTTTTCGCGATGGTGGAGCGTATTCAGGCGATCGCTGACGCTCACTAGCACATGGACATCCGGCACTAAAAAAGGGGCCGTTTGAGCCCCTTTTTTTTGTTTTTGCAAGGCGTCCACGGTTAGCCAGTGATGACGTCAAAGATGATTTTCACGAAAATCACACCCACCGCAACCGGGCTGACAAACCGCACAAGGAAATACCAGACACGGAAGGTGCGGTCTTCAAGTGCCAGTTCATCCATCATGGATTTGCGGCTGACGAACCAGCCTACGAACAAGGCCGTGAACATGCCCGCCAGTGGCATCATGATGTTGTTGGTCAGGAAGTCCTTGGCATCCATAATGCTGAGCCCAAAAATACGTACATCCGAGAGCATGTTGGTGCCCTGGCTGTAGGCCGAAAGAACGCCTACGAGACCCGCAAGGATACCCATGGTCAGTGCCACCTTGCGGCGGCTCATGTTGGTTTTTTCCTCGATGTAGGATACTGGCGGCTCAAGCAGCGAGATTGAGCTGGTGATTGCTGCAACTGCCAGAAGTGCGAAGAAAAGCGTGCCAACAACAATGCCAAACGGCATCTGCCCAAAAGCGATAGGCAAGGTCATAAAGACGAGCCCGCCGCCCTGGCCAACATCAAGGCCGTAAGCAAACACGATCGGGAAGATGGCGAGACCAGCCATCAGGGCAACGGCGCTGTCCGCACTTGCAATCAGTACCGCAGATTTGCCGAGGTTCACATCGCGGGTGAGGTAGGAGCCATACGTCATGATTGACCCCAGCGCGAGCGACAGTGAGAAGAAAGATTGCCCCAGCGCTTGTAACACGGTGTCGAGGCTGAAGTGGCGCACGGTTTCGCCCGTCGCCGATACGGTCTCGGAATAAAACAGTTTGTCAAAATCCGGATTGAACAGGAAATTGATCGTGGCTTTGAAATCACCGGCGATCCCGGAATAGATTACAAGAATTAACAGCAGCGCAAACAGCGCGGGCATCAGGAAAGTGACAGCTTTCTCAAGTCCGCCTTGCACACCCTTGGCAACGATAAAAATCGTGATGGCCATGAAGGCAACATGCGACACAATCGTTTTCACCGGGTCACTGATGTAGGCAACAAACGTGTCGGCACTTGCAGCGGCGGTGATGTTGTTGAATTCGCCGGTCGCGGATTTTATCACATAGGCAAGGGTCCAGCCGCCGACCACGGAGTAAAAGCTGATCACGATGAACGCACCAACCACACCGGACCAGCCGATAAGAGACCACAGCGCACTGCGTTTTTCTTCACGCGCGACTTTCGCCATTGAGTTGATCGGTGACATCTGTCCGCGCCGTCCCAGCGACAGCTCAGCCACCAGCATTGGCGTGCCGATCAGGAAGACAAAAACCAGATAAACCAGCACAAAAGCGCCGCCGCCGCCTTGTCCTGCTTCGTAGGGAAATTTCCAGATATTGCCGAGCCCGACGGCACTGCCGACCGCAGCCAGCAAAAAGGCCCACCGTGACGACCAATGAGCGTGTTGTGTAGCAGCCATTTTTTTTCTCTCCCCAGAGTACTCTAGTTACGCGCGTAACCCATACGGTTGTAATGGATACATCTGATACATTGTGGCGGTACCGCCTACCGCTCTATCGATTATTTTAAGCTGTCAGCCAGCGACAAGCTTGCGAAACGGGCGCCATCTTATGCGGATGACGTCTCAACTACCAGAGAGAAATTAAGCCGCTGGCGGGAAGCTGATCTGCTATGGCATTTTACGGGGCTTCAGTGTCATTGTGAGGTATCCATGACCGCGCAGTATTCTCCCTGGCTCTTGACCTGCGCGCAGAGCGACGAAGCATCGGCACGATCACTCAGCCTCACACCGAGGCGAAGTGCGTAGCCACCAACGTTGACTTCCCATTGGTCGATGATACCACTCAGCGCAGGATATTGTTTTTCCAGGCTGCTCTTGCCGGTCATGGCGTGATCATACGACCGGTAGGACGCAAAATGGGCAAACCAGCGCCCCAAAGGTGAACTGCCTGACGGCCGCGTGACGTCGCTGCGCTGCGCCGTGGCCGCTGATGAGGCTGGTGTTTTTCTGGTCGTATCGGCTGGCTTTTCGCGGGTGGTTGGCAGGGCGCCGGTGAACTGAAGGGGCTCCGTCCGGGCAACATCCATCGCTTGAAGCCGGGTTGCAACCAAGGCCAGACGCCGGCCAGCTTCCGCGCTGATAGGGCCATCTGCCAATACGGTATTGCCACAATGAACAAACACAGTATCTCGTGCACCGGACGTCATCAGAGAGGCATATATGCGGCGCGCAGCTATGGGACGCCCGCTTTCTTCCAGCGCCAGCCCGGTGTAAAAACGATCTGCTGGGGATGACAAGGGCTCTGACGTCAAGATACGGGCGGCATCGGTTGCACGCCCCTCACAAAGTGCCTGCTCCACGGCGGGGGCAATAGGCTGCGCCCTCGCATCCGGTGCAACAGATCGGCGGCTTGGACCGCCTGCTGCACATGCAGTGACCACAAGTAAGAACACAAGGCCTAGCGCGGCACGCGCGCCGCTATTGCCAGTATGGCGGTATTGGTTATCAGTTAGGCAAACCATCAAGGATCATCCGGTTATTGCGCGGCTGCAGGGGACGCGCGTTTTCCCCCATGATACCGCGCAAAGCGGCAATCTGCTGACTGGAGAACTCTACCGGCTCCTTGAATATGTACCAGTTCACCCCCTCGCTACAGGGTGGTGTTGTTTGTGACCCCATGTACCGATAAAAAATACGGTTGTTGGGCATCAGGTCGCGAGCGTTGACCTTTACCTCTTCTCGTCGAGAGGTTTGGTCGGGTTCGATGGGCAAATGAGGCCATATTTCCTCTGCAGCCATATTGCTTTTGCCTTCTTTCACAAGCACAGCAATACGGGCAAGGGTGCCGTCGGCTGCCGCATGGTCGAAATGGATCTCCATCGGGTAGCTGGATGTCAGCACCCGGTGTTCCGCTGGTGTATGAAAGTGGAAGTTTTTCAGCTCATATTCTTTGGCGCCGATTTTCATCTTGCTGCCGGGCGCATAGTTGAAGCGCACCGTGTGACGGTCATTATGCATAACCAGCGGAGAGACCATATAATGGGTCTCAAGCCGGTTCAGATACACCGGCTCTGTGCCTTCGATCACGATTGGTGACTGCATGGAACCATTGGCACATACGCTGGAACCCGCGCCCCAATTGTCTGGACCATTAGAACCGGAGTAGCTCCAGTTGTCCTGCGCGCTGGTCGCGGTGGCGAGCGCGACTGTCACAACAAATGAGCCCAGCGATTGTTTCCAGTACATAACTCTCTCCTAAAATCAGGTGCGTCGCAGTATGGCCATATCGCTGCACGTTTGCCCCCGCGCAACACCCCTTTGGGCGTAAGCTACTATGTCCGGAATTTTATTAAAAGCCTGTTTCTTGCGCCAGGAGGGCCGCCAACTCTTTGAGCCGGTTGTCGATTTCCCTTTCGGTGATATTGGCAAAGCCGAACAGCAAACCCTGTCTTGCGTTGGCTTGGTGATAACTCGCGGATAAGGCGGCGGCGCCCAGTCGCGCTTTTCCGGCAATCAGGGACAGGGCTGTATCTGGTGGCAAACTGGCACCCTTGCGGCAGAAAGCCACCACATGCAGGCCGGTGTCGGCATTCTGGAATTTGAAATAGCCGCTTAACCATCTCTGTGCCGATGCAATGAAAAGTCCGAGGCGGTTTTTATGCACTGCGCGCAAGCGCCTTATGTGGCGGGTGAAATGTCCTTCCTCTATAAAGCGGGCCAGCAGGATCTGGTTGCTGATGGAGGGAAAGCTGTCAACTGCGACGCGGTGGCGCACGATGCGCTCAGTCATATCTGCTGGAACCACAAGATACCCAAGCCTTAGGGCGAGAAACAGCGATTTGGAGAAACTGCCGCTGTAGATGACCCGCTTGCCGCCGTCGATCCCCTGCAATGAGTTGATCGGCCGACCTGCGTAGCGAAATTCGCTGTCGTAGTCGTCTTCCAGCAGGAAACTGCCCTCGGTCTTGGCCCATTCCAGAAGTTCTAACCGTCTTTTGAGGGGCATGGTATATCCAAGCGGATATTGCCGGGAGGGGCAGACCACCAGAAGCCCGGCGTCACCGGCGGATGGCGGCGTGATGGCACCGCATTGATCAATAGCCGTGAACCGGATGGCATGCGGCAGGCTGCGCACAGCGGAGGCCATGCCGGGGTAGCCTGGATCCTCAAGGATAATGGCTCTGTCTTGTGGGATCACACTTTCCGCCAACAGATGAAAACTTTGTTGAATACCGGAAGTGATGATGACCTGATCAGGGCTGGCGACAACGCCCCGAGCGGCTTCGAGATAGCTGGATATGGCTTGCCGCAGCGGCAGGTAACCCGCCGGGTCATTGTGCAGCAGTTGTGCTTCCGTCGCCCCGCGCCACACGCTGCCTGAAAGCCGTGCCCAGACATCCACAGGAAAGTGGTCAAGCGCGGGCATACCCGCCAAGGGACGTTTGGTGCCGGGCGGAGACAGGACGTCGCTTCTGATCGCGTCTGGGCCCGCGCGCACCTGAAGGGCGGCGTCAGGCAAGTCGACGCTGACAAACGTTCCTGCGCCTTGCCGGGTTTCCAGATAGCCTTCGGCGATCAAATGTTCGTAGGCCGCAAGCACGGTATTGCGGGATACAGTCAATCGCGCGGCTAAGGCGCGTGTGGCAGGCAGCCGTGAACCAGCGGGCAGACGGCCTTCAAGGATTGCCTGCCGCAGCAGAGCCTGAAGCTGTTCATTGAGCGGTTGATGTGCATTCACGTCCAACCCCGGCGCAAACAAGGTTTCAAACATGCGGTCCATAAATTGGTACCTTTAATTTGCTGATATTGGTCCTGTTCAGGGGATCAATATAGCAAGAAGATTGCGAGGAAAGAAAGCGCTGTCAGCGTGTGCTTTCAGATGAAAATCAAGGGCAGGATCATGGACGGATTCCACAAAAATGACCGAAACCGGGTGCGGCGCGGCCACAAAAACGCAGCTTACGATGTGGATACGGTATACCGCATAATTGACAGCCATTTCCTGTGCCATGTGGGCTTTGAAATTGCGGGCCAGCCCCATGTGATCCCCACCTGTCACTGGCGCGAGGATAACCGGCTGTACTGGCATGGCTCATCGGCCAGCCACATGATCCGGCATTTGTCCGGCGGCAATCCGGCGACGGTGTGTGTAACGCAGTTGGATGGTCTGGTGCTCGCACGCTCAGCCTTCAACACCAGCGTCAACTATCGCTCGGTGGTGTGTTTTGGCGAGCCTGAACTAGTGACAGATGAAGCGGAATTTAATCGCCAGATGGAACTGTTTTTTGACCGCCTTGCCCCCGCTCGTTGGCAGCAACTCAGACCCATGACAGCACAGGAGCGCAAAGCGACCGGGCTTCTGGTCATGGAGATTGATGACGCCAGCGCCAAGGTGCGCACCGGTGGCCCCGGTGACGAGGAGGAGGCGGACTGGCCGGTTTGGGCCGGCCACGTGGATATCCATACGCTTAGCGGCACAGCGCATGACGCACCAGAAGGCACGGGTGCCCCGCTTAACCATGGTGTGCTGCCGCTCTTCCACCCGGCACGGCAGGTGAGAGAACCATCATGAAAGATTTATCTCGTTGGCAAGCCCGGCCAACGCCGGGGTGTACCATGCTTGAAGGTACACACGTGCGGCTTGAGCCCGTGCAGTGGGGGCGGCACGGCAGTGGCCTGATGGCTGCGGTCGGCGGCGGGGACAAGGCAGACTTGTGGCGTTATATGGCCCTTGGGCCATTCGACGATGTCGTCGCCCTGCAGACAGCGTTTGACAAGGCTTGCCAAACCTCGGGTTGGCGCACGATGGTTATTGTTTGCGCCAATACCGGCGTGCCACTGGGTATGGCAAGCTATATGCGCAACCGTGAAGCGCACGGCAGCACCGAAGTGGGCTGTGTGGCGTTTTCACACGCATTACAGCGAACCACAGCGGCGACAGAAACCATTTACCTCATGGCCCGTCATGTGTTTGAGGATCTCGGCTACCGGCGGTTTGAATGGAAATGTGACGATACGAATGAAGCGTCAAAACGGGCAGCCTTACGCTTTGGCTTCGCCTATGAAGGCACATTCAGGAACGATATGGTGATTAAGGGCCGCAACCGGGACACGGCTTGGTATGCCATGACAGACGGTGATTGGCCCGCCATCGCGAACGCATTTTGCGCATGGCTGAGCCCGATGAACTTTGACGCAGGTGGCAAGCAGATTGCACGGCTTGAAAGTTTTCGTGCCTCACGCTGAGTATATGGAAAAGCCTGAGCCTCCCCCCTTTCTCGGGGTCAGGCTCAGGCAGGGCTGAGTAGGGGGTGCTCCAGTCGCTACGGTCAGGACGGCTCGGGCAACCGAACTGGCGTTTTGATTTTTCTGCCACGCTTGATGCGTATGCCTAGCGCGACGGCAATGCCTGCCATGATAGTCATAAGGCCAGCGAATTCGACAAGGGTCGGCACTTCTCCAAGGATGATAAAGGACAGTAGCACAGCAATCACGGGGGTTAGTGCATTGATGATCGAGGCGCGGCCCGAACCGAGAATGCAGACAGCGCGGTTGAACAGCAGCAGCGCCACAATGGCAGACAGCACACCTTGCCATAGGCCTTGTGTTATCACGGTTTTTACCGGCACGTCCGTGAGGCCGGCCCCGAAGCCAAAACCCGCCAGAATGCAGACCATGACCAGGGAAATAACAGCGACGCGGGATGCGACGACAAGGCCATCCATGGGCCAGTGACGCAGCAGGAAGGTATAGCTAGCCCAGCTTACGCCCCCGGCCATGAAAAGAAGGTCCCCGCGCAGCGTGGCAATGCCGCCTGCGGCACCACCAGCGAGTGCCAGCAAGCCCAGAAGAATCATGAAGGCCCCGAAAGCCCGGGTACGGGTCAGCCTGTCACCAAGCCAGAAATGCGCAGCGACAAGGCTGATGAACATGACAGTGCCGGGAATGACGACACCGCCGTGGCTGGCGGGTGCATGCTGAAACGCATTGGCAACCAGAAAGGTATACGGTGCGCCCGCGCATATGGCGAACACAAGCGCCTTGCCCCAGCCTTTGAAGCTTGAAGGTCCCCTGAAAGCAAACGGTGCCAGCAGGGTGCCAGCCACAATGAAGCGCAGCATGACCACTTGTGCCGGTGTCATGCTTTCATTCACGCCCATTGAGGTGACAATTGGCCACGCTCCCCAGATGAGGGCGGCCCCGAGGCCAAAGAACGTTCCAAGGCGTGCGCTTGGGCTGTTGTTTTCCAGACTCATAACCGGGTTTCCTGCTGCTGATTGCGCTTAGTAATAAATGTAAGGTTGATGCTGCGTTTTTTCTTCGCAAAGATCGTATTTTTGCGATAAAAAAATCCTCAAAATGCCAAATTTGTGATGAAAGAATATTAAAATGACCGATCTTGATGCCTTTGACCTCAAAATACTTGATTGCATGCAGGAAAACAGCCGCCAGACGGCGGAGGTGATCGGCGAGAAGGTGGGCTTGTCACCGGCGGCCACCCAGCGCCGCATCAAAAAGCTCAGGGAAGATGGCACCATCAAAAAAGAGGTGGCGATTCTGTGCCCTACCGCGCTTGGTGGGCGAACCACGCTCATCGTGCAGATCATTTTTTCCTGTGGGGGCGAGACAACGATCGAAACCTTCAAGCAACAGATGTTACAGGTGCCCGAAGTGCAGCAGTGTTATTATGTCACCGGCGCAACCGACTTCATTCTGGTGATGACGGTCAAGGACATGAAGGACTTTGACCGCATCACCCGCAAATGGTTTTTCTCCAACCCGTCCATTGGTCGGTTCGAGACCATCGTGGCGATCGATACCTTCAAGGACGGTTTTACCATCCCGCTCGGGGTAGAGGCTGCCAGCTAGAAGCTTTTGTCTTTCAAAAGGTCATAGGCTGTCTGGATCTGGTGAAAGCGCTCCGCCGCCGCGGGGTCACCGGGGTTGGCGTCCGGATGGTATATTTTCGCCAGTTTGCGGTATTGCTTTTTCAGCACCTCCTGGCTGGCACCGGGGTCTAGCTCAAGCGCATCATAGGCCGCATTTTCGTTCGCGGTGAAGCCGTCACTGTCGACGGCGCCGCCCCATTCAAAGGTGCGGGCGCTGGCGAAGGCATCGGAAGATTCGCCCGCGTCGTGCATGTGGCGTTTGGCTTCCTCGTCGCTCATGCCCTGGAAAAAATCCCAGTTCCTGTTGTATTCAGCGGCGTGGGGACGACAGAAATACCAGCGCTCATTCGACCCCGGCGATTTGGGGGCCGGGTGTGCACCCTTTTCGTTACAACCTGTGTAGTCGCACATGCGCACTGGTTGCGCATCTGTATCGCGGCCGTATTCGCCCCAACGGGGGAAACCAAAGCTTTTTATATGATCACTTGCCATGCTGTCATTATAAGCCGGATAGGCTTTTCTGTCTTGTTTTTGCTCAAATATATGGCCGGGCACTTTGGTTCACGCGCGCTTACAATGCAAGAGCTAGTTGGGGCATGGGCGTAGTATGGCGCTGGACGCGGGGATCACAACAGGCTTAGTTTCACTGCAAAGCTATACGGGAGGAGTATGTCATGCGCACGTTCGAGGAAATTTTTGCGATAGCAGCGGGCCGAAAAGGCGGTGCGGATGCGGTTGAGGCCCAGATGCCGACACCCAAAACGGCGGATGAGATCAAGGCGATTGGCGATGACCGTATCCTTGCCGGCATGACCAGCACCATTTTTCAGGCCGGTTTCAGCTGGAAGGTGATCGACAACAAATGGCCGGGGTTCGAGGAAGCTTTTGAAGGATTTGTACCCGTACGCTGGAAGTTCATGTCAGATGATGATCTCGACAGCCTGCTCAAGGACAAACGTATCGTACGCAATGGCCCCAAGATCATGACAGTGCGTGACAACGCCATTATGCTGTGTGATCTCGAGGATGAATATGGCTCCGCTGCCAACTGTATCGCCGACTGGCCAATGGATGATTTTGTCGGCCTGCTTGAGATGCTCAAGAAACGCGGCAGCCGTTTGGGGGGCAACACCGGGCCTTACTGCCTGCGCTTCCTTGGCAAGGATGGCTGGGTTTTGGGCCGTGACGGGGTCGCGGCGCTGATCCGCGAAGGTGTGGTTGACAAAACCCCCACCGGAAAGGGCGCCATGCGCGCGGTGCAGGCGGCGTTTAACACATGGGCCGAAGAGTCTGGCCGTCCCTTTGCCCATATCTCCCGCACCCTTGCCATGAGCATCGACACATAACATCTATGGAGAACAGGAAAATATAAAACACAGCGGAGGAAACGGAATATGCGGCATCTGATGATGGCGATGGTACTTGGCGGCGCATTGGCGCAGCCGGTTTGGGCGGAGGGCGACAGCCCCCTGTTTTCGGACAAACGCTCCTACCCCATAGGGGCAGAGAATTACCGAACGGCGGGGCTGGCGCTGGGTGATGTGGACGGTGATGGCGACCTTGACCTCATTGAAGCCAATGGCCGTCACTGGGCGCAGCCGAGTTATGTTTATTATAACGCGGGCAACCGTTTCACCTCGCGTGCGCGGCTGGGCACACTTGAGGTCACGAGCTACACCGTGGACCTCGCGGATCTTGATGGCGATGGCGACCTTGATGTCATCTCGGCCTCGGACCGGTACGCCAATCAGGTTTACCTGAACGACGGCAAGGGCAACTTTGGTGACCCCATCTGGTTTGGTGCGGGTTCATCCGCCACGCGCAGTATTACGGTCGCGGACGTGAACGGGGATGGCGCGCCTGATATCCTTGAGATATGCCGTGGCAGCCGCAACTATATCTTCGTCAACGACGGCAAGGGTAACCTGGGTGCACCTGTCCCTTTCGGGAAGGGGGATGACGCCACGCTTGATGTCGCGGTGGCCGACATGAACGGCGATGGCACAATCGACCTTGTTCTTGCCAACCGGGACGGCCAACAAAACCAGATCCTGCTTGGCAGTGGTGGCTTGTCCTTTGAAACCGCCATCCCTTTCGGGCGCGGCAATGACGATACCCGCAGTGTCGTGGTGGCAGACATGAACGGGGACGGCCTGCCGGATATTGTCACCGCCAATATCGGTGAGGCAAATGACGTGATCCTCAACCGTGGCGAAGGCCGGTTTGAGACCGTTGGCGCTTTTGGCGGCGCGGAAGATGCCACCTATTCCATGGTGGGCATGGATATTGATGGTGACGGTGACACGGATATCGTTGTGGGTAACGATGAAGGCGTGAACCAGTTGTTCGTCAATGATGGCAAGGCGGGCCTGACCCTGAATGCCGAGTTTGGCGAGCCGGACTCTTACACCTATGCCCTGGCGGTCGGGGATATCAACGGGGACGGCAAGCTTGATATTGTCACCGGCAATTCCGACAGCCAGAACTGGACCTATTATCAGCACAAATAAGAACGGGGCCGTGACGGCCCCGTTTGTTTCCCACGTCAGGAATGGCCTTATCAGGCGGCGCTTGGTGCCGCGGCGATAACACTTGCATCCACGTGGGCCGCGAAGGTCTCGAAGTTCTTGATGAACAGGCCCACGAGATACTGCGCTTTGGCGTCATAGGCGGCTTTGTCGTCCCATGTGTCGCGCGGGTTCAGGATTGTGCTGTCCACGCCCGAGACTTCCTCCGGCACTTCAAAGCCGAAATTCGGGTCAATGCGCATCGGGGCCATGTTGAGGCTGCCGTCCAGCGCCGCGTGCAAGAGGGCGCGGGTTGCCTTGATCGGCATGCGGTGGCCGGTGCCATATTCGCCGCCGGTCCAGCCGGTGTTCACCAGCCAGCAGTTCACGCTGCCTTCCGCAATCTTCTTCCTGAGGAGGTCACCATACACGCTGGGGTGACGCGGCATGAAAGGCGCGCCAAAGCAGGTGGAGAAAGTGGCCTGCGGCTCTTTTACGCCAATCTCGGTGCCCGCAACCTTCGCGGTATAGCCCGAGAGGAAGTGATACATCGCCTGCTCAGGCGTCAGCCGTGCGATGGGGGGCAACACCCCAAAAGCGTCAGCCGTTAGCATGATGATATTCTTGGGCTTGCCTCCACGGTTATGCTCGGACGTATTCGGGATGAAGTTAATCGGGTAAGCGCCGCGGGTATTTTCGGCGAGTGTGTTGTCGTCCAAATCCAGCTCGCGGGTTTCCTCATCCATCACCACATTCTCAAGGATGGTGCCGAAACGCTTGGTGGTGGCATAAATCTCGGGCTCTGCTTCTTCGGACAGGCGGATAAGCTTGGCATAACAGCCGCCCTCGAAGTTGAACACGCTGTCTTCGGACCAGCCGTGCTCGTCATCGCCAATCAGCGTGCGGGAGCTGTCGGCCGAAAGCGTTGTTTTGCCAGTGCCGGAAAGGCCGAAGAAGATCGCCACGTCACCCTCGTCACCGATATTGGCGGAGCAATGCATCGGCATGATGCCTTTTTCCGGCAGCAGGTAATTGAGGATGGAGAAGACGGATTTTTTGTTCTCGCCCGCATATTCGGTGCCGCCTATGAGCACGAGGCCTTTTGAGAAGTTCACCGCAATGGCCGTTTCGCTGCGACAGCCCATGGTGGCCGGGTCCGCGCGGAAGCTTGGCAGGTTGATGATGGTGAACTGCGGCGCCATTTTGCCCAACTCCTCGCGCTCGGGACGGACGAGCATGGTGCGGCAAAACAGGCTGTGCCAGGCATATTCACCAACAGTGCGCACGGCAACGCGGTGCTCGGGGTCGGAACCGCCCCACAAGTCCTGAACAAAAAGGTCCTTGCCTTTCATGTGGGCAAGGAACGCTTTGTGGATGGTATCGAACTGGTCGGGGGTCATCGGGCGGTTCACGTCGCCCCACCATACGGTGTCTTCCGTCATCTCGTCGCGTACGGTGAATTTGTCATTCGCTGAACGACCGGTGTGTTTGCCGGTTTTCACAACGAGCGGGCCATCCTTGGCCATTTTGCCTTCACCGCGACGAATCGCTTCTTCATACAGTTGGGCGGTTTCAAGATTCCAGTATTGATTCCCAGTGTCGGTGATACCTTGCGCATCAAGGCCGACATTGCTTAGACGGGTGCCGTAAACTTGCAACGTCTTGTCCTCCAAGTGATTATTGGGGCTGTTTCGGATGGTCTTCGCCACCTCGAAACACTCGGTGCCGGGCGCCTCAAATTGTGTGCCGCAGCTTATTTTTGTCCCGTGTACGGGAGAGTTAGCCAGTCAAAGTTGCGGAATTGGGGGGTGAAATCAACTTGAATCTGATGGTGTTGCAATTGATAGCGCTGTCAATTTTTCCAATATAACTCATGAGGTTAGGGAGCGTCAGCCATGATAGCGCTGTCAATTTCGGCGCGGGAGAAGATGCGTGCATTGATCGACCGGTTGTTTGCCACTATTTCGTCTTAAAGTGCTCTTAACCCTTTACCTTGATCCAGATTCGGGCAAAGACTTGTTATCGCTTTGGAAATAACAAGGAGGCTCCCGGATCAGGGTGAACGGTACATGGAAGAGGGAAACAAAATGACCGCACAAATTGCGCTCGTCGACGACGACCGTAACATCCTGACATCGGTGACAATCGCATTGGAGGCGGAAGGCTTCCATGTGCGGACCTATCCTGACGGTCAAAAAGCTTGGGACGCACTTTCCAAAAATCCGGCTGATCTTGCGGTGCTGGATATCAAGATGCCACGTCTGGACGGTATGGAACTGTTGCGTAAGCTGCGCGAAGTTTCTGATATGCCGGTGATTTTCCTCACGTCCAAGGACGAGGAAATTGATCAGGTACTGGGTCTTCGCATGGGGGCTGATGACTATATCGGCAAGCCGTTTTCGCAACGCCTGCTGATTGAGCGTATCCGTGCATTGTTGCGCCGCGTGGAAATGATCAAAAAATCACCGGAAGAATTGATCGAGGAAACCGAAGAGGTCCTCGAGCGCGGTAATCTGGTGCTTGATCCGCTCAGGCACCGGGTCACATGGAAGGGCAAAGATGTCACCCTCACGGTGACCGAATTCCTTATTTTGCAGGCGCTTGCCATGCATCCCGGCCATGTAAAAAGTCGGGACCAGTTGATGGATACTGCCTATTCCGATGATGTGTATGTGGACGACCGCACAATAGATAGTCACATCAAGAGGTTGCGGAAAAAATTTCGGGCCGTTGCTGACGACTTTGATGCAATCGAAACGCTTTACGGCGTAGGCTACCGCTACCGCGACGCTTGAACAAGCGCGTAAGGGGCTAGCGATTGCGACCACAGATACAACACAGCGCTGCAAGTGGTCGGGGCCGGGATATCCGGCCTCGTCATTACACCCGTGGGCTTTCCCCACTTATGGTGCGGATCATGGTGGTCAACTCCATGGCACTGCTTATTCTTGTCGGTGGCGTTTTGTATCTGAACCAGTTTCGTCAAAACCTACTTGATGAACGAATTGACGCTTTGCTTGTCCAGGGAGAAATTATTGCGGGTGCATTGGGCGAATCAGCGGCAGGCGGTGCGGAAGCAACCGAGATTGACCTTGCGCCGGCACGGCAGATCATCACACGCCTTGTCGGTCCTACCGACAATCGCGCCCGCGTCTTCGCGACAGATGGCAGGCTTATTGCGGATAGCCGTTTCCTGGCCGGTGACAAGCGATTGATTGAAGAAGCATTGCCTGCCCTTGAGACCAGGCCAAGTTTTGTTGAGCAGCTGGAGGATGGCCTGCACCGATTGCTCGATAGCTTGTCCCCGCGTCCGGCGTCGCCACCGAGTGTGGACCGCCCAGGCATGCGAGGCTCAGACTTCATGGAAGTTGCGACGGCCTTGGAAGGCGTGCCAACCGCACAATTGCGTATGCGCGCAGACAACAGGCTTGTTATCAATATCGCAGTGCCGATCCAGCGCTTCCGGCGTGTATTGGGTGTGCTGCTGCTAACCGCTCAGACCGAAGATATTGACCGTATCGTGCGGGCTGAACAGATGTTGACAGTGAAGGTTTTTGGCGCGGCGTTGTTCGCAACCATTCTGCTGTCTTTCTTTCTGGGGCGCACCCTCGTGCGGCCGATCCGTGTTCTGGCCCGCGCGGCCGAACGGGTGCGCGGCGGGATTGGCCGGGAAGAAAACATTCCTGAATTTGCCGAGCGCATGGACGAGATCGGCGATCTCTCGCGTTCTCTGTCCGACATGACGCGGGCGCTTTATAACCAGATTGATGCGGTGGAACAGTTTGCGGCAGATGTGGCACACGAGATAAAGAACCCGCTTTCTTCCATGCGTAGCGCACTTGAGACGCTGGAGATGACCGACAAGCCAGACGTGCAGGCCCGGCTGTTTGCCATCTTGCGGGATGATGTAAAGCGTATTGACCGCCTCATCACCGATATTTCCGACGCATCACGGCTCGACGCGGAACTGACGCGAGGCGAGATGGATGAACTGGACCTGGCCATCATGCTCAACATGATTGTTGACGCTTACACCACAGCGAACAACCATCGTGGTATTGAGGTGGTGCTCGGTGATTATGAAGCCGGGGTCTTTGTCATGAAGGGCATTGACATGAGGCTTGGCCAAATCTGGCGCAACCTGATTGACAACGCCATCAGCTTCAGCCCCGAGGATGGTACAGTTACCGTTTCCCTAACCCGGCGGGGCTCGCGCGTCATTGTGACGGTTGAAGATGAGGGGCCGGGTATGCCCGAGGGGGCGGAAGAGAAAATATTCAGTCGCTTTTATTCCGAACGTCCCGATACAGAAGCCTTTGGTTCACATTCTGGTCTTGGTCTGGCTATCTCGCGCCAGGTAGTTGAAGCCCACGGCGGTTCCATTCATGCTGAAAATAAAATTGCCGACGATGGGTCTGTATCGGGCGCGCGCTTTGTCGTAGAGTTGCCTCTTCTGAAGTAAAACCGAGCAAGAGCAGTTTGCAGGTGAAGGCCAGACTAGGGGCGGCGAGTGTGACAAATCCTATACATGGGACAGTGGTTGACGTGGCGGGCGCAGGGGTGCTTCTACGCGGCCCTTCTGGTGCCGGAAAATCAGATCTTGGGCTGCGGTTGATCGACCGTGGTGCGGTGCTGATCGCAGATGACCAGATATGTTTGCGGGCGGGTAGCCGGGGGCTTGTTGCCTCTGCCCCGGATGAGATTTACGGTTTTGTGGAAGTGTGGGGGCTTGGCCTGCTTTCTGTGCCTGCCGCTAAATTCAGTCTTTTGCGTCTGGTGGTGGACCTTGTTCCTGCCAGCGGGGTTGCCCGTTTTCCTGACGTGGAGACAACGACGTATGAGGGCTTGTCTTTACCGCTTATAAAATTGCATGCGTTTGAGATCTCCACGCCGGCGAAAATTGAATTGGCACTAAAGTATGCCGACCAGATTGGGGACGAGCGGCCACTGCGTGAGAGGAGAAAGCGCTCATGAGTCTCGCTGTCAAACGCCAACTGGTTATTGTGACCGGGCTTTCCGGGGCGGGTAAGTCTTCCGCGCTTCATGCATTTGAAGACATCGGCTTTCAGGCGATTGATAATCTGCCACTTACAATGTTGTCCCAACTGCTTGACGAGGCCATATCGGGAGACAGTGACGCACCGATCGCAGTTGGAATCGATTCGCGTACCTTGCATTTTTCGCCCAGCAAGTTTGAAAAAGCACTCGGTACTCTGCGGGGTCGCTCCGACATTCACCTGCATGTGTTGTTTATGGATGCGTCCGACGACGTGCTGATGAAACGTTTTTCGGAAACGCGACGCGTACACCCTTTAGGGGAAGGACGTCTGTTGCGGGCAGCCATCCGACAGGAACGCGATCTCATGGTCCCTATTCGGCAGCACGTCGATGGTCTGATCGATACCAGCAAGCGCACCGGTGCGGAGACACGGCGGACTATTCTCAACCGTTTCACCGCTCATGACGAGCCCAATATGGTGGTGACCTTCATGTCTTTCGGCTTTGCCAATGGTGTCCCACGCGACGCTGACATGGTTCTGGATGTGCGCTTCCTGAGAAACCCGCATTATGTGCCGGAACTGAAACCAAAAACCGGCCTGTGCGAGGAAGTGGCCAGTTACGTGCAGGCTGATGACGGCTTTGAACCCTTCATTGAGAAGACGATGGGGTTGGTGAATTTTCTGTTGCCGCGATATCGTGATGAAGGAAAATCCTATCTCACGCTTGCAATTGGCTGTACGGGCGGCAAACATCGTTCTGTAACGGTTGTGGAAAGGATCGCGGGCCAAATGACGCTCGACGGTATGACGGTCAATCGCTACCATCGGGAAATAGCAGGTGATGAAAGACGTTGAGGTCTGTTTGGCGGGTTGTCCGTCAGGGAAATAGAATGAGGTCTAGTGTATGATAGGCATGGTGTTGGTAACGCATGGCCGGCTCGCGGATGAATTCATCGCGGCGACGGAGCATGTAGTGGGTGCGCAGGAGCAGATCAGGGCTATCTGCATTGGTCCTGATGATGACATGGAACAGCGCCGTCAGGAGATTATGGACGCAGTCAAAGATGTTGACAGCGGCAGCGGTGTGGTGCTGCTCACCGATATGTTTGGCGGGACGCCGTCAAATCTCGCTATTTCGCTTCTGGAGAAGGACAGGGTTGAAGTGATTGCGGGCATCAACCTGCCGATGCTGATTAAGCTGGCAAGTGTACGCCATGGATCGAGCTTGCAGGAATCGGTTGAAGCGGCCAAGGATGCTGGCGTTAAATACATTAATATTGCCAGCCAGGTTCTTGGTGGCTGAAAGGGTGGGGCCAGTACCGCTATGACAACAAAGGACAACCTCTCGAAGACGGTGGGTATCGTCAACCAGCGTGGGTTGCATGCCCGTGCATCGGCGCGGTTCGCAACCGAGGCGGGCCGCTATGAAGCAAATATCGCGGTAGCGAAAGACGGTATGGAGGTCATGGCGACCTCTATTATGGGGCTGATGATGTTAGGGGCCGCTAAGGGCGATGAAATAGTTATCTCAGCGGGGGGCGAGGAGGCTTTTGCCGCTGTTGAGGCGCTATCTGCGCTGGTGTGTAATCGATTTGGGGAACCGGAATAAACCGTCCGCCCATTCTATATAAAGAAATCTTTATCTTTAGGCGCAAACCTGCTATCACGGCTGCAAATGACGTGGGTGGCCTGCTTCGGCTGCCTTTTTACATGAAGAGTTAGTGAGCAGGACATTCCATGACCGATTATAAAGTTGCCGATATTTCGCTTGCCGATTGGGGCCGGAAAGAAATCAACATCGCTGAGACCGAAATGCCGGGCCTGATGGCGCTGCGTGAGGAATTTGGCGCGTCGAAGCCACTCAAGGGTGCGCGCATCGCAGGCTGCTTGCACATGACGATTCAGACTGCGGTGCTGATTGAGACACTCATCGACCTTGGTGCTGAAGTGCGCTGGTCAAGCTGCAATATCTTCTCGACGCAGGATCAGGCTGCTGCAGCGATTGCAGCGGCAGGCATTCCTGTATTTGCCTGGAAGGGCGAAACGGAAGAAGAAGCTGAATGGTGTATCCACCAAACGATCAAGGGCCCTGACGGCTGGGTGCCGAACATGATTCTTGACGATGGCGGCGACCTGACCGTGATCATGCACAATGATTACCCGGATCTGATGGACGGTGTACGCGGCATCTCCGAAGAAACCACCACGGGTGTCATGCGTCTCTATGAGATGGCAAAAGAAGGTCGCCTCAAGGTGCCTGCCATCAATGTGAACGACAGCGTGACCAAGTCGAAGTTCGATAACCTTTATGGTTGCCGGGAAAGCCTTGTTGATGGGGTCAAGCGTGCGACCGACGTGATGATCGCGGGCAAAATCGCGGTTGTTTGCGGCTACGGCGACGTGGGTAAAGGCTCCGCCGAATCGCTGCGTAGTCAAGGCGCCCGGGTGATGGTGACCGAGATTGATCCGATATGCGCGCTGCAAGCCGCCATGGAAGGTTATGAGGTTACGACGATGGAAGATGCCGCTAAAATTGGCGATATCTTCGTGACAGCGACCGGCAACAAGGATGTCATCACCGTTGATCATATGCGGGATATGAAAGACCGCGCTATTGTGTGCAACATCGGCCACTTCGACAGCGAAATCCAGATTGCGGGTCTTGCAAACTACAAGTGGGAAGAAGTGAAGCCACAAGTGGACGAAGTTGTTTTCCCGGACGGCAAGCGCCTTATCGTGCTGGCGAAGGGTCGCCTCGTGAACCTCGGTTGCGCGACAGGTCACCCAAGCTTTGTCATGTCGGCTTCCTTCACCAACCAGGTGCTGGCGCAGATCGAGCTTTGGAACAACCATGAAAAATACGACATTGACGTCTTTGTGCTGCCTAAGCATCTGGATGAAAAAGTCGCGTCTCTGCACCTTGCCAAGCTTGGCGCAAAGCTGACAACTTTGTCAGCGGACCAGGCGAAATACCTTGGTCTTGAAGTAGAGGGTCCGTTCAAGCCTGAACATTACCGTTACTAAGTTTGCCAAGGAAAGTGCAGATGATGAAAGAATATGTTTTCACCAGTGAGTCGGTCTCCGAAGGCCATCCGGACAAGGTAGCCGACCGCATCTCGGACGGTGTTGTTGACCTGTATCTCGGTCAGGAACCCGAGGCGCGTGTCGCGTGTGAAACGCTCGTGACCACCAACCGTATTGTTCTGGCCGGTGAAGTACGCGGTCCACAATCCATTACCTCAGACGATATAGAGGAAGTGGCGCGGGGTGCCGTGAAGGAAATCGGCTACGAACAGGAGGGTTTCCACTGGAAAAACGCGGTATTTGAAAATCATCTGCACGAGCAGTCGGCCGACATCGCACAAGGTGTCGACGCCGCGGGCAACAAGGATGAAGGCGCTGGCGATCAGGGCATCATGTTTGGCTATGCCTGCGATGAAACTGAAAGCCTGATGCCTGCGCCGATTGATTATTCGCACCGCATCTTGAAGTCGCTTGCTACGGCGCGCCACTCGGGCGAAAATCCGGAGTTGGAGCCTGATAGCAAAAGCCAGGTAACACTCAAGTATGTTGACGGCAAGCCGGTCGGGGCGACCACGGTTGTGGTCTCCACACAGCATAAAGACGGTGTGACACAGGAAGCCTTGCGGGCGCTGGTGCGCAAGCATGTTGAAGGTGTACTGCCGGAAGGCTGGATGTGCCCTGACGACGAATTTTACGTCAATCCGACGGGTAAATTTGTGATTGGCGGCCCTGACGGTGACGCTGGCCTGACCGGCCGCAAGATCATCGTTGACACCTATGGCGGCGCGGCCCCTCATGGTGGGGGTGCTTTTTCGGGCAAGGACCCGACCAAGGTTGACCGGTCCGCAGCTTATGCGGCGCGCTACCTCGCAAAAAACGTGGTGGCAGCAGGACTTTCTAGTAATTGCACCATCCAGCTTGCATATGCCATTGGCGTCTCCAAGCCACTGGCGGTTTATGTAGACCTATGGACCAACGAAGCAGGTATCGACCCGCACAAGTTGTCTCGCGTATTGCAGGATATGGTCAACCTCAGCCCCCGCGGTATCCGAGAGCATCTCGAGCTCAATAAAGCAATTTATGCCCGCACCGCCGCTTATGGTCATTTCGGGCGCAAGCCATCCGAGGACGGTGGTTTTTCGTGGGAGCGCACGGATCTTGTAGATGCGCTAAAGGGTGAATTTGGCCTCTAGGTGCACGATCCCGTCCGCCAGAAGGTGGGCGGGTCCGTCTTGATTGGCGTCTCTATCAGCTTTGGGAGGTGGCCTGAACGTGGGTGGCGCAAGATAGCTAACTCCCGCTCCCTTGTCCTCGGAGCGACAATTCCCAGCGTAATCAATTCCTCTTCTTGTATCTGACGCTTGATACAGGATACTCTTGGTGAGTATCGCGAGGAGGGGACCTCTCAAACATGACCGAGCCTGACCTGCTATCGTTCGCTTTATGGGGTATCATCGCCTGTGCTGCGATCGCGTGGATCGCCCTTAGTCTTTGTGCTTTGTGGCGCGCCGGGCGCATGACTGACCGTGCAAACGGGCTGCAGGAGCTGACCAGTTTTCTTGACAGCATGATCCGGTCTGACCGGCGCCACCCTATCTGGTTGTGGTCGGATGGTCGGCTGCAGGCAGACACAGGATCGCTGGCGCTGGTCGGCCTGCCGGAGAACGCCCGGCATATTGACCAGCTTGCAGGTGAGGGCGCGGTTGTTCCCGCTGATGTTGTCAGTACGCTGAAAAAAGATATGAAGAACGGGCGTGGCGGTACGTCGCCTTATGTCGTCTATCGCGGGAAGGATCGTCCACGCTTGATTATCGACGTTCAAACCTTGCCGACAAACGATAATCACTGGCCGTCAACTGTCCTTTGGGTTGAGGAGGTTCTTGACCGTTCGCCCAAAGGCTATGGGCAGGGTGTCCGCACACTTGAATTGAGATTGCAGGACCTTAGCCGCGCCTTCAATGGTTTGCCGTTCCCCGTATGGGTCCGAGGTCCTGACTTCTCTCTTTTGGAAGTGAATAATGCATATGTAGAGGCTGTTGACGGCGAGAATATTTTTGATGTTGTGGAACGGGGCGTCGAACTCTTTGACCGCCGTAGCCTGACCTCGGCGCGAAAAGCCCGTGAGACTGGCCAGCGAATCCGGGACCGGCGCTTCGGTGTGATTAGTGGCCAGCGTCGGGCGTTTTCGGTCATCAATGTGCCCCTTGATAACGACGGCAACATTCTTGGTGTTGCTGTTGATGTTACGGGCGAAGAGGAGGCGCTGTCGGAGCTGTCAAGGGTGCTTGAATCGCAGTCGGAAACCTTGAACAGACTTCGTAGTCCTGTTGCAATCTTTGGTCCAGGTCAAACACTCCGTTTCTACAACAGTGCGTTTGCACGCTTGTCTCATCTGTCGGAAGACAGCCTCTCATCGGAGTTAAGGCATAGCGAATTGCTGGATGCCATGCGGGACAAACGCCGGTTGCCGGAGCAGGTAGATTTCCAGCAATGGAAAAAGAATGTGCTGCGTCACTATACGACGCTTCTGGAGCCCTATGAAGAGATGTGGCACCTGCCGGATGGGACAGCGCACCGGGTTGTGACGCAACCACATCCACTGGGCGGTCTGCTGATATTGTTTGAAGACGTTACAGATCGGCTTGCCTTGGAACGATCATACAATACTCTTATTGCGGTGCAGCAGGAGACGCTGGATAACATGCGCGAGAGTATCGCCGTTTTTGGGACGGACGCTCGCTTGCAGCTTTCCAACCCGGCGTTCCAGACCATGTGGCAGTTGACAGAAACCGCGTTGGAAGGCAAACCCCACCTTTCAACGCTGGTAACAGATATCCCTATCGATGAAGCGCGTAGCGCCATAGGAGATGAACAGGATTTTCGAGCCTCGCTGGCGGCGTGGGTGTCTGAGCACAAACACCGGTCCGGGCGGTGGTATCGCGCCGATGGCATGGTAGTGGATTATGCCATGGTTCCTCTTCCCGATGGCGGGGTGATGCTTACTCAAAGTGATGTCACTGACAGCTTCAAGGTCGAACAAGCCCTGAGAGAACGATCCAATGCACTGGAAGCGGCGGATCGACTGAAAAGCGAATTTATCACCAGCATGTCTTATGAACTCAGGACCCCGCTCAATTCGATTATCGGTTTTGCTGAATTGCTCGATCAGAAAATCTTCGGGGAGCTCAATCAGCAGCAGGCTGAATATGTGAAGAATATCCTGAGCGCATCGGATGATTTGAAGGTGCTGATTGCCGATGTCCTCGACCTTGCTGTGCTGGATGCCGGTGAGGCAGAGCTTGAGCTTGAAGACGCAGACGTCGTCCGCGCACTTTCTGACGCGGCAACATTGGCCGCAGATATTGCTGGCAAGGTTGGTATTGCACTGAACTTGGAAGACTTTAAGGACGTGGGCACGATTACTGCTGATTCACTGCGCCTGAAGCAGATATTCTATAATATGGTATCATCCATGCTGAACTTTGCTCGCTACGGCGGGGCGCTGACAGTACAATTGTTGGGCGACGACCTTGGCGTTTCGGTAACAGTATTTAATGCAGATTCAGGGCTTACCCCGCGCGAGCGAGACAGGCTTGTTACAACGGTAGCCATGGGTGCCTCTCCAGGTGGACGGCGTGCGACGGGACTTGATCTCGCTCTTGTCCGCAGTATTGTCGGCTTGCACCACGGTACAATCCAGCTTGAACCATATGGTGATGAAGGTCTTGCGCTCAGTTGTCATTTGCCGCGCAGTCAGCCCGATCATAGTTCAGTTACCTGATTTTAATAAAGACAAGATCGCCCATGCCCAACACCTTGCTTTTTGAGCTATCCTGCAAAAGCGAAAAAGAAACGGCCGACCTGGCAGCGCTCATGGCTGGGCTCATCGAGCCCGGTGTCATCATTGCTCTGACGGGCGATCTCGGTGCAGGCAAAAGCACTTTTGCTCGCGCCTTCATCCGCGCGCGCCTCGATGATCCTGAGGCCGAAGTGCCCAGTCCGACCTTCACGCTTGTTCAGACCTACGATGATCCGACCAGCGTTGAAATCTGGCACGCGGACCTGTACCGCCTGAACGATCCGGAGGAAGTCTATGAACTTGGCCTTGATGACGCCCGGACAGAAGCAATTTGCCTGATCGAATGGCCTGACCGTATGCCAGCAGGCTGGTGGAATAGTGCGTTGGAAATGAAGCTCAATATCAGCGCACAGGGCGAGCGCACAGTTGCTTTTTATGGCGAGGCAACCCGGTGGCTTGATGTACTGGCACGGCTCAGCGCATGACGAGGGGGATTATCCTGTCAGCCGGGCTTGGACGTCGTATGGGCGAGCTGTCGGCGCATACGCCAAAACCGCTGGTGCGTGTGGCAGGGAGGGCGCTGCTTGACCGCGCGCTTGACCGGACAGACGAGGCTGGCTTGGATCGGGTCGTCGTAAATGTGCATCACCACGCGGATCAAATTGAAGATCATTTGGCGTCGCGCATTGGTGCGGGGCAGGTGGTGATTTCGCATGAGCGCGATAAGCTACTGGACACAGGGGGGGGCGTAAAAAAAGCGCTCCCGCTCTTGGGGGAGCACCCCTTTTTCACCATCAATAGTGATGCGCTTTGGCTTGACGGTGCTGGTTCCACGCTTCTGCGTCTTGCATCAGTTTTTGACGCTGACCGTATGGACGCTCTTTTGTTGCTTATCCCCACCCCGGAAGCGTTAGGCTATGACGGGGTTGGGGATTTTATTCCCTTTGCTGGTGGCATGGGGCCGGTGCCCATTTCTTTTCGGGGGGAGGCGCCTGCCGCGCCAGTGATGTATGGTGGCATCCAGATGATTGTGCCATCGCTGTATGACAGCACGCCAGTAGGCGCGTGGTCCAACCGGCTGGTCTTCCGCAAGGCGGCAGATGCCGGGCGGCTTTTTGGTCTTGTACATGACGGACACTGGATGCATGTCGGCACGCCCGAAGGTGTGATGGATGCGGAAGCCCGCCTTAAAGAACTTGGAGCACCGTAACGATGACGCATGAGCCCAAGGTCTATACCATTGGTGCCGCGCACTCCTTCGTGGATGCGCTGGCTGCCGGGGTAATGGACAGGGCGGACAGTGACCCGACCCGATTATCGGAAATCACCATCCTTGTACCCAACCGGCGCGCGCAAGGTTCGCTCCGGGAAGCCTTCCTGCGCATTGTGGGTAGACGCCCGATGGTGCTGCCAACCATGCGCCCTATCGGTGACGTGGACGATGATGAGGTGGCCTTTCTTGGCGCGGGGCTGGGGCTTGATCCGTCTGATATTCCGCCAGCTATCTCCGGCACACGGCGGCAGGTGCTTTTGATGCGGCAGATCATGGCATGGGGTGGTGCGGGCGAGACAGGCATGGCACCAGCGCAGGGCTGGCGCCTCGCGGCTGAACTCGCACGCTTCATGGACCAGTTGGAAACAGAGGGTCTGCCATTTGACGGCCTGAAGGAACTTGTACCCGAAGGGTTGGCGCATCACTGGGATGTGACACTTGAGTTTCTCAAGATCATCTCCACCCACTGGCCGGCTATTCTAGAGGCCGAGAGTGTGATGAACCCCGCAGCGCGGCGAGATACGCTGTTGCGTATGTTGGCAGATCTTTGGGCGGCGCGGGCTCCAAGGGGGACGATCATCGCGGCCGGGTCTACCGGTTCCATTCCCGCGACAGCCAACCTGCTTTCTGTCGTGGCGCGCCTGCCTGAAGGCATGGTCGTGCTGCCGGGTCTTGAGCGCGACATGGACGATGACGCGTGGGCTGAGGTTGATGCAAGCCACGCGCAAGGCGTGCTGAAGGATTTGCTGGTCACCACGTCGGTGAACCGACATGAGGTACGCGACTGGAATAGGGTGCCGACTAATGGCCGGCTCCCCCGGGCGCGCCTGTTTCAGGATGCGCTGGCGCCTGCGTTTGTGACTGACCGTTGGACCAGCCTTGGCTATGACAAGGCAGATAAAGCCATACTTTTTAAGGGCCTGAGCAAAATCGTGGCACCGACGCGGAGGGAGGAAGCCAGCGCCATCGCCCTTGCCATGCGAGAAGTGCTGGAGATCCCGTCGCGCACCGCGGCCCTTGTCACGCCTGACCGCGCTCTGGCGCGCCATGTGCGCGCGGCGCTCGCGCGTTGGGGCATTGAGGTAGACGATTCTGGTGGTGACAGGGTGCTCAACACGGTACCGGGCCGTTTCCTTGGGCTTATCGCCGATGCGGCGAGTGAGAGCTTTGCGCCCGTTCCTCTTCTGGCACTATTGCAGCATCCGCTTGTGTCCATAGGCGGCGACCGGCGGGTATATCTGGCGGCCATCCGGCGTTTCGACATGTATGTGATGCGTGGGGTGCGCCCGGCGGGCGGTCTGGACGGCTTGATCGCAAGAGCCAAGGCGGCGGTGAGTGACAAGAAAGCCGACTTCAACGCGGAAGACCTCGCGGTGGTTGAGAAAGTCATCGCCTGCCTGCGCCCGTTGGAGGCGGCGCTGGCGAACGCTGAACCGCTTGATCTGCTGCTGAAAACCCATACTGAAGTGGCCGAGGCGCTGGCGGCTGAAGAAGGAAAGCCGGGTGCGGATAGCTTGTGGAAAGGCGAAGAGGGTCAGGCGCTGGCGGATGCAACGGCGGAGCTCATTCAGGAAACCGGGGCGATAGACGACGTGAGCGCGGAGGCCTACGCCGCCCTGTTTGCCGAACTTTACGCGGGCGTAACCGTGCGGCCGGTATGGCGCAAACACCCGCGGCTTTATATCTGGGGTACGCTTGAGGCACGGCTGCAGCGCGCAGATGTGATGATTTTGGGGGGGCTGAATGAGGGTACGTGGCCCGGTGAGATCAAGCCCGACCCATGGATGAACCGGCCAATGCGCAAGGAGTTTGGCCTGCCGCCGCTTGAACGCCGCACGGGACAATCAGCGCACGACTTCATGCAGGCTGCGATGGGGGAGGAGGTCATCCTCAGCCGTGCCGAGAAAGTGGACGGTGCGCCCACAGTGCCAAGTCGCTGGCTTTTCCGTATTGAGGCGCTGGCAGGCGGCAGCATCCCTGAGGCGGCGCATTATCTGGCGTGGGCACAATCGCTCGACGCGGTGAAGCGTGCAAGGCCTGTGCAACCGCCTGCGCCAAAGCCGCCGCTTGCGGCCCGGCCCAAACGCCTGTCGGTCACGCAAGTGGAAAACTGGATGCGTGACCCTTACGGGCTATACGCAAACAAGGTGCTCAACCTGAAGCCGCTGGACGCCATTGACGACCGCCCCAACGCTTCCACCAAAGGCACGCTTTTGCATGAGGCGCTGGAAAAATTCCTTGCGGAAGAAGGCCCGCGCAAGGGGGATGCAGGCTACCAGCGGCTGATTGCAGTGGGGCGGCGTGTGTTTGAACCAGTGCTGATCCAGCCTGCTGTTTATGCTTTCTGGTGGCCGCGGTTTGAACGTATTGCAGACTGGTTCATCTCCAATGAGGCAGCGCGCGCAACGGCTTATGAGGTCGCGGCCATTGAAGAATGGGCGGAAGCCGAGCTTGAGGATAGCGGGTTTACCCTGTTCGCCAAGGCCGATCGCATCGACCGCAAGCGAGACAGCGGCGCGTTGACGATCATAGATTACAAGACAGGCAACATCCCCTCTGCCAAGCGCGTGGCGGCAGGGTTTGCACCGCAACTGCCGCTTGAAGCATGGCTCGCTGAGCGGGGTGCTTTCACTGGTGTGGACGCAGCACCCGTGGATGATCTTGTGTTCTGGGAGATTAAGGGCGGGGAACCGGTTCAGAAAGAGCACAGGCCTATAAAAGACGTGCCTCTATCTGTTACGGAGGCGGAACAAGGCTTGAGAGACCTCGTTAAAGCCTTTTCGGATGAGGTGGTTGCATACTTGTCAAATCCACGCCCGAAACAAGCTGGCTATGGTGACTATGATCATCTGGCGCGGGTGAAAGAGTGGCGCAACACAGATGACCCGTTTGATGGTGATGATGACAGTGACGGGATGTGCAGCGAATGAGCAAGCCCCGCATGACAGAAGCGCAGGCGCGCGCCACACAGCCCGAATTGACCGCATGGGTAGGGGCAAGCGCGGGCACCGGCAAGACCCACGTTTTGACCGCCCGTGTGTTGCGGCTGATGCTGACAGGCACGGACCCTGAAAACATAGTCTGCCTAACCTTTACCAAGGCCGCCGCGGCCGAGATGAAAAACCGTATTTTCGAGGAGCTTGGCCGCTGGTCGATGATGCCGGATGCCGCGCTCATCGCAGAGATCAGCCGCCGTACCGAAGAAGATGCGGACGCTGATATGCTGATCCGCGCCCGGCAACTGTTTGCCTATGTGCTGGACCTCTCCGGCGGCCTGCAGATACAGACATTCCACAGCTTTTGTCAGGCGCTTCTGGGCCGTTTTCCGCTTGAGGCGGGGATGGCGCCGGGTTTTGAGGGCATCGACGAGGCCGTCGCAAACGAAATGATGGCCAGCGCAAAGGACCAGATGTTGGCGCTGACCCGGACACCGCAGGGTGCAGATATTCGTCGTGCGCTCGATCATGTGGCCGGGCTGGTGACCGAGAACACTTTTGACGAGGTGATCGGGCGACTGTCGTTTGAGGCCTCTACCCTGACCCGGGCCGAGAAAGCCTACACCAGCACCGGCCTTGCTCCTGCACTGTACCGTGCGCTTGAGCTAACGCCCGGTGAAACCCGCGATATGGTCATAGACCGTGCGGTCGCGGATGATGCGTTTGACCTGGCCGGCATGCGCGCCATGGGGCCGGTTCTGCTGACGGGCAGCAAGACGGAAGTGAAGGCCGGGGAAGCGATCACGGCTTTTACCGCCGCCGAGGGCGATGCGCGCACGGCATTGTTTGATGACTATATGCTGGTGTTCCTCACGCAGACGGGCGCGCCGCGCGCGAGGGTGGCGACCAAAGGCACGCTTACCAAACACCCGGAGTTTGAAGACATTATCGCGAAGGAACAGAACCGTCTGGTGCGGGTGGCCGAACGGCTGAAACGCATCGCGGCGGCAGAGGCGACGGTCTCGCTCCTGACCTTGGGGCTAGCGCAACTTGGCCGTTACCGCCACCTGAAGGCGGAACGGGGCCTGGTGGACTTTGACGACATGATCGACCGTACCGTCAGCCTGCTGGACCGTACCGACGTCGCGCCTTGGGTATTGTTCAAGCTGGATGCCAGCGTGGACCATATTCTTGTTGATGAAGCGCAGGACACCAACCGTGAACAGTGGCGTGTGGTTGAGGCCCTGACGGCCGAGTTTTTTGCGGGCGAAGGCGCGAGCGACAAGATACGCACAGTGTTTGCCGTAGGGGATGCCAAACAATCCATCTTCTCGTTTCAGCGCGCCGACCCACGCGAATTTGTTGCCGCCCGTGACCGGGTGTTCCACCGAGCTTGGCAGGCAGAAATGCTGGCGGAGAACGTACCGCTCAACCTGTCGTTCCGGTCTGGCGGCGCTGTGCTTTCGCTCGTTGATGCTGTGTTTCATAAAGATGCGGCGGCGTGGGGTGGCCTCTCAGCCGACCTTGAGCATGTTCAGCACGATTTTATCCGCACAGGCCATGGCGGACTGGTGGAGCTGTGGCCCCTTGAGGTACCAGTTTCTGCACGTGAAGACGACGAGGCGCAGGGCTGGGTGCCGCCCCTTGTGCAGGAACATGCGGACGATGCCGAAGGCCGCGCCGCGTGGCGCATCGCCCGCCGCATTCGGCAGATGATCCAGGGGCGTGAGATGCTCGAAGCGCAGGCCCGACCCATTGAGGCAGGTGATATTCTGGTGCTGGTACGCAGGCGCACGGCGTTTGTCGATCATCTGGTCCGGGCATTGAAGTTCCTTGGCGTGCCGGTTGCTGGCCGCGACCGCATGGTCCTGACGGACGAACTGCCGGTGATGGACCTGCTGGCACTGGCGCACGCGGCGCTTTTGCCCACGGATGATCTTACATTGGCCACCGTGCTGAAAAGCCCTTTCATCGGGTTTGATGATGATATGCTGTTCCGTCTGGCGCATGGCCGCAAGGGTGCGCTGTGGCATGCCCTGCAGCGCAAGGCGGGGGGCGAACCAGCGTTTGCCAGCGCGCTTGCCTATCTGCAGGATGTGGTGCGCGGCGCGGATATCCGCACGCCCTTTGAGTTTTTCTCCCATGTACTGACGGAGTTGGGGGGGCGTGCAAAACTCGCGGCGCGGCTGGGTGAGGAAGTCCATGATCCGATTGACGAACTGCTCGAAGAAGCGCTGAGATTTGAGCATACAGGTACGGCGTCCCTGCAGGCCTTCATCCACCGGGTTGAACACAGCGGTACCCAGATTAAACGCGACATGGAGGCGGCCGGCGGGCTGGTGCGCATCATGACGGCGCACAGCTCAAAAGGTCTTCAGGCGCCGATTGTCTTTCTGTCCGACCTTGTCAGCCTGCCGACGACGACAAAGGAAGGCCGACTGGTGCCGATTGACGGCCCATCCCCGAATATGCCGCCCCTTCTGATCTGGACGTCGCTTGGAGCGGGCTTGCCGCTGGTGGAGGACAAAAAAAAGCAGCTCAAGGAACAGGCGCTGGAGGAATATCGGCGGTTGCTGTATGTGGCGCTGACCCGCGCTGAGGATCGTCTTTATATCGCCGGGTGGCAGAGTGAACGGGAGCCGGATGAAAACTCGTGGTTCAAGGCGGTTGAGGATGGTTTTGAACGTATTGGCGCGGAGGCGATCACGCTTGAAGGTGGTTATGAAGTTAGGCGATTCGTCGTGCCGCAAACCGCTGAGGTCACTGCAAAAAAGATGGAAGACGGGGCGCGCACGCCGCCGCCACCGTTGCCTGCGTGGGCGCGCAAGCGTATGCCGGAGGACCCGGACCCGCCCAAGCCACTGGCGCCTTCCCGCCCCGACGAGGAAGAACCCGCGGCGACCAGCCCGCTTGCGCGCAAGACTGCCGCTCGGTTTGAGCGTGGACGGTTGATCCACAACCTGCTGGAATGGCTGCCGGATCTGCCTGCGGATGCGCGTGAAGCGGCCGGGCTGCGGTATTTGGCCCGCGCAGGGCTTGACGATTTGGCGACGGCCACCTTCTGGCGCGAGGTGTCATCAATTTTAAATGACGCGTCTTTTGCCCCCCTATTTGGCCCCGGTAGTCGGGCAGAAGTGCCCATTGCCGGGCTTGTGGGTGGGCGTGCAATCTCAGGGCAGGTCGACCGCCTGGTGGTGACAGATGAGAGCGTGATGATCATCGACTACAAGACCAACCGCCCGCCGCCAAGGGATGCGGCGCAGGTGCCGGAGGTTTACCTGAAGCAAATGGGGCTGTATGCCCGTGCGCTGGAGAGCGTGTATCCGGGCCGGGAGGTCAAAGCTGCGCTTTTGTGGACCGATATAGCATACCTGATGGAACTGAAAAAAAGCCAGATGGATGAGGCGCTTGCACGTATGGGGCTTTAGCTGCTGTGCGGTGAAATATCACACAGGCGTTACTAAACCTTGACCCCGCATAGGTGCCTTCTTACCTTAACGACTGTGACGAGACCACCGGCCCGGACAGGGGCCCCGTGTGAGGCTGGATGTGCCATCACCGGTTAGCAAAGAAAGAGTAGACAGATGGCAACCATCACCGTGACTGATGAAAATTTTGACGCTGAAGTGCTAAAAGCAGACAAGCCCGTGCTTCTTGATTTTTGGGCGCCTTGGTGCGGCCCATGTAAGATGATCGGTCCGGTTCTTGAGCAGATTTCCGGCGAGCGTGATGATATCATCATCGCCAAAATGGATATTGACGAGAACCCGGAAACACCAACGTCTTTTGGCGTGCGCTCGATTCCGACCATGCTGATCTTCAAGGGCGGCGAAGCCGTGGCAACCACCATGGGTGCGAAGCCAAAAGCGCAGCTCGAAGCGTGGATCAACCAGTCAATCTAAGACTGGTGAC
This sequence comes from Kordiimonas sp., assembly GCF_048260245.1. Taxonomy (GTDB): domain Bacteria; phylum Pseudomonadota; class Alphaproteobacteria; order Sphingomonadales; family Kordiimonadaceae; genus Kordiimonas. The sequence goes on along the minus strand of NZ_JBLXGZ010000007.1, from coordinate 91,247 downwards.
AGCTGAAAACAAAAAGGCGCCCGATTGTGGCGCCTTTTTTTGCAGTCTAACTTGGCAGTTCACCGGTAATTTTAAGTACATTGCCTGCGAGGTATAGGGAACCGCCGATCAGCACAAAGGGCGAGCGGTTTGGGTTGGCTTTCTCCGCGACCATGCGCATCGCTGATTCTACATCTTTGGCCACCACACCATTGATGCCCACGTCCGTCGCGGCAGCGGCGAGGAAACCGGGCTCCGCCGGGTCTTCGTCGCATTCGATAGGCACCGCAATCACATGGTTGACGATACCGGCAAGTGGCCTCAGGTAGCCCTTGGCGTCCTTGCGGTTCAGCATGCCGATAACGAGCGTGATGGTGCGTTCGACCGGGTCGATCTCTGAGAGGAAGCTGCGGATCACCTGACCAGCGGCGGGGTTGTGGCCACCATCCAGATACAGCGATGCACCATCGGGCAAAAGGGTATTTAGGTGGGTTCCGGCCAGTTCTTGCAATCGTGCTGGCCAGCGTACCCAACCAAGGCCGGCGCGGATCGCGGCGTCAGGTATGGTGACCTCATTTTGCGCACGCGCCAGCGCCATTGCCATGCCCGCATTGATCATCTGGTGGCCTCCCGCAAGGCTTGGAGCCGGTAGTTCAATCTCGCATGAACTGTCCGTATAGCGAAAACTGCCTGCCTTGGGGTTTGGCAGCACATGCCAGTTTTCATCAAAGATCTGCGGCTTGAGGCCAAGCTCTTTGGCACGGGCGCGAATGACCGCCATGGCTTCCGGGCTTTGTGGACCAATGACTGTGGGGGTACCTGCCTTCATGATGCCGGCCTTCTCGCCCGCGATTGCCCCGAGTGTGTTGCCGAGGAAGTTTTCGTGGTCCATGCTCACGGTTGTGATGCCTACAGCCGCGGGTTTGTCTATCACATTGGTGGCGTCCAGCCGTCCGCCGAGGCCTACCTCCAGAATGCACAAGTCAGCGGGCGCGCGCGCGAAGGCGAGGAAGGCTGCGGCGGTGGTGATTTCAAAGAAAGTGATATCGTCGCCAGCGTTCTTTGCTTCGCATTCTTCCAGAATGGCGACGAACTCTGGTTCGCTGATGATTTGCCCCGCAACGCGGATGCGTTCGGCAAAACGTACGAGGTGCGGCGAGGTATACACATGCACGCGGTGTCCCGCTGCCTCCGCGATCGCGCGCAGGGTGGCGACGGTCGAACCTTTGCCGTTCGTGCCTGCGACATGGATGACAGGCGGCAGTTTTTTATGTGGATTGTCGAGTTTCTCAAGCAGCCGGTAAAGACGGTCGAGTGACAGGTCGATCTCAACCGGGTGCAGGCTTTTGAGGCGCGCGAGAAGCTTGTCGCTGGCCGAAGTGTCCATGAACGTTCCTCGCGCTGCCGGGTGTATAGTGCGGCCGGTTGTTATTCCGCTGCTTTTTTGCGGTGTTGCCCACTCATCAGCATGGCAAGCACGCTGCCGAGTTTTTCTGCCATTTCATGACGGTGGGTTACCATGTCGACCATGCCGTGCTCCTGCAGGTACTCGGAGCGCTGGAAACCTTCCGGCAGTTTCTCGCGGATAGTCTGTTCGATCACGCGTGGGCCGGAGAAGGCGATCATCGCACCCGGTTCCGCGATCTGGATATCACCCAGCATGGCGTAGGAGGCTGACACACCGCCAGTTGTCGGGTCGGTCAGTACCACAAGATAGGGCAGGCCTGCGTCGCGCAGCATCTGCACAGCGACGGTTGTGCGCGGCATCTGCATCAGCGACAGGATGCCTTCCTGCATGCGGGCGCCGCCGGAGGCCGTCATCATCACCATGGGTGCGCTGATTTTAAGCGCGTGGCGTGCGGCGGCGACAATGCCTTCTCCCACGGCCATGCCCATGGAACCGCCCATGAAATAGAAGTTCTGAACCGCAATCACCGTGGTCACGCCGCCGACCTTGCCAACGGCGGCCTTGATGGCGTCTTCGTCACCCGTGCTGTTGCGTGCCGCTTTGAGGCGTTCTGAATAGCGTTTGGTGTCACGGAACTTGAGCGGGTCCTGATTTACCTTTGGCATGTCGATAAGGTCATAGCTGCCGTTGTCAAACAGGGCGTCGAAGCGGTCCTTGGGCGGCACGCGGTCATGATGATCGCAGTGTGCGCACACATACTGGTTGGCGATAAATTCTTTCTGGAAGATCATCTGCCCGCAGCTTTTGCATTTGTGCCACAGGTTATCCGGCGTTTCCTTCGGATTCAGGACTTTTCTCAGCTTCGGTTTGACATAATTGGTGAGCCAGCTCATGCGCCTCAACCCCTTCTCGTTTTGTGCTTACCGCTTTGCCTGCCGGACACCGTCCGCCAGCGTTCTGGTGAAGGTCAGCACGTCTTCAGTCATGCCCTTTTTGGGCTTGTTGTCACTGTCTAGGCCGCCTTCGATCAGGGATACGATGGCGGACCCGACGACGGCCGCGTCAGCAATACTCGCGACATCTGCGGCCTGTTCAGGCGTGCGGATACCGAATCCGACAGCAACTGGCAAGTCTGTATGCGCTTTAATGCGCGCGACTGCCGCGCCGATGTCGTCTTTCGTGGCGGACTTGCCGCCGGTGACACCCGCAACTGCCACATAATAGACGAAACCGCTCGCCCCGGAAAGGATTGTGGGCAAACGCGCGTCATCGGACGTTGGTGTCGCGAGGCGGATTACATCAATCCCGGCCTTGCCTGCGGGCACGCGCAGTTCCTCGTCTTCCTCCGGCGGCAGGTCAACAATGATCAGGCCGTCCACGCCCGCCGCCGCGGCGTCAGCTGTGAAACGGTCAATGCCGTAGGCGTAAACCGGGTTGAAATACCCCATCAGAACGAGCGGCGTATCAGCGTTGACTGCACGAAACCTGCGCACCATCTCAAGCGTTTTGATCATCGATCCACCCGAGGCCAGTGCGCGCTGTGCAGCGCGGTCGATGGCGGGGCCGTCTGCCGACGGGTCGGTAAACGGCATGCCCAGTTCGATAATATCGGCCCCAGCGTCCGGCAGGCCCATGACAATCTCAAGCGAGGTGTCAAAATCCGGATCGTTCGCGGTTACGAAGGTGACAAAAGCGGCACGGTTTTCTCCGGCCAGCCGCTCAAAACAGGATTTCAGTCTGCTCATAACGTTTCCTGTCTCAGATTTCTGCGCCAAGGGCGTCTGCCACGGTAAAGATATCCTTGTCGCCACGACCGGACATATTCAACACACACAGATGCTCTTTTGGAAGTTTGGGGGCCATACGAATGATATGTGCAAGCGCATGGCTGCTTTCAAGCGCGGGGATTATACCTTCTGTGCGACAGCACATCTGGAAGGCGTCGAGCGCTTCCTTGTCGGTTGCGGAGACATATCTGACCCGCTCGTTTTCATGCAGCCACACATGCTCTGGCCCGATGCCGGGGTAATCCAGCCCGGCGGAGATGGAATGTGCTTCGGTGATCTGACCGTCAGCATTTTGCAGCAGGTAGGTTCGGTTGCCGTGCAGCACACCCGGTGCACCACCCGCGATGGAGGCGGCGTGCTGGTCTGTATCCACGCCGTGCCCGGCGGCTTCAACGGCGAACATGTCCACATCCGCGTCATCAAGGAAAGGGTGGAAAAGCCCGATGGCGTTCGACCCGCCACCCACACAGGCCACAAGGCTATCCGGCAAGCGGCCCTCGGCAGCCATGATTTGCTCGCGCGTTTCGCGGCCGATGATACTTTGGAAATCACGCACCATCATCGGGTAGGGGTGCGGCCCCGCAACCGTGCCGATGATATAGAAGGTGTCATGCACATTGGTGACCCAGTCACGGAGCGCATCGTTCATGGCGTCCTTGAGCGTGGCGGAGCCACTGGTTACCGGTTTTACCTCAGCGCCCAGCAGTTTCATGCGGAAGACGTTGGGTTTTTGCCGTTCAATATCCACGGCCCCCATGAAGACGGTACATTTGAGGCCAAAACGCGCAGCCACCGTGGCGGTGGCAACACCGTGCTGGCCTGCGCCGGTTTCCGCAATCACCCGGGTTTTGCCCATGCGTTTTGCCAACAGCACCTGCCCGATGGCATGGTTGATCTTGTGCGCGCCAGTGTGATTAAGTTCTTCGCGTTTGAAGTAAACCTTGGCGCCGCCCAATTGCTCAGTCAGACGCTCGGCAAAATACAAGGGGCTTGGCCGACCGATGTAAACCCGGTTCAGTTCATCCAGTTCGCGCAGATATTCCGGGTCCTTGATCGCTGCCCGGTAGGCGGCTTCCACCTGATGCACGAGCGGCATCAGGGTTTCAGAGACATAACGCCCGCCATATTTGCCAAAATGCCCCTTTTCATCGGGGCCGGTGCGATAACTGTTGAGGACCATGATTTTACCTTACACTCGAGAATAAGCCGAAGACTGTCCTTATACGTGCCAACTTACCTAACGGCTTTTGCAGCGCGAAGAAAGGCCTCAATTTTTTCACCGGATTTCTGCCCCGGTGTGTCTTCAACGCCGGAGGATACATCAACGGCATGTGCGCCGCTTTCCGCGATCGCGCCTGGCAGGTTCTCCGCAGTCAGCCCGCCTGCCAAGAGCCATGGGTAAGAAAGCTTTTGATCCGCGAGTATATGCCACGGGAATGATACAGCGTTGCCGCCTGGCAAGGTGGCACCTTTGGGCGGCTTGGCGTCAAAGAGTATGGCATCGGCATGGGATGCAAAAGCGTCAGCTTGTGCAAGATCCGCGCGTTCGCTAACCCCGACGGCTTTGATAACAGATACACCCAGGCGGTTCTTGAGTTCGGACACCTCATGCGGATATTCGTCGCCGTGCAGTTGAACCCAGTCAAGATCGAGCGCATCAACGGCGGCCTCGATGAAATTATGGTTGGCATTCACAAAAACACCAACGCGTTCGGCCCGTTTGGGCAGATGACGGCGCATGGTGAAAGCAGCCTGCAAGGTGACGTTTCGCGGCGAGGGCTCATAAAATATGAAACCGAGCCAGCGCGCACCATAAAAGGCGGCAAGGTTGGCGTGTTCGGCGGTCGAAAGACCACAAATCTTGGTATGAACGGCCATAGGTTTTCTCAGGCTGTGTGGGAGTGAGGTTCGGGGCGCCACAGGCGAATGAAGCGGCCTTTGCCGTCAGTCTGCGCGCCAACAACGATCAGGACAATATCAAGCAGCCAACCGATGCCAAAAAGTCCCATTGTCAGGAAATACAGGACACCTGTGATCCAGCGGCCAATATAAAACCTGTGTATGCCAAAAAAGCCGACAAAAACCGCAAGGAACAGCGCCACCAGCCTGCTTTTGGGAGAGTAAATCGCGGCATAGGCTTCGCTTTGCGTACGGAAGGGGGCGTCATCCGCAGCTGCTGCGTCCACGCGTTTCTTGCCGTCCCCCTGAAGGGCCGCCACAGCGTTGGTGATTTTCTGTGCGGCGGCTTCTTGAAGGGCCATAACATCATCGCCCGCCAGGTTGAAGCGTTCCGACCATAAGATTGAAGCGGTGCGGTCCAGAAGCTGTACCGCGATACGGTAGCGGTTGTCCTGCATGCGGATGCTGCCTTCAAGCACCAGATGTGCGCCCAACTCACGGGCAATCTCATGCGGCTCAAGCCCACTTTCCGCCAGTTTCTCGGTCGATCGTTTGGCGGGAATGCCGAAGCCAACGGCCTGCAGGTCGGCGATCAGGTCTTCCACCAGACCGTCCCGAAAATGGGGGGGCAGGTCGCCCATTTCCTTGAAGGGCATCACCGCAATGGCTTTGCGCCCGCCATATTCCGGTGACGGCGGTGCGGCATCAATGAAACCAAGCGCGGGCATGCTGGACAACGATGGGTCTTCGCCGTTTTTGCGTGCCGCGCGACGTTGCATCATGGTGCGGCCATTGGTGACCAGAAACATGGTCAGTGCCGACAGCGTGCCAATACCGCCCAGCAGGTCGGCATTGGCTTCAATCCAGGTAATGGCCGTTTCAAACATCCCCGTCGTGCCTTCTCTAGCCCCCGGGGCGATAGATCACGCCGGGTCGTCACTTTCGTGAAGCGGCGCAAATTCGGCATGTTGCCGGGTCAGCGCCGCACTTGCTGCTTTCATCAGGTCTTCACCCAACAGCATACCGCTATTCCATGTTGCAACATAATCAAGGCCATCTGCAACGGTGTGATCGCGTGCATGATTGAGTACCGCTTTTGTACCACTGACCGCAAGGGGACTTTTACCTGCAATTTGCCCGGCGATGTCGAACGCAGCCTTTAGCGTCATGTCCTTGTCGTCATGCACATGGTTGACAAAGCCAAGCCCCTTGGCCTCACTGGCGGGCATCTTGCGGCCTGTGTAGGCGAGTTCCTTGAGTATGCCCAGCGGTAGCAGGTAAGGTGCGCGTTGCAGTGTGCCAAGGTCGGCAACAATCGCGACATTGATCTCCTGAATCGAAAACCACGCGTCCGAGCTGGCGATACGAATGTCGCAAGCCGCGATAAGGTCTATGCCGCCACCGACACACGCGCCGTGGATGGCGGCGATCACCGGTATGCGGCAGTTGTCGACAGCATTGAAGCTATCCTGCAGCCACAGGATATGACGGCGGAGTTTGTCGCGCACTCGCGCAGGGTCACCCTCTGCGGCCCCCATCACGCTGGCACTTTCTTTCAGGTCAAGGCCGGCCGTGAAATGTTTGCCGTTACCCGACAACACAATGGCGCGCACTGCCGGGTCAGCGTCCAGCGCCTTGAAGGTTTTACCCAGTTCCGCGAAGAAGGTGCCGTTCATTGCGTTCAGCTTGTCGGGCCGGTTCATCGCCACATGGGCAATGTTATTCTCTATCGTGACCTCAAGTGTTTTATATGCCATGGCTTTGCCTCCCCGGTTAGCTGTTCCCTTACCATATTGGGCGAAAGCGTCGGAAGGCCAGCGTGGTTTTAACGGTACCGGCTGACAAGCTCACCAAATGTTTCGGCCTTCGCCAGGTCCTTGCCCATGCGGCCTTTTTCAAACCAGTTCGCTGCAAATTTTTTCGCAGCCCGGTTGTCAAGGCTGCGGTCAAGGAAGTCGGCCAGGGTTGTGGTATCGGTATATCCGGCACTTAACTCCCCACGCAGTTTGCGAATCAGCGCCCAGAATTGCTCTTCGCCCAGGAGATCATGAAGCACTGCGAACGCAAGTGTGCTTACAGCATCTGCTTCGACCTCAAAGCCCTCGGTGGTGAAGTCGGTTAACGGCGTTTTGCCCAGTGTCCGGTTGCGCTTCTCGAGTGTCAGCACCTCATCAAACAGGGTCTTCTTGATATGTGGCATATCGCTTTCGGATGTTTGGGCGGCCATGATGAAACGGTCAATACCATTTGCCCAGTGACCCGCCGCGCGGGAGGGGTTCAGCATCCACATATCCAGCACCGCCGCGCGCAGTTTCGCGCCAATCCCTCTGCCTTCGCTCAAGGTGGCTGCGTCGAACATACTGTCTTCAACGTACACCAGCCCCTGTCGTCGCCCGCTGCCATATCCGTCACGCACGGAAGCAATGGTCAGTTGCGCATTGCTTTTGGGTGTGCCAACGCTTTGGTTCAGGCTTTCACTATAGGTGGCCAGTGCCGCTGCGATGCTTCGCGCTTCGGTTGCCTGCCCCGTGCGGAAGGCAACGGTGATACCGCCGCTACGGTTTGTATCATAGTCGCCGATGGCTAGAGTAAGCGGCCCTGTTGGCTGGGTGCTTTTCAGCTCAAAATTGGTTTTGGTGCCGGTGGTCGTTTTCTCAGCGAAGGAGAGATTGCCAACGATATTCTGGCTGCCGTTGACCTCAACAAAAGCCACCTGATGAAACGGCTTCCCCTGCCATGCCGCTTCGATGCCCGGCATTGTCGGGTAGGCGAAAACGGGGTAGGCGAAGCCCTCTGCCCGCAGCATGGTAAAATCGGGACTCAGCATCTCCCGTGATTGCGGCAGCCCCATGACAGAGAGGTCATCAAGCGTACCCGCGTAATGGATGACAATTTCCAACCGGCTCTTGGGTTTGAGAGGCACGGCGAACGATATGTCTACGACCTTTAGCCGTAGCCCTGTTGTGCCTGCGACGTTGGCATTGCGGTCACTTGTTTGCAGCCGGGCGCCGCCCGGACCCAATACTTTGCTAACCCTTAAGCCGGGGTTGAGGAGGATGCTAACCCTGCCAAGCGGCGCATCACCGGTGTTGCGAAAGCTGACCTGATAGGCGCCCAGCATTTGCGCCCTGTCTGGGCGTGTGTCGAGATGCAGTTTGGCGATGAGTGTACCGTTCAACAGTTCAACATCGTCATTTGCGGCGGTATAACCACCACTTGAAAAAACAAGAAAAACAGCAGCGACAACACGTACGGCAGCAAAACTCATTCGCATCCCTGACCTCATTAGAAGTGTAACATAGTAACAATTTTGCGATTTAAGCCGAAGAAGCAGACAGGGTCAAGCGGCGGTTAGTGCGCAGGTGCGCAGAAGCCAGTGATAAGGGTGTCGGCAATTTCGGCGGCTGCTTCCACGTGGGCAATATCCACGTTCAGGCCGTATATCACAAATATCAACTTTCTGGCCCCGTGGGCTATCGCTGTGCGGTTGCTGTCGGAATAGGGGCTGCCGAAAGGACCGGCATCATCGCTGAGGATAGGTAGACCCTCAAGGTTTACCGAGCCGCGGCCGATGCCCTCGTATGCCTCTCCTGCCTCTCCGATGGTCAGGCGGATTTCGCCTTCGATCTTTTCGGCGTCATAGCAGCCAACCGGGATGCCGGTCATCAGCGAGACAAGGTTGCCGCTATCGACCACGTTATTGACCTTAAAGAGCCCCTTGCCGGAGATGACCCGGCGGGTCAGGCTTTCGGATGATGGCCGGTAGCGGCTTGGGTCCTTGCCGCAAGCCTTGAAGGCCGCGCGGATATCTGCAATCACCGGGTCTGTTGAGGCGGCTTCGCCCATCAGTTCCTCAAGCCTGAGGCGTGCACCGTCTGCGATGGCGCTCACCAGCGCCTCGTCACTGTCGCGCACACCAATGTTAAAATCGAGCATGCCCACATGGACAGCGAAGCCAAGTTCCTGAAAACGGGGATCAATTGTGAAGGCCATAGTTTCCTCGCCGGACCGAATCAACCACAGCATAAAGGTTTCAGTGGTTGGTCGAAAGGGTTCAGAACTGGCGGTGCAGTTTAGGCTCTTTTTGTTCGAACGCGCCGTCAAGATAATGGTCGACAACCCTGTCGCCATAGACCTCATAGATCATATGCAGGTGTTCGGCACGCCAGTCCCGTGATGGCCAAAGCTTACCGCTTGTTTTGTGCGCGTGTTTGATGATGTTTCCGCCGCTGGCCAGTTTCTCAAGAAGGATGAGCAGCTCATCTGCCAACTTCAACACGGCGCGGGCCGCGAGGTCATGAAGGCCGTCACCGCGCATCAGGTCTGCCGCACACTGATGCACTACATCACCCGCATCGAGCGCGGTGGTCAGGTCATGCACTGTCATGCCGGTCATCTGAGGCTCCAGCATATAGCTTGGCCAGAAATGGGTGATGGCTCCCCGGTACCATGGCGACAATCCGCCATGGATATTCCAACGTTCGCCAGGCACACAGGCCAGTGTTTCGGGGCTTAGCATATGACAACCGTAGCTTAGCAGCAGCTCCGGCTTGTAGCGTGTCAGAAGGCTTTGTACCTCGCTGCCATTGAGGGCATCTGCCGTGGTGTCATGTCGGGGCACGTTGGGCCATTCCAGTGTGCTGAAATGCCTGGCTTCACTTTCCTCGCGTTTTTGAAAGTGGTGCCTGAACAGGGTTTTCAGCGGATCGCCCAGGTGCGCAGGTGGCTCCGGCATAAAAGCGTCGCGTCGTTCGCTGACAATCGCCGTCAGGTAGCCAGTGCGGGCGAGGGCGCGGGCAATGTAGCTGTGGCGCGGATGGTCGCCGGTGACGAAAACAACCTTCATGATGCCACAGGCTCCGCGCGAAAGGACAGCAGCTTTTCAGCTTCAAGCCGTTCGATGATCGGACGAAGGTCTTCCATGCTGCATTCGCAGATATCCGCCATATCGCTCACGCTGTGGTGACCATCCGAAAGGTTCAATATCCACATCATGCGCTCCAGCCGCAGCCGGCCATCCGCTACCATGTCGGTGGAGGTGCGGCGGGTGCTGTCGGCGTTCAGGTTGGGATAAAGGCCACGTTTGCCCAATTGTGGCTCACCATACGGTGAAAGATTTACCGGCTTGCCGCCAATCTCCACCAGCCGTAAAGCAGTCTCAATGGTGTCGATACCCTTCACAAGGCCGGCAACATTCATAAATGCCTTGTCATCCAGCGAATTATGGTAGCCGTCATATTCATCGTAGGCTGAGCGCGCGAGTTGGCCCACTGGCAGGTTAAAGCCGGGGGCGCAATATTGCCGTTCGTCACTGCCCCCCACCGGTGTGAAGGTGGTATATTTAATCGGGATAAGCGAGGCTTCCTTGCCTGCATCAAGCCGTTTCATGACAGTATCTACAACCGAGTTTGCCACCCTGCTAGCCTTGTAGCGAATGCGCGGCATGTCACCACCGATACAGGTGACGATAAAACCGGCCTCAAGTTTGGCCTTCAGGTGCTCGTGATACCGCGACAGAAAACACAGGGAGCCGATTGTCTCCGGGTTTAACACAAAACGGTAGCTGTAGCGTCGTCGTTCCCAACTGCTGATGCGGCGGTATAGCGCCAGCAATGCCAGCGGGCCGCTCAGTTCATTGTTGGCCAGCGACGGGTGGCACAGGTAGCTTGTCAGCATGATCTCCCGGTCGCTTTCGCCCGGCAGCACGCAGGAGGCAAAGGGCACGCCGCCATCATCTTTGAATTCGCTTTCGATCAACACGCGGTAGTTGCCGGGCTTGAGCGCGGCGCGCACCTTGTGTGGCAGGCAGAAGCCCCAGGTACGTTTGTAGTAGCTCGTGACATACGGGATGGCGTCAGGGAGATTTGGCAGGCTGAACAGGTGTGGCTCCAACTCATCAAGGCTGAAGCTGGCGTCGACCGGTTCCGAGTAGTTGATGACCGAAAGGTTGCTCACATCCGTGTCGCATATCAGCCCACCATCCGGGTCCCAGAGGCGTGCACGTTTGCAGTGCCACTCGGGCGGCACAGTCCAGTCAAATACCTTTGATCCCGTCGGCACCTTCTCCATCTCGAGCGGCATAAACTGCCGGAAATAGTCGATCGACGCCTCAAGTCCCGGCCCGGTGATGGAGCGAAACATGGGGAAAAGGTCATCAAATGCCTTGTCGATCAAGGCGTGGTCTGACGGAAATTTATCAAACATGCAGGGTCCCTTTTTGCGTGCCGGCCAAGCATAAGCAAAAGCCGTGCCGACAGATAAGCCTAGCAAATAAGGCCCAACAAAGTGTGGGTTAATTGAGCACCACGCAGCAGGCGGCGTAAAATCATCGCCTTGGTTGTAAATTTACACTATATATGTATTGTTTTAAGGGGGTCGTTAGGGGGTGTGCCGCATGACATGCAAGCCTTTGTGGTTGGCTTTGCCCATGATTTTAGTGGCCGCCTGCACGAGCGTTGAGCTCGGAGAAGGAGGGGGTAAGACCCACCGTTATCTCGGGTTCGTCGAGGTCACGTTACCCGAGACGCGAGGTCAGCTAAGGGCTTGGCAAATCAAATCTGTGGGTATCGCTGCCGAGGACGGGATCATGCTGGGTTGGCGTGAGCAGGAGCAGGTGCTTGTCCCCCTCAAAGAACCAGACGGAGAAGCCATGCCGCATGAGGCGCCATGCAGTCTTGTGGTGGTTATTCGTTCAGATGCCGAGGCCAAACACGCCCGAGAGATTCTATCGGGCCTTGACGGGGAAAACATATGTCTGACTTCATTTCAGTGAAAGCAATTAAAATGGGGGCTGTTGCGGGTTTGATTATCGGCACGGCCGGATGCGCGCAGATGACGCGCCATTCCAACACCTTGGTATTTGGCACCACCACAACGATCGGTGTAAAAGTGGGGCAGGACGCCAGTCAGACCCCGACGATTGAGATCGGTTATGGCAGGCAGGAAGCCGCTTTTGTCCCAGTGCTTGCAAATACCGGCAGCGCCACCAATGGTGACCTCAACCCGTGTCCCGGTACCATGGTGAACGGGCAGGGGGGAGCTGTCAAAGTGGACCTGACGACTTGTAAGTTTGAGGCGACCAACAATGGTACGGACAAGGATTCGTATTCCACACTTGCATCTTTTGGCGCAGATGTCGGCGCGACAGCAGGCAAGGGAGAGGTCACGCTTGCGCAGTATTTTGCGACCGGTATTGCCGCACAGGCACTGGCGCTTTCAGGCGGTGCGAACGTCGTTCAGGCTGGCGGTGATACTACTGCAAAAGCAGATGCGGCGGGCAAGGCCGCAGATGCGATGAGCGCACAGGCGCAAGCTCGCATTGCCGCCGAAAAAACCAATGCGGTTAAATATGCTTCGACGATGGACACTGGCGAGTTGGCTGCAAAGGCAATGCTGGGCGATAGTTCTGCGCCGGTTGACGCCACCAAACGCGCGGCACTGGCCACAAAAATTGGCGTACCAGCTTGTAATGATACGGAACTGGCGAAACTCGACCAGCGCAGTGTGAAGCAGTTTCTGGCCGAGATGAAAACACAGAAATTCCAGTGCCTGGCAAGGCTTGGCACCGAAGTGCAGAAATAGGGGATACCGATGGCCAAACTTGAAACTTATGACACTGAAGCAGGCGCCATTGGTGCGCGGGACCACTATAATCATACCCTGGGCAAGCGCGCGACTGTGTTCCCGTTGCCGACCCCCGCCGACAGCCTTTCCGATTTTGGCGGCGGCGGTGCCGACAAGCTGTTCAAGGACCCGATCGACCCCGGGGTTTGGGTGCTGGTGGTTGAGGATTAGGCACTCAAAGCCTGTGTGATAGCCAGATAGCGAACTTTGTTGTGCGGCCGACAAGGGCTTCAAGCACGCCGTCGATAACTCGCGGTGCGCCACGATGCGCGGTGGCCTCGTCACGGTGGGCCGCTTCGTCTTCAATAATCGCCTGTACGGCCGCATGAAGCTCTCTGTCATGTTGCGCGGTCCAGTCAAGCTGGTCTTCAAGGTGAGTAAACACATTGCGTTCAACTGCTATGGTGCAACTCCAGATGCCCTTCTCGCCAAAAAGTGCTGTCACAAAGCCCAGCGCATAACCGCCCGCAGCCCAAAGCCAGGGCGCATGGCAGGTGCGGCTTGTGCGCGCTTTCGCGAGCGCATCGAAGATCGCAAAATGCTCCCGTTCATGCGCTTGCATGTGCTGAAGTTCAACTGCGCACGGCCAGCCCATCAGTCGCGCGACAGCGATCTGCGCACGGTATATCTGTATCGCGCCATATTCGCCCGCGTGATTGACCTTGAGGATGGTTTCTGATGTGTGGCTCATGGCCGGTGTGTTGCCTGTTCAGGCGTCGTCAGGCGTATCACCGCCATACTGGAACACCTTGTCAAGCGGTGCATTCAGTGCGCGGGCAATCTCGAACGCCGCCTCTAGCGAGGGGGAGTAGCGGCCCTGTTCAATCGCGATGATGGTTTGCCGCGTCATGCCTATTTTCTTGGCAAGCTCAGCTTGCGTCATTTCTCCCGCCATGAACCTGAGCGTGCGGATATTGTTGCTGATCTTCGTCGCTTTCGCCATCTCACGCCCCTTTGCGGTAGAGATAAAGCCGGATGGAGAAGGAGATAATGGTGGAAAGCGCCATCAGCGCGAGGATGGCGTGGGCGATGGTGAAGGTGCTGTATTCAAACATCACCAGCACGAGGATGCCAAAAAGCCCCGTGGCCTGCACATAACTGCCGACCCGTTCGGAGCGAGCTTCGATTATCTCGTCGCGTTCGTCCACCTCGCCCATCTCTTCGCCCTCATTGCGGCTCATGATGGCGGAAATAACCGTGGTCGCGATAAGGGCCGCCACATAGACGCCAATCATCACCCACATGGCCGGGCCAAACTCACCCACTGAAGTCGCACCCGCCTGCATCATCGCGAAGGCGTTCATGAAATACCAGCCGAACACCACAATCGTGGCACCCAGCACACCCAGTACCATTTTTTCATTGAAGCTCATTGTCTCACTCCTTGCCCGCTGGCGGGCAGTATGGCCCCGCTGTCGTTTTCCCGGGCCGTATTATCGGTTTTTACTTATGTAAAAAATCCTATTCTTTATGTAAGGTATTTTTTACATTACTCTTATGTAAGCCCGAGCGGACGTGGTGTAAAGAGTTTTTTACATCTAAAATGCAGCCAGCAATCACTGGTCGTCGGCTGCAGTTGTTTCTTGCGCTGCCTTCTTCGCGGAGTCCTCTCTCAGTTTGCGCTCATAGCTTTCGCTGCGGCAGGACCGGACAGGACAGCTGAAGGCGAGCGGAAAATGTGATGTGCGATAAGGACGTGCGTAGTAGATCCAGCGATATTCCATCGCCATTTCATCGAGGTATTCCGTGTTGCTTGGTCTCTCCGCGCGTGGATAAATTGGTTTCTTATTGCCATCTTTTGATGGGTTTGGTGTCAGCGCGGCTGGCGCAAACATATCTATATAGAGCTCGAATTCGCCGAAGGCTTTTGGCCGTTCGATTGTTTTGCCCTTCATTCTGCCGGGCACGGGCAACAAGTCGGAAGGGCTGTAGAAATGGATCACTTCAAGGACGGGAAAATCGGGTTTTGCACTGTCCGTGAAAAGTGTGCGCCCACCAGATGGTGCAATCGTCAGCTCATAGGTAAATTGAACTTCTATTGTGTCGCCACTCGCAAGTGGAGATGGCAGTTTAACGAACAACCCTGCCCCCCCCCCAAGAGGGTAGCTTGTGACCAGTTTTGGGGTTGGGCATGTCCACAAAGGCGACGCGGCTTACGGTCCAGCTCGGGCTATCAAAGAAAAAGGGTATGGTGGAGACAGGATTGGCGGAATTATTCCTGACGCTGATACTGGCGGTGGCTCTCCATACCATTTTGGTTGATGTCTTTGACATCAACAGTGTGCCCTCGCTCACGACTGCCGTCATTTCGAGTTCACGTGCGGCTTCGTCGTCTGCACGACCGGGCAGGTTCGCCAGCAGTACGATAATGCTGAGCAGCACGATGTTTCTGGACATAGGTCCGCCCCTCTTTTCCGGCACCCTAGCAAAAAGGGCTGCCGTTGGCAGCCCTTTCGTAGTGTCTCTGATGTCTCGGCTCTTTACGCGGCTTTTTTGCCCGGAATTTTCCCGCGGGTGTCGCCTTTGGTGTAGAAGGTTTCGCCCTTGTCCGCCATGTCGCGCAGAAGCTGTGGCGGCGTGAAGCGCTCGCCGTATTCCTGCGCCAGACGGTCAGCCTCGCGGACAAATTCGTCCACGCCCATGGTGTCGATGAAGCTGAACGGGCCGCCGGTGAAGGGCGCGAAACCCCAGCCGAAGATGGCGCCAATGTCGCCTGAAGCGGTGTCACGTAGCACGCCTTCTTCAAAACAACGGGCACATTCGATCGCCTGCCGCACCATTAGACGGGATTTGACTTCATCCACACTTGGCTGGTTCTCCGAGAGGGGGAAATGCTCACCAAGGCCCGGCCACAAGTGTTTTGAGCTGCCGTCTTCGGGGTACACGTAGGAGCCCTTGCCATTCTTGCGGCCGAAACGCTCAAGCTCGGTAACCATTTTTTCGACAAAACCGTCCGCGGGCGAGGGCACATATTTGTCGCCGAGCGCCTTACGCGTCGCCATCCCCACCTTATAGGAAAGGTCAATCGCCACTTCGTCACCCACGGCCAAGGGGCCAACCGGCATGCCGGCCATTTTGCCTGCGTTCTCAATGAGGGCCGGGTTCACGCCTTCCTTGACCATGGCATAGCCTTCCTGCACATAGGTGCCGAAACAGCGGCTGGTGTAGAAGCCGCGGCTATCGTTCACCACAATCGGGGTCTTGCGGATCTGGCTGACATAATCAAGCGCGAGGGCGAGGGTTTCGTCGTCGGTTTTTTCACCCATGATGACTTCCACAAGCGGCATTTTGTCTACCGGTGAGAAGAAGTGGATGCCGATAAACTGGTGCGGACGAGAGAAGTTTTTCGCCAGCCCTGTGATCGGAAGGGTCGATGTGTTCGAGGCGAACACAATGTCTTTGCCAATAACAGCTTCGGTTTTCTCGGTGACATCTTTTTTGATGTCCTCGGCTTCAAACACAGCCTCGATGATGAGGTCACAGTCCTTGAGATCATCATAGTTGTCTGTCGCCGTGATGCGCGAGAGAAGCGCGTCGCCCTTTTCCTGGCTGACCTTGCCGCGTTCGACACCCTTTTTCACCAGGTTGCGGCTATAGTCCTTGCCTTTTTCGGCGGCAGCCATGTCGCGGTCCAGCAGTACAACGTCCATGCCTGCCTTGGCGGAGACATACGCCACGCCCGCGCCCATCAGGCCCGCACCCAGCATGCCAAGGCGTTTCACCGTCTTGCGTTCAATGCCTTTTGGCCTGAGTGAGCCCTTCTCCACGGCCTGCTTGTTGATGAACAGGCTACGGATCATGTTGGGTGCCACAGAACCCGCGAGCAGCGTCATGAAATATTTGCTCTCGATGCGGATGGCGGTGTCAAAGTCAACAATACCGCCCTCATAGAGGCACGACAGGATCGCCTGCACAGCAGGGTAGTTGTGCTGGGTCTGTTTCTGGGCCATGGCGTTGGCGCCGATGAAGGTTTGTACGGCAGACGGGTTCATTGCCCCTGCGCCGCCCGGATATTTGAAGCCCTTTTTGTCCCATGGTGCGAGTGCACTTGGGGATTTTTTGACCCACGCCTTGGCTTTTTCAACAACCTGGTCGGTCGGCACCATCTCATTGGCGATGCCAAGGCCCAGCGCGATCTGGCCATTATATGGCTTGCCGGTGGTGATGGCCTGTGCTGCCGCCTGAATGCCGACAATACGCGGCAGGCGCTGTGTGCCGCCGGCACCCGGCAGAAGGCCCACTTGCACTTCCGGGAAGCCAAGCTGCATTTTGGGGCTGTCGGTGATCACGCGGTAGTGGCAGGCAAGCACGAGCTCAAACCCGCCACCCAGCGCAAGACCGTTCACGGCCGCTGCAAAAGGCTTGGTGCCTTCAAGCGCAAGCTGTTTTTTTGGCTTGCCGCCGGTTTCAATGAGGCGGAGGATCTTATTGAGGCGGAATGCGCCTTCAAAGGCTTGTTCCGGAGTCTGCTCGGCACCGGCTTGAGCACCCAGCATGTTAAGGTCTGCGCCCGCAAGGAAGGCGTCCTTGCCGGAAGTGATAACAGCGCCTTTGACGGTGTCGTCCTCAAGCACTTTGCCAACACAGGTTTCAAGGTCTTCGATCAGCTGCGCGTTGAACACATTCATGCCGGTGTTTGGCAGGTCAATGGTCAGAAGCGCGATGCCGTCGCTGTCTACTTCATAGCGAATGGTCTCGGTCATTGTGGTGTCTCCCTTCGCTCTCTTATACGCGTTCAATGATGGTGGCGGTGCCCATGCCGGCGCCGATGCAGAGCGTGGCGAGGGCAGTAGATTTGCCGCTGCGCTCAAGCTCGTCCAGCACGGTGCCGAGGATCATGGCGCCGGTGGCACCCAGCGGGTGACCCATGGCGATGGCGCCGCCGTTTACGTTGATGTCACTATGGTCGATATTGAGTGCTTCCATGAAGCGCAGAACCACTGACGCGAAGGCTTCATTCAGCTCCCAGACGTCAATGTCTGATGCGCTCATACCTGCACGTTTGAGTGCTTTCTGTGCGGCAAATTCCGGCCCGGTGAGCATGATTGTCGGCTCGGACCCGATCGATGCCATGGCACGGATGCGGGCGCGTGGCGTAAGCCCGAACTTTTCACCCATTTCCTTGGTGCCGACGAGAATGGCGGATGCACCGTCTACAATACCGGACGAGTTACCGGCGTGGTGCACGTGGTTGATACGCTCAACCTCGGGGTATTTTTGAATGGCTACATTGTCGAAACCAAATTCACCCATTTGCACAAAGGACGGTTTCAGCGCACCCAGCGACTGCATGGTGGTCTCGGGCCGCATGAACTCGTCATGGTCAAGCACGTTCATACCAACAACGTCTTTCACCGGCACGATGGATTTCGCGAAACGCTTCTCGTCCCACGCGGCTTTCGCGCGCTTCTGGCTTTCAACGGCGTAGGCGTCAACATCATCGCGGCTGTGACCATATTTGGTGGCGATCAGGTCGGCCGAGATGCCTTGCGGCACAAAATAGCTGTCGAAGGCCACGGATGGGTCAACCGGCCATGCGCCACCGTCACTGCCCATGGGCACGCGGCTCATGCTTTCTACGCCGCCGCCAATGGCCATGTCGGCCTCGCCAGACATCACTTTGGCCGCTGCGATATTCACAGCTTCAAGGCCAGAGGCACAAAAGCGGTTGACCTGGAAGCCCGCCGTTGTTTCGGCATAGCCTGCGTTGATCGCGGCTACGCGGGCAATATCGGCACCCTGTTCTCCCACCGGTGACACACAGCCCAGCACAACATCGTCAATGTTAGCGGTGTCGATGTCGTTACGGTCCCGTACTGCTTGCAATACCTGTGTTGCAAGCTGGATCGGCGTGATTTCGTGCAGCGAGCCATCAGCCCGGCCACGTCCGCGCGGGGTGCGCACGGCGTCAAAAATATATGCGTCAGTCATTCGTCTATAACTCCCTTAACTTCCCAATGGGGGTTTAGAAATTTGCGGCGTCGAGGGCCATGACTTCATCCGCACCGGCTTCGATCTCGGCCAGCATGGCTTTGATCTCGGGCATGCGGCGTTTCATGTAGTAACGGCCGGTTGTAAGTTTGTTCTCATAGAAGGTAGGGTCACTTGTGCCGGCGTCCAGTGCATCCACGGCAACTTTTGCCATCTGGGTCCACATCAGGCCGAGCAGCACATGCCCAAAGAGGTGCATGTAAGCGGTGGAGCCTGCGCCCGCATTGTCAGGGTTTTGCATGGCGTTCTGCATCAACCACATGGTGGCACTCTGCAGGTCCTTGAGGCCAGCGCCAAGTGCATCGGTGAAGGGGCGCAGACGGTCGTCGCCTTTGGCATTTTCACGGATATCGGCGGCGTATTTGAAGAAAGCCTGAATGGCGCGGCCACCGTTGGCCGGTAGTTTGCGACCGACAAGGTCAAGCGCCTGAATGCCGTTAGCGCCTTCGTATATCTGAGCGATACGGGCGTCGCGCACAAACTGTTCCATGCCGTGTTCGGCGATATAGCCATGACCACCGAAAATCTGCTGGCTGGAGACGCAGTATTCAAAGCCGCGGTCGGTGAAAACACCCTTGATGATCGGCGTCAGGAGGCTAACCATATCCTCCGCCGACTGGCGTTCTTCTTCGGTTTCCGCATTGTGGGCGAGGTCCACCAGCACACCGCACCAAAGCGATGCAGCGCGCGAGCTTTCATTAAACGCCTTGGCGTTCATCAGCATACGGCGAACGTCCGGGTGCACAATGATAGGGTCGGCTGGGCCTTCCGGGTTTTTGGTGCCGGAAATGGAACGTCCCTGCAGACGGTCCCGCGCATAATCGGCCGCGTTCTGGTATGCTACTTCCGAATTGGCAAGGCCCTGCATGCCCACACCGATGCGCGCGGCGTTCATCATAATGAACATGGACCGGAGGCCCTTGTTCGGTTCGCCGATCAGGTAGCCGCGGGCACCGTCATAGTTCAAGACGCAGGTAGAGTTGGCATGAATGCCCATCTTTTCTTCGATGGAGGCGGTGTTCACGTTGTTGAATTCACCCACGCTGCCATCATCGCCAACCTTGTATTTCGGTACGATAAAAAGCGAGATGCCTTTCACACCCTTCGGTGCATCGGGCAGGCGTGCCAGCACGAGGTGAATGATGTTCTCAGAGAGGTCATGATCGCCAGCCGAGATGAAGATTTTGGTGCCGGAGATTTTATAGGAGCCATCGTCCTGCGGTTCAGCCTTGGTGCGGAGCAGGCCGAGGTCGGTACCACAGTGTGGTTCGGTCAGGTTCATGGTGCCGGTCCAGTAGCCTTCCACCATCTTCGGCAGGTATTTCTGTTTTTGCTCGTCCGTGCCGTCAAGCGAGATCGCTGCCATCGCACCAGCGGAAAGACCGGGGTACATGGCAAAAGCATGGTTTGAGGAGATCATCATTTCTTCAAAGCAGAAACCGAGAACATGGGGCAGCCCTTGACCGCCAAAGTCAGGATGCTGTGTCAGGCCGGACCAGCCGCCCTCAACATATTTATTATACGCTTCCTTGAAGCCCTTCGGTGTTGTGACAGAACCATCATTATGGCGCGTACAACCCTCGCGGTCGCCGGAATAATTCAGCGGCTGAAGCTCATTTTCACAGAATTTGGCCCCTTCTTCCAAAATGGCGGATACGAGGTCTGGGGTGACTTCCGAATATCCCGGCAGGTTTTGATATTGGCCGATATTCAGCACTTCATTGAGCACGAAGCTCATGTCTTTCACGGGGGCGCGATATGTTGGCATATTTAAACCTCAACTATGTCAGTGTGATTATACGTCTATCAGATGTCATCTTTTGGGTGCGTACTGGCGCAGGGGTTCGCCGGTGTCACGGCGAAGCCACTGGTCCGATTCTTCAGAGCGCACGAGATTGGCGATCAAGGAACAGAAATCCTGAAGCTCGTCTATTGTGGCGTTGATGTCGTCGCGTTGTTCTTCGAGGGCGCGAATACGGGCGCGGCATTTCTCGACAGTGACCGAACGTTGGGTCTCGCGGCCGTCGCCAAGGTCATAGAGATCGAGCATTTCGCCAATTTCCTGAAGCGAGAAACCGACCCGTTTTCCGCGCAGAATCCATGCCAGCCGCACCCGGTCATTGACATGGTAAATGCGGTTCTGGCCTTGACGCTCCGGCGTGAGGAGACCTTGTTCCTCATAGTGTCTGAGCGTGCGCGGCGTGACGCCAAATTCGCACGCCAATTCCTTGATGGAATAGGTGACGGATTTTTCCGCTCGCATTGGAAACCTTCCCTTTAATGTGCCTCATTACGTAGTTTACGTTAACGTAAACGTCAAGACATCCGCACGGGAAATTTGCTAGATGCCTGCTTTCGCACTATATTTTCTGGACGTTGCAGTTTGATTTAACTCAGCAGTTGCCGGTCTGTAATGTTGATATGGCCGCGACTCGGTGTGATGGGAGGGGGCGATGGCACCTAAATTTGAGAGTTTCCGGGAGTTTTTCCCGTATTATTTGGCGGAGCATTCCGACCCGGTCTGTCGCGGGCTGCATTATGCCGGTACGCTTATCGCGTCTGCGGTTTTCATTTATGCCCTTGTCACCCAGACATGGTGGTTGCTGCTCCTCTATCCTGTCATCGGTTATGGTTTTGCATGGTTCGGCCATTTCGTGTTTGAGAAAAACCGTCCCGCCACTTTTGATTATGCGCGGTGGTCGCTGGTCGGTGATTACAAGATGCTGTCCCTTTGGCTTACAGGACGACTGGCTCCTGCGATGGAGGACGCTCTCGCCCGCCATGGACGTAGGAATTCCAAGGGCGTTTCCGGCGCGGCCTGAATGACCAGCCGTATCTGCCACTAGCCCACAGGGTGTGGTGGCTCGAATGTATCTGTCTCGTTGATGCGAATTCACGAGGGTATCAATGCTGCAAGTTAATGGACCGGCTGCGGCTGTCTCTGGCGCGCCTGGGGGTTATCCTCACTTACTATCTTCTGTAGACAAGAGGCGGGCCTCGAAGCGCAAAGGTTTTGAGGATATATATAGCGTTCAATGGCCTTCGCATTGACTCTGCGAGATATGACCTCGTGGCGTATGCAAATATAGTCGCTGGTCGCCTCAGGGTTAGGGTATAATAACTACTACAACACATTGGCAGCCTCCTATGTATTTGCATTCCAGCGCTAGTTTAGGTAGGACAAAGACATAACTTCTTCGCTGGCCTTTTGGGATCAGTCTTCGTATGCCGCTTTACCTACCCATCGCCGAACTATCGATGAACATTTTCGTCGTGCTTGGCATGGGGGCTATTGTCGGCTTTCTCTCCGGTATTTTTGGCGTTGGTGGTGGCTTTCTGATGACGCCCTTGCTCATATTCGCGGGTGTGCCGCCCACCGTTGCCGTTGCTACCCAGTCAAACCAGATCACCGCAGCCAGTGTATCAGGGGCGCTGGCGCATTGGCGGCGGCAGGGTGTCGATGTCAAAATGGGCTTTGTACTGATCATTGGCGGAGCCTTCGGCGCCTTTGTTGGCGCGCAGGTTTTCACGTACCTCCGGCTTCTCGGGCAGGTCGATCTGATGATTTCCATTGCCTACGTGCTGTTTCTTGGCTCTGTTGGCGGGCTTATGCTGTGGGAAAGCCTGCGGGCGATATTGCGTCAACGCAGAGGGTATGAACCGCCGCGAAAACCGCGCGAGGAGCGCCATAAAGCTTGGATTCATGCGCTTCCATTCAAAATGCGCTTCAGAAAATCGCATCTTTATATCTCAGCATTGCTGCCGCTTGCAGTGGGTTTTTTTGTTGGGCTTCTCTCCGCCATTATGGGCGTGGGTGGGGGCTTTGTTATGATCCCTGCAATGATCTACCTGCTTGGTATGCGTGCGAATGTGGTTGTCGGCACTTCATTGTTCCAAATCATTTTTGTCACAGCGCTCACCACGATCTTCCACTCTATCAATACCCAGACAGTCGATATTTTCCTTGCACTGCTATTGTTGCCGGGAGCTGTGGTCGGCGCTCAGATTGGCGCGCGCATTGGGCTCAAGTTAAAAGCGGAGCAACTGAGAGCGCTTCTTGCTCTTATGGTCCTGCTGGTTTGCGTGAAAATGGGGCTCGGCCTTGTTGTGGAGCCTCATGAACGGTATTCGGTTGCGGAAGTGACTCAACTTGAGGGCGTGAAGTGATGCGGTGCTTTCTCTTCCTCATGGTTATGCTTTTCGGGGTGACCCGTGCGGCTGAAGCCGTGGTCACGGACTTGTCCAACAGGCGCATCGAAATACGGTACAGTTTCAATGGCGCAGACCTTATCTTGTTCGGCGCAGTCGGCGCGACCAGCATCAATACCCTCAACGATAAATACGATGTGGTTATTGTGGTACGTGGACCTGAAGAGCCAACGGTGGTTCGTGAGAAGGAGCGGGTCGGCGGTATCTGGGTCAACACGAAGGCTGTTCGTTTTCCAGCGGCGCCGGGCTATTATGCCGTGGCGGCGTCAAGGCCACTGGAAGAAATCGCAACGCCGGTCGCATTTGCAAGCTACGGCATTGGTTTTAAAAACTTGCCCCTCGTGGCGGATAGCGGTACGGGCCGTGGCTTGACCGTCCCCTCTCCTGAATTCAGGAACGCATTGTTTCGGCTTCGTGCCAGTGAAGGGTTATACCGGCAGGAAATCGACAGTGTCAGTGTGGTTGACGAAGGCTTGTTTCGGACGGATATTCGCCTCCCGGCCAATGTGCCCATCGGCAACTTTATTGTCGAGACTTTCATTTTCCAAAAAGGCAGCATGAAGGCGCGGCACCGTATTAACCTGCATGTTGATAAAGAAGGTTTTGAACGAGCAGCCTATACCTTCGCGCACGAATGGCCGTTTTTTTATGGTCTCGTGGCCGTGATCGTGGCACTTGGTGCGGGTTGGCTTGCTGGCATCCTTGGGCGAAAATAGCGTACGTTAAGCGCGGCTTATTTCCCTTTTCTGATTTCGTAAAGATACCGCCCATCTTCAACGCGGGCCATAACAAGCGTGTGTCCCGCCATGGAGCAGAAAGCAGGCATGTCCCGCACCGATGCCGGATCGGATGCAATGACGAGAAGCAAATCACCGTCATTAACCTCATCAAGCTTGCGTCGGGTTCGCAGAACCGGGATCGGACAGGCAAGTCCTGTCGCGTCGAGGATGGCGGCGAAGTGATTGTCAGGTGATGTCATGGTGCTGGGTATCCTGCAGCGCGGGGTACTGCCCGAATAGTTTGTGATGATCGCATATGGTGTTCAGGATAGACGAGATATCTCAATAGCGAGTTAACGCATCGCCTGATTTATCGCCGTTGGCTCTTAGCCTGGTCTTCCCTAGTCTTCGAGGATTCCGAGACGCATGGCGCTTGGCAATATTTCACGGGTCGACGTGACGGCCAAAGCCGCCTTGAGTTCCTTGATGTGGAAAGACACGGTGGGGGCGCTGACACCCAGTCGCGCTGCGATCTGGCCGTTGGTCAGGCCGGCATTCAGTTGTTGAAGGACCTGATGGGGACGGCCTTTAATGCCCAGTTGGGCGGCCCTCTCTTTTCGCTCCAGCGGTTGATAGAATGTATGCATGTAAATGGCGGCAAGATGAACCTCGTCTCCATGCATTTTCATGATCTCCCTGAGCTTGCGGACCGGGTGGACTGCATGCAGGGTAACCTCGCCATGCCCGCGACCGAAGGCATGTCGAACGGGGAAGCCGACAGCAGAAAAGATGCCATAGTGTTCGGCGCGCTGAAGGATAAAGTCAAAGCCCTTGAAATTCGGGTCGGTGGGGTCGAGAAGTTCCCGCGCCATGTATAAAGGCTGCATGGAACGTTTCTCAATCTGGTGGATCATCGGGTCCACTTTTTCGTAATGACGGCTCTGGTATTCCTCCACGCCTTCTTTCGGCATGCTGGTGATCCACGTGCGGCCTGCGAGCGAGACCCGGACATGAGTATCCTTGCCGTTCTCTTCTTCGACGGGGGTGTTTATCGGTGCGTAGGAATAGCCATAGGTTGCACATTTAAAGCCCCGCGCTTCAATGAAGTCGAGGAAATGCTGCCACACATCATGGCTTGCAATAGCTGTTTCCATCTGGCCAATGAGGTTGCTCACATTGTCCACAAACAGTCTCCAACTGGCGATCATAATTTTAGTTTGAGTGAAATTAGTGCACGATCAAAGGTTTCAAGCAAGGGAAACATGGTGTGGCGATAAAGAATATACCGACAGCTCTGGGCGGCTAGTCAAAGATAAAGCCCGCCTCCGGGTAAGAGGCGGGCTGGTGACCGGGATTGGGTATGCCCCGGTCGCAAGGACAGGTCGGCTGGGTGCCGGGTGCTGAGAGATAACCTGTCCCTATCTCGAAAATACTACCTAGTGAACAACGCCACCTTCGCTGCGGAAACAATCAGCTGCCTTGGTTGCCAGTTGCTCGTGAATGGCGAGCCAGAGGTCAAAACCCTCTTCGTCGCCGATTGCTTTCATCTTGGAGAGAGCTTCATCGGCATAGACAAGCGCTTTGGGTCCGAGGTTTTGCAGCAGATTGTCGGCGACAAGGCCAAAATAGAACGTGGGGTCAAAAGGCAATGACTGTTGCATGATATCGGTCCTCTGAGCAGCATGTGAAATTTGCTCACCCTATCAGCAACAGCTGTGCCAGTTTTACGGGTAAAGGAATTTCAAGGCCTTGCCGGGATTGGACGGCACAGGACAACGGCACGGGGTCAAAGCTGCCGGGCACGGACTGACCGTCCCCGGTAAGGCTTGCCGTCCCACTATGAAACAGTGGTTAAAGTAGCGATAAAAGGGAGGGAGCCTCCCGCCACGGCTTATCCCCGGCAAGCCTCGGCACCATGATAACAGGCAAACCGGATAGGCAACGCAATTGTTCTGCAGTGGCGTCGAGCGGTGGCGTATCGCCTTTGCTTTCACTCATGACAATGGCGCGCACCTCCAAGTTGCGGGCCTGCATGGCTTCAAGCGTTGCCAATGTATGCGAGATGGTGCCCAGATAACTGCCCACCACCATCAGAGACGGTAGATCGAGTGCGGCGATCCAGTCCGCAACCAGTGTTCTGTCCACCAATGGCACAAAGGACCCACCAACACCTTCAATAAGGGTGAAGGGGTTGGTATCAAGCGCTGTCTGGCAAGTGTTTATCAGGGCATCCATATCAAGGGCACGCCCTTCCAGTGCCGCCGCCATGGCGGGCGCGAGGGGCGCACGATAGCGAAACGGCGATATCTGGTGCATGACGTCAGGGGTCAGGTCAAGCCCAAGCCCGTCCGCGATGATGGCGGTGTCGCTGCCGTCCATTGTGTCATCTGTCACACCGCTGATAATGGGTTTAAGGGCGGAAACCGGTTTTCCCGCCGCCCGCAGCTGGTGGCACAGCGCGGCAGTGACCAGTGTCTTGCCAATTTCGGTGCCGCTTGATGTAATGAAAAGCCCGTTCATGAATTTTGTTCCAGCCCCAGTTTTTTGCATGCCGTTATCAGCCGCTTCACGTCCGCGTCGCAGTGGCTTGCAGAGAAACTGAACCGCAGCCGGGATGTGCCCTCGGGTACGGTTGGCGGACGAAAGGCAATAACCTTGAAACCAGCCTCTGCAAGGTCAGAAGAGGCATTGAGCGCGTCGGCCTCGGTCCCAATGACGAGGGGTACTATAGGTGTGTCTGGTGTTGCCAGTCCCATCGCTCTTGCGAACTGTCGGGCGAGTGTCGTTGGCCGTTCGACAAGCGCCTTATCCTCTTTGATCAGCTCCAGCGCTTTGATCGCTGCGCCGGTGACGCCGGGGGGGAGCCCTGTTGTGTAGATGAAGGACCGCGCCCGCGTGCGCATGAGGTCGATCACCGGCTTACTGGCGGCAAGATAGCCGCCGTAAGAGCCGACAGCCTTTGAGAGGGTGCCCATTTGCAGCGGCACAAGGCCTTCGGCACCACAGGCATGTGCGCTGCCGCGACCGCCACCAATGGTGCCCAGCGCGTGGGCGTCGTCATTCATCAGCCATGCGTCATATTCAGCGGCAACACCGCCCAGTTCCTTGAGCGGTGCGATGTCGCCATCCATTGAATAAACGCCGTCAACCACAAGGATCACACGACCATAATTGGCGCGTTCAGCCTTGAGGATGGCGCGTACGTGGTCGACATCGCTGTGGCGGTTGAAGCGCACGGTTGCGCCCGAAAGCTGCATACCGGCATGGATGCAGGTATGCACCAGTTCATCGGCGATAATCAGGTCATCCTTGCCGACAAGGGTGGGGATAATACCCACATTAGCGAGATAGCCTGAACCAAAGACGCAGGCGTCCTCCGTGCCCTTGATTTGTGCAAGGCGTTTTTCAAGCTCACTATATAGCGGGTGGTTGCCGGTTACCAGGCGGCTTGCGCCTGCACCGGCGCCAAAGCGGCGTGTGGCTTCCCTTGAAGCTTCCACCACCTCGGGGTGAGTCGAAAGGCCCAGATAATCATTGTCTGTGAAGCTGACCAGCTCAGGCCCAGCGTCTACACGCATGCTCATGCCGGTTGCGCGCACACTGGTTACCAGTTGCCGGCGCTGGTTTTTTGCTTCGAGGGCGACCAACTTCGCACTAGCTAAAGCATCAAGGCTTGACGGGGCGGGCGTAAATCTTTCCATAGATGTTGGCTTTAGGCGTTCGGGCAGGCTGCGTCAAGCAAGCTTAAGCAGGATTGCGCTTAGGTAATTTTACTTGACTTGACCCCGTCCAGCCGCGATTTTCCCGGCATACAAGGTCGAGGAGTTTTTCATGAACGCACCTGCAAATGTCTCGTTTTCGGAGGCCCCCATCCGCCATGACTGGACCCGTGATGAAATCATGGCTCTGTTTGCCATGCCCTTTATGGACCTTGTGTTTGAGGCGCAGCGCGTTCACCGGCTATATCATGACCCGAACAAAGTGCAGCTCAGTCAGCTGATCTCGATCAAGACCGGTGGCTGCGCCGAAGATTGTGGCTATTGCTCCCAGTCCGCCAAGCACGCCAAAACAACGGGCCTGACGGCAACCAAGCTGATGGAAGTTGAGCGTGTCCTGGCGGCGGCGAAAAAGGCGAAAGCTGGCGGTGCGTCACGTTACTGTATGGGCGCGGCCTGGACCAGCCCCAAAGACCGCGATATGGACAGCATCCTCGCCATGGTCGAAGGTGTGAAAGATCTTGGCCTTGAGACCTGCATGACCCTTGGCATGCTGGATGACTGCCAGACAAAACAGCTCAAGGATGCGGGCCTCGATTATTATAACCACAATGTGGACACAAGCGAGGAATACTACAAAGAGATTATCACCACGCGCAGCTATCAGGAGCGTATCGATACCCTCAAGCGCGTGCGCGACGCGGGTATTAATGTCTGCTCCGGTGGGATCGTCGGCATGGGCGAAAAGCCCGAGGACCGCGCGGGTATGCTGATGACGCTGGCCAACCTCGAGGAACACCCGGACAGTGTGCCGATCAACATGCTTGTGGCTGTGCCGGGCACGCCGCTTGAGCATGTGGAGAAGCTCGACCCGTTTGAATTTGTACGCACCATCGCTGTGGCGCGCATCATGATGCCGAAGGCCGAGGTGCGCCTGTCCGCCGGGCGTCAGGAAATGAGTGAAGAGACGCAGGCGCTGTGTTTCCTTGCTGGTGCCAGCAGCATCTTTTATGGTGAACAGCTTCTCACGACACCGAACCCAGAGAATAACAAGGATATGGCGCTCTTTAGCAAGCTGGGCCTGAGCCCGGCTTAAGATGGCTGATCATCCGCATTGGTATACTGAAGGCGTTGGCCATATCTGGCTGCCCTATACCCAGATGAAAACCGCTACGCCGCCCCTGCCGGTGCAGTCCACCGACGGCGTGCGTATCACGCTTTCAGATGGCCGCGAGCTTATTGACGGCATCTCATCATGGTGGGCGGCGGCTCACGGCTATAACCACCCGCACATCATGGGGGCGATGAAAACCCAGCTTGAGGCCATGCCGCATGTGATGTTTGGTGGTATGGTCAACGAACCCGCGCTGAAGCTCTTCACGCGTCTCGCCGCTATGCTGCCGGGAGATCTGAACCGGGTGTTTATCGCCGAATCCGGCTCGGTGTCTGTTGAAGTCGCGATGAAAATGGCGTTGCAATACTTCTTCAACCGGGGCGAAAAGCGCAGCAAGTTTGTGCACTTCCGTGGTACCTATCACGGTGACACATTGGGTACCATGGCAGTGTGTGACCCGGAGGAGGGCATGCACGGCCTGTTTGGTGATGTGCTGGCAAAAAACCTACTGTCTGACTTGCCGCGCACAGCGGAGGACGCGGCGAAGTTTGCTGATTTCCTTAAGGCCAATGCCTCAGATGTTGCGGCGGTGGTCACTGAACCGTTGGTGCAGGGGGCAGGCGGCATGGTGTTCCACCAGGCTGAGACCTTGCGCTGGCTGCGTGAGGCCTGTGACGCGGCGGATGTACTGTTGATTGTCGACGAGATTTTTACTGGCTTTTACCGTACGGGCACACGGTTTGCCATTGATCAGGCCGGCATTGTGCCAGACATGGTGACCCTTTCCAAGGCCTTGTCCGGCGGCGTCTCGCCACTGTCTGCCTGCGTGGCGCGCGAGGAAATTTTTGAGGCCTTCTATGATGATGACCCGGCGAAGGCGCTTATGCATGGGCCGACCTATATGGCGCATGCCTTGGGCTGTGCGGCCGCCAACGCGTCACTTGACCTGTTCGAGCGCGAGGATTACGCCGCCAAGGTCCATGTCATTGAGGGGCAACTTATGGCCGAACTTGCACCCTGTGGTTTTCTCGATAGTGTGAAAAGTGTGCGGGTGAAGGGCGCCATTGGCGTCGTGCAATTACATGACGCGTCGGGGCTGGAGGCCCTCAAGCCCCGACTTGTCGAGCGCGGCGTCTGGATACGCCCTTTCCGCGACATTGTGTACCTGACCCCGCCTTTGGTTATTGGAAAAGACGACCTGAGCATCCTGACCGGGGCCATCTGTGACCTATTGGGCGCCTGATCAGAACCAGCCGCTGCGGCGGAAAAAGAACGCAAGCCCGGCTGCGATAACAGCGCAGCCTCCCGTGACCCACCAGAAGGCGGTGCCGTCCTCAACACCCGGCATGCCGCCAACGTTGATACCAAAAAGCCCGGTGAGAAAGCCTAAAGGCAGGAAAATCGCCGCGACGATGGACAACATATACATATTCCGGTTCAACCGATCAGACATGACGGTGACCAGTTCTTCCTGTTGGAACTGAAGGCGGTCACGTGCGGCGTCCAAGTCCTCAAGGTGGCGGGTCAGGTCATCATGCGCATTTCTCAGCCGCCGTGTATATTTTTCACCCAACCACGTGGTGGCGAGGTCCTTCAGCAAGCCGACAGCAGCGCGGAGCGGGTTGAAATAACGCCGCAGCAACAGGACCTTGTGCCGGAGGTCCGCCAACTTTGTGCGGTGCTCAGGCTTTCCGCCATCGATCATTTCCAGTTCAAGCTCGTCGATCTCTTCCATCAGTTCAGAGATGGGGATGGCCATATTCTCGATCACGTTTACGGTCAGTCCAACGATCACTTCTGACGATGATGCAGGCTGGTCTGTGGCGCGCAGTTTTGCGGCCAGTTTGCGAGCGGCAAAAACCGGGCGGCGCTGTGCGCTGATAACGTGAGACCCGTCACTCCAGATTCGCAGCGATACCATGTCTTCGGGGTCTTCATCCGGGTTCAGGTTGATACCGCGTAAAATGACCAGATACTCTTTTTCAAATTCTTCCACGCGGGGGCGAGTGTCTTCGGCGCACAGGGCATCAATCATAGAATCATCGATGTAAGGCGCGGCTTTTTTCAGTTCCGCCCGGGCATTGGGCTGTGAAACATTAAAGTGTAGCCATATGGGCTCGTCGATCTGGCCTTCAGCAACAGCGGCATGCCGGCCAGTGTCAGCGCCGTCCCGAAGATAAACCGCATGAATCAAGGCCTTTTCGCTCATGCTTTATCCTTTCCCGCGCCGCTGTCATGCGCAGCTTTCTGCTGAAGACTTTCCGGCACGGTTTTCAGGTGCAGGTCGCGTTGGGGGAATGGAATTTCGATGTGGTTTTCAGCGAATTTTCGCCAGATGGTAAACTGTACATCACTCTTGGGGCCACGTCGGCCTTCGGTGACGTCCGCGACCCAGAAGTACAAGGTGAAATTGATTGAGCTGTCGCCGAAACCGTCCAGATAACAGACCGGTTCGGGAAATGCGATACAGCGTTCATGTTCTTTTGCGGTCTGAAGCAGGAGCTCCCTAACGAGGTCCAGGTCGGAACCGTAGGCAACGCCAACATTGATTTCCACACGACCATTCTTGTTTGTCAGCGTCCAGTTGATGACGCGGGCGGTGATAAAATCCTCATTGGGTACCATGACTTCCTTGCCGTCGAACGTCTCAACAAGGCTATAACGCGCGCCGGTGTGACGCACAAAACCCTGAATGCCGTCAGACAGCTCAATCAGGTCATCAATCTCGACAGATTTCTCGGCAAGCAGGATGATGCCACTGATGAAGTTGGACGTAATTTTTTGCAAGCCGAAGCCGATACCAATCCCGACAGCGCCGCCCAGCACGGTCAGCGCCTTAAGGTCTATGCCGATCATATCGAGCGCCGCAATAAAGAAAATGAAATAGATAGTCAGCATTGCGGCTTTGGAAAGCAGTTCGCGGTTGCTCGACCGCATGCGGCTAAAACTGCTGATGCGCTTCTCAACCTGTGCCGACACCAGCGACGATATCCAGAAAAAGCCTACAATGATCAACAAACCCTTGAGTACGGTATAGGGCGAGATGGAATATTCCATGAATTCAAGTGTCAGGCGTTCATCGCTTAGGAAGGTGCGCACCGGGACGAGATGGCCTTGAAATGCGGCCCATGACAGGAAGATCAGGAAGGAGACAATAAGCACCTTCGCGAGAATGGTCCGGGGGTTGAAAAACTCAGACGTGACGGACATGGTGGCTATGTGTCTCCTGCGCGCTTAAAAGGCCGAGCAATCTGCTACCGCATATTGTTGCGGAAATGAAACGGTAAGTCATTGCTTTTCTGATGCAGGCCGCACGCGGCTATACCTTCAGGATGATGCCCTTGCGTTTCATGAGTGCAACCGGGGTCCATGATACCAGCACGACCACCATGACAGGCACTAGCATGGCCAGTTCCGCCGGAAGCAGGGATGAGAGCTTTTCCTGAAGTGCCAACGTCCCGTCATTCAGCAAAAGCGGCGCCATCAGATAGGTATGTGCGACGTAGGCCGTGATGGCGTTGATGCCAAATGCTTGCGCAAACGTTGCACAGCTCCCGCGCCATCCTTTGATGTCCAGGCACCAGATAAGCGCTGCGAAAACCAGAAGCGCCAGGCCGCTTGTCGCCAGCACAAAGGTGGATGACCATGTAGCCTTGACGATGGGGTGAAGGGGCGCAAGCGCAAACCCAAGGACGGTGAACACCAGCCCGGCGGCGCACAACTGGCGCAAGGTCGCTTTGGTGCAGCCCCGGGCGCGTATAAGTGTGCCGGTCAGTGCGCCCATAAGCGCCTGCGCAATGCTGGGCAGCGTACCCAGAAGGCCTTCCGGTTCATAGGGCACCGCTGCGTTGCGGGCATACACATGGTCACCCAGAACAAGTCGGTCGAACCAGCTGGAAAAGTTCTGGCCGGGTGCCATAAGGTCAAGCGGCACGTCGGGGAAAGGGGTCATCTGCAGCACGGCATAACCCGCAAGAATGACAATGATTGCAGCCACCTGCGCGCGCCAGCCAAAGCTGATAAAGAAGAGCGCCGCGCCAAGGAAGGTGAGGCCGATGCGCTGCAAGACGCCAAGAAGCCTTATGGGTTGCCCCCAGTCGGCAAAGGAAAGGGTCAGTGCAAGGCCGATCAGAAACAGTAGGCAGGCACGTTTGAGAAGCTTGAGCACAACGGCGCGTGCAGGAAGGCCTTTTTCGGCAGGCAACGCAAAGGGCAAGGATACGCCCACCATAAAAATGAAGAAAGGGAACACAAGGTCCGCAACCGTAAGCCCCGCCCACGGCGCGTGTAGAAAAAGGCCATAGGCGGGTACATCTGCACGGTAGTGGAACACCGCTACGCTGTTCACAAAAATCATGCCGATGACGGCAAGACCACGAAATACATCAAGCGATAAAAGCCGCTGTTTTGCCATGCCCCAAATCCCCAGCCGTAATGACAACGTTAGACAAGCGTAAAGCAGCTGGCGTATTTTGCAATATGTGAGTGACGGTTATTGCAGGGCTGAACAATAAAAAGCCCGGCACGGGGCCGGGCTTTTCAAACTTTGTTGCTGCGTATGGTTATTCGCGATTGCCAAGGAACTGCAGCAGGAACATGAACAGGTTCACAAAATCCAGATACAGGCTCACGGCACCCATGATCGCACCTTTGGCAACAGCTTGCCCGGTCGTCATCATGTAATAGCTTTCCTTGATGCGCTGCGTGTCATAGGCGGTGAGGCCAGCGAAGATCAGCACACCGGCAACCGAGATGACAAACTGCATCATGGTTGAGGCAAGGAAGATATTCACCACGCTGGCGATGATGAGACCGATCAGGCCCATGAACAGGAACGTGCCCATGCCCGACAGGCTTTTCTTCGTCGTATAACCATAGAGGCTAAGCGCCCCAAATGCGGCCGCCGTAATGAAGAACGTGCGTGCAATGCTTGGCCCCGTGTAAAGGACGAATATTGACGCCATCGACAAGCCCATTGTGGCGGCAAATGCCCAGAAGATCATCTGCAAGGCCCCGGCCGAAAGTTTATTCACGCCGAAGCTCATGACCATGACAAAAGCCAGTGGTGCAAGGGCAACGATCCAGCGCAGACCGCTGCCGAAGATGGCATTCATCATATCGGGGCTGCTGGCGGTCAACAGGGCAACAATACCTGTCAACAATACACCGGAGGCCATATAGTTATAGACCTTCAGCATGTAGGCGCGCAGGCCTTCATCAAATTCCGCAGTTTGCGCACGGGTTTGCGCGCCATATTGCGTATTAAAGCGTTGTACCATTTCTGCTCCTCATGAGCTGGTTGTTAGTTTGAGCTTAATATGGCGACGAAGCCCGATGCTTTCAACCGCAATCGGACATCGCTCACGCCGATTTTATCCGCTTTATTCTGTGCGTAGCACCTGGTTCGGTTTGGCTGAAAGCGCCCGGAAGCTTGATCCAAGGCCAAAAAGCACGGTGATCAAAAGGCTGACGGTCACGGTAAAGACCATTGGCCATGGCAGGAAACTGAATTCCATCTCCATGACAAATTCCACTACCAGCCACCCGGCCAGAGAGCCAAGCGCGAGCGCAATAGTTGCTGTGATAAGCCCGATCAGCGCATATTCCAAAAGGTAAGCGCCGAGGATCTGCCCTCTGACCGCGCCGATGACTTTCAAAATCACTGATTCGTAAACCCGTTGCCGGAACCCGGCGGCGATAGCACCCGCCAGTACCAAAATGCCTGCAATGATGGCAACGGCCGCAGTGGCGCGCACGGCGATGCCGATTTGTTCCATCATGGTATTCACGCTTGAAAGTACTTCTTTCATGCGCACAGCGGTGACGCCGGGGAACTTGCTGGTGATCGCCCTGTGGGCGACGACTTCCGCGTCCCCCCCTGCCTTCAGGGTTGCCATGTATGTATGCGGCGCGGCCTTGAGCGTGTTGGGATCAAACAGAATAACGAAGTTGAAACCGAAGGTGCCCCAGTTGATTTCGCGCAACGAGCGAATGGTGGCGGTGATCTCGCGCCCAAGGACTGACACCGTAATGACGTCGCCAATCTTGAGGCCGAGGCCGTCAGCAACTTCCTTGCCAAGGCTGACCTCAGGCCCGCCCGCATAATCCGCTGGCCACCATTCGCCCTCCACCACTTTGCTGCCCTTACCCAGGTCGCTCATGTAGGTGAGGCCGCGGTCACCGCGTAAAACCCAGCGCACCTCGGGATCAACCTCCACGTCCTCGGCCTTCACACCGTTCAGGCGAATAACGCGGCCCCTAAGGTTGGGTACGGTCACAAGGTCCTGCACATCGTCAATGCCAGCAACGGTGGCCTCAAAGTCGGGTAGTTGTGCCCGCTGGATGTCAAGGAAGAAGAAGGCCGGCGCCTCTTCCGGTACTTGTTCCGACAAGCGAGCTTCAAGGTTGCCTTCAATCAGCGCGAGGCTGGCAAAAAGCGTGAGGCCAAGCCCAAGCGACAGCACGACAGCACCGGTGGCAGCGCCGGGCCGGTGCAGGTTGGCAATCGCCATACGCCTTAGTGCGTTTTTTGATCGTGGCGCCTTGGCGGCACCCCGTTCGATCAGCCAGCTAATGCCGCGCAGGATGCCAAGTGTTATACCCGCACCAATCATGAAGCCCGCCGCGAGACCGCGATTGTCCGACATACCAACGGCCAGCAGCACGACCACAAGCGCGGCACCAAAAATAGTGGCGGTATAGATAAAACGCGGCCAGCGGGTCTCGGGTGCGACGAGCGCCCGGAACAGGCGCACGGCAGGTAGGTCGCGGGCCTTACCCAGCGGCCAAACGGTGAAGGCGATAGTGATCATCAGGCCATACAGCGCCGCCAGTGCCAAAGCCACCGGGTAGACACCGCCTTCTGGCTTGACCGGTAAGCTGTCGGGCAGGAACATGGCCAGCACACCCGGGAGGAATGCGCCCACAACAGTGCCAATGGCAATGGCGACCAGCCCCATGATGACAACCTGAAAGAAGTAGGTTTTAAAGATAACACTGCCGTCTGCGCCCAAAATCTTGAGCGTGGCGATGGTACGTGTCTTGCGGTCCATATACCCTTTAACGGCGTTACCCACACCCACACCACCCACCACAAGGGCAGAAATGCCAACAAGGGTCAGAAACATGCCCATCTGGTCGACAAAGCGCCTGAGGCCCGGTGCGCTGGTGGAGCGGTCACGCACGCGCCAGGTCTCGTCAGGGAAGGCTGCGCTCAGGCTTTCCTTGGCGGCTTCAATATCGGTGCCGGGGTTCAGTTTAATCTTGTAATAATGGTTGATCAGGCTGCCAGTGGTTACAAGGCCGGTTTCAGCCAGCGCCTTGTGGCGGATCATTACCGACGGACCAAGCTGGAAACCAAGGTTGGCTTTGTCGGGCTCATGCTCAATGAAGGCGCGAATGTCGGCCTGAATGGCGCCGAAACTCAAGGTGTCGCCAAGCGCAACGCCCAGCCGGTCCGCAAGCAATGGATCGATCGCCGCGCCCCAGCGCCCCCCACGTTCTTCAAACAGGGCGTTATTATCAAGCTGTGGGATGGTTTCAAAATTACCGTAGAGCGGGTAAAGCCCGTCAACCGCGCGCAGTTCCACCAGGGTTGACGTGCCGCCATCCTTGAAATGCGCCATGGTGCGCAGCCGCGCGGACACCGAAAGCGTGCCTTTGTCTTCAACCCAGGTCAGCAGCTCAACACCCGCTTCGCGCTGGAAGATATTAATCTCCATATCGCCGCCAAGGATGGATTGTCCTTCGCGTTCCATGCCTTCGGTAATGGCGCGGGTCAGCGAGCCAACGGCCGCAATGGCCGTCACGCCCAAAATCAGGCAGGCCATAAAAATACGAAATCCCGAGAGGCCGCCACGCAACTCCCTCAGGGCCAGTTTCAGCGCCACTGGCATGGCAGGGCTGCGCGTGATCATTTGCCACCCTTCACTTTGCTGGGAGCTTCATCTTTGATCTGCACCGATTTTGTGTTGCCGGTATCGTCGACAATATTGCCGTCTGACATTGAGATTACGCGGTCGCAGCGGTCGGCCAAAGCCGGGTCGTGGGTGACAAGCACCAGGGTTGAGCCGCGCTGTTCTGACAGGTCGAAAATCAGGTCAATGATGGCGCGGCCGGTTTTACCGTCGAGGTTGCCGGTGGGCTCATCACCAAACAGGATAGCAGGCTGGGGTGCCATCGCACGGGCAAGGGCAACACGCTGCTGTTCGCCTCCTGAAAGCTGGGCGGGGTAATGTTCCATGCGGTGCGCAAGGCCCACGGATTCAAGCTCGTGCGAGGCACGGTCAAAGGCGTCGTTCACGCCAGCCAGTTCAAGCGGCACGGCAACATTTTCCAGCGCTGTCATGGTCGGGATCAGGTGGAAGGCCTGCATGACGATGCCGACACGGCTCAGCCGGTGACGTGCGAGCGTGTCTTCGTCAGCGCCGTCCAGCAAAAGGCCATCAACGGTCACGCTGCCGCCGGTGGCTTGCTCAAGCCCGGTCATCAGGCTCATGAGCGATGATTTACCGCTGCCTGAAGGGCCCACAATGCCGACACTTTCACCGGCCATGATGCCAAAACTGATGTTTTTTAAGATGTTGACGGGGCCCGCACCGCTCTCAAGCGTGAGGGAGACATCCTTAAGCTGGATGATGGCTTTTGCCTCTACCATTGAAATTTACGTCCTTCGCTGCCAATTATTTTTGTTCGAGTGTATCGTTTTTATTACGTCTATAGCTAGGAGCTGGACCTATGATGGTCAATCGCCAACCCCTGATTAAATTATTTACCGCACTTATTGCCCTTTGCGCAATTTTTGGCACAGGGAGCAATAAAGTGCAGGCAGATGAGGGGACTACGGCCGAAATCGTCGCTTTTGGCGACAGTCTCACTGCGGGCTACGGCCTCGCCCCCGGCGAAGGTTTCACTGACCAGCTTCAGGCTTGGCTTGATGAGAACTCGGCTCGCAAGGTGCGGGTGATAAACGCCGGTGTCTCGGGCGACACGTCATCGGGCGGCCGCGCCCGGCTTGACTGGGGTCTCGCGCCGGTGAAGGACGGCAAGCCCGACCTGGTGATTTTGGAGCTTGGCGCCAATGACGGTCTGCGCGGTATCGACCCCAATATCACCGCAGAGAATATCGACGCCATGGTCGCTGAACTGGCTGCTCGCGATGTGACGGTGTTGGTGGCAGGCATGATGGCACCGCCCAATCTTGGGGCTGAGTATGCTCAGGTGTTCAACCCGATTTTCAAGGATGTGGCTGATAAATATGACATGCCGCTTTACCCCTTCTTTCTGGAAGGGGTCGCGGCCGACGCATCACTTAACCAGTCTGACGGTATGCACCCCAATGCCCAAGGGGTGAAAATTATGGTGAGTAAAATTGGCCCGGTGGTGAAGAAACTGCTGGCTGAATAAGCTTATTGTGTTCCCAGTGCGCCAAATAGCGACGCAAGCCCGAACAAAAGCCAGTGTGGCAGGCGCACGAGACGCTCTCTGAACCTGAGCGTAACAAAGATGCTAAGCGCGCTGAGACCCGCTGTCAGCAAATTGGCAGCTTGGGCGAGAAGCCGCACCTCCGGCGATATGGCTGCCCAGAGAAAACCCGCCGCTACGCCGATGTAGAGCAAGGTAAAGGCGTGCCAGCAGCCGTATAGAACCGCTTTCATGGTTTTATTCAGGCCTGCCACCGCCAGCATCGGCTTTATGACCCGCCTGCCGCCAGCGACGCAGTGAAAAGCCACGGTGATGGCGCATATGAGCGCTGCCAGTGCAAGATAGCTGTTCATTGTCTTATCGTTCCCTCTCTGTCTTTCAGTCCTCCTTGCCGCTTGACCGTAGCTTCGCTTTTGTGCGGCGTCCATGTGTCTGTGTGCCGCAACGGGCAACGTAGGCCACGCTGGGTCACAAAAATTTCACGAGACATACATGATTCCCTTTCAGTAAATAATACGCTACAGTTTGTGGGTCGGGGCACCTCGGCCCCACGATATTGATCGAAGGGAGGTCGACCATGGTACGTTTGTTCGTCGGCCTGGAAATTCCGGAGACTATCAGAGACGCGCTCTCAGAGGTTCGCGGTGGCGTCGAAGGCGCGCACTGGCAACGGGATGACCAGCTCCACCTCACTCTCGCTTTCATTGGCGATGTGCCGAAGAAAGCCCTGCATGAAATTGAAGGAGAACTTTCCCGCGTTTCCGTGAACCCGTTTGATTTTGCTCTGAGGGGCGTCGGGCTTTTTGGCAAGCCCAAGCAGCCTAAATGCCTCTGGGTGGGTGTTGAAGACAAAGCGCCGCTGGTGCACCTGCATGAGAAGATCGTCAATGCGCTCGCGCGGGTCGATGTGGATGTAGAGCGGCGCAAATACAAGCCGCATGTTACCCTGGCGCGGTTCAGGCGCGGTGCGCAGGCCCGCATTGGGGACTGGCTCCTGCACGGTGAGAACCTTTATACACCAGCCGAGACAGTGCAGCATTTTACCCTGTTTTCAAGCCAGCGCACCAATGAAGGCTCTTACTATACCGTTGAAAGCCGGTTTGGCCGCGCGCTTGAGACGGAGCCGGAGGCCGGTGATGCCGAGCAAGCCTATCACATGGGCCGTGAATTTGGCTGGGTGCTAGAGCCTGCCTTCTAGGCAAGTCGCATGCCCGTCATGAGCGCGCTTGTCATGATAGTGAGATAAAGCCTCTTTATCAGGAGGTCGGATGGCGTAGACTATATGCCAGTGACCTGAAGGTGGAGGGGATTTTATGAACCGTTTTTCACGGCGGCAGTTTATGCGTGGCGCCAGCCTTATGGGGCTGGCCGCCTTTTCCGCACCGCTTTTGGCCACGCCCGCGTGGATCAGTGGCAAGCCACGGTTTATCTCTTATCCCTTCACTTTGGGTGTTGCGTCGGGTGATCCGCTGCCAACCGGTTTTGTGATCTGGACCCGACTTGCGCCAGACCCGCTTGATGCTGGTGCTGCGGGCCATGAGCCGATACCAGTTGCCTATCAGGTGGCCGAGGATGAAGGTTTCAGGAAGGTCGTGCAAAAAGGCGCGGCCGTGGCGTATGCGGAAAACGCACACGCTGTGCACGTGGACGTGACCGGCCTCGCGCCTGGGCGACCCTATTACTACCGTTTCCGCGCAGGTGATGAGGTCAGCCCCGTCGGCCGCGCCCGCACGATGCCTGCCTTTATGGCACCGTTGGACCGTTTCCGTTTCGCCTTCTGTTCATGCCAGAATTATACTGAAGGTTATTTCAAGGCCTACCGCGATATGGTGGCGCAGGATGTGGAGCTGATCGTCCATCTGGGAGATTATATCTATGAGAAGTCCTACAGCGCACCGCTGCGCCGCACGCCGGTGGTGGAAGCCAATGACTTGAACAGTTACCGTGCCATGCACGCCGCTTACAAGCTCGACAGCGACCTACAGGCCGCGCATGCACACACAAGCTGGCTGTTCACATGGGATGATCATGAGGTCGCGAATGACTATGCTGCTGATCAGGGGCAGTTTTTCGAAGACAGCAAAGAGTTTCTCAAGCGCCGTGCGGCGGCATACAAGGCCTATTACGAGCATTTGCCGCTGAGGCGCGCTGCAGCGCCGATTGGAGCAGACGCCACGATCTTTGGTCGCACCAGTATCGGCAACCTGATGGAAATCAACATGCTGGATACACGCCAGTACCGCACGGACCAGCCTTGCCAGACACCGGAGGAAGGTGGCTGGCAACTGATTGACGGCAAATGCGCAGACCGCTTTGACCCGAGCCGCACCATTCTGGGCACGGAGCAGGAAAAATGGTTACTAGGCGGCATGGGTCGTGCCGGGGCCAAATGGAACGTGATGGCGCAGGGTATGCTGTTTTCCAAACACGACTATAAACCCGGTGACGGGGAGTTGATCGGTAGCGAATATTGGGACGGTTATACTGTATCCCGCGAGAAGGTGCTGAAGATGTTTGAAGACCGTGCGGTCTCAAACCCGGTGATCATCGGCGGGGATGTGCATGCCAATTACGTCTGTGACGTCAAACGCGACTTTGATAACCCAAAATCTAAAACGGTTGCGTCGGAATTTGTCGCAACCTCCATCACCAGTAGCAACTGGTACTGGCAGCGGAATATGCCGTCCATTCCCGAAAACCCGCATATCAAGCTTTATGAAGGTCGCCACCGTGGCTACACGCTCGTAAACGTGGACCGGGAGCGCTGGACCGCTGACCTGAGAACGGTGGGCGATGTGATGGTGCCTGAACTGAAGGCTGAAACACTCAAACGGTTCGTGATTGAGGACGGCGTGCCAGGACCGCAGGAAGCCTAAACGCCGAACTGATCCAGGATGCTGGCCACCTGCCGGACATACCCCCCGCCAAACAGCCGCACATGTACCAGAAGCGGCCATAGCTGATAGATCGCCTTACGTTCTTCGAAAAAACCGGATTCGATAGGTCGGTGGCAGTGGTAGGTGTCAAAGAACGAGTGCTCAAGCCCACCCATAAGCGCGATGAAGGCAAGGTCCATCTCGCCATGGCCATAGGATATGGCGGGGTCGATAAAACCTGCGGCCATATCGCCATCGATCAATATATTGCCTGCCCACAGGTCGCCGTGAAGCAGGCTCGCAGCCGGCGCTTTCGGTAATATGTCTGGCAACTTGGTCGCCAGGGTTTCAATGCGCGCTAACAGCTCAGCCCCAAACTTGTCCGTGCGGTGACAGCTTGTCGCCATCGCCATCAGGCGGTGTTCGGTAAAGAATGTAACCCAATCACGTGCCGGACGGTTTTGCTGCACCAGTGGGCCGATGTAGGTGTCGGCTTTAAAACCATACGGCGCCGTCTTGTCGCTGGAGAGGTTGCCATGGAGGCTTGCCACGTGCGCGGCTACGCTTTTTGCCGCTTTTTCAGGTTCCCTTATGCCCGCATGAGGGATGTGGCTGATGACAAGGATACCAGCGTTTTGAAAAAGCACCTTGGGCACTGGCAAATCTGAATGCGTGCTGAGGTGCTTGAGCATCATTGCTTCAACCGCAGTGGTGTCCGGCTGGTCACCGCGTGGGCGTTTGGCGACAACTTTGTGCCCGCCAGCCAATGTCAAAAGCGATACATCGGCGATGTCGCCGCCACGCATCGGACGTGAGCCAATAACCGCTGAGCCGAGCGCTTTTTCAAGCTGTTTGGCAAGCAGAGAGGCCACGGCCTAGAACCGTTCGTTCTTGATTTTGATCAGCAAGCCTTCCGATGCGTCCATAGCGGCTAGATAGCAGGTGTCAAACTGGTCGCGGTGACCATAATAGGGGTCTGGCATTTCATCAAGCGGCAGGTCCGGCGCATGTGAGAGAAACAGGCTGATACGCGCCTTAAATTCATCCGGGCAGCGTTCCATCAGGTCGCTGTAGTTGTCATGGTCCATGGCCAGAATATAATCAAACGCTGCGAAATCCCCTTCTGTCACCTTTCGTGAACGTTGGTCCGCGATATTAACGCCTCGTTTTTTCGCGGTGGCAATTGCGCGGTCATCGGGCGCTGACCCTGCATGGTAGCCAATGGTACCAGCGCTATCGATACTGAATTGTTCGGCAAGGTTGGCCTGTTCGGTCGCGCGCCTGAAGGCTCCTTCCGCCATGGGGGACCTGCATATATTGCCCATGCAGACAAACAGCACTTTTACCGCCATAACTGTATTGCTCCGTGTTCAGCATTTTGTGTTCGCCGCTAAAGTGGTACCCGATTGGAGCCAGAATAAAAAGGGTGGCCATTTAAACCTGTTTTTTGAAGCCGCCCGGTGGCCCGCCTACATGTAGGCGGGCAAGTACATCTATATGATGATTTGCGCGCTATTCAGCTCATTGAGCGTTAACCCGGCGAGGAAAGCGCTTTCACCGCCCCCGAAGTCGAGCATAACACCGCTTGTCCCATTCACGCTGGTCTCGCTTGCCCCGCTGAATACGTCATCAAGGCTTTCAAACGCACGGTAGGACAGATCAAGCGTGTCCTCATCTGCGTTAAAGTCGGTAACCACGTCATTACCGCTTACCGTGCCAAAACAGAAGGTGTCTGCCCCCACCCCGCCGGTGAGTTGGTCGTCGCCTGCGCTGGCCCAGAGCGTGTCATCGCCCGCACCGCCATCGACAGTATCCGCGCCGGAGCCGTTGAAGGCCAGATCATCCCCGGCACCGCCAAGCATCAAGTCATCGCCCATGTGGCCAAAAAGGGTATCGTTGCCGTCGAGACCTACCAGCTTGTCATCACCGGAGCTACCGCCTATCAGGTCAGTGCCGCCGGAACCCACCCCCACATCATTGCCTGCGCCAGCCCAGATATTGTTTTGTTCGGTGCCGCTTTCTATTTCCTCGCCGTCATCATAGCGACCGTTATCGTCGATCAGGTCAT
The DNA here is from genome assembly GCF_048260245.1 of Kordiimonas sp. Classification (GTDB taxonomy): domain Bacteria; phylum Pseudomonadota; class Alphaproteobacteria; order Sphingomonadales; family Kordiimonadaceae; genus Kordiimonas. The sequence goes on along the minus strand of NZ_JBLXGZ010000007.1, from coordinate 48,435 downwards.
CATCCCAGCCGCCGCCGAGAATGGTGTCATCCCCTGTGCCGCCACGGATGGTGTCTGCGCCGTCGCTTGAGGTATCGCTGTTTTGTGTGAGGGATTGGCGGGTTGCGCCGTCAGATGCGCCATCGCCCACAATAAAGTCATCGCCGCCACCGGCCCGCACCATGTCGTTGCCAGCGCCGCCAACGATGATGTCCTGTCCGTCGTCGTTGCTGTCCTTCAGGATGGTGTCATCGCCGTCGCCGCCATCAAGTGTGTCATTGCCAGCGCCGCCTGTCAGCGTATCCCGACCATCACCACCCATGACCATATCATTGCTGTCCGTGGGCTTGTTGACAATAGCGTCCGGCAGGTCATTCACGGTAATGTTCAGGAAGGCAGACCTGCCTGTGTTGCCGTCTGACGCGGTCACTTTGATGCTAAGCTCTTGAAGTTCTTCATGGTTGAGCGCAACATCGTCAGCCAGATAGAGCTTGTCACCCACCACTTTGAAACGCGGGTCATCCACAGAGAAGCTAACGCCATCCCCTTCTGGGTCGGTAGCGTTCAGGGTGCCAACAAAAGCGCCATTTGTATTTTCGTCAACACCGGTTGAGATCAGCCAGGGCGAGGATGGTGTATCGTTAGCCCCCACGACTGTCACGGTTATTTCCTGTGTGGAACCGTCCGTGGCTTCATAGGTGATACTGTCTGTCAGGTTGCTGCCTGCGCCCTGCCCCTGAACCGCATTACGGTCAAGTGTATAGGTCCATGTGTCACCAGTGAGTTCAAACTTGCCGTATCCGTTATCGCCCCTTGTGGCGCCCTGGTCAGCGAAGGTGGGGGTGTCGTCTTCATCCAGATCGCTGATCGACAGCGTGCCTGTTGTTATGCCCGACGAGGTTGCCTGCTCAGATACGGAGCCGCTGAACGTGCCGGTGATAACGGCGTCATCAGCTGTGCCGGTAATTGTTATTGTGATTTGTTGTTCCGCGTCGTTTGATGCGGTGTAGGTGATGGTGTCTGAGACAATATCGTCAGCGTCCAGGTCCTGCACTGCGGTTTGGTCCAACCTGTAGATCCAGCCCCCACCCGTTAGCTCAAATGTGCCGTAGGCGTTATCCCCCGCTGTGGCGGCCTGATCCGCAAAGCTGGGGTTGTCTGTCGTGTCCACGTCACTGATCGACAGCGTGCCGGATGCTGTCGTGCCCCTGCCGCCATCACCCTCATCACCCTCAACCACCTCGCCGGTGAAGGTGCCGGATACAACGGCCTCGTCATCAACAGCGGTGATATCCACATTGGCGCTTTCGCTCACTGTGGCATTGCCGTCGTTGACCGCGACGGTCAGTGTTGCGGCGTTATCACCTTCCGCATTTTCCGCCCCGGTATACTGAACGTTGCCTATGGTATCCAGATAGCTGGTGATGTCACCCGCGCTGCCCACAAGGGTGATCGTTTGCGCGTCCGTCAGCGTGGCTGTTACCCCGTCGCCAACACTGGCGCCGTCCGCAGGTGCGGTGAACGTGCCGCCGGTGACCGTGAGGGTCAGTGTTTGCGTGTCGTTCGTATCAACATCAGTGATACTGACGGCGGACAGGTCGAGGCTTCCTTGAGTGTCTTCCGTGAAGATATAGTCGCTTCCAACACCGGTAAGCGTTGGTTCGTCGTTCACGCCTGTTATCAGCATGGATATTTCGCGTTTGGTGCCGTCGGCGGCCTCGACATCAATACCGTCACCAAGGGTGTCGTCGCGGCTCAGGCCCGCCACAATATCGAGGTCATTATTGAGGTCGAAAGTCCAGGCGCCGTTTGCGTCAATCGTCAGGGTGCCAAAATCGCCTTCCAGCGTTTCGGCTGTAAAGCTGTCTGCGCCGTCTACATCACTTACATTCAGCGTGCCTGAATAGGTGTCTGTATCTTCATTCATATAGGCCGAGACATCGCCCGTGAAGACAGCAGCATCGTTTATGCCGCTGATCGTAATGTCGATATCGACATTGTTGCCGTCGTCCGCATAAACCGTGACAGTGTCACCAAGCGTGTCGCCCTCTGTCAGCCCATTGACCGTATCGCTGGTATTATCAAGCGCATAGGTCCAGGTGCCGTTGGCTTCAATGGTAAGCGTGCCATGGTCGCCCTCAATCGTATCGGGAGTGAAGGCAACATCATTGTCGACATCATTGATGCCAAGGTAATTGCTGGTGGTTGGCACGCCTTCAAAAATCGTACCTGTTGTGGTGCCGGTGATAATGGAATCGTCGTTGGCACCGGTTACCGTTATAACCACCGAACTTTGGGTGCCATCGTCTGCTTCAATGGTATAGGTCAGGTCAATCTCGTCACCTTCCTGCATTTGATCAACGACGCTATAATCATTGTTGAGGTCAAAGCTCCAGTCGCCGTTTTCGGCGATTTCAAAGTCGCCATAGGATGAGGTTGAAGTATCTGCGTTGAAGCTGTCTTCTCCGTCCACATCACTGACAGACGCAGTGCCGCCAATACTGTCTGTATTGTCGTCAAGGTTTGCTGCGAGGGTACCGCCGATGACAGCCGCATCATTGACGCCGCGGATAGTGACGTTAACTGATTTTTCGGTCCCGTCCGAAGACTGAATGGTGAAACCGTCGCCCAGCGTGTCGCCAGCACCCAGTTCATTAATCGTGTCATCGCTGTTGCTGTCTGGCGTATAGGTCCAGCTGCCGAAGGCATTGATGGAAAGGCTGCCATAATCACCGTCCTGAACACTTGCCGTGAAATAGATATCACCGTCCGGGTCGCTTGAGATCAAATCGCCGCTTATCGATGTGCTGCCTTCGTTGATGGTGCGGGCATCTGTGCCCGTGATCACAGACGGATCGTTAACCGGTGTGACGGCGACATCGATCGATTGCCCGACCGTGAAGTCGTAGGTCAGGAGGTCGTCCTCTGAAAAAGCGCCGACAACAGCCTCATATACGCTGTCGCCGTCAATATCGCCTAAGGCCACGTTGCTGATATAATAAACGGATACATCATTTAACGGGTTGTCGTCGCCGGTGCGCTCGGTGAAGCTGGCACTATTGGTCGAGCCTGTGTTCTCAAAATAGCTGATATCGCCGCTGTTTTGCCCAAGCACGGCGTCCAGATCGCCATCGTTATCCATGTCAATAAGCTCAATTGACGATGTTGAGCTTAGATCTACGCCGTCGAGCGGGTTACTGCTGCCGCTCACCTCTGTGAAGTTAGCATTGTCGTCGTTGCCGTCGTTCCGGAAGAAGGTGAAAGACCCGTCCCCCTGACCCGCGAAGGCGTCGAGATCTCCATCATTATCCAGGTCACCAAAGGCAAGCGCTGCTTTGCTACCCACGTCGAGAACATTGAGCGGGTTGTCGCTGTCTGTGCGCTCTGTAAAGCTTGGGGTCGCGGCGCTGCCCGTATTCTCAAAGAAGCGGACGGTGCCGTCGTTTATACCTACGAATGCGTCCTTGTCGCCGTCGCCGTCAATATCTGCGAAGGTAGGTGCCGCACGTGTACCAAAATCCACCCCGTTAAACGGATTGTTGGCGCCGGTTTGCTCGGTAAAGTCGCCGCTGCCATCGTTCTCCCAAAACCGAATTCCGGCACCCGCGTTCCCAAACCCGACAAACAGGTCTATGTCGCCGTCATTATCAATATCCACCATCGTAGGCGCGGTATATTGATTGCTATATGTATTGTCATAGAAGGGGTTGTCGCCCGATGCACGTTCTATAACCTGACCGCCGCCAAGCACGGAGTTGCCGTCTTTGTCAGCCACATTCAGAGTCAGGGTGCGGGCTTCAACCGGGCTGTCATCTGTGGCGGAGAAAGTGAGCGCTTCGATAAGCGCGTCAACCACTTCATCGGACGCGTTAGCGTTCAGCGCAATGGAGAAGGTGTCGCCGTCACCGCCCGATGTGGTGCCAACGCTCACGCCCTCATAAGTGACACTGGTGCCCGAAAAACCAACTTCGCCGCTTCCGCTTCCGGTATCCTGCAAAGATACCACGTCACCGGACAAAAGGCCGCTAACGGTGAGCGTGCCGCCGCTTGAATCAATGTCGGTGAAGGTCACATCGCCATCAAGTAGGGTGATTTCGTCCTCATTCACCGTAACGCTGCCAGCAAAGCCAGATAGCGAGCCCGGGTCATCGGCCCCGTTGATCGTGATGGTAATATCCTGGTTGGCGCCGTCTGCTGTCTGGATCGTTATCACATCGGTCAGCGTTTCGCCTTCTGTCAGGCCTTGTACGTCAGCGTGGCTTTCATTCAGGTCGTAGATCCAGTCGCCTTCATACTCTGTGGTGATCCGGCCATAATCACCATCATAGGCGAAGCCCGAGAGGCTTTCGGTCCCGTCCGGGTCGGAAAGGTTCAGCGTGCCGGTAACGGTGCCGGTGTTATCTTCATCGATATTGCCGCTTGTATCGCCGGTAATGACCATGGGGTCATCAACCGCAGTGATATCAATCGTGAGGGTGTCGTCATCATTGCCACCGGCACCGTCAGCTGTCTGGAGGCGGATCGAAGCGGCTCCGTCGCCGTAAGCATTGGCTGTTGGTGTAAAGGTGAGGCTGTCGAGTGCCGCGTTCACCTCCGCCAATGTGCCTGAGAAGGTCACGGCCGCATCGTCGTTGCCGTCACCAACCGAGAAGGAAAGATCGCTGCCATCAAGCGAAACCGTGCCGCCCGTTACAGTAAGCGTTACGGTCTGGTCGTTGTCGTCTTCATCAGCAATGGCAATTGCATCGCCAATAGCGACGTCTTCGTCGTCCTCAATCACCCCGGGGGCGTCTGGCAAGGTAATTACCGGCGCGATATTATCCGGCGTGATCGTTACATTCACCGTGAGTGTATCGGTGTCGATGCCATCTGATACTTGCACCGTAAAGCTGTCCGAACCGCTAACATCAGCGTCAGGCGTATAGGTATAGGTGCCCGGCAGATCCCCGCCGCCAGACGTTGCTGTTGCCGTGCCTGTCAGGGTAACCGAGCCTTTGTTGGGGCCGGAAAGAACAGTCCATGTAAGCGTCTCACCCTCGTTGTCGTCTGTTGCCTCGAGGCCGGTGATCGTTGTCGCACCGTCGTTTTCATCAAGTACGAGGGTAACTGTATCATCTGCATCGTCGAATTCGGGGGCATATTGGTTGAAAACCAGATTATCAAAGCCAGGATTGAATGTGCCCCCGTCCCTCATCGTGACAATCAGATTGCCTGCGTCGGTAAAATATGAGCCTGGGTTAAAGGCTTGAACACCACTAATTTCGCTGAAATTAGCGACTCCGAATGTGATCGATTTCAGGTTTCCTTCAGTTACCTGATACTTCGGATTCCCAGTGGCGACGTTATCAATCTCGATATGCTGAATGCTGTCGATGTTGATATTTTCAGAGAACTCAAACGTCACATTGGTGACAGACTGTCCACCCGGCGTGAAGACAAACACACCGTCAGAGCCGCCTCCGCCGCCAACGCTTGACATAATTACAGTGCCGCCCGTGAAGGTGACCGTCATGGTCACACCGTCTTGCGTCTCTGTATAAACCGTATCGCCGTTTGAAAGGGAACCGCTTGAGAAATCAAACATCGGCAGCGTATGCGGATAAGACGACTGGGCCGTCTCAGTGAACGGTGCGGGCACGCCAATATTCCAGTCTCCGCCAAGGGACGCAGCCCCCACGGGCCGGTCTGTGGCATAAATCTCTGCACCCGTGGCGGCTGCCAATGCGCGAATGAAGCTCTCACCCGGCGGTGTCCACGCAACAGAACAGGCCCAAAGGGCGATACTTGCATCGTCGGGCAACAGTGTCTCGATGGCAGCAAGCATGCCTTCCTGCGTGCGAAGATAAGCTTCATCCACATCCACACCGCCAAGGTGCAGCATGCCCGGCGAGCCGTGGGCAAGAATGTGAACTGTTTCAATGCGAGTGTGGAATACCAGCGCTTGCGCGATCTGGAACAGGGGATTCTGGTAGGTATTGAGATAAACAACTTCAGTGGCGCGCGAAAGCTCGTGTAAAAGGATATCTACCTCTTTCACGTTTGGGTCAATAACCAGCAGATTGCGCGCCGCCTTGCGACCAGTTCCAAATACTGAGTTATAATTGGTCATGGGGTCCCTCCCGCCATTTTTTAATCAACAGCGCTCGGTTCGACATTTTAGTCTCGTTGGGCGCATTCCTGTCTTGTTGCTAAGTTCCCATGAACATTGGCGAAAAATCCTGCCAGAAGCCTTGAATTTTCTGCATTGGCAGAAATGTCGGGGTTAATTGGCAGGATTTTCCGGCCTGTTTTCGGTTTGTTTTTACCGCGAGGTTTCTTGCTGCGGTATACTGCATCCATGGCGGGTATTTTTCGCGCAAGTGAAGCCGTTGCGAATGTCAGCCTAAAAGAAACCGCCGCGGTAATCGGGGTGGTGTCAAAAAGTGCCGGTTTGTGGATTCGGCGTTAAGCCCATGTTGGCATCGAGCCCGGTATCTTTTACATCTGCCCGATATCAAACGTGCTCACTGACCGCTCAAGGTCTGACGGTGTGTAGAGCACGTCACTGCTTACCAGCGCGAGGGCCACATCAACCGCCCTTAGTGGCCGGTCAACTTCAAGGCCATCAAAGGCATCAGCCAGTGTGCGGATAGCGCTCTCAACATCCTCGCTTAACGCAGGCTGGTTCGGTTGCTGCTCGGCTGCGGTATTAATACGTGCGCTTTTGCAGAGCTCGCGGCTTATTTTATAGGTGCCCAGACTGTCTGCCTGATTAAAACAAACTGCCACCATCTCAGAGCAAACAAGGTGTTTTTTTTGTCGCCAGCGGTCAAGCGCGCGGTGGAAAATATCCACAAGGAATAACTTGATAGTTTCCGGCCCAACAAGCTTGAACAGCATATCTGTGGCCTGTGCCCCGAACGCAAGCACCAAGGCGGCACGCAGGTGGTCCAAGACAGTGTCTTCCCCTGCCTTGAACAGGCACCAGATAGCCAGAAGGCCTGCATGATAATAGCCGTATTCAATGTCGCCTGCCTTATAGAGGTCAGAAGCTTTTTTTAGCACTGGCCCCGCAGGCAGCAGTTTGTCGCCGAGGGACACCGCATCCTTATGGAAGCGGTAGACACTGATCGGCCCATCCCAATAGTCCTTGAGGGCTGTCTGCATAATGCCTTTGGGGCCAGCCTCAATCACGACGTTTTCATTATCCGCATCCTGCCCGACAATTGCAGCATGGAAATAGCGGCTATTGTCAAACGCCGTGATGGCAAAATGGATAAGCGGCATCAGGGCCGCAAAATGCGTTTCACGGGTTTCCTTGTCATAGTTCGTCCAGTGTTTCCAGTCCTCAACCGCTTGATGTGCCAGCTTGAGAAGCTTCAGCATCTCGGCAACTTTATTGTCTTCAGGTACATAGTGCAGCAACAGGATATCTCCCGGCTGTATGTCTGTCGTGCTGATAGACGGCTCCATCTTCTCATCCCCTTTCGAGGAAAGCGTCGGTTCGTTGCATTTCTTCAGCGCCGCGATAATGGATGACGGTGACATGGAAAGCCCCTTTGTTGCCGAATATATAGGCTTATCCGTTTACAGGCGTTTGAGGAGAAAATCCTGCCAGCAGCCACGATTTTCCCGCCATGGCAGGAATATCGTTTCATATGGCAGGTTTGTCAGGGTTCATGAGCGGGTTTGGATTGGTTTCCCTTATTGCGGGATGTCGTTCAAAAGCTCTGAGGGGGATTTCCGATACCGGTTTGTGAACAGTTTGGTGAAATAGCTCACATCCCTAAACCCGCATTTATACGCGGCTTCTGACACATTGGCGGCACGTGCGCTCAGGATTTTGTGGCCATACTCCAGCCTGAGGGTGCGGATAAGCGCGGCGGGTGTTTGTGCCGTCAGGTTCACGACCCGGCGGTGCAATTGCCGGGTGCTGACGGCGAGGGCCTCAGCAAGCTCGGTTACCTGAAAATCAAAATCACCAAGGTTTTCTTCGATGGCGGTCCTCAGTTTCTGCTCAAACACCTGATCTTTTGACAGAATTTCCGGGTCGATCTTTTTTGCCGCTTCAATGGTGCGGTATTGGATTTCAGCCTCAAGCAGGTCTGTCTGTTCGTCCACACGTTGGCGCGCGCGGTCAAGCGACTGCAACATGGCATTGAAACCGTGGGCAATATCGCTCACCTCGTCTTCAATACCCACATCCAGCCTATGATCCAGATTACCTTCATCAACCTGCTTTACCCCGGCCCGGATACGGTCAAGCGGTTTGACGATGACATGGCTGAGATAAGGCCGAAGGAAAACCAGTAAAAGCGCAATGATTATAATGAGCATAATGGCGAGCGGATAGAGCTTGTCATGCGTGGCGAGACGGCGCCCGAGCGCCAGATCAAACCACAATGAGCCACCTGTGCTGGCGACGGGCATGTCGGCAAGGCTGAGTGAATTCGGTGGCCAGACGGTGCCGTCCAGTATGCCGATGGCATTGGCACGCCGGAGCGACGCTGTGACAGGGAAAGCGTCATACGCCAGGGTGATCGACCCATCTGGCCGGAGTGCGGCACCAAACGCCAGCGAAGCCTGGCTGCCTGTGTCTTCCTCCGGTAACATCCAGACAATCTGCTGAACATCAGGCGTTGAGGCGACATAGATATTCAGCTTCTCTGCGGACAGGCAGAAAACAGCGATGACTGGCTCGCCGTCCCGACAAAAGAAAACTTCCCAAAGTCCAATATGCCCAGCATCACTATTGTTTGTTGGGGAAATTTGCCCGTCGGGGAAAATATCAAGGCGGCTGTACGACCGCCCAAAGAACGGAAACTCAAACGGGAGCTGAATATTAACCGCCCTTTTTTCCTCATGGGTGAGCCGTACCAGATTCTCAGGTTGTGCAAAACCGGCTGTGCTTGTGGCACGGTAGCCGTCCCCGAGCGGGGTGATCTCGACACCGCCCTGACGCAGCATGGCCATATCCTGTCCTCGCATGGGCGGGCGATCTGCAAAAAAGGCAAGCGTTACAAACACCGATGTCATCAACACCGCAACAGAAAGCACTCCGGTGATACGGGCAGCCAAGTTTGCCCGTTTTTCAATATAAGCCAGAAAGGTGATCACCATGCCTGCAACGATCAGCAGGTTATTGGTGAAGAAAAAGCCATACACAAATTCCATTGGCATGCCAGGGATACGGCCAAAAACAGGCGCGGCAGAACTGAGCAGGCGCAAAAACGTGGTTATCAGGAAGCCGATCATCGCCTTGTTGGCGTCAGATATGGGGGGGGCGGCCGCTGCATAGGTTGCTGGACTCAAGAAGCGCACGCCACTTTTAAACAGCTCGCGGGAAAAAATAACCAGTGGCCAGCAAAACAGCAGGATCGGCAAGACAAGAAGCTGGCCATAGATTGCGGCTGTATAGTCGAGGCTGGTATAAAGGGCATATGAAAACGCAGCGAACCATATGGCAGAGACGCTATAGACAACGGCCCTATATATTTTTAGCTGTTTGGTGCCGCCAAGCCCCGCAACAGCGTAACAAAGCTCCCCGTACAGGAGCGCTGCGGCCAGAATAGTAGGATATTCCAGATAATAAGAGATCCGCACGCTGGGGGTATAGATGCTTTCATCCGCAAGGGAACAAACGCAGAAAGCCAGCGTGGCGACAAGATGCCATAATAACCATTTTCGACGCTTGTCCCGGTGCGAGCTGCGCGCGACCTCAATGATCGCAACCACTAGCAAAAGAGCGACGGACAAAATCAACAGCGTGAAATGGGAAAATAGCATCATGAGTTGTCACCTGTGCTGAGGGCGCGGGGGCGTGGCCAATGGCCTTGACCTGGTGTGGTCTGGTGCAACAATTGGCATAACGGCAGCACATCACTCTCCCCAAAACTTCGGCTGTGGCCCGAAATATCGCCTTAAGCACGATACACCAGTCTTTGATGCAGCCTCACGCTAACGTATGCCACAGCTAAACGTCAACTATTCACGTTCTTATGCGCAGGTTATATCAATTAATTACAAAGGGTTACATTGTGCCTGTGATCGCAAGAAGCGAAAAACAACAGCAGCTACACCTGCGCCACGCGGTCCCACGAATTCCATCACACTTTTCAAGTGAGGCCATACATGGTGAGGGACTGGACTCTATCGTTGAGTGTCAGGGGCGGCGTATAAGTAGACGGTCTGGACCTGCTTTGAGCGAGGCGCTAACTGTCATAATGCATTTCGAGGGTGTGGCCATGGTGAGTCCGCCTGCCAGAAAAAGCGCCGGTGGGCGCGCATGTCGCATAAAACGGGGCAAGACCGCTTAACAATTACCATGTCGTACCGACGGTATGTCACCCACGCTCCGGCCATAATTGTATGGTTCGGTGAAATGCCATTTTACATGGATGAGATTGCACATCGCCTGCACGCCTGTGATTTGTTTATTTCCTTCAGTACCAGCGGCACTGTCTACCCTGCGGCTGGCTTTGTGGCCGAGGTGCGAAATGCCGGAGACGTGCGTATGGTGGACATGAACCTGGAGCCTAGCACAGGGGTCAGCTATTTTGCCGAATGCTGTCATGGACGGGCGGGCGAGCTTGTGCCAAAACTTGTGGATGAGCTATTGGTTTGACACAATTCAAAAGGAGGGATGAACCCCATGAATACAGAAACGACACAACTCTCCGCAGATGAGCGCGACGCAGCATTGGCAGCACTTGAAGGCTGGGTTTATGATGCGGATGCCAAGGCGATTAAAAAGAATTTTCGGTTCAAAGATTTCTCCGAAGCCTGGGGGTTCATGAACCGCGCGGCACTACTGGCGGAGAAAATGGACCACCATCCGGAATGGTTCAATGTTTACAATAAGGTAGACGTGAAAATGACCACGCACGACGCCGACGGCGTTACGGCGCTGGACATCAAGATGGCGTCAGCCATGGATGGCTTTTCCGGTGTACTGAGGTAATCCGCACCATTGCGGCGGCTTACATATGGTACTGGGAGGCTGAACTGTCGGTGTATGGCAGCGCTGTACACCGGCCAAAATGCATGACCAACATGATTTTGTCAGGTGTTTTATGATCTGATGCCAGGGGCAGGTAAAGGATACCTGTTTCCTTTTCCCCGGCTTTGACGATACTACACAATTCAGTCCAGTAGTTGGGTTTTGCCTCTTCCCGTGTTCGGGTGACATGTTCCCAGAAGCTGCTGCCTGGGCCTTTCCCGGGGACGTCTGAGAAGCGGCTGCCCGTATAGTCCCGGTTGAGTTCGTCCGCCACATCCTGCCCGATCAGGCGATACTCATAGTCAATTGGGTCATCCTTGACATCGATAATGATGATCTTCGAGGCATAACGCCCAATATCCTTGAGTTTCATGTCCGCCCGGGAGGGGAGGTCGCCCCTGCGCATGGATAGCTTCGTCCAATGACTGAGCATACGTTGCTGGGGTTCTGACATATTCATAGACACCTCCAATTACCTGTCCGGGTCTTGCATCTAATCCTTACTTTTATGCAAAGGTTAATGAACTGTTAAAGATACCACATCACGCCCCAGTCCCGGAGTCTTTTGAGCGAATTTTATGCAAACTTTACATTTTTGTAGAATGTTCACTCAGGCTATTGAGGTCGAGTTCTTGAGTTTTCCCGTCTAAAGCGGCGTGCGGGCCATGATCTGTGATTTAATTTTCTGCCAACCACGCGTCGATAAGATCGCGGGCGATCGCCATGAAGGGCGGCATGAAAAAATCGGGTGTTTCCCCCCTGAGTGCGCGGCGAACTTCATCCTTTGTCACCCAGCGGGCATCATCGATCTCGGTTTTATCCATGGTGATTTCTTCGCCGTCAACCCAGGCAAAACAGCCGATCATCAGGGTCGAGGGCCATGGCCACGGCTGGCTAGCCTTATATTCTACACGGGTTGCCTTAAGGCCTACTTCCTCCATCAACTCCCGGGCCACGGCTTCCTCGATTGTCTCGCCGGGTTCCATGAAGCCTGCGAGCGCGGAATAAATACCGGGAGGAAGTTGATAACCTCTGCCGACCAAGGCTTTTTCCCCATTTGACCCTTCAGGAAAGGCGAGCATGATGACAACCGGGTCTGTGCGCGGGAAATGACTTGCGTCACAGGCCGGGCATCTGCGCTCGTATCCGGCTTTGACCAGCGCGGACTCTGCGCCGCATTTGGCGCAGAAGCGGTGGCTGTGGTGCCACGAGAGCATGGATTTCGCCTGTGCGATAATGCCAAGGCTCGGGTGTGCGTGCCCCAGCTTGGTTGCGACAGCACGTGCTTCGCGGAACTTGGCGGGCGTGAACATGTCGTCAAATTCCTGTGTGTCCCCGTAAAGACTGGCCGCGTACCGCGGTGCCGCATCATCGAGGCCCAGGAATATGGTGGTGCCAAGCGGCAGGAAACGGCACTTGGAAGGCGTCAGCCACAGGATATCGCCAAATTCGTCGGTCAACACACGGTCGCCTGCGAATAAAACGAATCGGGTATCATCGCGCCTGGCTTGAGTTGTGAGAATATCTTCATGCGCGCGCATCAGGTCCGCACGGTCGAGCGGATTGCCGGAAAATGCTGTTGTTATCTTGGCTAAAGCCACATCAAGCTCCCTATTATCTATGCGCCATAAGCTAGGGCGGACATATTCCCCTTGCAAGTGCGGCGAGAAATCGCCATATACCCCGACGGGAGAGCCGGCGGACATTCCGCTCGCCAATCCGGTCAGGTCCGAAAGGAAGCAGCCGTAACGAGTTTTGAATGGGTCGTGCAGGCCCTCCCACCCTTCCAGTTTTCTGCGCATTTATTGCTCATTTATTGCTCAGTCCGCGAAGCACGGCGACAGCTAACCTTTTTGTGGCGCTGATCTGTTTTTCAGAGGTCGAACCTCTTTCCCCACGGGGCCATTCCTGCTAGTCATGATTTTCACCAGATACGGGGAACAGGACCGCGCATGAGCGACAAGGCACAATCACAAAACTACAGGGTGCTCGCCCGCAAATATCGTCCATCGGATTTCGACAGCCTTATCGGCCAGGAAGCCATGGTCCGCACGCTTTCAAATGCGATCGACAGCGGCCGCCTCGCGCATGCCTTTGTGCTGACAGGGGTCCGCGGTGTGGGAAAAACCACCACAGCGCGTATCATTGCCAAGGCACTTAATTGCACTGTACATGATGGACCGTCCATCAACCCGTGTGGCGCGTGTGATAACTGTAAAGCCATCGCGGAAAGCCGCCATGTTGATGTGCTTGAGATGGATGCCGCCTCGCGTACCGGTGTGGATGATATCCGCGAGATTATCGAAAGTGTGCGTTACGCGCCGGTATCCGCGCGCTACAAGATTTATATCATCGATGAAGTGCACATGCTGTCGAAGAACGCCTTCAATGCGCTTCTCAAGACGCTCGAGGAACCGCCAGAACATGTGAAGTTCATCTTCGCGACGACCGAGATCAGGAAACTGCCGGTCACGGTCCTGTCGCGCTGCCAACGCTTTGACCTCAAGCGGGTGGAAGCCGATGTGCTGATTGCCCACCTTGCCAAACTGGTGGAGCAGGAAGGCTGTAAGGCCGAAGATGGTGCGTTGAAGCTGATCGCCCGCGCGGCAGAGGGGTCTGTACGGGATAGCTTGTCGCTGCTTGATCAGGCCATTGCCCACGGTGCGGGTGAGGTGACCGAAGGGCAAGTGCGCGATATGTTGGGCCTTGCGGACCGCGCGCTGGTGCTGGACCTGTTTGAACAACTCATGAAGGGTGACGTGGCGACGGCACTTGGCACCCTTAGGCGGCAGTATGACGCCGGCGCGGACCCGGCGGTGGTGCTGAATGACCTTCTTGAGGTGACCCACTGGCTGACGCGCCTCAAGGTCACGCCTGATACCGGCACCGATACGCTGGTGTCAGAGGCCGAGCGAACGCAAGGTGGCCAGATGGCGGAAAGCCTTGGCATGCCGCATCTTACGCGGGCGTGGCAGATGCTGCTTAAAGGCCTTGGTGAAGTGAAAACCGCCCCCAGCCCTATTGCTGCGGCCGAAATGGTACTGATCCGCCTGTGTTATGCGGCCAACCTGCCCAGCCCCGCCGACCTTGTCAAACAGGTGCAGGCAGGTGGCAGCGGGGGTGCGCCGACGACAGGCCCGGTACCGGCAGGCGGTAGCGGCAACGTGCACGCCATGGCAACTCAGCAGGCACCGCAGACATCAGGCGGGCAGGGTCCGACGGCATCACACAGCGCGCAGGTTCTTGCCTTCAAGAACGATGATGCGCAAAACGGTGACCATGCGCTTTACCCCATGCCGGCGGATTTTGAAAAGCTTGTCGCGCTTTTTAACGCCGAGAAGGAACCCACCTTGGCCGTGATCCTGAAGGACCATGTGCGACTGGTAAATTATAAGCCTGGGGCTATTACCATCCGCACCCTCAGGCAGATACCGCCTGACTTCATGATGCGGGTAAAATCCTGCCTCAAGCTGTGGACCGGCGTGGAGTGGCAGATCACCATCACACGGGAAGCCGAGGGTGAGGATACTATCCGCACCAAGGAAATTGCGCGTGATAAACAACGCAAGGACGAAGCACTGGCGGAACCCATTGTGAAAGCGCTTTTAGCGTCTTTCCCGGATGCACAGCTTATCCACGTGCGGGATAGCCGCGCCGAGGACGAAGACCTTGCGCTTGTTGATGATGCGCTTGAAGGTGTGTCCTTCGATGACGATATGGGTGACCCGTCAGAATTTGATTTTTAGGTCTGGAGTAAAATTGATATGAAAAACCTTTCTGAAATGCTGAAAAAAGCGCAGGAAATGCAGTCCAAAATGGGAGATATGCAGGCCGAGCTTGACCATGTTGAGGTTGAGGGCACAGCCGGTGCGGGTATGGTGAAGGTGGTGTTGAACGCCAAGGGTGACATGAAGGCGGTGAACATCGACCCAAGCCTGTTTTCAAGTGAGGAAAAAGATGTGGTGGAAGATCTTATCATTGCAGCCCATGCACAGGCGCGCGGCAAGGCGGCAGAGGCGACACAGGACCGAATGAAAGACCTCACCGGTGGGCTTGATCTGCCGCCCGGCTTTAAGATGCCGTTTTAAGGCTACCGCTACAGTCATCAGAATGCCTTGATCGTGCGGGAGCGTTGTGCTTACGGTCGGTGACACCAATTCAGGGGGTATTCATGGCATCCAATACCACGTTGCAGGATTTTGTGGGCAAGGCACTTGAGGCGGGCAAAAATCGCAGTGAGATAAAAGCCGTGCTCAAGGATGCCGGCTGGCAGGTGGATGATATAAGCAAGGCACTGGCTGTCTATCACGATAGCGATTTCCCCGTACCGGTTCCAGCGAAGCACTACTCGCTCAATGCGCGGGACACGGTGTTTTACCTCTCGCTTTTTGGTGCGCTTTACCTCGCCTGCTGGGGCGTGATCATGCTTGCGTTTAATATTCTTGACCTCGTTATCCATGACGTGGCCGAACCCGGCAATTCAAATTATATTGAGGGCAAGATTCGCTATTGGACAGCGTGGAGCATTGTGTTTGTGCCTGCCTATCTGGTGCTGGCTTTCAAGGCGGAAAAACGAGGGAAAGGCAGCTTGGCGGCACCCATGTCAGGCGCGCGGCAATGGCTTACCTATCTCACGCTTTTCTTCGCCGGGCTCACGGCCCTTGGTGATGTTGTGGCGGTGCTTTACCATTTCCTCGGCGGAATGGCGACGTCGCGTTTCCTCCTGAAAGTAATGGTGGTAGCGTTTGTTTCGGGCTCGGTTCTGACCTATTATTTCCGCAGCATTAGGCAGGCAGAAGCGCAGGAGCCAACAGGTGAAGGCTGATGGCTTTGGGAAGGTTTTTCTGTTTGCGGTTACTTTCTTCGCCGCAGCCGTCGTCGTGGCGGGTATCATGCTCATTCGCTCGCCAGGTGAAATGAAACTGGTGAAACTTGATGCGCGGCGTGTGAACGACCTCAGACAACTTTCCAGAATGATAAATGCGCATCACAAGGATGGGGGTGTGCTACCTGCATCACTGGCCGAGTTGTCTACTGCGGGGCGGCCACGCGCGCTGCTGACCGACCCGGTAACGGGTGAGGCTTATGCCTATCAGGTTGCCAGCCCTCTTTCCTACAAACTGTGTGCGGTGTTTGCGCTTTCCGACCACGACGAAGACCCATCTGAATTGTATGGCTACAGCGTCGGAGCGCCGACTGATTGGCGACATGATGCCGGGCCTTATTGCTATGAACTAACGGTGAAGAACCGTGACGCTGAGTGAATTCCATTATCCGTGTTTCGTTTATGTGCTGGTTAGTGTGTCGGCCGACAAAGCCCGCACCTATGTGGGCTGGACAACAGACGTGGAAAAGCGCCTTGCGGCGCATAATGCGGGCAGGGGGGCCAAATCTACCCGTGGCCGCATGTGGGTTATTCTGCACACAGAGGAATTTAAAACCCGCGGTGAGGCCATGAGCCGCGAGTGGCACTTGAAACGCGACCGGAAATTCCGCAAAAAGCTATTGGACACCCATCTGGGGACATCATGACAATGGGACAGGGCATATGAGCGAAGCGGCGACAGGGATAACACCGGTGAGGCTTGTGTCATACCTTGGCATTTTTTCCGTCTGGTATATCTGCGCGCTTTTGGCGCTGACAGGTGTGAGCTTCGGTCTCGGTATAGGGTTTGGTCATTTGGGCAATGTGGTGACCCTAATCATTTCCGCGATTATGACAGGCGTCAAGTTTGCCGAAGAAAACCGGCGAGAGTTTATCGGGGCGGAAAAATGGAAACTTGGCCTGATGTGTTTGCTGGCGTCTCATCTTTGGTCGGCGCTAAACACAGCCATGGTGACACTGTTGTTTCTTGACCATGCCGAACGGCAGGGTTTCATGAGGGCGCTGCAAACCCTGCAGCTTGACGTCTGGGCTTTCTCGGTCGCTATTGTATCCTTCTTTTATTATGTCGCTATTGTGCTGTTCCTCGGCGTTGGTGCCACCAATCGCTTCAGGAAACAGCAGCAAGGGACGGAAGGTTAGGCCATGCCCCGCAGTCACGGCAGTGAAATTGATACGCTTATCCAGCTGTTGGCGAAGTTGCCGGGACTGGGCCCGCGCTCGGCCCGGCGTTCAACCCTGCAGCTTCTCAAAAAGCGTGACAGCGTGATGGTGCCGCTGGCCAGGGCGCTTGAACAGGTGGCCGAGAAAATCGTCATCTGTGGCACGTGCGGCAATATCGATACAACCGACCCCTGCCACGTATGTGAGGATGGTCGCCGCGACCGCACGACGGTGTGTGTGGTTGAGGATGTCGCTGACCTCTGGGCGCTTGACCGGTCAGAGACCTATCGCGGGCTATACCACGTGTTGGGCGGTACGCTTTCCGCGCTGGACGGCGTTGGACCGGACGAGTTGAACATCGCCCCGCTGCTTGCGCGCGCCGCCACGGGTGAAGTTAAAGAGATTATCCTTGCGCTCAATGCCACTGTGGACGGGCAGACCACCAGCCACTATCTAGCGGAACGGCTGGCTGAATTTGGTGTGAAGGTCACGGCCCTTGCACACGGTGTGCCAGTGGGCGGCGAGTTGGACTATCTGGATGACGGTACACTTGCCGCTGCGCTAAAGGCGCGGGGCACTGTCAGCTGATTCTCCGTCTATCCTAAAAGTTACTTTTATGCTACTATAGAGCTTGTTCTGTGTTGGCGTTTTCTAACAACGAACAGAGGCCGCGCATGATTACCCGCCGTAGAATGCTGGGAGGGGTATTGGCATCAATACTTCTGCCTGGAGCTGTAGAAGCTCAGTACGCACCTATAGACTTGGGCATTCCGAATATACGCCAGGAGACACCTGTGTGGTGTTGGGTTGCTGTAGCACAACAAATCATCATATGGAGGAGAGGAAATGCGCCTCCCCAATGTGCATTGGTCGCAATGGCTAACAATCGTCCCCCAGCATTTTGTTGTTTCGGCAACCCCCAATGCGTAGTTACCGGCGGCCTGCAGCAAATTCAGTGGTTAATAGCGCAATTTGGAGCGACGATTTCGACTATCCAGCCGCCAGCAGGCCCAACTGTAATATATAATACTCTGGCTCAAGGACGTGCGATCATTATGGCTGTACAGTCAGGTAATTCGGGCCATGTCGTGGTTATCCGGGGCATGTATATTGAGCATGGCGTCCCTTTCTTAATAGTCAATGATCCGATGAATATGCCGTTCATGTCTCAGCCGATCCCCTTTCAACAACTCATGCCTTATTGGCGCGCGGCAATTGTCACAAGCTAATTCAGTCATGCACATTACCCGCCCTCGGTAACCTTTATTATTCGGCCGGATTGGGCTAACTTCCGGGTTTTAAGGTAGTGGATTTATTTGTGACCCAGCTTTTTGTAACCCATAAAGGCAGCTGCCACTGTGGCCGTGTGGCCTTTGAGGTAGACGCCCCCGCTGATATTGAAGCGAAAAACTGCAATTGCAGTATTTGCCGCATGACCGGCTTTGTGCATTATTTCGCCGCGCGGGACGAATTTCGCATTACTGCGGGTGCAGACCATCTGAGCGAATACACCTTTAACACTGGTACGGCAAAACATCTGTTTTGCAAGACGTGCGGCGTGAAGGCGTTTTATGTACCGCGCAGTCACCCGGATGGTTGGTCGGTCAACACCAATTGCCTTGATATGGCAACTGTGGACACTCTCATTATCGGCGATTTTGACGGCGCCAACTGGGAAGATAACATTGCAGCCCTACGCGGCGAAGACTAGGGCGTGACTTGAGCCACAAGAAAAAAGGGGTCTGCGGGAGGCGCAGACCCCTTTACCGTTTGAGCACCCGTCATGTAGGGCAATAGAGCGCTCAGGGGAGCAGGCCTGCATCAGAGTCCATGTGCAACCATATCGGGAGTCCCCTTGGGGCAGAACCGTTGGGACGGCGGGGCGTATTCTCCCGGTATGCCACACAAACTGCTGCAAACCTTTCGCAACCCTACAGGCAGCGCGGTACGCGCGAAACTAGAATTAATTTAGGTAGGGCGTTGCGTACCTGTCTAGCCGAGGAGGCGGTCAAGCACGTCGGTGTATATGTCCGTAAGCGCCTGAATGTCAGCAACGGCGACATGTTCATCCACCTTGTGCATGGTGGCGCCCACCAGGCCAAATTCGACCACCGGACACATATTTTTGATGAATCGTGCATCCGAGGTGCCGCCCGTGGTCGACAGCTCAGGCTTTACCCCAAGGCGTTTCTCAACGGCTGCACCCAAGGCATCCGAAAGGTCACCCTCTGGGGTCAGGAAGCTGTCACCCGACAGCCACCAGTCAACCTCATAGGCAACGCCCGCGCTGTCCATGCGGCGGCCCAGCTCGGCCTTCAGGCTTTCGGGTGTAAACTCGTTGTTGAAGCGCACGTTAAAACGCGCTTTGGCTTCGGCTGGAATAACATTATGGCTTTCGTTGCCCACATCGACATTGATAATTTCGAGGTTGGATGGCTGAAACTGCGCATTCCCGGCGTCGAGAGGGCCATCGAGGCTGGCTAGTAGTTTTACAAGGTCCGGGATCGGGTTTCGTGCAAGATGCGGGTAGGCGACATGGCCTTGCGCACCCTTAACCTTGATCACTCCGTGCAGACTGCCACGTCGGCCGATCTTGATCATTTGTCCCATCTCTGTCGGGTTCGTCGGCTCCCCCACAATACACATATGGATTTTTTCACCGCGTTCGGTCAGCCAATCCAGCACTTTGCGGGTACCGTTTATGGCCATGCCTTCTTCGTCGCCGGTGATGAGAAACGATATTGACCCCTTGGGCTTTTTTGTCCGCCCGGACAAAAATCGCTCTGCCGCAGCGACAAAAGCTGCGATGGCAGATTTCATATCCGCCGCGCCACGACCATAGAGCTGCCCATCCCGTACCTCAGCGGCAAAAGGAGCCACTGTCCACTGGTCGGCGGCGCCAACAGGCACCACATCGGTATGACCCGCAAAGCAGACATTTGGTCCTTTTTTGCCGAAGCGAGCGTAGAGGTTGGGTACAGGGTCGGTACCTTCTTCCTCGAATACCAGCTTATGGCATTTGAAGCCGAGAGTGGTGAGCACGCCCGCCAGAAAATCAAGCGAATCGCCATTGTCTGGCGTGACGCTTTCACGCCGGATCAGATGTTGCGACAGGCTAACAGGATCGAGCGTGAGCATATTCTCTAATCTCTCAAAAGGTCGTTGATCGAGGTTTTGGACCGAGTCCGTTCATCAACGCGTTTTACAATCACAGCGCAGGAGAGGCCGGGGCCCATGCCGCCGTCCGCCATCGGTTTACCGGGCAGCGTGCCAGGCACCACCACACTATAGGCTGGAACGCGGCCCATGAAAATCTCGCCTGTGGTGCGGTCGACAATTTTTGTTGATGCGCCGATGAAGACACCCATGGAGATGACGGCACCTTCTTCAACCACCACACCTTCAGCGACCTCGGAGCGGGCGCCAAGGAAACAGTTGTCTTCAATGATCACGGGGCCAGCCTGCAGGGGTTCAAGCACGCCGCCAATGCCGGTGCCGCCCGATATATGCACATTTTTGCCAATTTGCGCGCAGGAGCCCACGGTCGCCCAAGTGTCGACCATTGTGCCTTCACCAACATAGGCGCCAAGGTTTACGAATGAGGGCATCAGCACGGCACCCTTGGCGATATGCGCGGAGCGTCGCACGATGGCACCAGGTACTGCGCGGAAACCTGCGTCCTTGAAATTACCGGAGGTCCAGCCCTCGAATTTGCTGGGCACCTTATCCCACCAATGAGTGCTCTCACCTGGGCCGCCCGCGATCATTTCCATGTCGTTAAGTCGGAAGGACAGCAGCACTGCTTTTTTGAGCCACTGGTGAACCTCCCATGCACCGCTTTCTTTGGATGCGACACGTAGCACGCCGCTATCCAGCAGGTTTAGGGCTTTGTCCACTGCGTCGCGGACCTCTCCCTTGGTGCTGGCGCTGACCTGATCACGGGTATCAAAAGCTGTGTTGATGGTGGTCTCGAGCGCGGCATAAGACATGGGCGGCAATCCTGCTGTTGGGGAATAGGCATAAAAATCCCGAGAACAATAGCGACGAGACGTTTCAAGTCAATCGCACCTCGAGCCTATCTACCCTAGAATTCCTTATCTAGCGGGTTAAAAAACCGTGCAGCCAATTTGTGAGAGTGTCGGTTTCCGCATGCACAAAACTGTCGTCATGCCCTGCCTCGCCCCACTCGCTGCCGGTGTTCACCCATACAGTCGCCATGCCAAGCGCATGGGCCGGTTTCAGGTTGCGCACCATATCTTCAAACATGACAGAGCGGTTGGGATCTATGCCATATCTATGCACAAACCTGTCATATACCTCGCGCTTTGGTTTAGGCTCAAGATTGGCGGCATGGATGTCGAAAATATCTTCAAATTGATCCGCGACACCAAGCCGGTCTAGTACTTTTTCCGCGTAGGTGAGGTCGGCATTGGTAAAAATGATTTTCCGGCCCTTGAGTTCGCTCAAAAGCGTGCGCAGGTGTTCATCGCGAGGAATGGGAGAAAAGTCTATATCGTGGACATGGTCCAGATAATGGCTGGGGTTAACGTCATGATTTGCCATCAACCCCTTGAGCGTGGTGCCATGCTCAAGCAGGTAGCCCTTTTGCACCTTACGCGCTTCATCTGGCGGCAGAGCCAGAAGGGACTGCACATATTCGCCAATCTTTTTATCGACCTGTGCAAACAGGTTACACTTTTCCGGATACAACGTGTTGTCGAGGTCGAATACCCACGTGTCGCGGGTATCGAGGAAGGCGGGATGATAGCTTTGTTTATAAATATCCAACATAGCTCTTACAATTAGGCCCAAATGTCTGTTTAATCTACATTAACAATAACTAATTTATATTAGTGCAAGTTGAAAAGGTGTGGGAAGTCGGTACGTGAGCACACTGACGAAATTTGTATCATCCTGGCGTAAGTCAGATGTCGGCGCAGACCTGTCATGCGCCGATGTTTGTGCTGTGCGCATTGATGAGGCTGGAAATGTGGTGGATCAGTCGCCTTCGGCCGCTTCACTTGTCGCGCTCTGGCATTCAGACAACCCGGCACTGACTGAGCTTGTTGCGAAAGCATTTGAGCAAGCGCTGCCTGTGGAAGCACGACAGGAAACCAGGGGCGGTACCAATCACTGGCTTGTGGCAATGCCGGAGCTTGGCGCGGTCGTTGTTGTTGCTCGTGATACCACGTTGCACGATAAAGTGACTGAGGCTTTGATGCAAAGCAGGACTCTTTTAAAAGAGTTGCTCGATTCATCTGCTGACCTGGCTTTCGAGGTGGATGGTGATCTCAATTTTCGCTTTTTGACGCCGGTGGAAGCATTCGGTATCAAAACAGAAAACTGGCTCGGCAGGTCGGCGAGCCAGTTTTTCTGGCCGCAAGGGGAAGCGCCGATTCGCAATCCGTTCGCCTCTAACAAAGTGATGGCGTTTGATGCAGTGCCCGTTTGCATTGGGGCGCAGGACAAACGATGGCTGCATTTTGCTGTGCAGCCGAGATTTGACGATAAGGGTGTGCGGGTTTCGCTTCGTGGCACATGCCGCGACATGACGGCACGGTATCTTACGGAACGAAAAGCACGGCAAGACAGCCTGCGGTTCACTTTGTTACAGCGCATTACCAATGGGCTGAACAGGTTTGAAACCGCACAGGAGCTGATGGACAATGCCGCCGAAGCCCTGCTGGATGTCTTGCGAGCCGACATGGTCTGGGCGGTTATTCAGTATAAAGAGGGGTTGGTACCTCTTTCCATGCTGGGGTCACGTCATCAAATTCTCGATCTGGAAACAATATGGGAATCCCTGAGCGGGCAGCACACGTCATCTGCCCTTGTGCAGGACGACGAGCGCGATCATTTGGCGATCCGGCTTGAGCTGAGCGGCAGTGCCCTTGGCATGGTCATCATCAGCCGGGACACGAGCGTCAGCCCATGGTCCGAGCAGGAACATCAATTGCTGGATGGTGTTGCAGGCGTGTTGACCGCAGCTTTCAGCAAGGCGCAACTGATTGACAAGCTGTACAGGCTTTCAAGCAAGGATGACCTCACCGGACTTCTCAACCGGCGCGCACTTGTGGAAACTATTGAAGCCCGCCTGAAACATCAGTCTCGTACCGGGCAAGCCGGATGCTTGCTGTTCATCGATCTTGATCACTTCAAGGAAGTGAACGACACAATGGGCCATCAATCCGGCGACGACGCTTTGCGCATGGTGGCTGACCATTTGCAGAATATGATTCGTCCCTGTGATTATGCAGGGCGGTATGGCGGCGATGAGTTTGTTTTGTGGATTGAGGATGTGGATGCTGAAAAAGCAGCCGAGAAAGCTCGGACTCTCCTGGATGTGATGCCGGAAATCCGTCGAGCGATAGGAGGAGAGGCATTGCGCTTGAATGCTTCGATTGGTATTTGCCAGTCCGTTGCGGGGGAGGACTTTTCCTTTGATGAACTTGCCGAGAGAGCCGACGCCGTACTTTATGGCGTAAAAGCTGCGGGGCGTG
This sequence comes from Kordiimonas sp., assembly GCF_048260245.1. Taxonomy (GTDB): domain Bacteria; phylum Pseudomonadota; class Alphaproteobacteria; order Sphingomonadales; family Kordiimonadaceae; genus Kordiimonas. The sequence continues at coordinate 24,932 of NZ_JBLXGZ010000007.1, read as the reverse complement.
GTGATATCGCGATCGTGACCCGGAAAGACAGGTCGGAGGCAGAGGAATAATATGCTCAGGAAGCTGAAGTCGCTGTTCGGCGGCGCTGAGAAAAAGGCGGACGCCAGCGCGGAGGGTTTGCCCGCCACTTTGAGCAAAGAGCAGGAGCAGCATATCCTGCAGTCGGGTACGCAAGGGCAACGCCAGGCATTGGCAGGACGCCCTGACGCACGGCCTGAAGTGTTGTATTATCTCGCTGAAGACACCTCAGCGGAAGTTCGCAAAGCGATTGCACAAAATCCTTCCACACCTATTCAGGCGGCGCAAAAGCTGTCGTCGGATGATGATGAGGGTGTGCGTGAGGAGTTGGCTCGAAAGATCGGCCGCTTGGTACCAGGGCTTGCGCCCGGTGAACAAACCGCGCTGCGTGAAAAAGCGATCAAGCTGCTTGAGACGTTGGCGGAAGACCAGCTGCCTAAAGTGCGGTCTATTATCGCAGATGAAATCAAGACCAGCGATCAGGTGCCGAAGGACATCATTGACCGACTTGCGCGGGATGTGGAGGATATTGTCTGCGGACCGATCCTGCAATATTCACCGTTGCTCAACGATGACGATTTGCGCGAGATTATCGCCGCAGGAATCAGCATCGGGGCACTAAAGGCTATTGCCAGCCGTTCAAATGTTTCGGTTGATGTGTCGGAGGATATTGCGGCTACACTTGATGTGCCCGCCATTGCATCGTTGTTGGCAAATGCCAATGCCCAAATTCGGGAAGATACGCTTGATCAGATCATAGACCATGCAAAATCCGTCGAGGAGCTGCACGCGCCGCTCGCTCTTAGGCCACAGCTCTCCATTCGTGCCATGAAACGCATCGCAGGTTTTGTTGCGTCCGCGCTTGTGCATGCGATGATGGATCAGGCGGCATTGCCAGAGGAACAGGCCGAGGAGCTTTTGGAGCGGGTACGGGACCGGCTGGCAAGCGAACGCGTTGGTGACGACGAAGAATCCGAATTGGCTAAACGTGCTCTGGACTATTTTCAGAAAGGCATGTTGGACGACGCTTTTATACATGATCAAATCGAAGCAAACAGGCGCGAATTGGTATTGCAGTGCCTTGCTGTTATGGCCGACCTGCCAATTAAAACCGTGCGCCAGATTGTCCATTCTAAAAGTGGGCGTGCGGTAACGGCTCTTGCATGGAAGGCGGGCCTGAATATGCGGACCGCTTATGAACTGCAAACCAGATATGCCCTTGTGCCTACAGCGCAACTGCTGAGTGCCAAGGACGGTGAAAACTATCCGATTGATGACAATGAACTTGATTGGCACCTGAGCTATTTTGTTGAGCAGGCATAGTTTGCCCGATTGGCCCAATTCTCACCACAGTAAGCTCTATTCTGAAAGGAAAGGAGATAGCTGATGGCCGATACGCGTACGGAAACTGACTCACTTGGCCCTGTCGAGGTGCCCTCGGACCGGCTTTGGGGCGCTCAGACCCAGCGCTGCCTCATGAATTTTCCTATCGGTCATGAACGCATGCCGCTGCCGTTTATACATGCGCTGGGGATGCAAAAGTACGCTTCTGCAGCAGCCAACAAGGCGCTCGGGCTTTTAGAAGCCCGGATTGCCGACGCCATAATGACCGCAGCGGAGGAGGTGTTCTCGGGCAAGTTGGATGATCAATTTCCTCTGCCTGTGTGGCAAACCGGTAGCGGCACCCAAAGTAACATGAATGCCAATGAGGTCATTGCAAACCGGGCCGCTGAAATTCTCGGTGGCCGGCGCGGCGACAAGGATACGGTGCATCCAAATGATCATGTGAACATGGGCCAGTCGTCCAACGACACCATTCCGACCGCGATGTTGGTCTCTGCTGCGTTGAGGGTGAGCCGTGAACTCGGCCCGGCGCTTGAAGGCATGGTCGAGTCCCTCCAAGGATTCAGCGCCCTGTATGGTGAGATTATCAAACTTGGGCGGACCCATATGCAGGATGCAACGCCAATCACGCTGGGGCAGGTATTTTCAGCATACCAAACCCAGGTCGAAGCGGTGCTTGATGCCCTCGCGGATGTGATGCCAAGACTCTGCAAGCTTCCTCAGGGCGGCACTGCAGTTGGAACAGGTATCAATTGCCATGAGGATTTTCCTGCTGAGTTCTGCAATCAGCTAAACAAGGTAACGGGTTTCAACTTTGAGCCGTCCGCAAACAAGTTTTCCGGTATTAGTGCGCACGACGAACTTGTCGCATTATCTGGTGTGCTGAACGGAGCTGCAGCTGCACTCTTTAAGGTCGCGAATGATATTCGTATGATGGGCTGCGGCCCGCGCGGTGGTTTCGCCGAGCTTGTTTTGCCAAAAAATGAACCCGGCTCCTCCATTATGGCAGGGAAGGTCAACCCCACGCAAGTGGAAGCCCTGACAATGGTTTGCGCGCAGGTTATGGGCAACCATACGACCATCACTATCGCGGGCAGTCAGGGACAATTCGAGTTGAATGCCTATAAGCCGGTGATAATTTACAATGTACTGCAATCGGTGCAGCTACTGACCGATGCGACGTGCAGCTTTACCAAGCGGTGCCTGAAAGATATCAGGCCGGATATAGATCGTATTGATGAACTGCTGAAAGGGTCATTGATGCTGGCGACATCGTTGGTGCCCCATATCGGCTACGACAAAACAGCGGAAATTGCGGGCAAGGCAAGCAAGGAGAAGTCTACCCTTAAGCATGCAGCGCTGGCCCTTGGCTATGTCTCCGAAAGCGATTTTGACCGGTGGACTGACCCGGCCCAGATGGTCGGCCCGGACAAGCGGCGCTAGTCCTTCAGGCGGATCAGCGTACCGGCACCGCGCTCGGTGAAAATTTCCAGCAACATGGCATGTTTGACCCGGCCATCAAGAATAACCGCGCCTTTGACTCCTCTGTCTACCGCGTCGAGGCAGGTTTCCACCTTGGGCATCATGCCGCCCGTTATAGTGCCATCGGCAACCAACGCATCAATGTCGTCACGGTCGAGCTCGGTCAGAAGCTCCTTGTCCTTGTCAAGAACGCCGGGAACATCGGTCAACAGGAAGAACCGACGGGCACCCAGTGCGCCAGCAATTGCCCCCGCCATGGTGTCGGCATTGATGTTATAGGTATGGTCATCCTCTCCGGGCGCGATAGGCGAGATGACCGGTATGATGCCATTTTGGATGCATTGCTGCACAATCTGTGGGTTGACGGTCGTCGGTTCGCCAACGAAGCCGAAGTCGACCACCTTTTCGATATTTGAATCCGGGTCTCGTCTGGTGCGGGACATTTTTGTCGCCATGACCATTGAGCTATCTTTGCCTGATAAACCGATGGCACGGCCACCTGCGGCGTTGATATCAGCCACGATGGATTTTCCGATAGAGCCAAGGACCATTTCCGCGATATCCACGGTGGCTTTACAGGTAACCCTGAGGCCATCTACAAATTCGGTCTCTATGGATAGCCGCGACAGCATTTGACCGATTTGAGGCCCACCACCATGGACAATGACAGGGTTGATGCCGACTTGTTTGAGCAGCACGATATCCTGTGCAAACTGCTTGGCTAAAGCGGGGTCTCCCATGGCGTGGCCACCATATTTGATGACAAATGTTTCACCCGCGTATTTTCGCATGTAGGGCAGGGCCTCTACGAGTGTTGAAGCCTTTTTCTGAAGTTTTCTTTTATCCTGGTCCACTGTGATCATGACCTTTGTCCTGAAACCGAAGGCGTTCTTCTGGGCGGAAACAGCCTTCTAGTCAAATCTATATCCGCCTGAATAGGCCGGGCGATCTTCGGTTAACATCACGCCCAGCGTTACCATGAACTGGCTCATGTAGTAGCTTACCCATACAAAATAGCCGACATAGTCAGGTACACTCATAAATTGGCGGGCGCCAAGCGCGGCGTCGGAAAACACAAATAGCACCGCGCCAATCCCGACAAGCCGGGGGGGGAACTTGCTCAGTAATGCGGCAGACGCCATGAGCACGAGAATCGCAGTGTATCCCAGCACATAATACAGCATATCGCCCAGAGCGTCGTACATCCAGTAACCAGCGACAAAGGCCGCTGCCCAAAGCATGATGACAAAGCGCACCCGGTTGGCGGTGATGTGATTGAGCCGCTCTGCGTTTATCAGGTATAATACGATGAAAAGTATATGTGCTACGCCGAAGGCCATGAGCCCGCGCAGGAAAGACTGATCGTTTGGTATTACCAGCAGCACATCGCCAGCGGTAGAGGCGACAAGCGCCAACAGCAGCAAAAAATGGCTGAATGTTTGCAGGTTGATACCCACGAACAGAATCAGAAAGCCGACGGCGCTCATTTTGACCAATGCCTGCCACAGGATGCCTTCCGGATAAAGGCCCGCTCCATAGAAGATGGCACCCAGAAACGACAGGATGACAAAAATCTGCCCCATGGCTTCTATGATTGGTCGTTTGCGTTGGCTGAAGATGCGTGTCACGACAGTCCCTTCCTCTGCGCACTATAGACAGGGGTTTTACCTCGCCACAAGTCTTTGATTCAAATGCATCAATTTGATGGCGGGATCACCCGTTTTTTTGGATTAGAGACGTGCCATCAGTTTGCTGGCTACCGGCAAAATCAGGAGGTTGGCGACCGCGTATATCAGCAGGACGTGTGACGACGTAAGCCCCGCTACAATGAGGCCTGCTGCGACAATGGTGCCACCTGCCATGAAACCACTGTTAACGATATTGTTGGCCGCTATCATACGGGAGCGTTCGCTCCGTGCGCTGCGATCCTGCAGGATCGCATAGAAGGGCACAATGACCATGCCGGCAGAAATGGCAACTGACACCAGAAGCAGCAGCACAGCCCAGTTGCCTGCAGCGCTTAGGAACGTGCCCAAGCCAATTGTCGCCACGGCATACACACCGTTTTCTCCCGGTAACGCAAGATAAAGCAGGATACTGGTTACAGCCAGAGCGACCAGCGCCGGGCGCGCCAGTCTGGCTGAAATTTCACCCTTCAGGAGCCGACTGCACATTAAAGACCCAAGCCCCACGCCAATGGAAAAGCAGGCAATGATGACGGTAACCACTGTCTCATCGCCACCCAGCCGATTTTTCACGATATCCGGAATCTGCGTAATGTAGATTGAGCCATAAAGCCAAATCCAGCTGATGCCAATGATAGCTGGCCTTGCAATGTCGTGCTGCCAGGCGGTTTTAAGCTGTCGAACCGTCGCAGTGAAGATATTGAAATTGATCTTGAGTGTGGGTGCGGCAGCGCCGGTACGGGGTACAAAGCTGGCTGAGATTGTGCCGATGATGGCGAGGGTGATCATCAGATATGCCATCTTGTCGGTACCGCCAGGCTGGAGAACCAACAGGCCGCCAATAAGGAGGCCCAGCAGAATCGAGATAAATGTGCCTGCTTCAATCAGGCCATTGGCGCCTAAGAGCTCTTCTTTACTCGTCAACTCTGGCAGGATGGAATATTTGATGGGGCCGAAAAAAGTGCTTTGCAGTCCCAGGCCCGAAAGCACGGCGATCATTAGCGGAAGGCTCTCTATGCGGAAGGCTAGGGCACCGATGAGCATCAACCCCACTTCCCACAACTTGATCCAGACGATCTGCCGGGATTTGTCGAATTTGTCTGCAAGTTGTCCTGCAACTGCTGAGAAAACAAAATACGGAAGGATGAAAAGCCCAATTGCCAGATTGTTCAATACGGCAGGCTGTACGGCCATCTGCTCTGCGATACGGTAGGTGATGAGCATGATGAGGGCCTGCCGAAACAGGTTGTCATTCATGGCACCCAGAAACTGGGTCACGAATAATGCCAGGAACCGCCGGGTGCCTAAAAGCGAAACTGCTGAACGCGCCATCCTTGCAGCCTATTCAGCGGCTGCGTGGCGATGATGGTCCACGAGTTCCGCACGTGCCTGCCTGATAATTGCGACGGATCCGGAAAGAAAAATGCTTGCCATTATACCGGCCACGACAAGGTCTGGCCAGCCTGTGCCTGTTGCCCAAACTCCGGAGGCCGCGATCATGACCATGACGTTGCCGATAGCGTCGTTTCTGCTGCATAGCCAGACGGACCGAACGTTGGCATCCCCGTCCTTGAAACGCATGAGTAACAGCACACTCGCGATATTGGCCGCAAGCGCGGCGGCCCCTACTGAGCCCATGATAAAAGCTTGTGGTTCCTTCAGATACAGCACGGTATATAGCGTGGAGCCCAAAACCCACAAACCCATCGCGGACAGGCTGAGACCCTTCAAAAGAGCAGCCTTTGCCCTCATGGTGCCTGCCTTACCAATCACATACAGTGATAGCGCGTAGGTAAATGTATCGCCGAGAAAGTCGAGAGCATCTGCCTTGAGTGCCTGGCTTTGGCCAACAAACCCCATGGGCATTTCCACAAGGAACATGCCGGCATTGATAAAGATCACCGTAATAAGTGCGCGCTTGTATGCCGGATTGAGGCCTTCAAACTTCACATTATGACAACAGTTGGCGCCCATGAGGCAGTCTCCTTCGTCTTTATTTGGCATTACAGGCGGTATATCTGCAACCCAAATTTCTGTATTGGCCAAGATGCGGCATGTATTGTCGATTGCCATCACAGGGGGCGTTCTGCGACTATGCATTCAACAACACTGCGACAGGAGACTGCGTTATGGTCCGTCTGATGGCGAGGCTGATATTGGTATTATTGCTTGGGCCCGGCTGGGCCAGCCAAGCGGAGGACTTTGCCGTAGGAGATGTCCCGGTGATTGGCTCGCTTGATGTCGCAGGTCTGGCAGCGGGACGGCATCACTTCTATTTTAACGCTGGTCGCGGGCCTACCGGTTTGCCGTTGCTTGTGCCGGTGATCGTGCTCAAGGGCGCCCAGCCGGGCAGACAACTGCTTTTGACCGCAGCCGTGCATGGGGACGAACTGAACGGGGTCCGGGTTATCCACCGTCTAGCTGCGGATATCGCGACAGATGATCTGGCAGGCACCATCGTGGCGGTGCCGGGGGTGAACCAGCCGGGCATGGAGGCCCACAGCCGGTATTTCGGCGTGCGTGGAGGCGACCCGAACCGCGCTTTCCCGGGCAGTGAGAGGCAGGGCGATGCCGAGTCACGCTTTGCTTATCATCTGTGGCATGGTTTGTTCCTGCCGGGCACGGACCTTGCCGTCGATCTGCATACCCAGACAACGGGTACAAGCTATCCACTTTTCGTCTTTGCCGACTTTCGTAACGAGACCGCTCGTGGAATGGCCTTTTCTCTGTTGCCGGATATGATCAAGAATGACCCTGGGGAAGAAGGTACCCTTGAAACCAGTCTGGTGAGGAAAAATATCCCTGCAGTTACGTTTGAGATTGGCGGCCCAAAGCAGTTTCAGAAGTCTCTGGTGAGTAAAGCCCAGGCGGGGGTTATGAATTTGTTGACCGAGCAGGGGTTTTTGCAAGGTGAAATACAGCGATCAAGGCGGCAGCCTGTCGTGGGTACAACCTTCACCAATGTGTATGCGGACGAAGGCGGCCTCGCGGTGATCGAAGTAGACCTTCGGGACCGGGTGAAAAAAGGCACCGAGATTGCCACAGTATACGATCCGTTTGGCCAGCCCCTTCGGCGCCACCTTGCTCCTGTCAGCGGGGCGGTAGTTGCGATTGCGACTGACCCTTTGCGTGACCCTGGTGCCATGCTTGTGCGTATCCTACACTAGCGCTTGCGCCCCGCGATTGCTGTCATCGCTATTTTTTGTGAGCCACACTGAGCATTTTATCGTAGGAAAGCTTTAACACCTTAAATAACCAACACATAATGAACACGCGGCGCATCATCATGACCAACCACCCAGATATCAAACACGGTAAAATCGGTATTCTGCTCCTGAGCCTCGGCACACCAGATGAGCCGACATATGCGGCTACCCGCCGTTATCTGGCGGAGTTCCTCTCCGACCCCCGGGTGATTGAAACACCGAAGCTGATATGGCTGCCGGTTCTTTATGGACCTCTCCTGACATTCAGGCCGGCGAAATCAGCCAAGGCGTATGCAAAGATATGGGATTACGAACGTGGTGAATCGCCGCTCAGAACTCATTCGCGCGATCAGGCAGAAAAGCTGCAGTCTATCATCGGAGAAGCGGCTCATGTGGAGTGGGCCTTCCGCTATGGCCAACCCAGCACGGAAAGCGGCCTTGAGGCACTGAAGGCCAAAGGATGCAGTCGTATTCTATTGTTTGCGTTATACCCGCAATACAGTGCGACAACCACTGCTTCAGCATATGACAAGGTGTTTGAACTGCTGGGCAAAATGCGTTGGCAGCCCGCCGTCCGCACTGTGCCTGCCTATCTCGATTATCCGCAGTTCTCGGATGAGTTGGCTGCATCTGTCACCGACAGCCTTGAGGCAATTGACTGGCAGCCCGAAAAGATACTGGCTTCTTACCATTCTATCCCGAAATCCTATTGGGACAAAGGTGACCCATACCCATGCCAATGCTTTAAAACCAGCCGATATTTAAGGGAAAAACTTGGCAAAACAGAAGACGAATTGATCACCAGTTTTCAATCTCGTGTCGGGCCGGTGGAATGGGTTAGCCCCTATACCGACAAGACGGTAGAAAAACTGGCGCAAGACGGGGTGAAAAAGCTCGCGGTTCTGGCCCCCGCTTTTAGTTCTGATTGTCTCGAAACACTCGAAGAGATTAACATGGAACTGCGAGAAACCTTCCTTGAAAATGGCGGCACGCATTTTTACTACATCCCCTGTCTGAACGCAGGTGAGCGCGGTATGCGTGTTATAGAGGCCGTTGCAAGGCGCGAGCTTCAGGGCTGGTTATAAGCCCTGTTCCGTCAGTCCCATAAGGCCAGTAACCTCGACGATTACAGGTTTTTTCCCTGCTTTTTCGAACTCAAGCGTTACGGTAAAAACGTCACCTTCCTCAAGCGGCTGACTAAGTCCCATCAGCATGATGTGATAACCACCCGGTTCGAAAGAAAGCACTTCACCGGGGGCAATCGGCAGGTCGTCAACGTGATCCATCTGCATGATACCGCCCACTTCCTGACTACGGTGAACCATGGTAGTGGCAGCGATATCGGTGCTGGCACCCTTCAGGTGCTCAAGTTGGTGGGTATCGTTTTTGATGGTCAGGTAGACAGCAGCGGACACCATACGGCTGGTTTTGCGTGCCCAGGCCTTCTCGATGCTCAGGCCATGGGTTTCGTCGCTATGCGCATGGGCGGCGAGGCTGGTGAATAAAAGAGCACATATTATGAGTAGGTATCGCATATCAGTCTCCGACGTTTTCTAGGCCCTGAGTAGTCTTAGTTACTCAATTGTGCAAGTGACAGGATGGCGCAGGTCAGAGTGCATCGGTCGCGCATATAAGCTCATGTTGGATTGCTGGTTCAAAAGCGGAATGCCCGGCGACGGGCACAATCTTCAGCGATGCCCAGGGCATGGCCTGAGCCAGATCCCATGCGCTTTTGGGCGGACATATGGCGTCATAGCGCCCCTGAACTATTGTCACCGGGACATCCTTGAGCTTATGGGAATCACGTAAAATCTGGTCATCGTGTTCCAGAAAACACTGATGAAGGAAATAGTGCGCTTCAATACGGGAGAATGCCAAAGCAAAGACAGGGTCGACAGAATGTGTGCGCTGTTCAGTGTCCGGGACCAGTGTTACGGTACTGCCCTCCCACAGGCTCCACTCTTTTGCATAGGTTAGTCGTTCACGCTCGTATTCGGGCGCGGTCAGCCGGTAGTGATAGGCTTTGATCAGGTCGCCGCGTTCTTCCACCGGGATTTTCTCGGCAAAGCGAGCCCAGGCCTCCGGGAAAAGCGACCGTGTACCGCCTTGGTAAAACCATTCCAGCTCTGCCTTGCGAGACAGGAAAACGCCGCGCAAGACTATGTTTCTGACCCGGTCAGGATGCGCTTCGCCATATAACAGGGACAATGTACTGCCCCATGATCCGCCGAACAGAACCCAGCTTTTGATCCGCAGGTGTTGTCGGATCGCTTCCATATCGTCAATCAGGTCCGATGTAGTGTTGTGGTCAAGCGATGCATGGGGCCTGCTTTTGCCACACCCGCGCTGATCAAACAGGATGATACGGAACTTTGCTGGATTGAAGAAACGCCGCTGGATCGGGCTCGTGCCTCCGCCCGGCCCTCCATGAACAAACAATACTGGAATGCCGTGGGGATTGCCGGATTGCTCTACATAAATTTCATGCCCGTCCGAGACCGGAAGACACTCGCTGATATAAGGCTCTATAGGGGGGTAAAGTGAGCGGAAGGTCGTTGAGCTGTCGGCGCGCAATGGGCTATCCTTCTTATTTTCTCCTGCCTGGCCAGAATACGCAGCAAGCGTTAATAAAACAAGAATAGCGTGTGGTGGTGGCCAAAATACGAGAACATAAAAGGCCTCACTGCGAGGCCGCGACAGCCCTGTTATTATTTAGCGGCTGCCGTGGACCGGGATTGCAAGATACGTTCCGTGAGGGCAAAATCACCCGGGTTATCCACATCAATCGGTGCATCGGCAAATGGCATGCGAATAACCTGCACATTCATTTTCCACCGGCGCCCAAGCGTGCGGGCAAGTTGGTCGATTGTTGCGAGTTTGTAGCGGTACCGAAGCATAAACATCAAACCAAATGCCTTGAGGATACGTTGTGGCTTTTTACCAAACTGGCCGCCGCCCTCAAAAACCTTGGCGCTTTTCAGTGCCTTGTTTGATGTCAGCGCATAGAGGTTGCAACTTGACCAGCCACCATCTTTGAGGTTGTGAAAAGCGCGTTTACCATCCGGATAGGCTGCGAGAATAACTGATGCCGGCGTCATGCCGACAGCGGCATCAGCGTTGCCTGCGAATAGCGCGCCGCAAAAATGATTAATCATTTCGGTGGTATGCAACGCATTGTCACCGGTTGTGATGATGAGCGGCCATGGCTTATCAATTTTTTCTACGCTTTTTGCCACTGACAGATACAGGTTCTCTTCACTGGGTACGTAGTGAATTTCGCCGCGATCCAGCATATCGCCAAGAGCAGGTACGGACCTCAAAAGGTCTTCACTTTCAATGGATACATATACGCGGCCTATTCCATCGGCCGCCACCATTTCACGCACGACGCGTTCCAGCATTACCACACCGTCAAGGGTGACAAGACACTTGTGGCTGACGCCCTGAATTTTGGCTACTGTATCCTCTGCTCCGCGACGGCTTGCTGCCAGCACGAGGGCGGTTGCCTGTTTTTTGTCAGTCATGTGATTTATCCTCTGCCGTTCAGCAATTCTTTTAATTTAATTTGTCCGCGATAGCAAAGCCATGAGTTCCCGAACACTACATTCGCCATCAAGCGCCATAAGGACGGCTTTGATCTCCGAAGTATTCTGTGCGGACAGGTGGCCGGAAACGCATCCTTCAAATTTCTCCAGCAATTGTGCTTCGCTCAGCGGAGAGGCATTCGACCCAACCGGCATGGCAACGCTTGTGGACAGTTTTCGCCCGTCGATCAACGTCACATGTACTTCGGTAGGGAAATCGCTTTCCAGCGCGTTGATATATTCTTTACGTACGAGGGGTAACAAATCCGTCACGTCGGGGCGTCTGATCGCCTCCTCTTGGTAGTCTTGCAGCGTCGCATTACCGCTAAGTAGCCCAACAGCAAGACCATATTCAAGGCTGAACTTGGCTTCCATCGTGTTGTGCGGGCGGTCGTACATCAGGTTGTTCAAATGTGCGGCCGGTGCACGAATAAAAATTTCCTTAACGTCTGCCGGCCCGAAGCCATATCGGGCTTTCAATTCAAGCAGCCCGTCCAGTGACCGGTGCACGCTACCGCAATTCGGAAATCGCTTGACCTTCAGACCATATTTTTCGATGTGAAGCGGGTTGCCTATTTCTGTTGTCGCAAACTGCACCTTCTGGCCATATTCATCCTTGTCGGCCATGGCCTTGCGCAGGTCTTCAACGTCCTGCCCCACCATCAGGGTGCCCATGCCGTTTTTGCCGTGCAGAGTTTGGTCTCCGGCCGTAATGCCAGCCTCTGCAAACAATGCAGCCTGAACGGCACCCGCGGCGGCAAGCCCGGCGTGCAGCGGCTTGGTCATCGTGCCAAACTGGCTCATGAAGCCCCCTGCAAGGCTCGTAGACAAGGAGATGGCATGGGCTGTTTGTTCGGCATCCAGTCCCAAGAGGCGAGCACATCCGGCAGCGGAGCCAACCGCGCCAACCGTGGCCGTGGCGTGCCAACCCCGGCTGCGGTGAAATGGATTTACACCCTGTCCGACCCGGCCGATGATCTGCAGCCCTACGATATAGGCATCAAGCAGTGCGGCGCCATCCCTGTCGCGCTCGTCGGCAAGGGCTAGCAGTGCGGGGCCAAGAACTGCGGTCGCATGTGCCTTCGCCGGATCGAAATTGTCGTCGAAGTCCAGCGCATGTGCGGCGGTGCCGCCTACCATTGCGGCCATGGGCGCAGAAAGGCCATCCTCAAACCCTACAGTGTGGCAGTCACCGCGTCCCCAGCTTCGCGCCAACTTGTACACCGTCCGGGTCACCGGCTCCGTGGCGCCTGGGACCATGACGGCGATGACATCAATAAAGGCATCGCGCGCGCGGGCGCGCGCGAGCTCTGACCACGCATGCGAGGCCGTTGCCGTCCATGCAGCGAAAGCATGCAGGGGGTTCTCGGTGTTCGTTTTCATCTGTCCCGTGTTCTTATAAGGGTTGTTTGTTGGGCTATAATCGGCAAGGTTAGGTATAGTGAATTTACGTGAATAGATAAAGCCTTGCGCGCGCCTATTTGGGTGTTAAGGCACCAACAATCAAGGGTTGCCTACCGTGCCGGACGAACTTTTTGCAAGCGATCATGTGCAGGTTGAGGCGGGTTCGCCCTCAGCAATGGTACGCCTGCACGGTGATTGGACCATTGAAAACGCGGAAGCGATTGATGCTGTGATGGCTGAAACCGTGAAGGTATGCACGGGCGGCGCTGTGCTGGACTGTTCCGGCGTTGGCCAACTGGACACGACAGGTGCTGTGTTGATACGGCGCTACGCTGCACGTATAGAAGAGAAGGCGGCGGCTCTGTTAACCGGTGTGAAAGCTGACCACAAGCCGCTTCTGGACGTAATATCAAGTTGCCCACCACCTGCACCGACCGAGCCGGAAAGCGTGGTCTGGTATCTGTCGCCTTTCCTTCAGGTCGGTACCAGCACAATCCTTGGTCTGAGGTCCAGTGGTCGTCTGGTCAGTTTTCTGGGGCTTATCCTGATCAGGCTCTTCGGTGCGTTGATGGACCCTGCGCGTATCAGGCTTGTACCCATGGTTCACCAGATGGAAATCGTGGGTATGCGCTCCATGGGTATTGTTGGGCTGATCGCCTTTTTGATCGGCGCAGTAATGGTAAACCAGGGTGCCATACAGCTGGCAAAGTTTGGGGCCGATATTTTTGTTATCGACATGCTGGGTATCGGCCACTTGCGGGAACTTGGCATTCTACTGACCGCGATCATTGTGGCCGGTCGTTCTGGCAGTGCCTTCACAGCTGAAATCGGCTCTATGGTGCTGAATGAAGAAGTCGATGCAATGAAGACCTTGGGCATGAACCCTGTGGATGTTTTGGTCCTGCCACGGCTTCTTGCCCTGGTTATATGCCTGCCGCTCCTGGGCTTTTACGCGGATGTCGTCGGGATCGCCGGCGGTGCGCTCATGGCATGGATACAGCTTGATATCACGCCCGCCAACTTTCTCGTTTATTTCCGGGAAGTTATCACGATAGATCACTATTGGGTGGGTATCATCAAGGCGCCGTTTTTTGCCGCCATTATCGCCACGGCTGGGTGTTACAACGGCCTTCGCGTTGAAGGTAGCGCCGATTCCCTCGGATCGCGAACTACCCGCGCTGTAGTGCAGTCCATCTTTATGGTAATCGCGCTTGACGCCCTGTTTGCCATCTTCTTTACAAGTGTGGGATTATAGGTTTGACCAACGAGCGGAAAAAGAACGAGATGGCTATCAGGGTGCGCGGCCTCCGTACCGCCTTTGGCCCCCATGTCGTGCATGAAGGCCTCGACCTTGATGTTCGTCGCGGGGAGATACTGGGTGTGGTTGGTGGCTCGGGCACGGGAAAGTCTGTGCTGTTGCGGGCCATTGTCGGGCTTTTGGCTCCGGCTGCAGGTACGATTGAGATCAATGGGCGCGACAAGGCCGAGATGAGTGATGAGGAAGATCGGCTCTCTCGTCGCGAATGGGGTGTGCTGTTTCAGGACGGGGCGCTTTTTACCTCGCTGACTGTTGCGCAGAATGTTCAGGTGCCTCTCAGGGAACATTTCCATATGAGCCAGGATCTAATGGACGATCTGGCGCTGAGCAAAATCACCATGGCTGGATTACCGGTTGACGCCGCGGTCAAATTCCCGTCCGACCTATCCGGCGGGATGCGCAAACGGGCGGCTTTGGCACGCTCACTCGCGCTTGACCCGAGTATACTGTTTCTGGATGAGCCCACGGCAGGGCTCGATCCCATCGGGGCGTCTGCATTTGACCAGCTGGTGCTGGAACTCAGCCGTTCGCTTGGTCTCACCGTCTTTCTGGTGACACATGATCTCGACACGCTCGCGCGGGTGTGCGACCGTGTGGCGGTGCTGGGTGACAAAAAAATACTGATTAATGCGCCGCTTGAAGAAGTGCGGCAATTTGAGCATTCATGGGTGCAGGAATATTTTGGTGGTCCGCGGGCTCGGGCCGCAGGCATTTATAAAGACTAGGCGGGGACGTTTCGGCAATGGAAACACGGGCTTCACACATTCTTGTAGGTGCATTTGTACTGGCGTTTCTGTCGGGCCTTATTGCCTTTGCCATCTGGATCGCGAAAGTGGATCTTGATGCCGAATATCAGGACTATGATATCTACTTCAATGGCACGGTCTCGGGCCTCTACAAACGCAGCATCGTGTATTATCTGGGCATTCCGGTGGGGGACGTGCGGGACATCCGCGTGGCAGAAAATGACAGCAGCAAAGTGCATGTGCTTGTGCGGCTGCGCCAGGAAGTCCCGGTAACCGAGGCCACCACTGCGCGCCTTGAATTCCAAGGGCTTACCGGTGTTGCCTATATCGAACTGAAGGGTGGCGCCGCCGGTGGCACACCGCTCACACCAGCGCCCGGTAAAGAACGTGCGGTCATCCCGTCTGAAGCGTCGCCTTTGCTGGAGTTTTATGAAAGCGCGCCCAACCTGATCAACGAAGCGATCCTTGCTATCCAGCAGGTACAGAAACTGTTGAGCAATGAAAACCTGCAAAAGGTTGGCACCATTCTCGACAATGCAGACCGTATGAGCGCTAACCTCGCTGCAGGCACTGAAGATCTTGATAAACTGATTGCCGATGCGCGTGGTGTCATGGCCCAGATAGGTGAAACCACCGTCAAGCTCAACCAACTGGCGGACAACGGTAACAAGCTGCTGTCTGAAGATGCCGCCTTGCTGATTACCGAAGCTGTGAAGGCTGTGAATGCCGCAGAAAAAACCTTGAACCGGGTTGATAGTCTTGTGGCTGCAAACGAGGATAATATTACACAGTTTGTCGCCGGGAGCCTGCCTGAGGTTACCCGAATGATCGTGGATCTCAGGCGTACCGCACGAAGCCTTTCACGGCTCGTGACCCGGATCGAGCGTAACCCGGGCGAAGCGCTTTTTGGCCCGGCGGATAGTAAATATGATCTCAAGACCCGCAAAGAAGAGGAAAAGAAAAAATGAGCAGGCCATTCACTCTTCGCCCGCGGGCTGTATCCGGTTTTGCTCTGGCCGCTACTTTGGCACTGTCAGCGTGTGGGCCGATCATTTCTTTTGGGGATGACGGACCGGGCGATAGCGAATATTCGCTGCAGTATTCGGGTGATTATCGCTCAAGCGGTGATGACGCTCCGGTTATCTATGTGGATGAGCCTCATATGGCAGACGGACTCGCCGGGCAGAAAATCACCGTGGTTTTGCCGGGCAACAAACGTAGTTCTTTGAAGGGGGCTCGGTGGTCGGCACCGCTTAGCACCTTGGTGCGAGACTATGTTGCCCGTGCTCTTGGTGACAAGGCTGGTGCTCATATGATCGGCGAAGGCGGGCTTGATATTCACGCCGGGTGCCGACTTGGGACCAAGGTGTGGGCGCTTGAATTCGTGCCGGGAGGTAATGCGCAGGCGGATAAGGTTGAAGTTGCCATGGAACTGTCTCTCGTGCGCTTGAGCGATAGCATGCTTGTCAGTCACCCCACCTTCACGGCATCAGCGCCTGTCCGCGGAGCAGAGGGAGACGCGGTTGCTGGCGCGTTCAGGGCCGCAATGGCTGACGTGGCAGATGACATGGGGCGGTGGCTCAAGGCACAAGTGAGCACGTGTGAAATCGCTGCTAAATAGCCCGGCTTGCCAGTTGCCTGATCTCAAACACCGCCCAAGTGAGAACGATTGCGCCGGTCAGGGCCACCGCGAGGTAGGGTGTGTAGGCAGAAAATCCCTCAAATATGAAGCCGCCGCTTAACGGTCCAAATACACGCCCAAGCGCAGATATGCCGGAGGAAAGGCCTAGCGCCGTGCCCTGAACGCGACGGTCTGATCGCATGGAGACAAGGCTATTGAGCGCAGGAAATGAAATGGTCAGCCCGCTCATGATCATTGGGAAGGCGACAATGGCGGTAGCAGGGTGCGCCGGGGCGATGAACAATAAGAGTATACCTGTCAGATGAGTGACAGCACCCAGTATCAGGGCTTTAACTTCGCCGAATACGCGGAACAGAGGTCCCACCGCCAGTGACTGTATAGCAGCGACACAAAGTCCGACCCCGGCCAATAGAAACCCGACCTGGGTCTGGCTCCACCCTAAGATTGCGTTGGCCCAGAATGGCGTGATGGCAAAACAGATGCTCTGGCCAACTGCCGTAATGAAAAACATCGCATAAAGCGCAAACGCGCCCGGCGCCCTCAGAACGGCTGTCCAGTGCGGAAGCGGTGCATCTGGCTCGCTCTCGTTAAGCGTTGTGTCATGGCCTGCTGTGCTTGTTTCAGGCATAAACCGCAGTGTCAGCATCATGGCTGTGAAAGAGAATGCGGCGGCTGCAAGCCCTGGTATAAATACATTTGGCTCACCGCCTACGCCGCCAAGCAGGCCGCCGATGAAAGGGCCAAACGCAAACCCAAGCCCAAAAGCTGCGCCAATCAATCCCATGGCACGGCCGCGATTGTTCTCATCTGTCAGGTCGGACATCGCCGCCATCGCAATACCGACATTGCCCGCCATCATGCCGGACATGGCGCGGGCGACAAACAACATGATAAGGCTGTCCGAGAAGGCAAGCATGGTGTAAGCGACGGTTGAACCGAAAAAGGTAGCGGCCAGAGCTGGCCGTCGGCCAATTTTATCAGACAAGCGGCCCCACAGGGGGCCAGCCAGAAACGTCGTCAGCGAATAGACGGACATCAACGCCGCCCCCAACAGCGCATCACCGCCATATTGCAAGGTCAGGAAAGGCAGGATCGGGATAATGATGCCGAAGCCGAGAAGGTCGATAAAAACGGCAAAGATAATAACGGGCATGCAAAATGTCCTACAGGGTTGGGTGCGCGAACAGCATACCGTTTTTGAAGGCATGCGGAATCACAAGGTCGGGAGGGGAGCGAGAGCTGCTGCCTCTAGTTGGACAAGGCGTCGACTTTTTCCTTGAGCGCAGCAAGTTGCGCTTGAAGTGCGGCTATTTTTTCATCTTTCTCAACCGAGCGCGTAGCCGCAGGCTTGGCTGCTGTGGGGGCGGCCTTGCCGGTTGTCCTGCTGGTGAAAACACGCATGCTTTCCTCGAACAGCGCCATATTCTGTCGGGCGATCTCCTCAAAGATCGGCATGAAGTTGCTGGCGTTGGCAGCATCGCCGCAAGCTTGGCGAATCTGGTCCTGATTACGGGTCAGTACTTCCATGGCGCTTTGCAGGTAGGTTGGCACCATGGCCTGCAGGCCATCACCATAAAGGCTGATAAGCTGGCGCAGGAATGACAGCGGCAGCATGTTCTTTTCGTTGGTTTCTTTTTCGAAGATGATTTGGGTCAAAACCGTGCGGGTCAGATCTTCGCCTGATTTCGCGTCATGCACGATAAATTCTTCGCCGCATTTTATCATGTCAGCAAGATGGTCAAGCGTTACATAGCTTGAGGTTTCGGTGTTGTAGAGCCGTCTGTTGGCGTATTTTTTGATGACGATTGGCTCGCCCGGCTCACGCTTTTTACGTGCCATTTTTCGTCCACCCTTTGTACCCGGTACCGCCTGCATACCTGAAGCAGTTTCATTTCTTGCCGCATTGCCCACTGCGGTGCAAGAAATGTATAAATCCTTATCCGAACAAAGAATTAAATGGTATTTGATGCGCTGCCGCAAGGAAAATTGTGCGTTTGCACACAGAAAATGTTCTTGTCTCAAGCGCAGTATCCTGTAGGGATTTTACCATGCATGAAGAGGATATCGATAAAGCAGCAGACGTATTTCTGGCCCTGTGGCAGGAGAATATCCGCCTGTGGGCGGCAGAGAAGGAATTGCTGACACCCCATGAACTCGCGACGTTGCTTGATGCGGCAGGCGCGGCGGCAAGCCCGCAGGGTGGAGATACATGAAGGATGATGCACAGCAAAGGATGGATGTCCGGCATATCAAAGGGCCGCGGCCGATGTCCCTGCACCTCTCCAACGCGTTGAGTATCTGGCAACAGGCAACAGCCGGCGCGAAACGTTTGCTGGAAAACACTGACGGCTGGCACCCGTCTCTTATGGCGGATATTGAAACCCTGCGCGCATGTCTGCCAGACAGCGAAGCCGGTGAAATGTTCCTGCGGGCAGTTGAGCATAAGACAAATGTGCGTAGTGGCGAGGTGCTTGCGGGCATCAATCGTTATCTTGTCCACCCCTACATGCGCACCGGTTCCAAAACGGAGGTGTGTCTCACTGTAGGGCAATGTGAGTTGTTTGATTTTGGTGGTGACGGCACGCCGATCCTTTTGGTGCCAAGCCTTGTCAATCCTCATTATGTGCTCGACCTTAAATCAGGGCGCAGCATCGCGGCCTATCTTAAATCGCACGGTTATCGACCGTTTTTGGTGAAATGGTTTGAACCGGGCGAAGAAGAGCTGGGCTTTGGACTCAGTGATTATGTGATGAAACGCGCGCTGCCCATGCTTGAATATATTGTCAACGTTGGTGGTGGTCCTGCACCTGTTCTCGGCTACTGTATGGGCGGCACCTTGTGCACGGCCCTGGCGGCCCGTGCACAGCATCATGTCTCTGCGCTTGCGCTGGTTGCGGCACCGTGGGATTTTGCCAGCGAAGTGCCGCACGCAGGCAGGCGCTATGCTCATGTTATGGCTGATATGCTTGACCGGTTGCCTGAGGGCATGCCGGTGCCTGTTGATATGTTGCAGGTGTTTTTCACCAGCGTTGATCCCACGCTGACGGACCGCAAGTTCCGGCGGTTTCTGTCACTTGATCCGGCGTCTGAAGCGGCGGCCTTTTTCATTGCGCTGGAGACATGGGCAAACACCGGCGCCCCTTTGCCGCGTCAGGCGGCAAAAGATGTCATTCGCGGCTGGTATATGAACAATGAACCGGGCCGCGGGGTATGGCAGGTGGGGGACGCTGCGGTAAAGCTGGCCGACATTGCCTGCCCGGTCTGGATAGCGGCGCCGCAGGCAGACAGGCTTGTCCCGCAGGAGAGTGCTTATGCCATGGCTGGCCAGTTGAGACATGCGACAACCCATGATCCGGGCGCCGGCCATGTTGGCATGATGGTGGGCTCCAAAGCCGAGCGTGGCCTGTGGGCACCGCTTGTGCACTGGCTGGCTGCGCAGGAGTCGCAGAATGCGGCCTGAAGTCCTGACATTATACCGCTTCTATGCCAGCAGGCTGGGGCAGACAGTGGCGCCCATTGTCGCGGGCAGGGTACAGAATTTGCTGCAGCCGTGCCGGGGCGGCATCACCATCGGTCTTGGCTTTCCCTTGCCGTACCTTGACCACCTGGCGGCAAGCGAAGCGGATGAAACCTGCCGCTATCTTGCATTTATGCCAGCGCAGCAGGGCGTTTGCCATTGGCCGGAACCCCATGGGTCGCGCACAGCACTGGTGGAAGAATACCATCTGCCACTGCCTGATTCGAGCATTGACCGTGCAGTGATTGCGCATTCGCTTGAGCATGCCAACAGGCCGGAACATTTGCTGCGCGAGATGTGGCGTGTGCTGGCGCCGGGCGGGCAAGTCGTGTTGATTGTGCCCAACAGGCGACGGAGTTGGTCCGCGCTTGACACCACCCCCTTTGGCCACGGGCGGCCATATTCCCGTGGTCAGCTATATGATCTGATGAGCGAACAGCTTTTGCCGCCTGAGGGATGGGATACGGCACTTATGTTGCCGCCGTTTGGCTGGCCCGGTGGTTCCAGGCTGGTGCGCTATGGTGAGCGTGTTGTGCATGCCCTGGGCCGCAATTTGGGGGGTGTGCTGATTGTCAGCGCGCGCAAACAGGTTTATGGCGCTTTGCCTAAAACTTCCAAGCTGATACGCGCCATGCCGGTCCTGACGGGACCCGGCGCTGGCGCACACAGGTCACCGGATGAGCCAGGACGTTCGCCGCGTTGAAATTGCTGTTAAATATGCTGCCACGGCATTGTCATTTTCGCGCGGCAGACTAGCTTTTGATACAGGCCTGTCAGTTAGAAACACCTTGTATTATTATTGCGTGTTTTATATTGTCTGGGTCATAAAATTATTCAAAAATCGTGTCAAAAGTGGAGAGCACCATGACGAACGAGACCCCTACAGATTCGACGATGAGCGACGACAAAGAAATGGCGATCCGGCAGGTAGCAAATGCCCTGCACCGCCTGAACGATGCCGTAATCTCGGCGGTCGGCAAGGGTGTCACCGTTGAGTTGATGCGCGCCTCGCGTTATCACAACGAAGCAGGGGCATGGGGTGACATGCTCGTACCCATCATTCACAAGCAGGACTGATACCCTGAGGCTGGATAGAAGAAACTGACTGCAGGACGAACGAATATCATGCCATTGCGCAAGATCAACACACCAAAACTCGCCACCGCTGATGTGTGTGACGCGATGGGTGATGCTGTCTCCGTCCTGCCGGTCGACTTTCATGACTATGGCGGCACGCTCGATTTCGCCGGGCCTGCCGTCACGCTTAAGACGCTGGATGACAACACCAAGGTGCGTGCGCTGCTTGAAAGCAAGGGCGAAGGCCGCGTGCTTGTGGTGGATGGCGGCGGCTCAAGCCGGGTTGCGCTTCTGGGTGGCAACCTTGCGGCACTCGCCGCCAAAAACGGCTGGGAGGGTGTGGTTATCTATGGCCGCGTGCGTGACCAGCACGAACTGGTGCGTGAGGATGTCGGTATCAAGGCGCTGGGCGCCTGTCCGCAGAAAAGCGAAAAACTGGGCCGTGGTCAGGTAGACGTTGAAATCGCCATCGGTGGTGTGACTGTGCACCCCGGCAACTGGGTCATCGCCGACGCCGACGGCGTCGTCATCGCCAAAGAGCTGCCAAGTCTTTAGCCTTGAAGCGAAGTTTCCTACCTCGCCCAGTGTTTGTTATCCTGAGTGTGAATCAATACACCAGTCGCAGAATTCTGCACCTAAAGAAAACTGCACCCTAGATTTTATGCTCCTGACCCAATGAGTATATTCATCCTTGGGTAGGCAACGTGCTCCCCAGATTAGTACAGGCTGCTCCCAAGGCGAGAGTTCATTTATTCGTGTCTTTTGCTTTCTGAAAAAGTTGATGTCACCTAGCTTGTAGCGAAGCGTGATCAAATAGCGCTTATCGAGAGTTTCGCTAAGAACAGACAAGCGCTTGATTTGGTTGTTGTCGATTGGGAGAAGATCTCTAACGAAGAGCTCGAAGAGCCATGCGCGAGAAGCTTGTAGTGTCCTTAAAGTGTCCGAGAGAAGTAAATCGACAATAAATTCAGACATTTTATCGAATGATGCGTCACCATCTTTTTTCAGTTCTTCAATGACCAGAACAACGTCTTTGATAAATGGTATCAGGTCCTTGAAGCGTCTAACAATAAACTCTGAAGCTGCACGACTCTTAGTTAGGCGAATGGCACGCAGCAGTATGCGGATACGTCCGATATCCCAGTGGTCTTCGGACATTTCTTCTTCCAGTTCCGGGAGTAATTCACGCGCCTTTAGCTCTGCAAGCGCTTCTTCATCGATGGCTTCGTCCTCGCCATAAGCGGCCCAATATAATTTTGTTATACTTGCTTGTTCAGCCTGCTCCCTATCTTCACCACTGTCATGGTTCAAACTACTTATATACTGCTCCAGTGAGAGGATTTTTGTTTTTTGTGAGTTAAGCGAAAGCCCTTCATTTACCATTAGGTGGCCTGCAAGAAACGCTAGTGCAGTATACGGATCTTGATCTTCCGTTAACAACACGACGATGTCATCCACATAACGGGTGTATTGATAACCTTCCGATAGCAGGGCCTGATCCGTGTCACAGAGAGCAGCTTCGGCTAGAAGGCGGCATGCATTGCTGCCTACTGGAATTCCAAATGATTGCCTACCTCGCCAATCATTCATACAGTTTTCGAGAAATTTAACAAACGGCGAGTTTCGGGTATAGGAATTGAGGCAATTTTCTAGGCGATGGCGGTAAATTCGTTGATAGAAATCGGAAATGTCTGTTGTAATCACGTTCGTAAAGTTCGCTGTGAAAATGGTATTCGTTGACAGACATTCTCTCCAATCCCCGTAACGGTGAGCGTCAGAAAACATCCGATAGTCTTCAGAATGATTAATGTACCGGTATGAGAACGCTTTATTTAGTTCTGCTGTTTTTGGTGCGTCGCCCCTAGCACTTTCAATTTCTGCAGCGATGGAGACTGTTGCAGCAGAAAAAATAACGGCGTCTATTGGGAACATTTGATGAGCCATGCGAAAGCCATATCGGCTTTTCGGGTGCAAGGTCTCGACCAAGCTTGTTACACGATGGTTACGTAAGGGAATCTTGGCCAAGGACTCTGCGATTTCTGCGGTTTTTGCCTCGAGAAACTCAAATTCCATTGGGTGCGGAAAGATGTCTGTGTCGCCAAACAGCACTAGGTGTTTTATAGCCCAGACATAATCGTCCGCAGAAAGCTTTGCTGCTGACATACAGGAACCTCTTGATTGCAAGCAATACTGGCAGGAGCATGCAGCTTATAGCTTTGAAAGGCAAATTCATATGTCAGCTGATATCGAGATCCCATTAGAGCCCTCACCTCTCCAGCAGGAAAAGGGCCTGATCAGCGTGCCAGTTGGCGCGGCGGGGGCTTAGGGTCAGGCGTTTACCTGCTTCGGTGTGGGGCACAAACTCGCGCACGCTGAAGCCTAGCTCACCGATAAGGTCGAACAGGTCAAGGATGGTACAGAAGTGGATATTGTCCGTATTGTACCATGTTTTGTCGAGCGCTTTGGTCACCGGCATGCGACCACGCAGCGCAAGGCTCATGCGCACTTTCCACTGGCCGAAGTTCGGGATGGTCACCACGGCATGTTTGCCGATCCTCAGCAGTTCCGACAGAACAAGCTGCGGTCGGTGCACCGCCTGCAGGGTTTTCGACAGGATCACATAGTCAAAGCTGCCGTCGGGATATTCCGCGAGGTCATTGTCCGCGTCGCCCTGAATGACAAACAGGCCCTTGGCGACACAGTCGTTCACGCCCTTTTGGCTGATCTCAATGCCCCGGCCATCGACCTCTTTTTCGCGCACGAGATAATCCAGCAGCGCGCCGTCGTCGCAGCCGACATCCAGCACGCGGCTGCCGGGCTCTACCATGTCGGCGATCAGTTTGAGATCGGGGCGCAGGTTATGCATCGCTTGCCCCCCGCCCGGTGTCCGTCAGTCCATTGGTGCGCGCGGCGGCGCAGACAAAACCGTTCAGCATATGATCCATCTCCGGGACGTCGAGGAGGAAGGCGTCATGGCCAAACGGGCTTGCTATCTCGGCAAAGCTGACCGGCACACCTGCGGCGTTCAGCGCATGCACAATGCGCTTGTTCTCAACCGTCGGGTACAGCCAGTCAGAGGTGAAGCTGATCACACAGCAGCGCACGTGGGCTGCTGCCTTGAAGGCGTCGGCCAGGCGGCCATCATGGCGTGCGGCAATGTCCAGATAGTCCATCGCGCGGGTGATATAGAGGTAAGAATTGGCGTCGAAACGATCCACGAAGGTGGAACCCTGATGGCGCAGGTAGCTTTCCACCTGAAAGTCGGCATCAAAACCAAAGGTCACGGCTTCGCGTTCCTGCAGGTTGCGGCCAAACTTGGCGGTCAGGGCGTCCTCGCTCAAATAGGTGATATGCGCGGTCATGCGCGCGACGGCAAGGCCTTTGGCCGGTTTTTCTTCATGCTCGTAGTAGCGGCCATCCTGCCATGCGGGGTCAGCCATGATGGCTTGCCGTCCGACCTCGTGGAAGGCGATGTTCTGCGCTGTATGGCGCGCGGCGGTGGCCAGCATCACGGCAGAATGTAGCCGCGCGGGAAATGTGGTCAGCCATTCCAGCACTTGCATGCCGCCCATCGAACCGCCGATGATCATCATCAGGCGGTCCACGCCAAGGTGGCTTATGAGTGCGGCTTGCACACGCACCATGTCACGCACAGTGATCACGGGGAAGTCCACCCCCCAAGGCTTGCCGGTCGCCGGGTTGTTCTCCCACGGGCCGGTGGTGCCAAGGCAACTGCCGAGCACGTTGGAGCAGATGACAAAATACCGGTCGGTATCAATCAGTTTGCCGGGACCAACCAGCCGTTCCCACCAGCCGGGTTTGCCGGTAATCGGGTGATTGGAGGCAACATACTGGTCACCGGTGAGAGCATGGCAGATGAGAATGGCGTTGTTGGCGTCCGCGTTCAGC
>NZ_JBLXGZ010000006.1:0-138748 GCF_048260245.1 Kordiimonas sp. | reverse complement strand
TAGTCCACGCGGGCAAATACGCCGAGGTTTTCGGTGATACTGGTCCGGTACTGCGCGCCAAGGTTAAAGGTGGTTCTGGGCACATATGGCGCCCAGTTGCCCACCGCACCCGGGTTGGTGGCATAGTCCTTGATCTCGCTTTTGGTGTAGCCAAAGCCGGTGTATGCATCAAAGCCTTCAAACAGGTTTGCCGTGGCTTCAACCTCTATACCGTAAAGCTCAACCTCATCGATGTTCACGAGCACCTGGGCGCCTACCTCACCAATAAAGACGAAGTAGAACGGGTTTTTATCGGTGGTATAAAAAGCCGAGGTATTGAAACGCAGGCGCTTGTCGAACAGTTCGCTCTTGAAGCCCAGTTCCCAGGTTTCAACTTCTTCCTGATCAACCACATCTTTCACACCGGCGACACCACCAGCAAGCGCAGCTTCCGCCGTACCGCTCTGGTTAAACTGGCCGGAGCGGAAACCAATGCCCCACGAACCATAAAGGCTGGCATCTTCGCTCAGGTCATAGCGCGCGGTTACCTTGGGCTGGAACTTGCTGAAGGTTTCTTCCTTGTTGCAGTTCTCAGGCGTTGCTACCGAACAACCGGCTGGCAGCGCACCATTGCTGATCGGCAGCACATATTGCTTGCGGTGGTCTTCGTCATAGCGCGCAGCAAACGACAGCTCAAACGCGTCAGTTACGTCATAGGCGACGTTACCAAACAGCGCCCAGGCGGTGTTGTTATTATCGTCCGCGAGGAAAGAGACGGTCGGGTTCGCGGCATCATTATAAAAAGGTTCGCGCTCGACATGGGTGATGCCCTGCCCGTTGTCGTCCCCTACCGTGCTGGACAGGAAACGGTCGGTCTCAAGGTAATACACCCCGGCCATCCATTGCAGGCGGCTGTCGGTGCTGGATGCGATGCGCAGTTCATTGCTCCAGGCTTCCACGTCGGCATACTGGGTTTGTGTACCGTCGATCGAGCCCAGCACGTCAATGCTGGCAGTGTAAGGGAACTGGTCACCGGCGGAATATTCCTCCACCCGATTCCACGAGAAGATGTTCGTCAAGGTGAAGGCATCTGCTTCATAGTCGAGCTTGACTGACAGTTCGTCGATATTGCGTTCCGCTTCACCCAGGTTGGTGGAGCAGATCCGGCGGCTGACATTGTCTGCACTGACGGCGCCAAAGTCGCCAAACGGGTTGTCGATAAAGCAGGTGTCGCCCTGGAAGGTGGCCGACTGATACTGATAGTTCAGCGCGCCACCGTCAGTGCGGCTGATGCTGGCCCGCACATCTGCGGTCAGCCTTTCGCTCAGGAAAAGCTGTACCATGCCGCGCAACGACAGGTCTTCGTAAGGGTCAGCTTTCACGCCAAGATACGGGTTATCAAGATAGCCCTCGCGGTCACGGTAGCGGCCTGACAGGCGGAACAGCACCTTGTCTTCCACGATAGGCCCACTGAAGGAACTTTCCACCACGTATTCACCCCCTTTACCGATACCGGCGCGGGCATAACCTTCAAACTCGTTTGTCGGCTTGCGTGTAGAAATGAGAATCGCACCGCCAATGGCGTTGCGGCCATAAAGCGCACCTTGCGGGCCGCGCAGAACCTCGATCTGTTCAATATCAAACAGTTCCTGCGTGAACTGGCGTGAATTGATTTGCAGCACGCCGTCAACCACGGTCGCAACCGGCGATTCACCGTTACGAACCTGGCTCACGCCGCGAATTGTCATGAACGATGTGCCCGCGCTTTGCGCTTCCGACAGTACAACATTGGGCGTGAGATTGATAAAGTTGCTAACCTGATCAACCCGCGCATCCTTGATCTGCTGCGCAGAGAATGCTGTCTCCGAAAGCGGCACATCCTGCAGGCTTTCCGCACGCATCCGTGCGGTCACGACAATTTCTTCCAGCGCTATATCGCTGCTGGATGTACCAGCGTCCTGTGCCATAGCACCGGCTGTCAGCAGGACAGTCGATAAAGCCGTGGTGCCAGCCAACCTGTTAAATCTAATCGGGCGCATCAGCCTCTCCCTGTATTTTTTTGACGTATTATGGGGACCGGTGTCGGCGTCACTGTAACGGTTCACCACACTGGTCCCACTTCCGCCATTAGCTTCCTTGTCTCATGAGCATCATTCTACAGGGTCGGTGTGTAGGTGCTGCGCTATTACGGGTAGGCCACAAAACCTGCACGGGTAGGCTCACGTAATAATATTACGTGACCGGGCCAGATCAATCGCCTGCCCCCGGCTCTCAGCGCCCAGTTTCTTGAACAGATTTTTCAAATGAAACTTCACAGTATTTTCAGTCATATCCAGCGCGCGTGCTATTTCTTTGTTTGCACCGCCCACAGCCAACTGTTCAAGCACATCCAGTTCACGCTTGCTCAAACCAATCTGATCGGCCGCTTTGCGCGAAAAACGCGCCTCCTGATAGGCAGCGACACAGCTGGACAGCAACGCCAGAGCCCGCGAACTCCAGGCCTCCTCCCGACCGTATTTAATCGCAGCACGCAGTAGGGGCAACAAGTCCGGCACAATCAGAAAAGGCCGGCGCATACCTTCGTTAACCGCGCTATCCAGCGCATACTGGATCTGTGCAAGGGCTACTTTCCTGTCTCCCGCCAAATCAAGCAGGCGCGCCTTCCTCAGGTAAAGAAGACCACAAAAAAAGTGTGCGCCGAAAGTGGTAGCGCAAGCCAACAGGTCATCGATAACGGCTATCGCATCGCGCCGCTTTCCTGTGCTGTATACTTCTGCGAGTGCGAGGCCTGCACTTTGATATGGACGCCACAGATAAGGATCTGAACGCCAGCATCCCAAGGGCATCAACTCCCGAAGTTGACTGGCTAGGCGTTCGGCTATGTCATGGCTATTCTCTGCAAGGGCAATACGTAGACGACCCGCCAGAGTTAGATATTTCAAGCGCTTGATGTTCCGGCTTTCGTAAACCGCTTCAATTCTTTCTACACTGTCACGGGCAAGCTCTAGCTGGCCCTGATCAAGAGCGGCAGTCAGCGTCACGTCTAAAGACATGGCATAAATTTCGAACCAGCCATCGAACTGCTCAACATGCTTAGCCGCCGCTAGAAAGACCTTGGAAAGTCCGCTATGTTCTTCGACCGTACCTCGCCAATATTCAAGCCCCCCCAACAGCACGTCCACCATGGCATGAAGGCCACTATCCGCACCAAAATTGTCTGCCGCAAGTTCACGCGCTTCCCAAAGACTAGCCTCGGCATGCTGAAAATTGCCGAGATAGAAATCCGCCAACCCCCAATGCAGATAACAATAGTTCACCCCGAGAGTGGAATCCGCCCGCCGCATATCTCTTAAGCCATGGCGGACTGTGATCAACGCCTCTGCCAACCGGCCATGCGCAATTTCGGTCAAGGTCTGGGTGCAGGCGATAAGCCCGCCAGCAAGAGCATCGCCTTCAGGCAAGACGTTGCGGTAGTGCTGCATGCGACCCGCCTGATCCGCGCCGTCCAGCCGATCTTCATAAACCTGCAACAGCATGCTCAGGTTTAGGATATCTCGGTTCAGCGGCGTGGAAAATTCGGCAATGTGACCAAAGTCCTTGTCCGCAAGAGCCAGCGCATCTTCATAACAACGCCTCGCATTTGCCAAATGACCGTCTTTGATATCAAGATAAGACTGCGCCAACAACAGGCGTGGATACTTCGCTAATTCTGTATAAGTAAGATTTTTCAGCAGGTTTCTTAAAAAACCAATGCCACCATATAATACAAGGGCCCACCCGCCTGCATTTTCGATAATGGCCGCGCTTCGGTCAACATCGCCAGCAAGACGCGCGTGTCTTACTGCTTCGGCTATAAGTCCCTCCTGCTCGAACCAGTTAGCCGCAGCGATATGAATGCGTTTTGTTTCATCAGGCTGCGTGTAATTAAGCAGGTTTTTCAGAAAATCTGCAAAGAGGTGATGATAGCGGAACCAAACACCGTCAGCGTCAATCGGAACGAGCAAAGCACTCAAGCCGTTAAGGCTGTCAATCAACTGCGCGCCGTTAGTTATGCCGCAAATCGCATTCGCAAGCGCTGCGTTAAACCTTTCCAACAATGCCGTTTTCATCAACAAGTTGATCTGTGCCGGCTCCAGTCCACTGATGATCTGTTCGGCAAGATAATTTGACAGGTGGCCTGTTTGACCTGAAATCAATGTGGAAAAATTATCGCTATGTGGACGTTTGGCCAGCGCAAGCTTCGCCAGTTGCACAGCCACAGGCCACCCTTCCGTCCTGTCATGCAATGCCTTCAACGAAGCCGCATCGGAACTGTCACCAACGGCCTGACTGGTTTCTTCGAGATCAAAGCGAAGTTGCTCTGCTTCAACCTCCTGCGCTTTGCCTGCTGCGATAAACTCGGCCAAAGACAGCGCAACCCCTTGCCTTGCGTTGATGATAATGTGCAGGTTCTCTGGCGCGTTGTGCACCATCATACGAATGAGATTTAGCGCTCGCCCGGCCTCCACCCGGTGCATATCGTCTAACATAAGGACAACTTCCGCAGGATGCCCAGAGATGACCTCAAGCAGACTTTCTGCTGTTGCCTGAATGGAAGTCTCAGACAGCCCCTGTTCTGCCAGGAGTTCCATCTGGCCCACTTCAACACCTGCTTTTGACAGCGTCGCAATCAAGTAGCTCAGAAGCTGGCTTGGTTCCCCGTCTGCTTCATCAAGGCTAAGCCACGCGACGGTATGCCCCGCCTTGAGGAAATTACACCGCCACTGAGCAAGCAACGTGGATTTCCCGAAGCCCGCAGGCGCAACAATCGATGTAAGGGGGAAAAGAACCACGTTGTTCTCTGCTCCCTGCAGCGCCGTTCGGTCAACTACGTTGATAAGTATGCGTGGTGCTTCAAGCTTTGAACGCAGCAACCAGCCAGCATTGGGGACTGCTGATTTACCAGCCAAATCATAATTGCCAATGTTTTCAGCCATGCAATATATACATACCGTTACCGCCCCGTCGCTCTATGCGGCCGGACTGTAGGAATACCGGGCATATCTGTCAATTAACAGCCCCTAAAGGCAGCCCCTATATCACCGGGCAGTCTTTAACAACGGGTCCAAAAAGATGATAACCATTGATCTTAAAACAATAAAACCAAAAACTTACCATGTAAGCTTACACCATTAGGCAGCAATGACCAAAGGGCCGATCGCGAAGAGCGTGAAAATAATAACACACGACAATTGACGGCACCGGCAAAGTCATTCATCTGAGAGCAGACAATACCTCACTCAGGAAAAGGATAGCCGATGACGATCAAAAAATATGATGCATGGTCCCCCATGCTTGCGGTGTTCTCGTCCTCGCTATCGCTTATTGTCGCCACCCAGTCAGCCAATGCACAGGATACA
Organism: Kordiimonas sp.; assembly: GCF_048260245.1. Lineage (GTDB taxonomy): Bacteria > Pseudomonadota > Alphaproteobacteria > Sphingomonadales > Kordiimonadaceae > Kordiimonas. The sequence goes on along the minus strand of NZ_JBLXGZ010000006.1, from coordinate 133,370 downwards.
ACACAAGCAGCGGAGGCTGATGCCACGATAGAAACCGTCGTGGTCACCGCCAGACGACGCGGTGAAAGTATGCTTAACGTGCCGATTGCCATGTCAACCCGGAGCGGCGAACAATTGGACCTAAGCGGTGCCACCGATATCACAGCCCTTCAGCGAACAACACCAAACCTGACACTTCAGGTCTCTCGCGGCACAAATTCAACGCTGACAACCTTTGTTCGCGGCATCGGGCAGCAAGATCCCCTTTGGGGCTTTGAGCCAGGCGTGGGGCTCTATGTCGACGACGTCTACATTGCCCGACCCCAAGGTGCGATTCTTGATATCCTTGATGTGGAGCGGATCGAAGTTCTCCGCGGCCCACAAGGCACATTATACGGCAGAAACACTATTGGTGGCGCCGTTAAATACGTAACCGCCAAGATCAAGGCCGAGCCAACCTTTCGCGCGCGCGCCAACGTCGGCACCTACGGGCAGCGTGACTTTATTTTTGCGGGTTCTACCCCGGTCACGGAAACGCTTCACGTGGGTGGTGCAGTCGGCCTCTATAAACGCGATGGTTACGGCGAGAATCATTTCTCCGGGGCCGAAACCAATGACAAAGATGCGTGGGCGGGGCGCCTGAGTGTCGAGTTCAGTCCTACGCCAGACCTGTTTTTCCGCGCCTCCGCCGACCGAACAGAAGACACATCGAATGCCAATCACGGCCACCGTGAATTGCCTGTACCCGAAGCTTATGCATTACCTCCCATCACCGATCCATACGGTATTGATGTTCCCTTAAGCGCATTCCCGGTCACAGAAAACGTCTATGACACCTGGGCTGGGCTGGGTGACTATAACAAGGTCATCACTGAAGGTGTTTCCTTTCTTGCAGAATGGTCAGTCAGTGAGAGCCTGACTTTAAAATCCATCAGTGCATATCGCGACGGAGTTACGATCACCGAAGGCATCGATTTTGACGGCACGCCGGCACCGGTGCTTGATATCGCTGCGCCTGAAACGGTGTATGATGACGATCAATTCTCGCAGGAATTTCAGGCGTCGTTCAGTTTCAGCGGTATGCGCGGTCTCGCGGGTGTTTATTATCTTGATGCTTCCGCGAGTGGTGGGTACGACACCATAATCGGTCTGGGCGCATCCGCCATCCCTGGCACACCCACCCCAAACCTAACCCAGGGGACCAGCGGCACCGTAGACACAAAATCATACGCAGCCTTTGCAGACGTTGACATAGACCTAACTGAGAGACTTAGCGTCTCACTCGGTCTACGCTGGACGCGTGATGAAAAGACCGGCGTCGTGTTCAAAGCGAACTATTTAGGACTCGGAAGCCCGCTATCTGGCGAAAACGGAGTCCAAATTCAACTCCTGACGGACTATACTAACTCAGTAGCGTTCGAGGAACTGACGCCGCGTGCCAGCGTATCTTATGCGCTTTCCCCTAGCATGAACATTTACGCAGCTTACAGTCGTGGTTTCAAGTCAGGCGGGTTTGACATGCGCGGCGATGCCGTAGCCACGCCCGAAACTATAAATGGTTACGATCCAGAAACGGTTGATTCATACGAACTTGGTCTCAAAGGCACATTTTTTGATGGCCGTCTCACCATGGCCTCGGCTCTGTTCCATGCTGCATACAACGGGCAACAGGTTACAAGCCAGCAGTTAAATGCCACGGGTTCGGGTCTTGTCAGTTTTATCGACAATGTTGGAAGTTCCAAGATCAAAGGCGCTGAAATTGAAGGAACTGCACGCTTCACAGAGGCGCTGAGCGCCGATTTCGGCGTGGGCTACATCGATGCAGGATTCGATGAGTATCTCGCATACAGAGCTGATCCGGCAGTTCCCACGGCATATATCCTCACTGACGTGGCCGACAGCCGTCAATTCCAGAACACGCCAAAGTGGAACGGAAATCTGTCTCTGAACTACCGTTATGATTTGGGTACAAAAGGCGATCTTAATATACGTGGTGGCGTATCTTTTCGCAGCATGTCTTCCATGTTTGAAACACCAGTGTCCGAGATCGACCAAAAAGCCTATCAGCTTTATGATATAAGCGTGGTATGGACATCGGCTCGGGCCGACTGGCGCATCGGTGTTCATGGCCGCAATTTAGGCAATGAAAAATACCGGACCGGCGGATATTATTTCCCCGGTCTCGCATATGGCGATTCCATCATTGGATTTTACGCACCACCGCGTACTGTCACGGTTTCACTTGAGTATCGCTTCTAAATCTGTGAGGTTTCTGCCCTGCGTTTCCAGAACACCCGCAATCTGCGCGCAAAAGAGTTTAAAGGCCGAGGACCAGGGCCCCGGCCTCACTCACTTTATTCAATTAAAACCTTGTTATCGGTTTCACGAATATTGGCGCCCAAAATAACTTCGACAGAACCGAGAAATGCATCAACATCATTGAGTGCAAACGTACCAGTTACCGGCATGTCATGCTTCACAAAAGCAGAAAGCACGATTTTTTTATGACTGTAGCGGTTGAATTTCGCTACCGCTTCCGCCAGCGGTGTTCCCTCAAAGACCACCCGATTCCGTGTCCAGTCTGGTTGCTCCGTCCGCGAGGTTGAAACATCAAATCGGTTCACGGCATAGCCCAAAACCTGCGCACCCTCTCCGGCATGGAATGTGCCAAGAAGCCGCTGGTCTCGGCGAATTTCAACCGTACCTTCATATACTTCCAGGCAATAGCCGCCCGGCTGCGTCAGCACAGAATAGGCGGTACCTGTCGCGGTAAAGGCCAACGGACCGGTCATCACCTTGAAAACCCTTGGGTCTGCGCCATTTACGTCTACAAAAACCCTGCCATATTCCAGGGTCACTATACGACTGTCGCTGGAATGCTCAACTGCTGCACTAGTGTCCGTGTCAAGGTACAGCACACTATAATCCGCCAGTTCAATGGAGCGAATCTCACCTACCTCTGCATGATAGAAGGATTTTGCACCAGTGGGAAAAGCCTGCGTCATATAAATAATCGCCGCGCAGACAAGGGCCGCAACGCCCGCTAAAGCGAAACCAACCTGATGGCGCGAAGGAAAGAGGGCGCGCTGCCGTAGGCTGGCCACCTTCCTTACAGCGACCAAAACATGCGCAATATAGCCAAGTCGCTCGGGTGCCACCGCATCCCAGCTTCGCGACACTTCCACGAAAGCCTGTAAATGCGAAGGGGAAGCATATAGCCAACGTTCAAAAGCCTCGCTCACACGGACATTCGGATCTTCATCAATCATCAACAGCCAATCGGCTGCAGCCTCAAAGGTATCAGCGCTTATATGTATTTTATCGGTCAAGGGTATCACGCTTTCTTCTGGCCTCGTTCAGCAAGATGATCCCGTCCCGGAGGTGCCGCCGCACCACAGCTAGTGTCAAGCCGGTGCTGGCAACGATTTCGTCATAAGTCTCGCGCTCGAGCCGGTAGCGGACAAAAACCTCCCGGGTGATCGGCGGCAATCCCCCGATATCCTTAAGAACACGCCGCAGAGATTGCTTGGCGTCAAGGGTTGCTTCCTGATCCGGCGTTGGCTGCACAGCCTCAAAGATCACATCATCATATTCAAGCTCAGAGACAATATTGCGCTTCTTGCGAAAGCCGTCTCTGATAAGATTGACGATTATGGTGCGCAAAAATGCGATATCGTTCTGGATTTTTTTTTGCGGCCCATAGTTTTGCAGGCGAACAAAAGCCTCCTGCACAACTTCTTCTGCCTCCTCCCTGGAGGCGCCCTTTGCCTGAGCATATGCCCGGAGCATGCCTGCATGTCCCCGGAACAAGGACCCTATATTTCGGTGATCATTCATTGCAGGAAGGTGTATCCAGACTTTATGACTGCGGGGTGACAGCCTTACGTGCAGCGGCAATGACGGCAGCCGCAACGTCTTGCATATCTCGTTGGCTGTTATACAAAGCCGGAGTAATGCGAACGCATCCGCCTTTGGCCACACCGGTGCGGTGCACGGTGAAAATACCGTGCTGAGTCAGCATGTCTTCCACGATGGCTTTATTGTCGTCAGCACCTGTCACACCCTTGATGCGGAAAGACGTGATACCCCCATGTAAGCGCTTGTCCTCTGGTGTCAGAATATCCACATGATCTGATACATCGCTGGCTTGCACCGCCCCTACCCAGGTTTGCCGTAAATGACGCAGCCGTCTCTCCTTGGCACCGCCACCGATGCGATCATGAAAAGCAAATGCATCCGGCACGGTAAGGTAGGCAGCAAAATTACTTGTGCCCGTGTGAACCCTGCCCCAGATACTATCAGCCTGAGCAGGTTCAGCCGATATATTGGTGTCGATATCTGCCAAACGGTCAGCACGGATATACATAGCGCCAACGCCAATGGGTGCCCCAATCCATTTGTGCAGGTTAAAACCAATGTAGTCTGCGCCAAGGTCATCAACCTTGAAGTCTACCTGCCCCCAAGAATGCGCGGCATCCACCACAACCCGTATGCCACGCGCCCGCGCTTCCTGCACAATTGCGCGTACAGGCATCATCAACCCGGTCCTGTGGCTGATATGCGTGAGCAGCAGAAGTTTGACGTTCGGATTCTGGCTCATGGCATCCCGGTAAAAATCGACCAGTTCACCATGGCTTACGGGTTCAGGAACATTGAGTTGCACCACTGCAGCGCCACATCTGCGTGCCTGAAAAGCCATTGCCGCCTGTACAGAGCCATAATCGAGGTCCGCATACATTACGGCATCATCGGGGCCAAGCATGTTGAAACCACCGATAATATTCTGCAGCGCTTCAGTGGCGCCACGGGTAAAGGCAACCTCCCCGACCTGAGCCCCGAGCCGACCCGCCACGTCGGCAACAATATCACGAAACAACGGACCATATACGCGCCGGGAGAAGAATGAATTCTCGCGGTTTACCCGGTGAGTGTGATCAATATAAGCCTCAAGAACGGAGCGGGCCATCACACCCCAGTTTCCGTTTTCCGCATTGGTGATAGCTTCGGTCATATCATACCCCTGAGCCACCGATGCCCAGTAGCCTTCATTTGCCATGTCAGTGACCATGGCCTGTGCCGGGACTGCTGCCTTAACCGCAGAAGCCATGGCCGTCGCGGCTGGCGCACCTGCCGTTACCAGTAGAAGTTCGCGGCGCGAAAGCTGTACCATAATCATGTCCTTGTCTGGCGCGCGGCCCAAAAGTTGTCCCGAGATAATATGATAAACAGGAGAGAGCCCGCAGGCACTCTCCGTAACTCGTTCGTCAGTCGACCGAACCCCGGTCACCTTTAAAAGGCAATATCCAGGCGTACGTAGTAGAGCCCGCCGTCCGTATCGTAGGGCGCATTGCGGGAGTATATCAGCCCACGATTAGCTTGATAGGTGGCTTCATCCGGAAAGTTATTGAAAATATTCTCCGCTCCTGCACGCATAGAAACAGTGTCAGTGAAATGCCAGGTCGCGGAGGCGTCGAAGAAAAACTCCCCGCCAAATTTCTGGAAGATTTCCCCGGACGCATTGTCGGAATAGTCCGTCCAAGCACCGTAGTACCTCGCGCCCGCGTAGAGGTCCAGGGCACCCAATGCATAGTTGGCCGAAGCGGTGGCAATGTGCTTGGGCTTCAGTTCCTCAAATCGGATGCGGGCGGTTTCGTTTGATTCCAGATTACCGTCCGTGACCTTGGTTTCGTTATAGTTATATGCACCGGTGATCGAGAGCCTGCCATCACCCATATCGACGGCATAGGAAGCGACGACATCAAACCCCCGCGTCCGGGTATCAAAGTCGTTCTGGAAAAAGTTGACCCGCGTAATACTGCTGCCACCCGGCACCCCCGCCGCCCCAAGGGCCGTGCGTTCCTCAGCAGTCAGGGTCAGCGTGCTGGAAGTACCCAAGCGATCCTGTACCTTCACTTGATAAACATCCACACTCAGGTTGAAACCGGCATCGTTCCGATAAACAAGCCCAAGGCTGATATTGTCTGACTCTTCCGCACTCAGGGGTTCGATATTGACATCCGTCCGCTCAGAAACCAGTTCGGCAACCGTTCCCACAGGGGAAAAGCGGCCTGTTGTGAAGATATTCAAGGTGGTTGTATCCAGCCCTTGTGACGTACGCTCACTGAAAAGTTGACCCGCTGTTGGAGCCTTGAACCCGGTGGACGCAGTCGCACGCAACGCAAACTCGCGGGTCAGCTCGAAACGGGTAGAAAGCTTACCGTTCAACGTATCGCCAAAGCCTGAAAAATCCTCATATCGGCCTGCGAGGCCAACGGTCCAACGATCAGTCAACGGAACTTCAACATCGATGTATGCTGCGCTACTCTTCTGGTCAAACTCACCCGCCTGACTGTCGCTAAAGCCTGGAAAGCCATTGGAACCTGAAGGCAAACCATCTACGGCACCTGGGCCAATGTCGTAGGACGCAAGGTCACCTGCGCCAATTTCATAAACTTCCTTACGGTGTTCCCCGCCAAAAGCGATATTCACAGGGGCATCGAAACCGGCAATATTGAGTTCGTAGTTGAAGTCCAGGTTAACGTTGGTTTCGCGCTGACTGAGTGTACCAATGAAGAAAGATGTCGGGCTATTGGGCCCAAGCGACGCGTTGATAGAGTTATCCATCATATAATCGATTTCGTTTTTTCCGTACCCGGCACTGAGGTCCCAACTCAAACTGCCGTCCATCAATTGGCCTTCAAAGCCGCCGGTAAAGGAAATATCTTTGTCTTCCTGACCAAACTGAGGTGAAAAACCGGCCGGGTAAATATCATTCAAATCGAAATCAGGAAAAGCATCAGAGGGTGCATAAGCACTTGTGGAGCTTGGATTACGCCAATTAAAGTCTGATACACCTTCACCTTCTCCATAGGTACCAAAGAGATAACCAGACAGCATGTCCGATAATGCATACTTGGAATTCAGGGCGAACCTGAAGCCCGAGCGCTCTGGCTGCCCCCAGTTCTGTACGGGATCGGAGACTTCAATGTCTGGGTTGTCATTCTGGAACTGAATCGCATCAGGACGTTGCCGGGAACGTGACGTACGCGCGGCATCAAAGTATTCAAACGTACCATTGACAAAACCGTTTTCACCCAACTCGAAACCGGCCTGGGCACCGCCGCGATAGTTATCACCATCCCCTTCATAATATTGCGAGAACTGGCCAAATGCCTTCATACCGGCTTCATCGTCTAGAATGATATTAATAACACCGGCGATTGCGTCGGACCCATATTGTGCAGATGCACCATCACGCAGCACTTCAACTTGCTTGATGGCGTAGGACGGAATGGTTGCAAGATCCGGTGACTGTGCGCCATTGCTGCCTAACAGTGCCGACCGGTGCCGCCGTTTCCCGTTGACAAGAACGAGGGTGTGATCTGGCGAGAGGCCGCGTAGCGTAGCAGGACGAACAAACACAAGCCCATCCGCCATCGGCAGGCGCTGGACATTGAAGGAAGGTATCGTCTGCGCAAGCGTGTCCAACAGGTCCTCAGACGCTGTCTGATCGATGGCTTTGTCTGAGACCACATCGATTGGCGCAAGAGAGCTGAATACCGTCCGGTTCGTCCCGCGTGTTCCCGTCACGATAATTGTTTCAAGGTCTGCATCTGCAATACCGGTATCTGTGTCGGAATCCTGGGCGTTGGCAACGCCGGCAAGACACATTGCCGATACGCCCGCAAGAACAGACGTACGAATAATGGATTGGTGATAAAACATGGGTGTTCCTCAAAATATTTTCGGCGTTTTGCGGAAACTTCAAACTGGCCAGACAGACCTGCTTGAGTTGCTTCACACCTTCACTGACGTATCTGGATTTTTTTCTGCGGGCCGACCGACTAATTTCACGAAAGCTTCACACAACCCGACAAAAAACCGCGCGAAGCATTGTCAGAAGAAATGCTAAATTGCTGAATTAAAATGATACTTCTGCGCGGAGATAATAAAATCCCCCATCTGTGTCATATGGCGTGTTACGGGAATAAATCAGGCCACGGTTTCGTTGAAACGTCGCTTGGTCTGGATATTGGTTAAGCATATTCACCGCACCGACATGCAGTAAAAGGTGGTCGGAGACATGATACTTAACGGAGGCGTCTAAAAATGACTCCGCACCAAAGGTCTGTATCTCACCTTCGCCATTGTCCTGCGACTGGTCTGCCCACTGGCCTATAATCCGGCCGCGCAATGTCGCCTCAAACCGACCCGATTGATACTCAAAGCCCGCAATAAGGTTGCTCCCTGGCGCGCCATTTTCAATGATATGTCTTTCAACAGCATCTGAAAACAGTCGTCCTCCTGTCACCTTGGTTTCATTGAGGTTGTAAGCGAGGTTTAAGCCAAGCAATCCGCCAGCGAATGGCATGCTGTAGCCAACCGACAGATCGACACCGCGAGTCACCGTGTCAAAATCATTTTGCAAGAAGTTAACGTTCGAAATCCCGCTAGCATCAGGCACACCCAAAGCGGCCAGTACGCTTTGTTCCTGCGCAGTAAGCTCGTATGATTCCGACAGGCCAAACCGGTCCTTGACGCTAACCCTGTAAAAATCAAGACTGAAGGCAAGACCAGCCTGGTTTCTGTATGTCAGTCCAATGTTTATATTGCGCGCCTTCTCTGCCCCAAGAGGCTCGAGCGCGACACCGGGACGCGCGGAAATGACTCTCGCAACCGCGCCGTCCGGCGAAAAGCGACCAGAGGTGATCGTTGTAAGATCCTCAACATCAAGGCTTTTGGAAGTTCTCTCACTAAAAAGCTGGCCGGGCGTTGGTGCACTGAAACCTGTTGACAATGTCGCCCTGAGCGCCAAGCGGTTGGTCAACTCCAATCGCGAGGAGAACTTGCCGTCCAACGCGCTGCCAAAGCCGGAATATTTTTCGTGGCGTGCTGCAAAACCGATTTTCCAGCGCGACACAAGTGGCACCTCAACATCTATATATGCCGCATAACTTGTCTGGTTGAAGCTACCAGCCTGGCTATCGCTATAGCCGGGGAAGCCATCAGCCCCTGCGGGCAAACCGTCGCCAGCACCCGGACCCACACTGTAGGAGGCGGGATCTCCCGCCCCGATACTATATGTCTCAGCACGCCTTTCCGCACCGAGCGCAACACTCACGGGGTCGCCTAAAAGCTTTTCCATTCGGTAGGTAAGATCAATATTGCTATTAAATTCTTTCTGCCCCAGTCGGCCAAGATAAAAGCGCGTCGGACTGTCCGGGCCCAGAGAGGCATTGATACTATCCGCTAGCTGATATTTTATTCTGCTTTCGCCGAAACCTGTAGAGATATCCCATTCGAGGGCACCCTGCCAAATGCTACCCTTTGCACCGACTGTCAGGGCAAAATCGGTGTCGTCCTGACCCAATTTTGGTGTAAAGCCTGCCGGGTAAATATGCCTGAGATCAAACTCCGGGAACGCAGTAGAATGATCATATGCGCTTACTGTGTCAGGGTTTCGCCAGTTGAGGTCTGACCACCCATCGCTTTCACCGTAACTTCCGAAGGAGTATAGCTGGCTATCAGAAAAAATACTCCAGCCAGAATTAAAGCCAAGGAGAAAGCCCTTCCGCTCTGGCTGGCCCCAGTTTTGCACTGGCTCAGGCACTTCGATATCCGGGTGCCTGTGCTTAAATTCGGTAGCGTCCGGACGTTGGCGTGTGCGCGACGTCATGGCTTGCTCAAAATATTCTGCGGTAGCAGTAAAAAATCCCTCGCCCCCTAATCGCCAGCCATTGCGCGCACCGAAGCGGTACAAGTCGCCATCCCCGCCATAATATTCGCCATATTGGCCAAAGGCCCGAAACCCCTCCTTTTCATCAAGTATGACATTGATGACGCCTGCAATGGCATCTGAGCCATACTGAGCGGACGCCCCGTCACGCAGTACCTCAACCCGCGCGACACCGAGCTGGGATATATTGGATAGCTCTGGAGCCTGCTCTCCCCGGCCGCCAAGGAATGCTGTGCGGTGCCGCCGCTTTCCATTCACAAAAACCAGCATATGGTCTGGCGAAAGACCTCTGAGGCTTGCTGGTCGCACAAAAATCTGACCGTCCGACAGAGGGCGCCTTGGCGCGGTGAAACCGGGCAACAATGTCGCCAGAATATCGATCAGTTCCTCTGCGGGCTGGGCCATCAGAGTAGTACTTGCGAAGCTGTCGACCGGCGCCATCGCATCAAGGGCCGGGCGTACGCCGTTTCTCGTCCCCGTCACTATAATCTCTTCTAGGCCCCGCATTTTCAGCGCAGTTGAAGGCGAGAAGAGAGCGTCTTGTTGCTCTTGCACCGATCTTGAGGCCACCCCCTTCACAATAGCGAAAGTTCGTTCGTTTACGTTGACAAGATGTAAACCGGACCCTGCAAGAAGACTTCTTAACGCTGCCTCTGGTGCGCGAGGCAATTGTTCAACCCCCACCGTCAACCCTGCAATGTCAACGCTGGTAGCCAGAATGTTGATGGAAAGTTCCTCAGAAACCGCTTGCAGTGCAGCCTCTATCGTACTCACCCCTGCGATAGATATGTCTGTACCTTGGGAAGCTATGTCATCGGTGGCCAAAACCAACGTCGAAGACGTGAGAAGCATCAAGCAAAACTTCAGCAACAGCCTTCCGGAAACCAGAAAACCGCTGCCAAACCCGCGACATGAGGAAAATCCCCTGTACCCCCCGCTCATACCGACCACCTGGAACCCTATACTCTTGACCACTTTAAATGGCGTTAGCATAGGGGTATCTCATGACAGGTTTATGCACCTTGCCGCTAGACTGCCAACGTTATAAAAATTCGTCATAGTGGCTTGATTTGACCGTCTCACAACAGTCAGAGCAGAGGCAGAGTGCAACCGCGCCTGGAAGGCGGCGCTTCCTCGGTGCTAAAAAGTAAAATGGCGGGATTACCCCGCCATTGAACATGTTTTGTTTTCAGTTGGGAAACCTAAAACCTGTAATTCAACTCTACCCCGATACGCCGACGCGTACCTGGATAATCGAATGAACCACCAAACTCCGGTGCCGGTATCACCTCTTCGAGATAGTCTGTGTCAAAAAGGTTAGTGACAAAGCCCGTAACGCGCCAGCCTTCACCCTCGATGCCAAGCCGCAGGTCAACAGTCTGGTAAGCGTCACGTCTTGAAACCGAATAATCTGCAATACCGAAAGCACCCGCTCCGGCGCCAAAGCCAGTTTCAAACAACGGCTGGAAGATAGTAGAGCGCTGGCCTTCCTGTACGGTGTGGAACCACGTAGGGCCTACAAACTGGGTATCGACGCGTGCAAAGCCTGACAATGTATCGGTGAACGGCACATTCACATCGAAGCCCGCGTTCAGGGTATAGCTCGCCGTGTAAGGTGACTTGTTGCCCACTGTATCGGGACGTGCACCATTTTCCTTGATCTCGCTTTCAGTAACGTTACCTGCCGCATAGACCGATAGATACTCATTAACGGAATAGCTGATATCAAGTTCGGCACCGTAGATGTCCACCTTGTCGATATTGGAAACCACACGCAGCAAACCAAAACTACCAACGAAGAACTCAAAGAACTGCATATCGCTTACTTTGGTGTAGTAGCCGGTACCATTCACTCGCAAACGACCGTCCAAAAAGTTGGTTTTGAAGCCAGCCTCAAACGCACTTGAGGTTTCTTCATCATACTGATCACTGACAACCGGCAGGTCGACACCAAGCTCGTCAGCGAAATTGATACCAACCCCACCGTTGATGAAGCTGTTGTTGAAGATATTCACAGTAGCGGCGCTACCGGAGTTGTTGAATCCGCCTGCCTTGAAGCCAACCCCCCATGACGCAAAGAGCGTCAGGTCATCGGTGGCGTCGTAGGTAAGCGACAGCTTCGGCTGCAACTCAGTGTAGGTTTCCTCGGCATCTGGGATAACGCCCGTGGTGTTGATGAGGCTCGACAGCGCCGGGTTTAGCGGATCGTCAAACACACCATCGAAGTTCAGATCGATGACATCCTGACGCGCGTCAAACGGCACAAGGCTGGATACCTTACGCTTCTCATTGTCGTAACGCAGAGCGGCCGAAAATTCCGTACGCTCATTCAGGTCATAACTGAACTGCCCAAACACTGCCCACACATTGCTGTCGAAGTTATCGTGCACAAGTGCGGCTGTCCGGTTCGGGCCTGAGGCCTGATACAGTCCCCGCAGTGGCGCATCACCACCATCCCGGTTAAGCGATACACCAACTTCACGGTCAATCGTCAGGAAATAGGTGCCAACCATCCACTTGATCGGACCGTCACCTGCTGATTCAAGGCGAAGCTCGGCGCTGAGATCTTTCTGGTTCCTCAGTTGCTCCTGAATGCCGTCGCATGTGGTGGGCGTATAGGCGCCAAGGAAGGAGCCATTTGGATCAAAGATCACACCATTTGGTGTCTGGCCAATGAATTGTGGCGCCAGCAGCCCGTATCCCGTCAGCGCAGCAGCACTTTCCTGACACGCAGCGTCGGGCGCATAGAAGCCGAACGCAGCTGATGTGCCGTCCGAAATCAGGTCGTTTTTGATATCGCTATAAAGCACCCACGCCGTCAGCGATGTCGTGTCCATATCATACACAAGCTTGGTAGATGCCTCGAACGACTTCTGGTTATTGTTGGACGGCACATTGGCATCAAACACAAACGCAAAATCGTTCACATCCTGAAAAGCGTTAGGCGTGTTGGTCGCTTCCGCAAACACCGGCAGGTTGAAGGTCGAGTTAAAGCCAATAGCGCCCCCCTCGACTTCACCGTAACGCACTTTGGTATCAAGGGTGGCGTTATCTCCGAACTTGTTCACCAGCCTTGCGTTGACATTGCCACCTTCAAACTGGTCAACCGTCGCGGCACCACCGAGGTAACGGTTGCGGTAATATCCGTCACTTTTGCGCCAGTCACCGCTGATGCGAAAGAAGGTATTATCACCAAGTGCACCGGTATAGGATGCTTTTGCGGTGAAGGTGTCGTCTTCGGCGTAGGAGACCTGCGCCATACCGCTGCTGTCACCATCCGGCATTTCGGTGTTGACGATAATGGCGCCTGCCGCCGCGTTGCGGCCATAGATAGCCCCCTGCGGTCCCTTGAAAACCTCGATCTGCGAAAGGTTTGTGTATTCCCGGTTAAAAGCGGCCGGGTTGGTATAGAGAATGCCGTCCAGAATGAAAGCAAAACTGTTTTCGGCATCTCGAGCGCCGTTAATTCCCCGAATGTTCACCTGTGTATCGCCGACCTCGGCAGCATCAACCAAGGTAACGCCCGGAATAAGTTTGATGAAATCTGCGGCTCTCTCCACGCCGGCGCTTTCAAGCGTCGATGATGTCAGCGCGGTCACTGTTCCCGGCACATCGGTAAGGCTTTCACTTCGCCGCCGCGCGGTGACGGTAATTTCTTCAAATTGTATTGCCCCCTCTTGAGCCATAACCGGCACATGTGGCAGCGCGAATAAGCTGGCCCCTGACAATAGGCCCGTCAGTAGATTGCGTTTCATGTTCCCCTCCACTCCATTTCAAAGTGTTGCTAGGCGCAGTCCCAGTACTGCGGCTGTTAGATGTGTTCATTTCCTCCAAACATTTGCCCACGTCTGTTCAAGCGGAACGCCTAAGCGCTGCCAGCAGATCTTGAAGGGCAATCACATCCGCGTATTTGGCATGAAGGTCATGCAGGTTCGCGTGATGTGCATCCTGGTTTCGGTCACCAACCGCTTCGCGGGGAATGAAAACAGGATAATTGTATTGCAAGCCGTCAACTGCCGTTGCCCGGACGCAGCCCGAGGTCGTCAGCCCGGTCACGACAAGGCTGTCAGCCTTGAGAGCAATTAGATGAGCCGAAAGATCAGTCCCAAAAAAAGCGCTGGCCCATTTCTTTTCGACAACAGGTTCGCCAGAACACGGCAGCAGTCGCGCGTCCACCTCGGCCCAGCGGCTACCCGGCTGCAGGATATTCAGCGCAGGAACCCTTGCCCGAAAAACACTGGCTTCGCCGGGTGCGCGATAGAGCGTCGTTGTAAAGACAACCGGAAGGCCCTGATCTCGAAACACCTGTAACAATTTAGCATTGGCCGTTACGACATCCGGGCATTCGACGCCCAGCGGACTCGACGGGTCAGTGAATCCGTTGATCATATCCACAAGGATAAGCGCCGGCCTGGCACCAAGCTTTAATGATTTACGCTGCAAATCCATTCAGTTTCCCTATCCGGCGTTTGTCATCACCAACGCGGCGCGACGGGCGCCGGCAAACCGGTTTCAGCCATGCAATTGGCACGCGTTTCCTCAATGCCAGGGCCAAAATTGAAAATCTGGCTTTCATCAAATTTGTGCTTAATTTCTTCACGAAGTGCCTTGGTTCTGGCTTCGTCGATAGTGAAGTCGTCATTGACTTTGACGCCGTAATTATCTGCGGCGCCGACGCGGCTTATCAGGCCGCGCTCCACCTCAAGGGCTACCAGTTCCGGTGCGCGTTTAAGAGGGTTCCCCCAGCCGCCACCGCCCCAAGTGATATAGTCAAGGCGGTCACCTTTCTCGACTTCGACATTGTCGCATTTGCTGGGGAGCACCCGTTCACTACCGTCAGCCCGGCGCAGTATTTTTGTCGATCGCGCGCCAGGCTCTCCGCCATTTACGCCCCATGGTGCGGTAAACCAGCGATCGTCATGAATGCTGATAATTCCCCGGTTCAGGAACTCATAAGTCATTAGAATACCGTTCCCACCCCGGTTCAAGCCCGGACCACCGCTATCGGGGATCGACGTATATTCCGTGATACGCAGTGGGAAATACCGCTCAAGAAACTCATTGGGTACGTTGGTAAAACCTGGCCACAAGCTGTGACCATCAGGTCCATCGCCCCACGGTCGTCCGGGTATGCCACCAAAGCCAATCTGGAATAGCTGGAACCATTCGCCGGTATCTTCCCGGTTACCGGAAAACATCAGATGGGGACTAGACGAAAACCCAGCAGCGTTCAAAAACTCAGGCTGCCCTTGGCCGAGAAGCGCCCCGAGCACATCAAAAATGCGGCCAAGTGCATGGGTGCGGCAAGATAGTGCAGCCGGAAACTTGGGCTTCAGCAGTGACCCTTCGGGAATGCGAACATCCACAAGGTCGTAAAATCCGTCGTTGAACATGATCTGTGGGTCAAAAACCATCACCATGTAGATACCGAAGAACATCTTCAGCATATTTTCATTGAGATAGAAGTTGATAGACCCCATCGCCTGCGGGTCGGTGCCCTCAAAATCCAGGATGACGGTTTCACCCTCACGCCACATGGCACATTTTATTTTATAGGGCCCGTATCCGCGGCCATCGTCACAAACATAATCTTCAAAGCTGACTTTTTTCTCGGATACAGTGGTATTGAGCAGATGGCCCATGGCGCGCTTATTGCGCTCCAACAGTTCGTCCGTCGCGCCCGCGAATACATCGTCACCGAAGCGGTCGCATATTTCATTCACACGTTTTTCCGCCACGCGGCAACTGGCAATCACAGCGTGGAGGTCAGCGCGGCACCACTCAGGCATCCGTGTCTGATGCAACACAAGCTTTAGGATGTCCTCCTGAAGTTCGTCTTTCTTGAAAATCTTGATTGGCGGTATGCGGATGCCTTCCTCAAAAATGCTGAGCGCATCGGTGGGCAATGAGCCCGGCACCTTGCCGCCAATATCGGTCATGTGACCAAACATACACGCCCAGGCCGACAAGCGACCGTCTCGGAATATCGGCCTCAGTATCAGCCAGTCGTTATTATGACTGACAGCCCCCTCACAGCTATAGGGATCGGAAAGCCAGAACATGTCGCCTTCTTCAATCGTCCCATCATAGCCACGCAGGAAACCGTCAATGAAGCTGCCAAATTGACCGACAATCATCTTGCCGCCACGGTCCGCAATTAGTGGAAAGGCGTCGCCCTGCTCCCGGATGCCTGGGCTCATGGCAGCCCGGAACAGCGTTGCGTCCATTTCCTCCCGCGCATTTCTCAATGCGTTTTCGATAATATCCAGCGTGATCGTATCGACATCAACCTTGTTGAAGGACGCCGTGTTGCGCTCAATAATCTGTGCCGTCATTACGCCCTCCTACGTTTCTGAAACCGGGTTGATGAGAATATTTCCAAAGCCGTCGACTGTGCCTACATGGTCGGGCAGGACAACCGCGGTACTGTCCATCTCACAAATGATGCAAGGGCCAGGTATTTTGTCGCCCGACTTCAGTTTCAACCGATCGTAAATCTTCGCCGAGTGCTTTTGGCCGCCAACCCACATTTCATGATCATTAAGCACGGCATCAGTCGGATCGCCGTTGCCCTCAGGCAGTTCAGCGGCCGGCATTTCTGCCCCGGTGCCTAGCCCGATCGCGCGCAAGATCACGACTTCATGCTCAACATTCAGATTGAATGTGAACAGACGTTTGTGTTCTTCATCGAATGCAGCTTTCAGCGCTTCAATGCCATATCCGGCCTCAAATGCTTCAAGGTTAATTGTCATATCGACATCAAACCCCTGCCCCATATAACGCACGCCAGCTTCGAAGACGACTTGCTGGTCAGCGCGGGCAACACCTTCTGCATCCAGTTCGCGGTGCACTGTTTCCTTCATATCCCGGAGCCATTCGGCGATCTCATCGTCTGTGGTTTTGCTAACGCCCTTATTGTAAGACCGCGCATGTTCATATCGCATCTGTGTGGTGGCATCTCCCGTCGCACACAACACACCGGGGCTCACCGGGATGATGACCGGGTAACTGCCCATAAGCTTGCCCACGGCATTGGAGTGCAGAGAGCCTGCACCACCAAAGCCCATCAGCGCAAATTCACGCGGATCATAGCCTTGCTGGACCGACACCAGCCTGAGCGCGCCATACATATTTTCATTGGCAATATCGATGATGCCTTGTGCCGCTTCTTGCAGGGTGACCCCAATCGCATCGGCAATTTTCTGCACAGCCTTTTGGGAAGCATCTTTGTCGAGCTTAAAAGACCCGCCAAGCAAGGCTTCCGGCAGGTTACCAAGCACCAGATGGGCATCGGTAACCGTTGGCGCCTCGCCCCCCTTGCCATAACATGCCGGCCCCGGCACAGCGCCTGCGCTTTCAGGTCCGACACGCAGCGCACCTGTCAGTTCCGGCACATGAGCGATAGAACCACCACCTGCGCCTACGGTTTTGACATCCAGCGAAGACGCGCGCACGGTCAGGTGGCCAACACTGGTTTCACGGCGCACTTTTGGCGCGCCATTTTCAATAAGCGCTACATCGGTAGAGGTACCGCCCACATCCAGCGTTAAAATATTGCCGATACCCGCCTTGTGAGAGACCCACAAAGCACCGGTGACGCCACCGGCGGGACCTGACATCAACAGGTTGACAGGTTCAAGTTCCGCCTTCTCACTGCCCATCAGGCCTCCGTCCGAGCGCAGAAGGTTGATTGGTGCATCCATGCCCAGCTTGCGCAGTTCCTTGCGCAGGTTGGAGACATACATAGCCATCACCGGCCGCACGAGAGAGTTGGCGACCGACGTCAGCGCACGCTCGTACTCTTTCATCTCTGGCAACACTTCATGAGAAAGCGAGACCGGAATATCAGGGAACATGTCTCGCGCCACCTCACCGACAATGCGTTCGTGGCTGCCGTCTATGTAGCTGTTCATAAGACAAATGGTAAGGGCTTCGATGCCCTTCGACTGTAGCTGGGCAAGTGCCTCGCGAACTTGGGCCTTGTCCACGGGTGACACTTCCTGCCCCTGCCCGTCCATACGGCCCGAGACTTCAACCGTGTTTTCAAGTGCGGCCAGAGGCTCGGGTTTAGGCCATGTGATCCAAGCTGCGAGGCCACCCGGCACCAACGAACGCGCCACCTGCAAAACTTGACGAAAGCCGGTGGTGACCACCAACCCGGTTTTTGCGCCCTTGCCTTCAAGCACTGCATTGGTGGCAACGGTGGTACCGTGTAAAAACTGAGATATTTCGGAAGGGTTGATGCCTGCAGCCTGAGTAATTGCCTTCGTACCTGCGACCACTGCAAGCGAAGGATCCTCAGGCGTGCTTGGCACTTTGTCACGCCAGGTTCGCCCGGTATCTTCGTCAATAAGAAGAAGGTCGGTGAATGTGCCCCCCACATCAACGCCCAGTCTGTATGTCATATATCTATTCCTCCCTCAATGCCACGGATGCGATAAAGCTCACGGCCCATGTCACCTCGTATTAATTCAAAGACAGGCAACTTCCGGTGTTGGGAACGCCCCCGCCTGAGCCACCAAAGACGGTAGCCGTCGGCCAAGATGGCTTTCTATCCACTTTGTACTTTCCAAAAGCCTGGCCAGGTCAACCCCCGTGCCAATCCCGCTTTCTTCCAGCATATAAACAAGTTCTTCCGTCGAGATATTACCCGTAGCCTTGGGCGCGAAAGGGCAACCACCAAGCCCACCGATCGAAGCGTCAAGGGTTTTCACGCCCGCATGGTACGCTGCGTAAGCATTGGCAAGCCCAGTACCTCGCGTATTATGAAAATGGGCCCTTAAAGGCATCTCCGGCAACACAGCACCCAAACGCTCCACCAATTCTGTGACGCGGGCCGGACTGGCGACGCCGATTGTGTCAGCAATAGCGATTTCGACAGGTTCGCCTTCGGCAACGATGGTTGCCATATTAATCACATGGTCGAAGCTGACACGCCCCTCAAATGGACAGCCAAATGAAGCAGACAATGTAACCTGCCCTCGCATTCCCTCTCGGCTGGCAAGCGCCAGCATATCGCGACAAAGTTCAGCAGACTCCAGACTGGTCTGCCCTTGATTGCGCTGTGCAAATGTATCTGTCGCCACAGCAACAAGGCCGACTTCGTCAACGCCTCTCTTGCCACCTGACCTGGTCTCCAGCGCGCGAAGCAGACCGCGCTTGTTCAGCACTAGGCCGATATAAGTGACATCAGATTTGTCTGGCAGCGCTGCTATAACAGCCTCGCCATCCGCCATCTGCGGCACACGCTTGGGGTTAACAAAACTGGCCACTTCCAGCCGCTTAAGCCCAGCACTCAAGGCCGCCTCGATCAAGCGCACCTTTTCTGATGTCTCAAAGACCGCACTTTCATTTTGCAGCCCGTCACGAGCGCTGACTTCCACGATTTCGACTGATGGTTCCATGCCCTACCCACTGCTTTCCATTAAGGCTTAATGCAATCCAAACATCAATTGCATACAATATCAAGATATAATCAGTTTATTTTGCCATATTCTTATATTTTGTATACATTTTTGAAAAAATGACGTTATAAATGGTCAGAACGTTCGGTTACGGGAGAGGTAAAATGGCAGGGTCATTGGATTTCGGCGCACTGAAAGGCTTGAAAGTCTTGGAACTCGGGCAGCTCATCGCCGGCCCGTTTTGTGGGCAACTGTTGGCTGACCACGGGGCTGAAGTCATCAAGATTGAAGCGCCCGGTATCGGTGACCCCATGCGCAAATGGGGCCAAGCCGCGCCGCTGTGGTGGCCTGTTGTTTCCCGGAACAAAAAATGCATTACCTTGAATCTGCGGGAGCCGAAAGGTCAGGACATCCTCAAGGAACTGGTAAAAGAAGCCGACTTTATTCTTGAGAACTTCCGCCCTGGCACAATGGAACGCTGGGGTCTCGACTATGAAACATTGAGCGCCATCAATCCGCGATTGATCATGATTCGCGTGTCCGGCTATGGCCAAAGCGGGCCCTATTCTTCAAAAGCCGGGTACGGCTCCATTGGCGAAGCCATGGGCGGCATGCGAAATCTGGCGGGTGACCCCAGCACACCACCGAGCCGGATCGGCTTGTCAATTGGCGATTCACTGGCTGCAACATACGCCACAATTGGCGCGCTGATGGCACTTTACAATCGCGAAAAGACCGGGAAAGGTCAGGTCGTGGACAGCGCGATCTATGAGGCCGTACTGGCAATGACCGAATCCGTCGCCGCCGAGTATTCCCATAGCGGGTACAACCGAGAGCGGACCGGATCAATCTTACCCAAAGTAGCCCCATCGAATGCTTACCCGACAACAGATGGGGACATTCTAATCGCCGCCAATCAGGATACCGTGTGGAAACGCCTTGCAGTGGCCATGGGCAAACCTGAACTTGCCGAAGACCCACGCTATGCGACCCATAAGGCGCGCGGTGAACGACAACAGGAACTGGACAAGATGATAGCAGACTGGAGCAAGGATAAGTCTGCGCAGGACGTCCAGACAATGATGGATGAGCACGGAATTCCTGCTGGCAAAATCTTCAAAGCGGAGGATATGTTCAAGGACCCCCATTACAAAGCACGCGAAGCCCTGATAGAAGTTGATCACCCAAATTTTGGCAAACTCGCCATGCAAAATACCTTTCCCAAGCTGTCCGACACGCCGGGGCAGGTAAACTGGCCCGGGCCGGTAGAGTTGGGGCAACATAATCAGGACATATATGGAGCGGTTCTGGGCTACAGCGAGACCGACCTTCAGGCCCTCGCCGATGAAGGAATAATTTAATTGTAACTGACCATCCTCGGATGGTCATAAATACCGCTGTTACCTCGATCCATAACGCCACCTCTCTTGCCCCATGCGCCCAATGCGTTTAAAAACTTTATCCACAAGGCTGACCGTGGCAACCACGGGCGATGAATTTCAAAATTGAGGGCCGGAAGTGAGTAAATCGCGGGACAAAGCTTATAACGTGATAAAAAACGCCGTGCTGGATGGAACATTCACGCCAGGTGAGCGCCTCATTGAGGCAAAGCTTGTGGCTTTGATCGGTGTATCCCGCACCCCGATCAGAGAGGCGATCAAACAATTGACGGCCGATAACTATCTGGTCATGCGGCCGAATTCTGGCGTTGCTGTCGCAGATTGGGGAGAACACGAACTTGAAGACATCTTCAAACTGCGAGCAATGACTGAAGGTTTGGTTGCCCGCCGCGCCAGCAAATATATAACAGATGAACAGATTGCCGCCCTTCGCCGCCATACAGATGAGATCGACAAAATTCTGGCGAGCGGCCCTCCTTTTGACATTCCAGGTTTCCTTGAAGAGAACGCCGCATTTCACCAGACCATTGTATCAGCCGCGAACAGTCAAATTTTGGCTCAAGCGCTTGAGCGGCTCATCTCTCCACCCATTGTCTACAAAGTTGCCCACAACTTCACAGCGGCAGAACTTACGCGGAGTAATTCTCACCACAAGGAAATTATCGACAGCATGGAAGCACGGGACGGCGACTGGGCTGATCACTCGATGCAGTCTCATGTAATGTCAGCCTACAATCGGATGCGCAGCCTGCAAAAAAAGTCCTTACCCTTTAGTCTGGAAAGCCGTAACGACTGAACCGAGTGCAGTCATCCGTCCGATGCCTTGATAGAAGCAGGTCATCTACTGCGATACCGGCATCTCATGGTTGACGCCCCACCATCATGTTTTGATATAAATTAAGTCATCTTCCTTGGATAACGAGGCACGCGGACCTACATAGCTGAAGGGCACGGCAATGGATGCTGGACGACCCCCTCTTGAAACTGGACAAGGTTTCGCGAAACTGAAGGACACAAATTATGACCCAGGAACTTTCCGATTATTCTCCAGCAGAAATATGGAAGTGGGAGAAGGGAAGCGGAGGCAGGTTTGCCAATATTAACCGTCCAGTATCAGGGTCTACCCACGACAAACCTCTTCCTGTGGGCAAACATCCAATACAACTCTATTCTCTGGCCACGCCCAACGGGGTGAAGGCGACCGTGATGCTGGAAGAGCTTCTGGAAGCTGGTTATGAGGATGCTGAATATGACGCGTGGCTCATCAATATTCAGGAAGGCGACCAATTCGGGTCAGGTTTTGTTGACGTTAATCCTAACTCCAAAATCCCGGCACTGATGGATCATAGTACGTCAACACCAACACGTGTCTTCGAAAGTGGTTCGATACTTTTTTATCTGGCAGAAAAGTTTGGTGTGTTGCTACCGACGGACGCAAAGGCACGTACAGAATGCATGAACTGGCTCATGTGGCAAATGGGTAGCGCGCCATATCTTGGCGGTGGGTTTGGTCATTTTTACGCCTATGCCCCGGTAAAAATAGAGTATGCAATCGATCGCTTCAGCATGGAAGTGAAGCGTCAACTGGATGTGCTTGATAAACACCTGGCGAATCATGAGTATATGGCTGGGAACGATTACTCCATCGCGGACATAGCTATTTGGCCATGGTATGGACTATTGGTACGTGGAGGTCTTTATAGCGCCGCCGAATTCCTTTCTGTTCACGAGTATAAAAACGTTATCCGGTGGGCCGAACAGATTGCAGATCGTCCGGCGGTAAAACGCGGCGTCAAAGTCAATCGCACATGGGGCGAACCTGATGATCAATTACGTGAACGTCACGACAAAGCCGATATCTCTGACTGACAAGGCATAGTGTGCCAGCGGTCGTTGCATGAAGAACCCTCCGCCATAGTTATCTTTAATCAAACTATGGTGGTGGTGCCTATATACCAGCCCGCCCATCAAGACTTTAAGCAACAGTCAGAACCTCCCTGTTAAGCTATTGACCGGCTTATGTGATGTGGGCGTTTAATTTGCTATGTAATTCTTCTTCGTCGATAGGCTTCGCGATGTAATCGTCCATGCCAGCATTGAGACATCGCTGGCGATCCCCCGCGAGAGCATGCGCCGTCATCCCGATAATCGGGGTAACGTGGCCTGCCCCAGCTTCCATTTTCCGAATGGCGGCCGTAGTCTCAAAGCCATCCAGTCCCGGCATTTGCACGTCCATCAGGATCGCTGCGTACCTATATTCATTTATAAGCTCTATCGCCTTCTCACCGCTTTCTGCTACATCGAATTCGAAGCCTCCATTTTCAAGATAGAAGCTCGCAACCAATATATTTGCTGGATAATCTTCAACGAGAAGAACCTTGGTCTGCTTTGGCTCGACAGTACTTTCCTGCGCATCCGCGTCACCAGTCGAAAGCCCCCCTTCTACGACAGGCAAAGGAATAGCTACCGTAAAGGTCGAGCCTGTTCCCGCCACGCTGGTTAGCGAGATATCACCGCCCATCCCTTCTGCTAATGTCTTGCTAATGGCAAGACCAAGCCCCGTGCCCCCATACTCGCGGGAAATAGAACTATCCGCCTGAACAAATTTATGGAAAATCGTATCCTGCTTGTCGGCAGCGATACCTATACCTGTATCAGTGACGCTTAACTCAACAATGGTAACCGCTTCATCAACTTCGCGCCTGACTGCGGCGGAGACAATGACCGTGCCTTCGTTAGTAAACTTGATGGCGTTGCTACCCAAATTCAGCAGAATTTGCCGAATACGCGCAGGGTCGCCCTGAAACTGGGTTAAACCGTCAAGCCTTTGGTCTAGCTTGACACTTAACTCCTTATCGTCTGCCCACACCGATATTATCCTGATGACGTCTTCGAGAAGCTTGGGCAAATCAAATGCTATTTTCTGAAACTCCAGATTACGGCTTTCGATCTTGGAAATATCCAGCAGATCATTGATAAGAGCCAGCAAACCATCTGCACTGAGCTGCAAGGTCTGAACAATTTCAGCCTGCTCTTCGTTTAACTGGCCCCGCTGCATCAACATACGGGACAAACCGATAATAGCGTTCATCGGCGTTCGGATTTCGTGGCTCATATTTGCAAGGAACTCTGTCTTAGCCTTGTTGGCCTCCTCTGCACTCAACTTTTCTGTCTCCAACAGAACGTTAACTACACCTTTGGCTGTTTCGATATCATCCGCAGTCCAGGGGGGTGATTTCTGACTGACTGTCTGTTTCCACAATTCGAAGGAACTGCGCGGTGTCAGCCGATAACCGGCTTTGGTTTCCTCAACCGGCTTTTCAGGGTTACCCGCCCAAACAACTTCCTGAACCCTCATATCGCGAAACCAGATAATATAATCGTAGCTCTTGGAGCTGATGGGAACAGCCAGCAGCCCGCCAGTCAGTCCCTCCAGCCCTTCAACGCCCTTGAAATATGTCTGTGCATCATCTGTGTGCAAAAACGTCCAGTCATTTTGTTTGTTCAGCCAATCGACAAGTTGGGCGACAATCTTGCGGGATGGAACATTCCCGTACCTCAATATTTCAGGATGAACTTTTACCACGAGACCTTGTGCGCTCAGTGCTTCACTTGCCAATTGGTGAGTTTGATCCAGCAGCTTGTCTACCGATGAATTGAGATCAAGATTAGATGCCAATTCGCGAACCAGTTCGTCGCGCTTTTGCTGCGCTTCCCGTTTTGCGGCCCCCTCCAGCATCGAAAGCTGTGCGGAAAAAATATGTCCCATTATTTCGCATATATGGCGTACCGCGTATGGCACATGGCGGGGGCTGCTATGATGACATGCGACCAAGCCCCACAGCTTACCACTCTGGATGACCGAAATAGACATGGATGCCTTGATATTAATATTCTCAAGATACTGAATATGCACGGGTGAAACGCTACGCAGCATACACTGGCTCATATCAAGAGGCGCTTCCAGCGCCGGGTCGAAAGCGGGGTAAAGTGCAACAGGCCGGTAACTGGTATCGGCAATCAGGCGGAGATATTGCTGCATATAAAGGCGGCGTGCCTGCTCCGGAATGTCGGACGCCGGAAAATGTAGCCCCTGATAGCTTGGCATATGCTCGCTACGGCTTTCAGCCACCACTTCTCCATGCCAATCTGCATCGAAACGATACAGTTTCACTCGGTCAAAGCCAGTTAATGCGCGGATGCTCTCTGTCATATGAGCAAACATCGTGGGCAACTGGGTGGCTTGGTGCATCCCGATAGCAAAATTGCGCAAATGATCATGGAGACGACTGGCAGCAGGCGCTTCCACCGGGATGTATTCACACTCAACAATCAAAGCGGACCCACTTATATGGGCCACAGCACTGCACACCCTCTCTCCGAGAGTGAGTTCGAGAGACTGAATAGGCTGCAACGGCGCATCACGCGCTATTTCCTTCAGTTTTTCTATCTGCCCCGTCGCAATAAACGCAGAAATATTCTGCCCGATACAGTCTTCCGGCTTAATACCAAGAAATAATTCTGCGTTGCGGCTCACACGGGTAATTGTCAAGTCATCAGCCAACACAACCAACAAACCATGGGGCTGTATAGAGCCAGGAATGTGGATGGGCTCACTAGCGCAATGATCAAGCGCTTCTTTTAGCTGATCTTCTGAAAGTTGCTCTCTCGGTACGTTCACCAAGCTTGACCCCCGAATTAGTCTACATATCTCTCCTGCAACTTAAGCGAAGTTCACACCCACGTCACCAAGAATTAGACCTTGAGCGTATATACTTAAGATAACAGACCCGGAAAAACAGATAAATTTAAAGTTCGCTATTTACAGCCTCCTCTTATACATAATCGTTGGCAAGTGTATGCGCACAAGTATACACAACTTCGCTGATATCGACTAACCGGCAAACAAAGCACTGACAATGAAACACGACCAAAGCCATGAACTGTTATTAGAAAAAAACAACCTGCTGAAAACGTTGAAGCCTGCGGATAAGGCATTGCTCGTACCATATATTCAACCGTATGCCCTTCATGCCGGTGACGTGGTCTATGAGGCGGGCGACGATGTGCATCACGCAATATTTCCCTGCAACGAAGCCCTGATATCTTTCATGGTGATGCTGGAAGATGCTCGCGCGGTTGAAACCGCACTTATTGGACGCGAAGGCGCGGTTGGCGGCATTGTCAGCAAAGGCCACCTACCAGCTTATTGCCGAGCCGAAGTTCGCATGCCCGGCATTGGTATAAAAATTACATCAAAAAACCTGGAGCGTGCCAAAGAACAATCCGCCAGTATTGCCAGTCTTTTCTCGCGCTACGCGGATTGTCTGATCTCACAGATTTTTCAAGCTGTCGCCTGTAACGCCACTCACACCATAGAACAACGTGTATCAAAATGGATTCTGGCATCAACTGCACGTACGAATGATCTGGTGATAGCTATACGACAGGAAGAACTTGCCAATATGCTGGGCGTTGGCCGAAGTTACATCGCGCGGGTCATGGCCGGGTTCAAATCAAATCGAAGTGTAGAGACCGCTCGGGGACGCCTTATTATCAAGGATATTGATCTTATCAGACAAATGTCCTGCAACTGCGACGATCTCGTTTTCCGCCACTTTGAGACAGTGTTACACGGCGTGTACCCCTCAAAAAACAAGAGTTAGTCAACGCCAGCCCGGCTTGCGACATAGTCGCAACTCGCGTGAACAGCCAAAAATGACGCTCGTGCCTGCTCCATGGCTTCATCCGCATCCACTTCAGCCGCGTCCGCGCGCAGCAGGGCGAGAAAATGACGCCACCGACTGGCAGTCTCCCTCCCATACCCGGCGAAGAACCGCTGATCCTCCCCTGGTCGCAAGCCTAAATGACGCTCTAGATTTCGTGAAATTATTTGCCCTCCTAGACTGGACCCTTCCTTTACATACAGATAACCCGCTAGTTTGCTGATCGTATCCACCGCTGGATAATCAATAGCAGGGACTGGGCACGGGGAAACACTATGCCGGGCAAGATCGCTCTGCAAAAGAGTGAGCACGTCGGTATCCGGAAAACGGGAAAGCGGCGCCAACGATGATGAATAATCCAGGGCGGCCTCCATGACTGAATAGGCTGCGTGGGAGGCTTGCAAAATCACGCCGAAATGCTCTTGTGTGATGCCCTCATTCTGCAGAGGATACAATAGCGGGTGCTCGTGCAATGCTTCATGCAAATCCGCAGTGCCCCGGCGAAGCTTATCAAGCAATGGGAAAGCTTGGTTCATCTGATTTTATTCGATCCACGTTAACTCACTAATACGATTCCTGCCAGCCCTGCCACAGGGCTGCATCAGAGTCCAGCCACAAGACGCAACCCAGGTGCGCTACCGGGTACCAGGTATCAGCGCCCCGATCGCCCTACAGCGCAATTCGCTTCATTTCTGATAATGCGTCCGGCAATAACTGCGGTTTCCTGACCTGCCCAAATAGCAGGCTGGCCACCAACAAAAAGATACTGCACCCCCGAGGATAGACGGTCGGGTTCGGTGTAGCTGGCATTGCTGCGGTAAGCGTGCGGATCAAAAACAACAATGTCCGCGACATATCCCTCACGCAGATAACCCCGCCGTGCCATGCCAAAGGTATCCGCCACCAACCCACTGCTCTTGTGAACAAACTCCGCCAAAGACAACACCCGATCCTTCACAACATATTGCTGGTATTTTTGTGGATAGGTCCCATATTTTCGCGGGTGCCCAGAACTGCCGTCCGACCCTGTCATAACCCAGGGCTGTTGCATAAAATACGCAACGTCATCCTTGTTCATATTAAACGACGCGACGCTTGTGTCCCCGGCCATTATAATTCTGATAGCGGCATCTATGGCGTCATCCCCCCACCGGGCCGCCATTTGCGCAAGTGTTTTTCCTCGCCATTCAGTGTTTTCTCCGACTAGAAGCAGGCTTCCTGCTCCGCCGCGGCGACGAAGATTTTCCGCCATTTCAGCGCGGATTTTTAGCCTTAAATCGGCATCCACCAGGCGCGACTTCATAACGTCACCGCCTCCGGCCATCACCCAGCGGGGAACAAGGCTAGCCGCAATACTTGTACCGGACGCCAGCCATGGATATTGATCGGCCGTGACTTTAAGGCCAGCGACACGGGCTTCATCCACCAAAGCCACTACCTCATTGCTCATACCGTGCACATCAACACCCAATGCCTTAATGTGAGAGATATGAGTAGGCACCCCCGCGCGGCGGCCAATTTCAATGGCCTCGGTGACAGCAGCCAACAGCCCCACTGTATAGGAACTCTCATCCCGGATATGGCTGTCGTATACACCGCAATAGCCAGCAACCACCGACGCCAGCTCCACAATTTCATCGGTATCCGCAAAACTGCCCGGTGCGTAATAAAGCCCAGATGACAAGCCAAGCGCCCCTTCCTGCATGCCGCTTTTGACCAGTGCCTTCATTGTATCCAGCTCGGCAGGCGTCGGCGCGCGACTTTCATCACCCATAACGGCGCGCCTTACCGCTCCATGCCCAATGTAAAGCGCTATATTGGTGCCCACACCGCCTTGTTCCAAGCCCCTCATAACCTCAGCGACATTCGGGCTTCCAGCACCATCGTTACCCGCGAATACGGTAGTAACTCCCTGCTTGAGATAATTGAGGTTAAGATTTTTCCCGCTCGACTGAAGGTCACCAAGACTATGGGTATGCGGGTCGATAAACCCGGGCGCCACGACCAGTCCGGTTGCGTCGATGACCTCCCGGGCAGGGATGTCTTTTGCCTCATTCGGGCCTATGTAGGAAATTTGATCGCCAAGGACTGCAATATCGACATATTGCACCGGATTGCCGCCGCCAGCATAAACAGCCCCGCCCTTGATGATATAATCATATTCCACAGGCTTTTCCGCCTGTGGTGCGCAAGCTGACAGGACCGCAGCGAGGCAACACAATTTCGAAAAACGTTTAAACACCATAAAACTGACAACACCCCCTCGGTACCATGGTTGATGAGGTATTATCATAGATCAAAGCTGGCTGAGAAAGAATAAACTGATAAACGATCGCCGCACGAGTATGACTTCAGAATAGAGATAGGCGCCGGTTCGCAAACTGGGAAACGGAATGCCCCTTAGAGGGCATTCCGCGCACTCGCTTCAATGGCCGCGATTTTCAAACTTGTGCTCATACTCCACGTAAGGTTCCCCCGATCCGTCTGTTGGCGTGGAAATTACCCGGACAACACCTTCGTCCCCTTTCAACTCAACATGGGTAAAACCCCAGATCATCCCGCGCACATAGTGTGCTGTCTGCTGTGGGTAGGCTTCAGCTTGAAAGGCCGCGAATTTGTTGTGGGTTGAGCGTTCCTTGGAAGCCGCGCCAGACAACACATGCAGCAAAGGTTTTTCACGTTTTCCCTGCGGGGTAGTTTCACACGTGTCCGTATGCACTTCCAGAGAGTGCTCATGCCCCGCAAAATACACGTCCGCATACTCACATAGTGTCGGCAGCAAAAGCTCTCTAAGCGCTTTGGCCTGTTCGAACTTGGACCCACCAGTCGACCATAGGGGGTGATGCGCAACTACAAACTTCCATTTCGCGGTGGAGTTTTTAAGCGCATCCTCAAGCCAGGGTACCATATTGCGCTCGGCGTCATTGATGGGTTTTGCCCATTCGTCAATGTCGTCCGGTCCAGTGCCTTTCATTTCGCTACCATCTTCGTTGAGGATCGCTTCCGGATAACCGACACCTGACAGCAACACTTCGGTATCGATGACAAACAGCTCTACATCACCATTCCCTGCCTCGGGCTTCACGCGATAGAAAATACCGTCCATGTAAAACTGGTCCGATTTTTCCATATAATCAACCTGCGCCATCGCCCCCTCTCGCGAGGTGTGCCAATCATGGTTCCCCAAGGCGGTATAGATACGGAATTCTGGATCATCCGCGCCAAGCCCTTGATATGGAATGGTAAAAATATCCTCGAAGCGCTTGTCATCATCTATACCATCAGCGCCAAGCGTTGCACCGTCAGGATATATATTGTCGCCAAGCATCATCCCGAATTCACAGGCGTTGACTTCACAGTAAGCCTTCATCGCATCAGCGACGGGTTGCTGCCCACTGCGCATAATATAGCCGCCCATCTCCGGATGAAAATAGAGCGACGGCATCTGAAACTCGGAGGGCGTCTTTTTATCTTCACGCCAATCAGCGCGATAATCTGCCTCGAACGCCTCCAGCGTGCGAAACGGTTCTTCCCAAAGCTTCTTCTTTTGGTAGCCATAATGATAACCGCTATCACCGAACGCCAGAAACGAGATAGTCTCAGAGCCAGATCGCTTTTGCTCGCTCTCTTGCGCGCAGGCAGCGCCAGCCAGCAAGGCAATTGTAGCTACGGTTATTGTTGGTTTAAACTTGAACATCATCATCTCCTGACGTTTCACTGTGCCAGCAGCACATAAAAGAGAATTGTGACAACTGAGATCGCTGCCCCTGCCTTGCGCGCATGTGGCCAAGGTGTGATATCTACCTCGTTTGTATATACTTCCCTATATCCGGTATATGCCGGGTAAATCTTACTAATGGCCAAGATAAGAAGCGTAGTCACGACAAATACCAGCGCCAGAAAATGCAGGAAGTGGATATTTTCTTCGGTCCCAAGAATCCCTTGAAAAAACACTTGCACACTGTCGGCAAATACAAACACCAGCAGATAGAAAATGACTGGCCCCAACACCATGCCCGCTTTTGCCGCACGTGCAGAAACGAACCGCGTGGTCATGCCCAGCAGGATAACGGCCAACATAGGGCCAAAGAAGGTTGCATTGATCTTTTGCAGATAGTTAAACAAGCTGCCACTAGTATCGATCAGCGGCGCAAAGCCCATCGCTATTAACGCCAAGGCCACACTGCAATAGCGCCCGCTTCTAACCATTGTCGGTCCGTCCGCAGACGGATTGATCAGCCCGCGATAGATGCCTTGGCTGAAAAGTGTTGCGGAACTATTGAGCACACTGTTGAAGGTACTGAGAACCGCACCGACCATAACCGCGGCAAAAAAGCCCACAAGAGCGTCAGGCAGCACCGTCTTGACCAACATTGGATACGCAAGAAGATAATCTTCCGGCGCTAATTCATTCTTGAACATGTGGTAGGCAATAACCCCCGGCAGCACGATAATAAAGGGACCCAGAAGTTTAAAGGATGCCGCGATCAGTACCCCCTTCTGTCCTTCAGCCAAATTCTTGGCGCCAAGAGCTCGCTGGATAATGGACTGATTGGTACACCAGAAAAAAATCTGGTTTACGATCATGCCGGTAAACAGCACACCAAACGGCAAGAAAGAGCCCGGTTCATCGCCGGTGATGTCAAATTTGGGTCGCTCGTCAACATAAACTTCCTGTAGGCCCGCCCAGGCATCACCGTCCCCCACAACCATCAGAGCCAGTACAGGTACCAGCAACCCGGCAATCAAAAAGCCCACCCCATTTACTGTGTCGGAAATTGCCACAGCCTTAAGGCCGCCAAATATCGCGTATAAAGAGCCAAGTGTACCGACCCCCCAAACCATGAGCCACGTGGCCGCAGGTTTGCTGATCCCAAACGTCGCGGAAACATCGAACAGACTTTCAAGTCCCGTCGCGCCAAACAAAAGCACAACTGGTAAAATTGCAATAACATAGGAGAACAGAAACAAGAGTGATGCGATCGTCCGCGTCTGCTGGTCAAACCTGTTCGCCAGATATTCAGGGATAGTGGTGAGGCCACTTTTTAAGTATCTCGGTAAAAAATATAGTGCCGTAACCACCATAGCCAACGCAGCTGTGGTTTCCCACGCCATCACGGCTATTGTATGATTAAAGGCATCTGCATTGAGCCCGACAAGATGTTCCGTCGACAGGTTCGTGAGCATAAGCGAGCCCGCGATTACCCAAGCTGTCAGTGACCGACCTCCCAAAAAGTAGGCATCGGAACTGTCCATGTGATCGTCTTTTGTTTTCCAGTAAGCCACGATCGCCACAAATGCGGTAAACGCGACAAAAGTTACCAGAGCCAACATAATCCCCCTCCCCAGAGAGCTTAGCGCCCGTTAAGAATTTACATTTTTTTGTGACCTATTTTTAGAATTTTTATTCTTTTTTTGGACAATGTCAATATATCAATTCTGATTGGCCTACTCGCCTCGGATTTTCTGGCAGATGATTGGCTTTAAAGGTTCATTTGGCGACGATCTGTTCACCGTCAAATCCGAGGCCAATAGCCAGGGCTTGCGCCAGGCACATTGTACCAGTGACGGTACGGAACCCACTTACTGTCACTTTGTCCGTGAGAAAATAGCTGTCGCTAAGCTTAACGATAGGGCTCACCAATTTATCTGTCATCGCAATGACTTTAGCACCACTATCACGCGCCTGTTTCGCTACACCGATCACTTCATCCGCGTAATTGGGGAAAGTTGCAACCACCAGCACATCACCTTCACTAATCAGACGCGCCTGTTCAGTCAAGTTACCGCCAACGCCGTCCAGCAAAAAGGCCCGCATCTCCATATTCCGCATCATATAGTATAGATAACTGGCAACCGGAAATGATCGGCGTTGACCAAGGATATAAACATTGCTGGCAGCCTTGATCATGTCGATGGCTTCGTCGAGCCTTGCAACGGACACCTCGCTTTGCAGCCCGGCAAGCGCATCCCTGTTTGCCTCAAGGAACACGTTGAGTATGGGGTGAACGCCGTCACCCCCTTCCGATGCACCCTCTTTCAATTTCTGGATGCGGTCCGAATAGTTTGCCGAATAGCCAGGTAGCTGCTGCAGCAGATTATTCCGGAAGATTTTCTGGATCTCCGAAAAACCTTCAAAATCCAAGGCTTGCGCAAAACGGATCAAACTTGACGGCTGTACTTCAAGCCGGTTGGCTATATCGGCCGCCGTATCGAGCGCCGTATCTACCGGATTATCGAGAATAAAACGCGCAATCTTCTTGAGCTGCTTGCTCAAACCATCAAACCGGCCCGCAAGTACGATATTGAATTGGTCAAAACTATACCCTGCCCGGCCTTCGCTTTTTACCATGCCCCACTGGCCTCCTGTTAGGTGAAGTTTCTGCTGCGTTTATGACTTAGTGGGCAAGTATAGCCCGCCATGTAAAAAAAGGAATGCAAATTTCCGCTGCAGAATATATATTCCTGCAGCGCCCAAATAAACTCACGCACAGACTTCGGGAAGGAAGCTTATGCGAGACATAGGTATTGGGTTAATTGGTAGCGGTTACATCGGCAAAACCCACGCTATCGCTTACGCAGCGCACAATGCGGTTTTTGGCGGACCCGCAAGGCCTGTTTGTCGGGCTCTCGCCGAAATTGACCAGCAAAAAGCCGACCAAGAAGCAACATCCCTTGGTTTCAAACGCGGCACCGGAAACTGGCGAGACTTGCTGGATGCCGACGATATTGATGTCATCGCCATCGCGACGCCGAACGCGCTACACAAAGAAATGGCCATCGCGGCAATTCAAGCCGGTAAACATGTTTATATCGAAAAGCCGCTCGCTCTCGATGCAACAGAAGCTGAAGCAATCATCAATGCGTACGAAGCGCAAACAACAAATACAAATCCATTGGTCCATATGCTGGGCTACAACTATCTGTGCAATCCGATGATCAGCGTTGCAAAAACCATGATCGACAGCGGGGAACTGGGAGAGATCGTACATTTCCGCGGCAGACATAACGAAGATTACATGGCCAGCCCTGACGTGCCCTTCAGTTGGCGTTGCTCACGCACCGCAGCAGGCACCGGCGCGCTAGGCGACATGGGGTCCCATATTATAGGCATGGCCATGCATCTTGCCGGGCCGGCCTCTTCATTGTCGGGCGATACCACTACGGTCATCCAGAGACGCAAAGATCACACAGGTACGATGCGAACCGTGGAAAACGATGATCAGGCGCAAGCACTTGTGAGATTCGAAAGCGGTGCGATGGGCATCCTCGAAACCAGCCGTATCGCCCTCGGCAAAAAACAGGGGCTTGCCTTCGAGATCGTTGGCACCAAAGGCAGTATTGAGTTTGATCAGGAGCGCATGAATGAACTGAGGCTGTATGAAGCCAATGCACCGATTGGGCGCGCGGGCTTCAAGACCTTGCTGGTGGATAGCAGTTGTCCGGACTTTGGCGCATTTTGCCCTGCTCCGGGACATGGCCTTGGCTACAACGACCTTAAGATCATTGAGGTGAACAGGTTGATGAAAGCGATTGTGGCGGGCGCCCCCGTACCCGTCGACCTCTATCAGGCGCGCGACATTGAGCGGATAATTGACACATGGATTACGTCAGCCGAGCAACGAACTTGGCTCAACCTTGATTAATAAATCAGAGATAAACCGGGCTTATGCAAGCCCGGCCTCCCGCGAGAGTTGAGAAAGTGTGTTGTATCCCAATTTGGCATATTCAAACGGATTAGCTTTCGCGGGGTCCTGCTCAGCCTCAACCACAAGCCAGCCTTTGTAACCCGCAGCTGCCAGCACTTGAAGGCAAGGCAGAAAGTCAACGTCTCCGTCCCCAGGTACCGTAAACACACCATCGACAACAGCCTGCAAAAAGCTGGTATCCTCCGCTTTCACTCCCGCCAACACAGCGTTGCGCACATCTTTGCAGTGAACATGCACAATACGGGTTATATGGCGACGCACCGCCGCGAGAGGATCGCCGCCAGCAAAGGTTAAATGCCCCGTATCAAGTAAAAGACCAACATCATCGCTCGTTTCAACCATCAAGCGATCAATCTCCGGCTCGGTTTCAATTACCGTACCCATGTGATGGTGATATGCGAGTTTCAGTCCACGTCTGGATAGGTGCGCCGCAATCTCAGACAGCCGCTGAGTGAACACCGGCCATTCTTCCTCAGTCATAACAGGACGTGAAGAGAGTTTGGCCCCTTGCTCGCCGTGTATACAGCGGCTGGTTTCCGCCCAGACGACGACCTCGCACCCCATCGCCGTCAACAGCGACAAGTGTGGTTCAAGAGCCCTGATTTCCTCCTCAACGGAGCGAGAGAGCAGTTCGGAAGAATACCATCCTGAAACAAGCTCAATGTCATGCGCCGCCAAGATAGGTTTAAGTAGATTTGCGTCACGCGGGAACTTGTGACCCAGTTCTATCCCGGTATATCCCGCCTCTGCTGCCTCGCTTAAGCAAACCTCAAGAGGGGTCGCACCACCCAGTTCACGCATGTCGTCGTTGGACCACGCGATCGGATTGGTGCCGATACGGACGTTATCAGCCATCAATTTTTTGCTTTCTTTTCATTTGGTTATAATGCGAAACCCGTTCATCGGCCCCAGCGCTATCCGATTGCTCTACAACGGGCACATCCCACCAGTGGCCACCTTCATCGGTGCTGACCGAAGGGTCAGCGTCAATCACGATGACGCTGGTTTTGTCTGCAACCTTCGCGCGGCGTACCGCAGAGGCCAGATCTCCTATCCCGTTTACTTTTTCAGAACGCGCACCAAGCGAACGAGCATGAGCCACAAAATCAATAATCGGCCTCACCCCGTCAATGCGTGTACCGCTGTCGAAAAGGTTATTGAAGGGACGCGACGTGGTGCCCGCTTGCAGTCGGTTGATACAGCCAAAGCCACCATTGTCCACAAGCACCACAATCAGCTTCTGGCCCATCAAAATGGATGTCGAAAGCTCAGAGTTCATCATCAGGTAGGAACCGTCACCTACAAGTACGAACACATCACAGTCATGGGTCCCCATCTTAACGCCCAAACCGCCAGCGATTTCGTACCCCATGCAACTGAAACCATATTCCAGATGATATGTACCGGGTGCTTTGACCTGCCAAAGCTTGTGCAATTCTCCAGGCAACCCGCCCGCTGCGGCGACAATTACATCGCGAGCATCCACCGCACGGTTCAGTGCGCCCAAAATCTGTGCGTCGGACGGCAGCGGACGGGTATCCGGTTTGGTCACGTTCTGAGTGACCTCATTCCATTCTCTTCTTTTTTCCGCGGCCTGCACTCGGCGTCCCTCAGCCGGAGGCATCACCTCTTCAAGCAAAGAGAGCCCCAACCTCGCATCACAGACCAACGGCACGCTACGATGCTTCACCGCGTCAAACGCTGCTACATTGAGATTTAATATCTGCACGTCGGGGTTCGCAAACAGCGACCGCGACCCGGTCGTGAAATCAGCAAGCCGGGTGCCAACCGCCAAAATCAGGTCGGCTTCCATCGCCAATTCGTTGGCGCCTTTGGTGCCGGTAACCCCGATACCGCCAACATTGAGTTCAGACGCCCACGACAGACTACCTTTACCCGCTTGCGTTTCTGCAACAGGAATACCGCGATGATGCGCGAAAGAAGACAACGCTTCTTCCGCCTTGCTGTACAAAACACCGCCACCAGCAATAATGAGTGGCCTGGAAGCCTTGGAAAGCAATTGTACCGCCCTCTCAAGCTCATGCAGATCAGGCCCCTGACGGCGCATCCTGTGCACCTGAGGCTCAAACATCGCCTGAGGGAAGTCATAAGCCTCCGCCTGCACATCCTGTGGCAAACAAAGTGTAACCGGGCCGCAATCCGCCGGGCACGTCAGCACCCGCATGGCTTGCGGTAAACTTGTTACAAGCTGCTCAGGTCGCGTAATACGGTCAAAATAGCGACTGACCGGGCGGAAACATTCATTCGCAACTTCAATAGAACATTGGGGGTTCTCTATCTGCTGCAAGACCGGGTCCGGACGCCTGTTCGCGAACGTATCACCCGGTAACAACAGCACCGGCAACCGGTTGACATGGGCAAGCGCTGCGGCCGTAACCATGTTGGTCGCTCCTGGCCCTACAGAGGTAGTGCATGCCATCATCTGGCGCCGTCGCTTGGCTTTGGCAAAAGCAATTGCAGCATGAGCCATAGCCTGCTCATTATGTGCCCTAAACGTCGGGAGGCTGTCTTGTACCTGTGACAGTGCCTCCCCAAAGCCTGCAACATTGCCATGCCCAAAGATCGCAAAAACACCCTCAAACATTGGCAATATTTCTCCGTCCACGTCAACGGATTGCGCAATCAGGTAGCGCGCCAGCGCCTGACCCATCGTTAAGCGTGTCGTTTTCATGCCTTTACCTTTTGCTTCGCCGAGGCTGTTTCACGGGCAGTGATCCAGCCATCAATCAAACGCCGGTATCGTTCCGCCATACTTGCCACTGCTTGTTCGTCTGCAATATCGTCCGCAAACCAGCCGCGGGCAACGTCACCAAAAATGGTACGGCCAACAGCAAAGCCCTTGCAGACAGAATGTTGCGCAGCAGTTATTATTGCCGCCATCACATCCGCTTCGGGTGCATCAAGGCCAAGAAGGACAATACCCCGGCAATGTGGGTCACGCTCGCGCACAATGTCTGACAACGTCTGCCATTCATCATCCGACAACGGGCTAGGTAATTTCCACCAGTCAGGATAAATGCCGATATCGTAGAGGCGTTCTATGACGTTGGCGATAGTGTGATCTGACCGAGGCAGATCAACAGGCGGTATAATTTCGACCAACAGTTCATGGCGCGTTGCCCGCGCTGCAGCTGCCAGACGAAGCAATTCAGCTTCTTGTTCCGCCCGCAACGATTCAGTATCGTCGGGATGGTAAAAAACGAGGCATTTCACGCAGTGTTCCTCAGGCCACTCACGCAGTGTCTGCATCAGGCTGGGGCCACCCTCAAACTTAAGGGGCCTCGACCCCGGATATTCAATTGGCCGTCCTATCCATATATCGCCACCGCTGGCCTCATCAAGGGCATCTTGCCCAAGCCGGCTATCACACAGCAAGCCGAGACCCCGGCCACTATAATGGACCTTCGCCTGTGAAAATGCCTTGAAACACAGCGTCTTAAATTCAGCGATGGCCTCGGTGCCCTTGCCCGCATCTCTGGCCATGTCTTCAAGCTGCTTTCGGTGATCAAAGGCGAACGCCAGCACCTCGTCATACTTTCGCTGGCGTGTGGTGGACCAATGCAATTGCTCAAGTTCCTGATCATGGCGCAAGCTATGATGCGCACTACCTTTGGCGATAAAGTGCTGTATTTCCTCGTAACTGGGGATGGCAGGTGCACAGCCGTGCCGTGAAACGACCAGCGCACCGGAGGCATTTGCAAGGCGACAGCTTTCGTCCCAATCGCGCCCGGCAATATAGCCTCGCAGCAAGCCCGACATGAAGGCATCCCCTGCCCCCAGAACATTAAACACCTCAATCGGAAAACCAGGTTGGAGTTTGTTTTCCTCAAGCTTGTGAGGGATATCACCCTCAAAAACTGTGCAACCCTCCGGACCCAATTTCAGCACCAGCGTCGCATCACTTTTCTGCCGCACTTGCTTCAGTGCCAACATCGTATCAGTGGAGCCCCCCGCAATGTGGAACTCTTCCTCTGTGCCGACGATCAGATCACAAAGCGGAAGTATTTCGGCCACGCTTTCGCTAACGGCTGAATCCGCCACAAAACGTTCCTCACCAAGACCAAGCGCCGTAAGCCCCCAAAGTACTGGACGGTAGTCTATATCGAAGACAACCTTAGTCCCTGCGGCTCTTGCATATTCTACAGCTTTAAAGCTGGCATGCCGCACACCGGGTTTGGACAAATGTGTCCCCGTCACGACCAAGGCTTTTGCCGATGCGATGTAGTCGGCGTCAAAATCATCTGCGTCCAGGGCCATATCGGCGCAGTTTTCCCTGTAAAAGATCAGCGGAAAGGTATCCCGGTCACGTATCCCCAGAAACACCAGCGCGGTAAGCCGGTCTTTGTCTGTGCGGAGGTGGCTGACATCCACACCCTCCGCGACAAGCGTCTGACGGATGAAGCGGCCCATATGCTCATCCCCTACACGACTGAGAAGGGAGCTTTTGAGCCCCAACCGGGCCGTCCCCACAGCAATATTCGCCGGACAGCCGCCAATATACTTGGCAAAACTGCTCATATCCTCCAGCAATCCGCCCACTTGCTCACCGTAGAGGTCGACGCCAGCTCGCCCCATACAGATGACATCAAGGCACTTTTCGCGTGTCATAGGGTAATCCCTTTGGGCTGCCAGAAGTCCGCGTCTTTATCCATGGTCCAGGCATGCTCATCAACAAATTCGGGGATGCCATAACGACTGTCCGGCAGATGGCGAATAACCCAGGCATAGTACATGCCGTACCCAGGTGCTGCGACCTGCGCATGAGTCTTTTCATCAAGTATACGAACACTGTCATAGGGGCGAATTTTAAGCACATCATCATCCAACTCACCGTGCCCCCAACCACGCGGGTCCGTGAAGCGGTAATGGTATATCTCGGGTTGAGCGTGATGATGCGGCGGATAGGATGACCATTTCCCCGGCATCGTGATAACTTCACCCAAAACAAGCTGGGCATCAGGCGACGAGTTCGTGTCATCAAAGATAGTGCGCACAAAACGCAAGCAGGTTCCACCAACCTGCCCCTTGCCCCGCGGTTCATCAATCCCCTTCTCGGGGGCGTAAACTTCAGTCGGGAACGTCGCAGTATTGTCGCACTGATAGATGGTAAACTCGGCATCGGTGTCGGCGATTACCTGAAACTCAACGCCCTTTGCTCCGTGCACGCAGGAGGGATGTTCATCAAACAATGACCCCCGCGACCACGTCAACACTTTGCCGCCAATCTTGAGGGTGACTTTGCCGCTCATGAGAAGCCACGCTGTCTCGTTCTTGAACTGCACGCTTATACTGTCGCCTGCCTGCAATCGCCAAACTGCAACGCCAATCCCGGTTGGTTCGTTTGGATCGGTGTGCTCCGTGATAGCGGTATAGCCCACTTCGAAACCATTGCGATAGTCTGTGATATGCTCAAACATAAGCCCTCCCCGGTAGATTGACGCCCGTGGTACGATGCGCGATGACCTTTGTATATAAATACCATTTACGAAAAGAAATATTTATTCTATTTTAATAATAGGTCAAGAATTTTAATTCTGTTTTGTAATTTTTCTGGGAGGAAACCCAATATGAGTCATGGGATTTGTCTGATTGGCGCAGGTCGCATCGGATTGATACATGCTGCCAATATAGCAGCGACAGACGGCATCGAGTTACGACACATCGTGGACCCGGTAGCAGAGGCAGCGGCCAGAATCGCAGGGCAATGTGGTGGGCAGGTGACGGATCTTGAGACCGCACTGGCAGACCCTGCCGTGCACGGAGTCGTCATTGCCAGCGCTACAAACACCCACGCGGACCTGATTGAGCAGGCAGCCGACGCAGGCAAAGCAATATTTTGCGAAAAACCGGTCGCGCTCGATGTTGGCCGAACGGAAAAGGCGATCGCGAGAGCGACTGCACGGAACGTGCCCCTGCTCCTTGGTTTCAATCGGCGCTACGATCCCGATTTCGCAGCGCTTAAACGTCGGACCAGTGAGGGACTAATTGGCGACGTCGAGATGGTACACATTACCAGCCGCGACCCGTCCCCTCCACCGGTATCCTATATCAAAACAAGTGGCGGGCTATTCAAAGACATGATGATCCATGACCTTGACATGGCGCGTTGGTTGCTTGGTGAAGAACCGGCCTTCGTGACCGCGCAGGCAAGCTGCCTCATCGATCCCCAGATTGCGGACGCAGGTGATATCGACAGTGCGCTCGTGACCCTTCGCACCGCGTCCGGTAAACTGTGCCAGATATCCAACAGCCGCCGCGCTGTGTATGGTTATGATCAAAGGATTGAGGTCCATGGCAGCCTTGGCCTCGCCTGTGCAGGCAACAGGCACGAAAGTACTGTTCGCATTAATACGGGCAGTGGCGAATCAACAGATAAAATTCAGCATTTTTTCCTGGAACGTTACGCCTCGGCCTACCGGCGCGAAGTATTGCACTTCAGAGATATACTGGACGGAGGCACAGAGCCCTTGACGTCTGGCGAAGACGGCCTGCGAGCCCTGGTTCTGGCAGAAGCGGCGTCACGATCATTCTTAGAAGGGGTAACCGTCGCGCTATAACGTCAATATCCTCACCACTAAAAGCCGACACAGTCATATGTGTCGGCTTTTTTTGTTTCATTGTCCTGCAAAAAAAAGGGGCCGGAAAACCGGCCCCAGTCTCCAAATGTGCCCCAAAGCACATGGGAAAGGAGTATCAGAAATTATATCGTGCTGTCAGAAGAAAGACGCGAGTTGACTTTTCGCGCTCAACCTCGAATTCGTCAACCACGCCCGCCCGCATATCGGCAAGGCTGTCAAAATTACGCTCTGCCTGATTGCTCTCCGCATTAAGCAGATTGTTCGCCGTGAG
The DNA here is from genome assembly GCF_048260245.1 of Kordiimonas sp. Lineage (GTDB taxonomy): Bacteria > Pseudomonadota > Alphaproteobacteria > Sphingomonadales > Kordiimonadaceae > Kordiimonas. The sequence continues at coordinate 92,546 of NZ_JBLXGZ010000006.1, read as the reverse complement.
GCGCAACACCAAGCCGAAATCGAAGCGTTTCTCAACAAAGAGTTCGAGGTTTCCGCCATAATACTGATCTTCGATCTCCGCGAAAAACACGCTTCGCGCCAAGCCCTGCTTTTGATAGCTGAAGCCTGTTGTTGCTTCGATACTTGGGAAGTTTTGCGTCATCCCAAAGTTATAGACATATTTGGGCTGATGATTAAAGCGCACGTCTTGCTGCAAAAACTCATCGTACCTACTGGACCAGATACGGGTATAGTTCGCGAAGAAACCCGTTTCATCCAGCCCAAGGAACGAAAGTGGTGTACTGACGTCAAATTCGACACCATATGTTTTGCCGTCCCCGACATTAGCATAGCTGTAGAGCCCACCGTCTTCAGTGTCCCCGGTTCGCACCAGTTGGGAAAGGTCTGAAACTTTGCGGTAAAAGAAATTCACCCCGAAAATACCGTTGCTGGGCAGGACATGTTCGTAGCCAACATCAAGTCCCCAGGACTTTTCCATCGCCAGATCAGGGTTACCAATGGTGATATCGTCATCATCCGGTTCATCCTGCAACTCGGCGGGCACCAACTGGTCAAAGGTGGGACGCCGCACCGTACGGGCGACGCTAAGGCGCAACTGGCCGTTTTCACCCAGATCCCTCTGCACATGCAGAGACGGGTTCAGGAGCGTAACCGTGCTGGAAGCTTCACCGGCGCCGACCGTATTGACAGTTGTTTTGGTGTGCTCAAGCCTAAGGCCTGTCTCAACGGTCATCGAACTGCCCAGTTGCCATTCTCCCACAACGTAAGCATCGTAGCGGTTCTCTTTGACCTCGAAGTCGCTTTCACTATCGACGTCAAGAACCCCCGCGTCATCAGCTTCCATGAGAGTAAGGCCATAATCGCGTTTCTTGAGCTTGGCGGACCCGCCATATTTCAATGACATGAAGTCCAGCTCGTGCTCGATGCCAAAATCTGCGGCGAATTCCTTGTCTACACTGTCAACAAGCTCACGCTCTCGGTCTTCAAGACTTTCACTGCCATCATCGAAGTCAAATTCACGATCATACTGATCTTCTGTATTCTCGAATTTGCTATAGCGCACCATAGCATCAAAGGATGTAATATCTGACAGGCTTGTCTCGTAAAGGCCGCTTATGCCAAAACTTTTTTGGTCAATCGCGGTATCCTGACTTGCCACTTTGTCACCAACCAATTCGCCGTCGTCACGCTCCCATTCGGTCGTATCCTCACGCTCGTCACGGTTGGTATCAATATAAAAGCCATCCACGCGAAACTCACCAGCATCTCCGACCTTGAAGGTCACATCGGCATTGAGAGAGATGTCTAGGTTCTCGCGGCTGTCAAGCTGGTGCGCGCGGCCATCGGCGACAGATGCGTTAAAATCATCAGGAGCAAAAAGCTCCCGGCCATCAACGGAATTGGGAAAATCACCGGCGACAATAGTCTCCTCGACAAATTTCTTGGCATTAAAACGTTGCTGGATATTTGCGGTAACAGAATAAAAGACCCTGTCGTTGTCACTGCGCCCTGCGTAGGAAACCGCACCGGCACCGCGTAGCTCTTTGTCTTTAGCCGAATATAATGCACTGGCACGAATAGACCCGCCCTCAGGAAGGGTTGCCCCCTCCTTGAGCACTATATTGATGGTTCCCCCGACGCCCTGACTATCAATGTCGGCGCCCGGGCTGCGAATAACTTCAATCTTTTCGATGATTTCAGCAGGAATACGGTCCACCAGAACCGTACGATCATTCCCTGCCCCGGGAACCGGGCGGCCGTTGATTAGCACCTGGGTGAAACCATCCGCCATACCGCGCATTTGCGGGGCATCATATTCACCAATATCACTTGTGAATGCCACGCCTGGCACGCGTTTCAACATGTCGCCTGCAGAAATAGGCTCAAACTTCTGGAAAAATTCGGTATCGTAGCTCAGTTCCGGCGACACGGATGCCGTGCGGTTCCGTGTAACAATTTTACCGGTAACCACGATTTCTTCCAAATTGATATCTGCTGCAGGTTGATCAGAGACCTCTTCGTCCTGCGCCATGGCCTGCGGCGCCAAAGCCAATATCATGCACGAACATAATAGTCGGCTCTTTAATATTGCGTGTTTCATGTTAACCTCCCCAGGTTCCCTGTTTTGTTTCATCTGATAACCTTTTCACCCGCGCCCGACCGAGCAGATGTACCTGAGCGCGAAGCACCTTCCGACGGATACAGAAGCCCATTAATGATGGGAATTACCTTTTCCGTTTGAGTTATTATAGAATTTATATTCTTTTTTTCAACAGAAATGAAAATTTTCTTTCTTTTCCTCTTGAAAGCTATGCGAAACAACGCATATTGGAGGTTCGGGAAGCCTGAAAGGGAGGAACCAAAATGAAATTCAACCGATATTTAGCGACTGCTGCAGTCATCGCTCTCGCCGCCTGCTCGCCAAAAGCAGAATCAGCAAAAGACAGCGATACCAGCGGTTTACCTGCAATAAAAACCGTTGCCGTCACCTTGGAGACAGTACCCAGCACGTCTGACAGCGCTGCTGCGGCTCTGATTTGGCCAGGCACAGATAATGCGCCTGAATATATACTGGGCGCTGTTGAGGATGGCATTGAAGTCTACGACGCCAACGGGCAATTGCTCTCCAAAACATCAGGGGGGGAGATTGAATCGTTCGACATCGTCCCAGGATTGGGAAGTAGCTCACCCGGTCTCCTGCTGGCGCTTGATACATCGGACAGTAGCTTGAATGCATACGAACTCGTGAATGGCACCCTGCAACAAAAGCAGGCCGGAGCCATCAAGTCTGCCCAACTACTGGAAGGCATGTGTGCCCTAAAAAGCCCACTGGACGGAGAGACTTATGCGTTTTTGCTCGCGAGCAATGGTCAGGTCGAGCAATGGAATATCTATAGTGCCGATAACGGCGAAATTAAAAGTAAGCTCATCAGGTCCCTGCAACTGGGTACCGAGCCAAAATTCTGTGTAACCGATAGCCACCGCAACACAGTTTACGTAACAGAAGAAGCGGTCGGCGTCTGGCAGTTCGACGCTGACGTCGAGGCAGAGACAGTACCTGAATTGATAGACGTGAAAAAATTTGGTCACTTCAATGGTGAAGTAGGCGGGCTGGCATTGCATCATACAGCAAGTGGCCAAGCTGTACTTTTTGCGTCGGATGTCGAAACGAGCCAAGTCAACCTATATGACGTTGAGGATGATCACCGCTATGTAGGCAGCGCCAAATTTACAGCGAGTGGGCTCTATGACGCGGTTGATAACGCCGGTAGCCTGTTCGCTGGCAGCGGATATCTGGTGTTAGCGGACGAAGACAACGGCGACGACGCCACTAATTTCAAGTTGGTAAAAATCGACGAAATCGCCAAAACATACGCTTTTGACACTTTCACCGCTTCAGACGGCGCCGACGCCAGCTCAAGCTTTGCTCTTGTCAAGCCGACGCTGGAAACGGCTCCTGTGGCTGACGGCGGCGATGCGGCCGACGACCCGGCTATCTGGGTGCACCCGACCGATCCGGCCGAAAGCTTGATTCTGGGCACCAACAAACAAGGCGGATTATATTCTTACAAGCTGGACGGCACCGTTCATCAATATCTTCCGGATGGCCGGGTAAATAACGTAGACATTCGCTACGGCGTCACCATTGGTGACCAAAAGCTAACCATTGTAACGGCCAGTAACCGGACCGATGAAAGCATATCGATTTATGTGATGGATGAGGATAGCGGTATGCTATCGGACATCGCAGATGGCGTTCAGAAGACAGACATGCATGATCCGTACGGCCTGTGTATGTATCAAAGCGCCAACGACAATAACACTTATGTCTTTATGAACGAAAAAGATGGCCTTGTACGCCAATGGCGCCTTGAAGAGGGAACCAATGGTCGGGTTAAAACAACGGCTGTGCGTGAGTTTGCAGTTGGCAGTACCGCTGAAGGCTGTACCGCAGACGACGACACCGGGTCGCTGTTTGTCGCGGAAGAAGACGTGGCGCTGTGGAAATATGGTGCGGAGCCAGATTCCGGTGCAACTCGTACAAAAATCACTGACCCCACTATGAATCCGGCACTCAAAGATGACCTTGAAGGTGTCTCGATATATTATGGTGAAGGAGAAAATGGCTATATTGTGCTATCAAGCCAAGGCAACAATAGCTATGCGCTCTTTGACCGGCAGGCACCACACACCTATCGGGGTTCATTCCGCGTGATTGCCAACAGCGAAGCTGGTATCGACGGTTCCTCCGAGACAGATGGTCTGGATATCATCAGCACCCCTCTAGGGCCGCGGTTCCCGTATGGTGTATTTGTTGCACAAGACGGACGCAACATTGCCCCAGCTGAACGTCAGAACTTCAAGCTGGTGCCTTGGGAACGCATTGCAGATAAACTGTCGCTGGATAAGCACACCGAACGCACCCCCAGAAAATAATGATGAAAAAAAAGGCACAGCCAAACCGGGCTGTGCCTTTCCTCTATTAAGCTCGGCCTGGTAATTAGAGACGTTCGCGCATGGTTTCAACGAGACCGTGCGCCTCATAAAAAGCGCCGCCGTCAGGCTTGTCACCCTCGCCCATGACGATTTCAACTAACGTAACCGTAGTTTCGCGGCCACGATAGCGCGTCTCCGTTGTCATCGGTTCTATGTAAGCGGGCCGGGTCACCGTACGGCAGGACAACACACCGCATTCACGGTATGTGGTCGCATGAACGCGCATGTGGGTTACCGCATGAGCATGACCTTCACCGCGGTCGATATCCGTGTCACGGTCTACAACCTCAAACCAGTCATAACCTTTTTCCAATGTTAGCTCGGCCGCACGCAGCAAGGCGTAGTCGCGGGCCAAACCCGCATCATCGCCTTCAGTTTTATAAGCAATACGATAGCGATTTTTTTCGATCACACTTTCATAATAACCAAAGTCACCGGGTTCATCGGCAGCAATGTAGCGGGGACCGGTCGATGCACAAGCTGTAAGCGCGCAAGCGAGCGGCAATGTCAATAAAATCTTCTTCATTAGAACCTCCTGAACAGGCAAAATCTGCAACTGTATGCAGTTTAAGAGGCTTCAGATGAATTCTCGATATGCACTGCCGCGTGCTTTCATAAAGCGACGATAAATTCCGCAGTAGCCGCCATGACGAGCAACACCCCTGCTCAGTCTTCCACCAACTCCATGCGGTAGCCAATACCGGATTCCGTCACGATATAGTCGGGGCTGGCTGGGTCCAGCTCAATCTTTTCCCTGACCTGACTTACATAGACACGCAAATACTGCATGTCGTCGCCATGCGCTGGTCCCCAGACCTCATGCAGGATCTGCCGGTGGGTAAGCATTTTGCCCCTCTGCACCAGAAAATAGCGCAATAGGTCATATTCTTTCGGTGTAAAATCCACCTTTTCGTCGTCAATCAGCACTTCATGCCGCACAAGATCCATTTTGATCCGGCCGTTCTTCAAAATTGGCTCACCTGCCTCCTGTGTAGCGGCTTTTCTGAGGTTTGCCGTAATCCTTGCCAGCAAGACATCCGGATTAAAGGGTTTGGTAACATAATCATCTGCCCCTCTATTAAAGGCTTCAATCATTTCTTTATCACCGTCCCTTACTGAACAAACGATAATAGGGACCTGGGTCCACTCCCTTATTTGTGCAATAACATCCTTACCGTCCATATCAGGCAGGCCTAAGTCCAGCAGGATCAGGTCTGGCTTGAGAGACGCAGTCAACCTGACCGCTTCACCACCTTTTTCCGCCGCCTCGCACTTCAGGTCATTGGCTTCCAGCGAAATTTTAAGGAGTTTCCTGATCTGAGGTTCGTCATCGACCACCAGAATCGTGCTTTTCTTCTGTTTCATAATCTATCCCCCTATGCTGCGGTACCAGTCAGGTCCCTCTCACAACATATTTAATATGAATATAATCCCATATGGTCCCAGCTTAGCAATGTTCCCTAAGCAGGGTTGTCTGAAAACAATTGAGCCTTGATGTCCCGCGAATAATTTTCACGGCGGTCCTTTGCGAGAGAGCCGCCATTGGCACTTGCGGCCACCAGCGCGGCAAAGATACGGCGCTGGGCGCTGGCATACAACATAAACTCCGGGTGCCACTGGACGCCAATAACAAAATGATCTCGATCAGCTCCCTCTATTGCCTGCACCATGCCAAACTCGGCGTCGTGGGCAATACTGAGCAAGCCATCGCCCAAGCGGTTGATTGCCTGATGATGAAGGCTATTCACCCAAAGATCGTCAGGCTTATCAAGTAGAGTACGCAAGTTGCTTTTCCCGTCAATAATCACCTTACGACGCGCAAAAACCTTACCAAACGTACTTTGAGTGGGCAAAAAGCCATCGAAGATCGAGGGAACATCCTGATGCAGGTCGCCACCACGGACAACATTGATCATCTGCGCGCCACGACATATGCCAAGGAGAGGAAGCTTGGCTGCATAAGCCATCTCGACGCATTCGGCTTCAAGCCTGTCCCGGTATGGGTCCAAGCCGACACTATGCGTATTAGTCTGGCCATATAGTTTTGGATTGATGTCGGCACCGCCCGAAACTACAAGTCCAGTCAGGTTCCGCGTAAGTCTCAGGTTATGTTTCGGGCTCACCCGTACGGGACGACCTCCAGCCAACCAGATACCGTATCCGATCGCTGTATATGCAAGGTAATTGGCTTTTGCTCCCGTTGTGATGCCTATTAAGGGACGGCTGTTTTCCTGTACAACTGTCATGTTACCCACCTCCGACGGAGAGACGCTGGCCAGCTTTCACCGTGCCCTGCTCGCTCATCTTGTCGGAAAATGTTTGCGGGTCTTCCCGGTACTCTCGCTTCATATCTTTCAGGTGGTCTTCATCAAGCGCGAGGCTTTCTACCAACAACCACCGGTCCCACTCAGTCATTAACGACCAGCTCCCGTTCGAGACTTCGCAGTTAGGCAAACGATAATGGTAGGTGGGGCGTGCATTGATTTTTTCATCTTCACCGTAAAGCTCCTGCACCAGCTTGCTGTCTAGCTCAGCAAACATGGGTAACATATCCAGTGCCTTGTTGCGGCTGGGATTAAAACGATGATAATCCCTGATTAACTGGTTCATGGTGGGCTCATAGTCATCTGCAAGCAAGTGCTGCAGGTAGTCATCGCTATACGGCTCGATAAAAGGTGTCATCCGGCGGGCAATATCAACCGCATGCAGTTCCTTGAGCAATGGGTATAAAAGCGCAAAAGACTGAATGTGCTTTACAACACTCTTTGCCTCCAACGACACCGCTTCCGGATTAATATGCAAACCAAAGGCATGGTGCAGTGATGACTGGGTATCCTGCGCGTTTTCGAAAAAAAGCGCTTCACGCAACCGGTCAAGCTCGGCAATCTCGTCTATAAGTATAGGGGGCGCAATGATTTCTAGCGGAGCGATTTTTTCCGAAATAGATGTAACCACGTCTCCGGCGGCATCGGCCGTCTTCTTCATCAGGCGGTCGAAACCGTCCGGTTTCGTTTTGGCTTTGTATTCCATGCCTGCTAATATTTTTTTTACCGGCTCGGCGTCGATCTCCAATCTGAAGTGACCTAAAGTCGTGTCAGCGACATACCATTCCGCCTTCGAAAGTTCCTCAATATCACCGCCAAATAGCTTTTGAACAATACGCGCAGCCCGCCATAACGGCACTCCGGCATACTCTATCTCAAACCCTACTTTGCGCGCTCGCCCACGCTCCGTCCGCGTGACAGCCTTGGAATTTTCCGGTACTCGCATAACTCTATTTTCCTTTTTCCTTGCATCTAAGCATATAGGCAGGCCGCTAAAAATGAGATGCGCGCCGGATAGGCTGTGCATAAAAAAAACATAAAAACCGGCGATCTCATTAGCAGGGCATGGGCTCCACAGATATTTATGGCTTTTTTATCCGCGCTCCCGCGGTGAGCATTTATCCCTTATATATCCTGTGACACCTTAGCGTGAGCTGTGTTACCCGACACGCATTACCTGAGGAGACCCCGGATGACCTTCAAGACAAAACTAACCGTCGCCCTGCTGTTGATTGCAGGTGTTGGCAGTTTCTTTCTGGTGAACGAAGGCTATCTGACGCTTGATGCAGTGCAGAAAAACCTTGAATTTATGCGCAGCCAATATGAAGCCACGCCGGCACTGTTTGTGATGGCTTTCATGCTTGGGTACACTCTGTTCGTGGCGCTCTACATCCCGGGTCCTTTTGTGCTAAACTTGATGGCTGGGGCAATATTTGGTCCCCTCGTCGGAACCGTTACAGCCAGCTTTGCCGCGGCACTGGGTTCAGTAGCGGCGTTTCTGGTCGCGCGTTACATCCTTCAGGACGCGGTCAGGGGGCGTTTTCCAGGGCAGGTTATTTCCATAGATAAGGCGATCGAAGAAATGGGCGGGTTTTACGTGTTGTTACTGCGTCTCGTCCCCGGCCTTCCTGTTGGCCTGACCAACCTGCTCATGGGCGTTACGAATATCAGCGCCCTGCGTTTCTTTTTGGCTTCACTGGTTGGCGTGGTGCCATGGATTGCGTTTTACGTGGTCGCGGGTGGTGAGCTTGCCCAGATGAAATCCATCGAGGATATCGCCAGTGTGGAAATGAGCCTTATGGCCGGCGCTCTCGTTGTTCTGCTTATTCTCGGTCGTTTCCTGTCACAAAAAATTTCCGATCCGCGCACGCCAGAGCGCAGGAAAGGTCATTTCGTATAAGAAACGACACCAGAAAATCAAAACATCTTGCAGCAGGGCTCCCCGGTGCCATACTACCCTTCTAAGCCTGCCACGTAATCTGGAGATACGTCATGAGTCATGGGGACAAGAATTCGTTTTGGGCAAAGGCCAGGCACAATATGATCGTGGGCCTTTTCACCCTTATCCCTATTTGGCTCACCTTACTGCTCCTAGGAGTCATACTGGATTTCATTCATCAGATGGCGGCGCCGGCGATCAATCTCCTGACGGCTTGGGCCGACCCCGGAGGCGCCGCATTTCGGGTCGTCAAGGACCCCTGGTTCCAAACCACGCTCGCCGTTATCATAATGTTGAGCCTTCTGTATTTCGTGGGTTGGTTGGCCTCGCGCTGGCTCGGCCAAAAATTTTTCAAACTACTCGATGACCTCATCCAGCGCGTTCCGGTCGCCCGCACCATCTATAATACAATCAAACGGCTGGCCGAAGCCATGCAAACCAATTCCGACGAAGTAGAACGCGTTGTGCTAATCGAATTTCCCTCGGCTGACATGAAAACAGTGGGGCTCGTAACCCGAACATTCAAAGACAGCCGTACTGGCCGTGAACTGGCGGCCGTGTATGTACCAACAACCCCCAATCCAACATCAGGCTATCTCGAGATCGTACCTGTGGAAAACATTGTTCCCACCAACTGGAAGCTGGATGAGGCAATGTCCTTTATTATCTCAGGTGGTGCAGATGTGCCCGACACTTTCGTATATGACCGCGCCCCGATGGCTGAAGAAGAGCTGGTCAAGCCAGAAGATCAACAGCCGTCCGGCAATAAGACATCCAGGTAAAGAGCCGCTCCCTTATTTCCAGGCATGAGAGAATGAGCGCGTCACGGCAGCTCGAAGTGACCTTCCTTGTGCCCCCCAAGGTGACACCTGTTTGTGCGCAAGCTTGGCCTGATATGGCCCGATAAACGTCGCTTGTAGTCTTCTCTCTCTAAATGGCGTTGTTTTCACATACATAGCGCCCCGTCTGGCCTGTTGCCGTCCGTAAACGCAAAAGGGAGCAGGCAAATTATTGCTGCTCCCCTCGGGTAGATTGTGCGTCGTATTCGAGTTTTAGTCCTTGGCTTCGTCCGCGACGGTATCACCAACGGACTCCACATCCCGGCCGACACCCTCAATAGTGTTACATGCACTAATCGCAAAAAGAGAGGCGATCAGAAAAATCACTGATGTCAATTTGGTCATATCTAACTCCGTTCATTCATTTGCATTCTGTATAAGGCAAAATACCCTTGTCGGCGTCAGGGGTCGATTGGCGGAGCAGGAGGTTGGCATAAAGGAGCCATAAATACGCTATACGCGCTGAAACGTGAGGTCTTACAGGAGGAATAGGTAAGTCTTGAGGAAGTTCTGGTTGCCCCAGCCTGTTCGGCAGGATATCGCCAAGATAGGCCCCGTCTATAGGCGCGCAACGGATCCATGATGTGGCGCTGTTTAGGGAAAATAAAAGTAAGAATAACGCCCCAGGGGAAGCGAGGAAACCCGTTAAAAACGGCCCCTGGGGCGTGTCCGGAGTGGCGGGCAGCAACCGCCGGTCTCCAGATTTTACTGCGATTCTTCTGTGTCTCTAGCCCCTGTCGATGTATGCCGATCACCGCCCGGCTTTGGGGTAGTTAGCCCCTCTGCAAAGCCCTTGGCGGTTTCCTGCAGAAGGCTGGACACCATAATCAATAAATCGGCTCCTGCAGCAGGCGCTGTCTGCTGGGCTTCGATTTCAGCTCGAATCTCCTGGTATCTGATCTCTCTTTCCATCATGCGGCGCGAAACACCCCAGATGGCGAATGCTGTGATAACCAGCAGAGCTCCCACTACGAGCAGGCTCAAAGCCTGATGCACTCCCAGCGCGGCGAGCCAAACGTAAAGCGCGCCGCCGAGAGTTAGGGCTGCCGCCGCCGAAACAAGACCGACCGCGAGCGCCCCGAGCAAGCCATACTTTGCCTGGGTAATGGGGCGCTCCAGCGCAGGCCTCGATGTCAAGACCTGCCCGGCCAGCAGTTTTATAAGGCTTTCAACCATCTGCAGCGGCTCCTGCGTCGCTCTTAGCGACGGCTCAGAAGAGCGGCTACAATCGCACCACTGGCAAATGCAGCAGCTGTCGTCACGAACGGACGGTCTTTAATTGTCTGCTCCGCCTTATCACGTGCCACTACTGCTTGGTCCTGCTTGCTGCGAAGATACTCGCGCGCCTTCTCGCCTGCCTCACGTGCACGGTCTTTCATCGCATCCACGTCAATGCGCGGACCAGCGGCGCCATTTGGTGTAACATCTTCAACCTGAGCGGAGAGCATTTCCTTGATCTGGTTCAGGTCTTTCTTCAGATTTTTGATTTCCTGCTGAGCGGTAGCCATCGTCGTTCTCCTGTCTTTCAAATTACCCGCAATGCGCTTTCTAAAATCACTAATGCGCTGCGTTGATGAGTACAGAATGACGATTAACGACTTAGAGAACAATGCGAAGGCGGGCCCGAAAGCATAAAGAGAGGATAAACAGAAAGAGGCAAGACAGCTGATGCAGGTGCGCGAAAGGTCCGCGCCCTCTAATTAATGACGCTTTCGATCGTCTCAATCAGGTCTTCCATAATGAAGGGTTTGGTGACATAGCCGTTTGCGCCGCGCTCATAGGCGAGCTCGCGCGTTCTACGGTCACTACGCACGCTCAGAACCACAATTTTAGGCGTATCTTCATCTCCCGAAGCAAGAAGATCAGGCAACAAATCAAGCCCGTCGCGATCAGGCAAGCCCAGATCGAGAATAATGACGTCGGGTTTCTCTTCCGTACTTAATGCTTGCCCTTCCCCCGCAGTAGCTGCCTCAAGAAACACCGCACCATAATCTGTCATGGAGATACGCAGAAATGTCCTGATGGACGGCGTATCATCAATCACAAGAATTTTGGCATTTTCCAGTACATTCATTGGGCGGCCTCCATCCTTTCTCTGCTGTTATAAGGGAACTTTAAGGTGAAAATCGCGCCACCCTCTTCATGGTTATTAACCGTCACGTCACCGCCTTGCGCGCGCATCACTGATTTGGCTATCGCAAGTCCAAGCCCTGTACCGGCTACTTGACTATCGGTTTTATTCAGTCGCTCATATTTATCGAATACACGAGTCAGCATGTTTTTGGGAATACCCGGACCATGGTCCCGCACGTGATAGTAAAAATTGTCGCCCGCAACTTCCATAGAAAGCTCGATCTCCGTATCCGCTGGAGAGTATTTGGCGGCATTGTCAACAATGTTTTGGAGCACCTGCGTGGTCATCATAGCATCCATCATAACGTGTACATTGTCTGTGTCACCCGTTACTTGGACTTCCCGTCCCTTCAGTCTGGAACGCAGCGCTTTGAGCACGGTCCTCACCGGCTCTTTGGGGTCATGTGAACTATTGGAGAACTCTATCTCGCCGCTCTCGATCCGCGTCATGGAAAGAATATTGGTAATGAAACTGTCCAGTCGTTGGGCTTCATCAAGTGCGGTCTCCGTAAGTGTGTCTTCCTGTTCATCCGTAATGCGGCCCGACTTGCGTAAACTGCGTAGTACGCTGACACTGCCTATGATCGAAGCCAGAGGTGTCTTCAGGTCATGGGAGACACTAGAGAGCAGCATGGAACGCAGTTTCTCACGTTCCTCCCGAAAACGGCTATCCGTCATTTCATTCATCAATTCGACCCGTTCGAGCGTGGCTGCAACATGGTCTGTCATGGAGTTCATCAACTGACCAAATCCCGCATCAAGCCGGGCCTTGATCGGGATTTTAACCCCGAAAACCCCATACCTCTTTTGACCTGTGCCCATCATTTCAAAACGCCAGCTTGAGCCGATCCCCAGCATGGCGCCGAACCCTGCGGTCTGGCCCTGGTTCCAACATTTCTGCAGCGCCAACAGGTCTTTATCCTCCAGGTGCGTGTCTGTAGGATATTGTGAGAACACCACACCGGCCTTGTCACTCACCTCTGCAGACTTATCCTGCGGGAGAAAAAAGGCGACCTCCATATTGAAAAGCTTATGAACTTCCCTATCCAGAATTTCAAGCACCTGATGTTTGCTATCAGCACCCGCTGTCAGTTGGTGAATATCGTAAAGCGCGCGAGATCGCCGCTCCTTCAGCCTTGCATTTTCGACGCTTGCCCGGACATGTCCTCCCATAAAGGAAACGATAATCGCCGCACCCAGATAGATTGCGATATTGATGAAATCCGTCATCGTACTGAGATTGAATTGCCCAACAGGAACAACATAAAAATAGTTGATAACCCCAAAACTGAGGGCAGACGCAATCAATGCGGACAGCAAGCCATAGCGAAGCGACACAATCACGCAGGCAAGAAGAAAGATGAGCGCAATGTTGTGCATGTTGATCCGGTGCATGATCATGGGCAACATGGCACGCACGCATTCGGCTGCCAGAAAAGCGCCCGCAACAGCCACGACCGGAGCCACGACAGCCTCCCACGAGATCGTATCAATATTAAGCCGGGTCCAAAGGCTCGGCTTTGCCAGCCCACCTTCCAGGGGAACAACCGTAACTTGTGTCAAATTCCCAAACCGGCGAAGGATGCGGTCTGCAGGCGAGCTTTTAAAAAAAGAGGATAGCCCGGTCTCCACCACCTGGCCGATAAATATGTGAGAGATTATCTCACCGGCGTCCAGACACGCCTGAATGTAATCTATTTTTGCAGTCCCGCTGTCGGCAACTTCCAGATGCACAACTTCGGCCCCAGCGGAAGCCGCACGTTCAAGCAGGCGCATGGTGCGCTCGTGACGACGTGTGTGCCCCGGCCCACTGTCAACCAAGTCAACGTACAGCACACGCCAACTTGACCCCGTCTCCTGGACCTTCTTCAGGGCTGCATCAACAACCATGTGGCTTCTGGGGTGTCCATTAACACATACAAGTACATCCAGTGACATGCAGCCCTCGTTTTAATTCGCCCTATTCCAAGCTAGAAACCGCCATATAAATATTCCATTAGGAACACAAAGAAAGCATAAAAAAACGGGCCGAGGCCCGTTTTTCAATATCTTTGACCCATGCAGGTCAATTATTCTTTCAGTTCTTCAGTCGCGTCTTCAAGCTCACGGCCAGCGTCGTTAGCCGTCTCCTCAATCTGATCACCCAGATCATCATCACGGTCTACAACCATAAACACGACAATCGCGGCAACAACCACAGCAAGCAGAATTTTCAAATTGTTACTCATTATTTCCTCCATTGAATACCAGAGCGTTAAAATTTCTTAGAGTGATGAACCCAGCATCCAGCCGGCCTCATCATGGAAGCGCATTCTCTCGACCATCAAATCAACGGTCACTTCGTCGCCCGCCTTTTCAGCAATATTCAGCACTTTGCGAGCTTCAGCAGCACAAACGGAGTGCGCTTTTTTGAGGTTTCGCAGCATATCTTCTGCAGACCCTGGCAGCTCATCGTCATCCTGAACTTTCGAGAGCGCACCAAAGGCCTTGAGCGTGCCAGGCGTAAAGTGTCCAATAGCGCGAATGCGTTCGGCAACTTCGTCTCCCGCTTCATGCAGGTCCTGATAGTGCTGTTCGAACAGGTTGTGTAAACTGTGGAAATGAGGGCCTGTGACATTCCAGTGGTAAAATAGCGACTTCACATAGAGCGAATAGGTTGACGCCAGCATGCTGCCCAGCGCCTCTGCTACCTCGGCACGGTTTTCATCATTAATGCCACTATCGATGGGTTGACCATCTTCTACGGGGGTTACGAGCTTCACGCCAGTATCTCCTTTGTTAATTTTGATATTAAAAGAACTTGATGCCTCTATGAGTTGATCCAACGCCTCTGAAACATCATGAAAAGCAGCGGCATACTTGCCCTGCTCCTTGTCTTTCTTGCGATTCACAGCTGGGGACTCTTCTGCAATGCGCTGCTGCTCTTCAAGCGCAAGCGCGATCCTCTCTTTAAGATGGAGAAGATTCTGCGGCCCATGCATTTCGAGAGCCTCTATGACGGTGACGGAGCCAGCGGAAACCTGATCTATCCACTCGGACAGCTCCTTGACCTCGTCTTCCAGCCCTTCCGCTTTCAATGCTTCCTCGTGGAGACGCAGACACGCCTGCAGCTTTGCTGCAAATTTGTCGAACTCCGTTTTGGTTACATTTTTCATCGTCGTCGCACTCATTGTCGACCTCCTTCAGACAAACGAAGGATCAGATAAACGGCATGAGTTTTCGATACGGACGCACGGCATCCATATAAAAAAAGCATAAAGAGGCTAATGGTAAACCGTCCAGTGCGGGAAATACGGCAGGCAAAGCGGAACCCGTCACTGTCCAGAGCAGCAGAGCATTCAAATAGCTTAAGCCATCAGTGCCGGGAGGAGAGTTGGCCGGCAATATCCGTTGCTATTGTCCCCAAAGTGGCTTCGGGCCCGGCTCAATACGGCCATCCTCGATAAGCAGACCGCCAACGCGGTCTTGCTCCATCCAGACCGGCCCATCCAGATCAATAAACTCGGCCCCATTCGCAAGAACCAAAGCAGGTGTCATGGCAAGCGAGGTGCCGATCATGCAACCCACCATGACACGAAAGCCCCTTGCTTCTGCCGTCCTCTTCAGCGCGAGCGCCTCCGTCAAGCCCCCCGTCTTATCAAGCTTTATATTGACGATATCATAGCGGTTCTCAAGGGTTGTGAGGTCGGCTGTGGTATGACAGCTTTCATCGGCACACAACGCAACCATGCAACGGAAATCATCCAGTACCTGGTCCGCACCTGCGGGCAACGGCTGCTCAAGCATGTCAACACCCAAGGTGGCCAGGTCTCCATGAACCTCGGATAACAGTTCAATGTCCCAACTCTCATTCGGGTCAACAATCATTCGCGGCTTGGGCGCCTCCGCCCTGATCGCGCGGACTTTTTCAACCACGTCATGGCGGTTCAGCTTAACCTTGATCAAGCCACAATCGCGCAACATCGCGGCCTTAAACGCCATTTCGCCAACCGTCCCGATCCCGATCGTCAGTGCGGTAACAGGTGCTAGCGCAGGTCTGGCCTGCGCCAGTTCATAAACTGTCCTCCCTGCCATTTTTGCCTCAAGGTCCCACAGTGCACAATCTATAGCGTTCCGAGCGGCACCCGCAGGCATGAGTTGTAGCAGATCCTGCCGGCTACAGCCCCC
This sequence comes from Kordiimonas sp., assembly GCF_048260245.1. Classification (GTDB taxonomy): domain Bacteria; phylum Pseudomonadota; class Alphaproteobacteria; order Sphingomonadales; family Kordiimonadaceae; genus Kordiimonas. The sequence continues at coordinate 76,627 of NZ_JBLXGZ010000006.1, read as the reverse complement.
TTCGATGGCCTTGCGCACACCTTGCATCTGGGCGATAACGCTGTCCTGGCTTTCTCCGTAATGTGCATATGGCACGGATTCACCGCGACCGACATGGCCAGCCGCAGATATCTCAACCACGGTCACAATAGCTTCTGTACGAACGCCGCGGGAAATGTGGAAAGGTTCTTTCAGGCGCCATGTTTCGGCCCGGAAAACGGCTTGTCTATTCATGAGTGAGGCAAACTTTCCAACGCTGTAACAATCTCATCCACACCCATGCGCAGTGGGTCGGTGCAAGCTACACCATATTGACGCGCTGTGTCTGCGCAAAGTTCATATGCCTCCTCCTTGCCTAACGCCGAGGTATTCAAGGCAATACCAACCAACGCTGCCGCTTCGTTCGTACGGCGCGCGAAAGCAAGGTTTGCGTCAATTGTCTCCCCAAGGTCAGGCAATGGATAATGCGGTAAACTTCGCATATGCGGCCTGCCGGGTTCGTGGCATACCACAAGGGCATCGGCCTGTGCTCCATGCAGCAGACCAAGGCTCACGCCCGCATAGGAAGGATGAAACAGTGACCCTTGCCCCTCGATCAGATCCCAGTGCGCCGGTGCAGCATTCGGCGTCAGCTTTTCCACCGCGCCGGAGATAAAGTCAGACACCACCGCATCAATCGGCAAACCAGCGCCCGCGATCAGAATACCTGTCTGCCCCGTGGCCCTGAAGTTTGCGTCCATGCCGCGCGCACGCATGGCCTGTTCAAGCGCAAGTGTGGTGTACATTTTACCGACCGAACAATCGGTACCCACCGTCAACAACCGGCGGCCGGTCCTTGGCAGGCCAGTGCCTACAGGCAGGGCTTCGTCCGTGAAGCGGATATCCAGCAACCGGCGCCCAAGCGTCGCGGCACGATCCCGCACCACCGGTACGCTCTTGAGGCGACGATGCAGCCCGCTGGCCACGTCCATTCCGGAATCCAGCGCCTCAAGGATCGCATCAATCCAACTGTCGGAGATAGTACCGCCAGCGTTTGCGAGGCCAATCACAAATGTTTTGGCCCCCAGCACAGCAGCTGCCGCTGGAGACATCGAAGGAAGGCCCAGGCTAACCGTACAGCCTGGCAGGCCATATTCGCCAAGGCAATTCTCCGGGCGCCACTGGGCCACACCGCGCGCGGTCTTCACCGCGATGGGGTCCTGCGCTTCACCAAGGAACAAAAGATAAGGGGCTGTGATCATCTTGGATTTCATCCCTGTCGTGCTTAAAATCTGCGCGGACATTACGACACCTGACAAAAGCAGAAAAATACAAAGACTTTTGCACATCATAACCTCAGGTTATGGATTATGTCCCCCAAGTAGGTAAGAAAGCGCGCTGCCACCGTTGACAGGGGCCTGTTTTCATCGACGAGCGCCGCGACATCATAACGAATCGGCGGTGATAGCGGGGTAAACGCCAACCCAATGGCCTCCCCCGCTGCCGCAGTCAGATGATCGACAAGGGATACACCTGCCCCATAGCGCACCAGATTTCGGGCAACATAATAGGTTTGCACGGTTACCACCGCGTCCAGCGAGACACCCTCTTGCTGTGCGCGCTGTGCCAACAACTGAGACAACGGACCGCTATCCTTGATTCCGATAATGTCACGCCCTTGCAAATCCGCCAGGCTGATTGTGCCACGGTGAGCGAATTCGCCAGCCTTGTGAGCGCAATAAAGTTCGCCAGCGCCGAGCTTCCGGCGTGAAACCCCAGCCAGCGACGGCGGGTTGAAAGCAATGGCTATGTCGCAGTTTTGCCCCCGTATAGCCGCTGTAATGTCTGCAAAATGCGCAGTGTTGATGTCAAAGGTAACCTCCGGGAATTGTTCCCGGAAACGCGTGACTGCCAAGGGCAATATATGAAGACCAAGTGCGGGCATAACCGAAAGGCGCACATGACCCGACTTGCCCCCAGCCAAGTTACGAGCTCTGCTTTCCAGTGATGCCAACTGACCCTGGATCGCGTCAACTTCACTGAACAGCGCATGCGCTTCCGGTGTCGGGACCATCTTACCCTTCACGCGGTCAAACAAAGCATACCCAAGGCTATCTTCCGCGTGCCGCAGCACCTTGCTGACGGATGGCTGCGATACGTGAAGCGCCTTGGCCGCCCGGCTGACTGAACCTGTGCTGTATACCGCGTGGAACACCTCGATATGCCGCAGTCGCATTACCCATAACCTTTTTCTATGGAATCACAGCCACCAGCACATACACCCCTGGGGATATTTGTCAAACAGGCTTGCAGACCCACGCCTTCTCAGTTGACAAAAGAAAAGCCCCAGGCCGAAGCCTGAGGCCATTAACCTCCTCCGATCATAAGCAGAGGCTATGAGACTCTATGCTTTCGCTTTACCCCGCGTCTCCAGCTTGCGCAGCAACACGTAGAAGACCGGCGTGAAGAAAAGGCCAAAGAAAGTCACGCCCAGCATGCCCGAGAAAACCGCAATACCCATCACGTTGCGCATTTCTGCACCCGCACCAGTGGAAAGCACCATCGGCACCACGCCCATGATGAACGCAAACGATGTCATCAGGATGGGCCGAAGCCGCAGGCGCGCGGCTTCAATCGCGGCATCAACGGTGGAACGGCCCTCCATCTCAAGTTCGCGGGCGAATTCGACAATCAGGATCGCGTTTTTACACGCCAGTCCCGCCAGCACAAAGAGACTGATCTGGGTGAAGATATTGTTGTCACCTCCCGTCAACCACACACCGACAATCGCAGACAGCACAGCCATCGGCACAATCAGGATGACTGCGAGCGGTAGAGCAAGGCTTTCATATTGCGCAGCCAGCACGAGGAACACGAGCAACACACACAGCGGGAAGACAAATATCGCCGTGTTCCCGGCCAGAATCTGCTGATACGTCAGATCCGTCCACTCATACTCCATGCCTTTGGGCAGGGTTTCATCAAGGATCTTGGCAATCGCGGCCTGCGCCTGCCCGCTTGAATAGCCAGGTGCGGCGTCACCGTTCAGGTCTGCGGCGCGGAAGCCATTGTAGCGCTGGGCGCTTTCCGGCCCATAGCTTTCATCCAGCGTCATTACCGCCGCCAGCGGAATCATGTCGCCCGCCGCATTGCGCACCTTCAGCTGCAAGGCGTCCTGTGTGGTGGACCTGTACTGCTTGTCGGCCTGTGCCACCACCTGATAGGTGCGGCCGAAATTGTTGAAATCGTTCACATACAGCGAACCAAGGTAAATCTGCATCGTGGTGAAGATTTCATCAATGTTGAGGCCAAGCTGCTTGGCACGCTCCCGGTCGAGGTCCGCGAACAGTTGCGGCACGTTGATCTGGTAGCTTGAGAACACACCGGCCAGTTCAGGCGCTGCCCATGCTTTCTGCAGCACTTGCTGAAGCGCAGTATTCAGCGCCTCATAGCCAAGGGCGGTACGGTCTTCAATCTGCAGCTTGAAACCGCCAATGGTGCCAAGGCCCTGCACTGGTGGTGGCGGGAAGATTGCGATGAAAGCCTCTTCAATGCCGCCAAACTTTTGTTGCAGACGGCCCGCAATTGCCGCGCCTGACATCTCCTCCCCCTTGCGTTTATCGAAGGAGTCGAGCGCCACGAAGATGATACCCGCGCTTGAACTGTTGGTAAAACCGTTGATCGACAGACCCGGGAACTGTACCGCATTCTGCACACCGGGTTCCGAGAGGGCAATCTCGCCCATTTCACGGATCACGGCATCGGTACGCTCAAGCGTTGCGCCGTCAGGCAATTGCGCAAAACCGATCAGATACTGTTTGTCCTGCGCCGGAACAAAGCCTGGCGGCACTTCATTGAAGCCCTGATAGGTAAAGCCAAGAAGCACGACGTACAGCACCACAGCAATGGACTTGCGGCCCAGTATCCTGCTAACGCCTGAGGAATAGCCGTCCGAGCTTTTCTTGAATCCGCGATTGAACAGGCGGAAAAAACCGCCAAAGACAAAATCAATGCCTTTTGTCAGCCGATCCTTCGGCGCACCATGGCCCTTCAGCAACAGTGCCGCCAGCGCCGGGCTGAGCGTCAGCGAGTTGAACGCCGAGATCACGGTCGAGATCGCGATAGTCAGCGCAAACTGCTTGTAAAACTGGCCGGTCAGGCCACTGATGAACGCGATCGGCACAAACACCGCAACAAGCGTCAGCGAGATAGCGATAATCGGGCCGGAGACTTCCCGCATAGCCTGATAGGTCGCTTCCTTCGGCGCGAGGCCCTTTTCAATGTACCGTTCAACGTTTTCGACCACTACGATGGCATCATCCACCACGATGCCGATCGCCAGCACCAAGCCAAATAGAGAGAGAGCATTGATGGAAAATCCGAACATAAGCATCAATGCAAAGGTACCGACGATCGACACCGGAACGGCGAGCAACGGAATGATGGATGCCCGCCATGTCTGGAGGAAAATGATAACAACAAGAACAACCAGCGCGACCGCCTCCAGAAGCGTCTTCACGACAGCTTCAATCGACCCACGGACAAATACCGTGGGGTCATAGGCGATGGCATAGTCCACACCCTCAGGGAAGTTCTTCTTGAGTTCTTCCATGGTCGCGCGGACATTGTCAGAAATTTCGATCGCGTTGGCGCCAGGCGCCTGAAAGACCGGGATACCGACTGCCGGCTTGTTATCAAGCATGGAACGCATTGAATATTGCTGGGCCCCCAGCTCAATACGCGCTACATCCTTGAGCCGCGTTATCTGGCCATTCTCACCCGACCGAATGATGATATTTTCAAACTCGGCCACGCTTTCAAGCCGGCCTTTGGCGTTGATCGGCAGTTGCACTTCTATACCGCTATCATACGGCGCACCGCCAATCACACCGGCAGCAACCTGAATATTCTGCTCACGTACGGCACCAACAACCTCGCCGGCGGTCAGGCCGCGTTCAGCAATCTTCTCAGGGTCGAGCCAGAGGCGCATGGCATAGTCACCCGCACCAAACACACGTACTTGCCCAACCCCTTCAATACGCGCAAGCTGGTCTTTAACGTTCAGCACTGCGTAGTTTCTAAGGTAAAGCGGGTCATACCTCTCATTGGGTGAGCGCAGGTGCACCACCATCGTCAGGTCTGGCGAACTTTTGACCGTTGTCACCCCCAACAAGCGTGTGACTTCAGGCAGGCGCGGCGTGGCTTGCGCCACCCTGTTCTGCACCTGCTGCTGCGCGAGATCAGGGTCGGTACCAATTTTAAACGTTACCGTCAGGGTCATATTGCCGTCTGAAGTCGCCTGGGAGAACATATAGAGCATGTCCTCAACGCCGTTAATCTGCTCCTCAAGCGGAGTGGCGACCGTTTCGGCAATCACTTTGGGGTTTGCACCGGGGAACTGGGCGCTGACCACAATGGAAGGCGGTACCACTTCCGGATACTCTGATATCGGCAACCGGAACATGGCAATCAGGCCAGCCATAAAAACAATGATCGACAACACGCCAGCAAAGATTGGCCTGTCGATAAAAAACTTGGAGATATTCATCTATCGTCTCCGCCTCGTTGGCTCTGGCGCGCAAAAGCGCCGACGCACGGAATAAAATGGCAACCAAACTCGATGGCCAAACTGGGAAATTGGTAAAATACAGGCATCCAACAGATGCAATCTTTCCGGACCGCGCCCCGGCTGAAACCGAGGCGCTGTATATATTACCGCGATATAATACTGGAAGCCTACCGAATAGCGTACCTGAACAAGGTACCGCCTTAACGGCTTTGTAATGCACTCGCCGTTTGAACGGAACTATCTTGGTTGCGCGCAGTCACAGTAACATTGGGGCGGACCCGCTGCAGGCCGTTCACGATCACCCGGTCTCCGGCATCGAGGCCTGCCAATACGACACGGCCACCCGACACCGCGCGGCCAAGTTTGACCTCCCGGTACACAACAACGTTTTTGTCGTTCACTGTATAGACAAACTTTTTGTCCTGATCGGTACCAACGGCCTTGTCACTGACGACAAGCACTTCTTCCTTGGTCGGTGAACCGAGGCGTATTTCGGCAAACATACCCGGGGTAAGCGCACCATCGGTATTGTCGAATACCGCGCGGGCGCGAATAGTGCCTGAGCGCAGGTCAAGCTTGTTATCAAACGAATACAGCTCACCCTCGTAAGAAACGTCGGCATCACCTGCAAGGCTCATGATAACCGGCATCTTGCCGCCTTTAGCACCTTGCCGCTTGGCGTTCACATAAGTGCGCTCGTCAACATTGAACTCGGCATAGAGCCTGTCGTTCGCCACAATCGTCGTCAGCACGGGGGCGGATGCGCCGGTTTCGATGACGTTGCCTTCGGTAATTTCTGCACGGCTCACCACGCCCGCTACGGGAGCTGTTACATGGGCGTAATCAAGGTTGAGTTTCGCCGTTGTAAGCTCAGCCTGGGCGGACTTCAACGCAGCCTGTGCGACAGCAAAGTCGTTTTGGCGTTGGTCATAGGCGCTTTTGGAAACAAAGCTGCTTTCAACCAGTTCAGTTGCACGCTTGAGCTCAGCCTCCGAAAGCACCAGTTGTGACTTAGCTGACGCAAGCTGCGCCTCGGCGCGCGCAACGGCTGCCTCAAACGGACGTGGGTCAATCACAAACAAAAGGTCGCCTTTATTGACAAAATCACCGTCTTCAAAAGCGACTTTATGGATGGTTCCGCCAACACGGGGGCGAATTTCCACATAATCCACCGCAGTCAAACGACCAGAGAACTCGCTCCACTGTCGCATAACTTCTGGCGCAATCGTGGTGACCACCACTTCGGGTGCCGCCGGTGCATCTGCAATCGGCGCTTCGCCTGCATGGGCATCATCAAGATGATAGGCACCAACACCACCAATAAGTGTTGCGGCCAGCAGGGCGGCAATTGCTGTGTGACGTTTCAGATAGGCTTTTGTGCTGCTCATATTCTGATCCTCGGTTCCTGTCGTGACACCGGCTTACATACCGGTCGGTTTGTTTCGCTTGAGGTTAAAATGCATACCGATCGGTATGTTTTCAAGATATGAGGTGATTTTTAATTCTAATAGCGGCTATTCACGAACGTGATAGCCTTGCAATTCTGCGGTTTTTGATGCATGCCACGCGTCAAACGCAAAGCTCCCCTGCATATGCCGGGGAGCCAAAATGACCTGTGTTAAACTTATTACCTGAACAAGGGGCCGCGCGGGCGCCGACTCACGCCGCCCGGGGCTGGGCGACTTCGCGGTACTCTGCTTTAATATCAAGCAAGCGGTGCAGGCCTGCACGAATATCCCGCTTGACGACATCCAGGTCTGCGTGGGTGCGACCGTACAACAACAAGCCCTGAATATATTGCAACATCATGCGCGCAACCTGCTCGCTGTCACAATCGCTGTTCAGGTAACCGTCCGCCTTGAGGCTACGGACCAGCGCAATGTCATACTTCAGCGCATTGGCACACATCATCCGCCCTGCCTCGCGCACCTTATCGTCACCGGAGCCGACCTGCGCACCAGCGGTAAAAAACGGGCATCCAAGCACCGGATTATCGTCACCGGCTTCTTCGCTCTGGTGGGCAAGAATATGGTTGATCAGATTCTCCAACTGCTCGATGGGCGAATAGCGAGGCGAAAACACCTCATCCAGCTCAGGCTGTTTTTGCGCCCAGTGGTGCATGGAGGCCTCATAAAACAGATCAGCCTTGGTTTCAAAATAGTGATAGAAACCACCCTTGGTAACACCGGCACACCTGCAAATTTCATTCACACCAACGCGGGTATAATTGCTCTTCCAGATCAGATCGATCGCGGTATCCAGCAATTTTTCGCGCGTGTTTTTTGTTTTTGTCATCTCAACCTCGTGTAGCTTCCCGACCTCTTGGGCTGAATTTCATTACCTTATATACATACCGGTCGGTATCTTTTCAAGCTCGGCTCATCGCATAACCAAACCCGCCCGGCAACCACGTTGAGCAATACACAACGACAGGTTTCACATTTTAGCACTGGTAAAGCGACAAGGGGCAACCTATTTAAACGTCATAATAATAAATTACGACACGACAGGAGACCAACATGAACATAAACCACACACATCAGAGATCAGGCCCGTCAGGCGGCATATCTAGGGTCGTAACCGTCCTCAACCTTGCTGCGGTCAGCGGCTTCGTCGTCTATATGTTTCTGGTATAGCGTACCGGAACGGCGCGGGCGTCAGGCGCCCGCGGCTTCCACTTCATGTTTGATGCGGATGCGGTCATGCTCCGTCACACCCAGCAGGCCAGCAATTTTCGCCAAAACATTGGCCTCGAAGTTATCAATGTGGTTATCAGCGAAGGCCACCTGCCACAATAGCCGAACAATCTCCTGCCGCTCGTCCTGATCAAGCTCCTTGGCGATAGCACGTGTGAAGCCATACAGGCTTGGGGCGCTCTGCTCCTCGGCGTGCGCGCGGTCTATAATTTCTTCCGCTTCTTCCGACGACAGCCAGAAATGCTCAGTCATGCAATCGGTGAGGCGTTCACGCTCATCGTCGCAAAACATGCCGTCACTTGACGCCACATGCACCATCAGCGCCGCCGTAGCGAGTTGGACCTCATTGGCCTTGCTGTCTTTTTTTGTCGACCCGAGCCCCAAGAGCCCGGAAACTTTATGCCACATGAAACTGCCTCATCTTTGTTTGTTCTTGGCTTTTTCAACTTCTTATATGGCCCGTGTGTACGGTGCGCTCAAGCCTTGTGCGCTCATATCACCAAAAACTGAATTCGGCAGCAAGCTTCGGAGAGCGTTTGGATAGCACCACAATTATGATCGCGGCAATGCTTGACATATGACATGAGGAATGAACGATGACACATGCAGCAATTATAAAATCGGTCCCCGGCATGAACAACAGCACGTTTAGCTCTGATGACGACAGATGGCAGGCGGTCCTCCGCCGCGACGCCACCGCCGACGGCGCGTTTTTCTTTTCTGTCGCAACCACCGGTGTCTACTGCCGCCCCTCGTGCGGCGCCCGTCAGCCTCGGCGCGAGAACGTCGCCTTCCACCACACGCCAGCAGATGCCGAAGCCGCCGGCTTTCGCCCCTGTAAACGCTGTAAGCCCAATGAAACTCCGGCCTGGACGGCGCGAGAAAATCTGGTCGCCCGTGCCTGTCGCTTCATTGAAGCGGCAGAGACCACCCCCGTGCTCGCTGATATTGCCGCACAGGCAGGCCTCAGCCCCTATCATTTTCACCGCATTTTTAAAGAGATTACCGGCATCACGCCAAAAGCCTATGCCGCAAGCCACCGCACCAAAAACGTAAAAGGCAGGCTGAAACACAGCAGTACGGTCACCGAAGCGATTTATGACGCAGGGTATAACGCCAATAGCCGTTTCTACGAGACCGCGACAGGCGTTCTTGGCATGACACCAAAAGAATACCGCGCGGGCGCCAAGGGCCAACATATTCACTATGGCATTCAGAAATGCTCTCTGGGCTTTTTGCTCGTCGCCGCGACCGGCCGAGGCATATGCGCCATCCAGCTTGGCGACAACGAAGACACACTGTTAGACGAGCTCCGCGCTGAATTTCCCGCGGCCCAACTGCTGCCAGCAAACGAAACGCTTGATAGTTGGCTCGTAAGCGTTCTTTCGCTCGTGGAGGACGGGAAGCCCACCCGGCAAACCCTGCCGCTTGATATTCGCGGCACCGCCTTCCAGCAACAGGTATGGCAAGCGCTGCAAGACATCCCGGCCGGAGAGACCGCGACCTACGCCGAGGTTGCCACAGCTATCGGCAAGCCCAAAGCCGTGCGCGCTGTAGCCAACGCCTGCGCGAACAACCGCCTTGCAGTGGCTATTCCCTGCCACCGCGTGGTCCGCAGCGACGGCAGCCTCAGTGGCTACCGCTGGGGCGTAGGGCGCAAACGTAAGCTTCTTGCCAGGGAGGTATCGGCCAGGGAGGCATCCGAATGAACGCCGTCCCCACCGCAGCGCCCCTTGCCCACCGCATCCGCTCGCTTGACTGGAGCGCGATGGAAAATGCACTATTGGATCAAGGTTTTGCGGTGATCCCCCAAATACTTACGGCCGCCGAATGCTCATATTTTCGCGCACTCTATGAGGATGAAAACCTCTACCGCAAGCAGGTGTTCATGGCGCGGCATGGTTACGGTGAAGGCGATTACCGCTACTATCGATACCCGCTGCCGGACCCGCTCAACGTCCTCCGGCGTGAGAGCTTCCCCCCGCTTGCAAACGCTGCAAACGAATGGGCCAGACGCCTTGGCCGCGACGTGAGCTTCCCGGAAAATCATAATGAATTTCAACAACTTTGCCACGAGAAAGGCCAGTCACGCCCAACCCCGCTCATCCTGAAATATACGGCAGGCGGCTATAACCGGCTGCATCAGGACCTCTACGGCGAGGTCTATTTCCCCTTCCAGATGGCGGTGCTGCTGAGTGAGCCGGAGGAAGAATTTGAGGGCGGCGAATTTATCCTGGTGGAGAACCGGCCGCGCATGCAATCCCGGGCGCGGGTTGTGCCGCTCAGGCGCGGGGACGCAGTGGTTTTCGCGGTTAACGAACGGCCACAGATGGGGAAAAGCGGGTACCATAAGGTCAGCCTCCGGCATGGGGTGAGCGATGTGATCTCGGGCACCCGGTTCACTCTTGGCGTAATCTATCATGATGCACTGTAAGGACCTGTAATAATGGATCTTTTTTCCAATATTCGGCCCGCAGTCGAAGCTCTCGGTGACGGCGCTTTCCTACTGCCGGGCTTTGCCGACAGCGATGCGATTATCGCGGAAATCACGAGGCTGACCGCGCGGTCCCCTTTCCGGCACATGACCACACCCGGCGGACGGAAAATGCAGGTAGCGATGAGTAATTGCGGGCGCTATGGCTGGATTTCCGCGCCCACCGGGTACCGTTATGACACCACGGACCCGCTGACAGGTGCACCGTGGCCCGCGATGCCCACCGCATTTGTAACGCTTGCGAAACAGGCAGCCTCTGCTGCGGGGTACAGCGGATTTGAACCGGATGTCTGCCTGATCAACCGCTACGGGGTTGGCACGCGGCTGAGCCCGCATATCGACCAGGACGAGACGGAAAAGTCATGGCCGATTGTCTCAGTGTCGGTCGGAATTCCGGCGACATTTCAACTGTTTGGCCCAACCCGCAGTGGTGGCGCACGAAACATAACGCTCCATGACGGCGATGTCATTATCCTTGGCGGCAAGGCCCGAATGTATTATCATGGCATCAGGCCCGTTGCGGCAGCCACGGACCCGCGCATCGGCGCGCTGAGGTACAACCTGACCTTCCGCCGGGCGCGCTGAACAGGCAAAAAAGAGGCCTGCACACAGGGCCCAAAACTGTGCAGGATGTGTGCAGTAAAACGACAATATTCTGCCAAATCTGCGCAGAATATGTGCATATTTTGTGCAGGCACCGGCAGCGGCCGGCAGCCCACCGCTCCCGCGCGTAAAAACCCCGGCAAAAACCCGGTTTAAAAAAGTGTCAATATAGCTCTTGATCGTATTTTTTTTTGTGTTAGAAGATGCGCCACGCAAACGCACGCCCCCGGATACCGATCAACGCCGGGCCCCGCGTGCAGGCCGTGATGTGCCGGTATAGCTCAGCTGGTAGAGCAGTTGATTTGTAATCATCAGGTCCCGGGTTCGACTCCTGGTGCCGGCACCATTTTCCCCTTATTTTTCAATAACTTATAACTGGAATCGATTTTTCGCCCAATTGCTTCCGCATTCACGGAAGCAATACCGAAGCATTTGGCGCCCTAGTCTTCGCGTGGAGTTTAGTTCGCTCGAAGCATCTCCAAATTATAGCTACGGTGCATACCATTCAGTTGCGATTAAGCCCCCGCGCCCCTCTAGTGAATAACACGTTCTTCCAAAACGCTTCACGCGCTTGAATCTTGTCGCGCGTTTCATTGAATAGACTGTGCTCAAGCAAGGCGAACCGAAAATTCTTCCGGCAGTAATCAAGGTCGTGCTCTTTGATCAGTGAATGGATGCCGACATTTCCGCCATGGCCGCTCTCAATATAGCACATCCACCGAGACCAAACGCCGTGGTCACCGTATGCTGCCCCGACATACTTTTTGCCCGTGCGGCAATCTGTCACCAGATAGACGCCCTTGACACTTTCAAGAGCCGCCTTCCAATCTGGGCGGCCTGTCTTGGCCAATGCCTCTAGCTCTTCAAAGGACAGGTCGATTTCCTGAAAGCCTGGAAATGCTTGCCCTGTGTATGGCTCAGCCAATATTTCTTTGACCTCGAAGTCATTGAACCAGGGCTCCATACAGGTACGGGTAGCCCTGTTTTTATAGGGCGTTCGAATTTTAAGGCGGCCAATGAAATCTTTACCCTGCTCAGTTAGCACAACTTCATATCGGTCCTCATATCTGGCTGTCACCTCAAACACGCCACCAAACAGCCATGTCTCGGGCTCATGATAAAACTGCATCATGGAGAATATGAACGGCAGGTTGAAGTCATTTCGGCCGGGCCTGAATTCCTGCCAACCCTGCCATTCTCTTTTATCACGAACCCACACTTCCAGTGGCTGCGAATGTTGATTGTACCTGGCAAAATGAATTTTATAGCTTTCCCGGTTTTGGATGTCCCAGATACCCGAAAGTAAAATTGCCATATCACTCCCTTTGAAAACTGCCTTAAACGAATAGCCCTACCCAAGCGGTGAAAATACACTCGCACAAGCTGCGTGAATAGGTGTACCATTCACATGAAATAAAAACCAGCGGGGGGGGGGCTTATGATACCAGATTATCAAACACTGATGCTGCCAGTGTTGCAGGCGTGCGCGCACGGCGAGGTTTCCAATACTGAGGTGTTCGACCGTCTGGCTGACGAATTTTCCCTGACGGAGGAAGAGCGCGAACACCTGCTGCCGAGCGGCAAACAAACCACCTTCCGCAACCGTGTCAGTTGGGCAAAGGGCTATCTGAAACAGGCCGGTCTGGTTAAATATACCAAATACGGCCACTTTGTTATCACCCCGGCGGGCCTTCAGGTACTGGGGCAAAACCCAACAAGCATCGATGCTGAGTTCCTGTCACAGTTTGACTCTTTTCAGGAGTTCCGCAACCGCAAGGGCACCCCAACGGAGACACAAGCTGAAACCAGCGTGCTAAATGTGTCCGAGCAGTCCGGCAAAACACCAGATGAAGTCCTGCGTGCCGCACACCGGCAAATTAACCATGCACTGTCAGCCGACCTGATAGACAGGGTGCGCGAGGCAACGCCTGATTTTTTTGAAGACCTGATCGTCGAGCTATTACTGGCCATGGGCTACGGCGGCGCGTCAGAGGAGGCGGGGCGGCGCATTGGCGGCTCTGGCGACGGTGGGGTTGATGGCGTTATCGATCAGGACCCGCTGGGGGTGGATCAGATATACGTGCAAGCCAAGCGCTACAAGGAAGGTAACAACATTGGCCCCGGCGCGATCCGGGATTTTTTTGGTGCGCTGAACCTCAGAAAAGCACAAAAAGGCATATTCTTCACAACGTCTGCTTTCAGCAGTGACGCGATACAAACAGCAAAAGACCTTGGCATGCGTATTGTACTGATTGACGGTGAACGCCTTGCCAAATTAATGCTGCGCTATAACATCGGCTGCCGCGATGAAGAAACATTGCACCTTAAGAAGATTGACGAAGAATTTTTCGAGTGACCGAGTAATCAGGGAAGACCATGACCGAAAGTGAATTTCTGAAAGAGCTTGAAAAAAAGCTGTGGGTTGGCGCGAACAAACTGCTGCCTGCCCTTGATGCCGCTGTTTACAAACATGTGATGCTGGGCCTGATCTTCCTGAAATATGTGTCCGACGCGTTTGATGAGCGCCGCATGGCGCTTGAGAAGCGCTTCACCAACCCCGAAAGCGATGATTATCTGGACGGCGACGCCGAGATGCTGGCCGAAGAGCTGGAAATTCGCGACAATTACCTGGAGAGCAATATCTTCTGGGTGCCTATTGAGGCGCGCTGGAAAAACCTGCAGAACAGCGCCAAGCTCGCGCCCGGCGCAAAGCTGCCATGGGGCAAGGAATTCAAAAGCGTTGGCCGCCTGCTTGATGATGCCATGACGGCGGTTGAGCGCGAAAACCCCAAGCTTAAAGGCATTCTCAATAAAGATTATGCCCGGCTGCAGGTGGAGGATGCTCGGCTGGGTGATCTGATCAACCTGATCGCCACCGTCCCCTTTGCGCACCAGCGTATGCACGCAAAAGACATTCTCGGCCATGTGTATGAATATTTCCTCGGTCAGTTCGCGCTCGCGGAAGGCAAAAAGGGTGGGCAATACTATACGCCAAAATCCATCGTGAACCTGGTGGTGGAAATGCTGCAGCCCTTCAAGGGCCGGGTGTATGACCCTGCCATGGGTTCAGGCGGCTTTTTTGTCTCCAGCGAGCGGTTCATTGAACAGCACGAAGGCAGGCGCGGCGATATTTCCGTGTATGGGCAGGAAAGCAACCCCACCACGTGGCGTTTGTCAGCGATGAACATGGTGCTGCGCGGCATTGATTTTAACTTCGGCGGTGAACCGGCAGATACCCTGAGGCGAGACCTGCACCCGGACCTGCGCGCCGATTATGTGATGGCAAACCCACCGTTTAATATGAGCGAATGGGGCGCAAGTGAGCTGGAGGGCGACAAGCGCTGGCAGTTTGGCGAACCACCAAAAAACAATGCCAACTTTGCCTGGCTGCAGCACATGTTTTTCCACCTTGCACCGCGGGGACGAATGGGCCTGTTGCTGGCCAACGGCTCCATGAGCTCATCCACCGGCAATGAAGGCGCCATCCGGCAACGGCTGGTGGAAGCAGATGTGGTGGAATGCATGGTGGCGCTGCCGGGGCAGTTGTTCACCAATACGCAAATTCCCGCCTGCATCTGGTTTCTGGCCCGCGACAAAAAACGCAAAGGCGAGATACTGTTCATCGACGCGCGCGAGCGCGGCTTCATGAAAGACCGTGTGCTGAGGGATTTCACCACGGATGACATCACGGATTTTGCAACCACCTTCCACAACTGGCAAGCAGGCGAAGGCTATAAAGACTTGGCCGGTTTTTGCAAGTCAGCCAGCCTTGACGAGATCAAAAAGCATGATTTTGTGCTCACCCCCGGTCGTTATGTTGGTGCCGCTGATTTAGAGGACGACGGAGAACCGTTTGAGGAAAAAATGGCCCGCCTGACCGCAGAGCTGAAAGCGCAATTTGAAGAAGGAGCGAAGCTCGAAGACCAGATCAAACAAAGCCTCGGGGGGCTGGGGTATGAGCTCTAGTTCGCCGCTGCCAACAGAAAGTCTCGAAGGTGTGTGCGAGTTGATTGTAGATTGTCCGCACTCAACACCTAAATGGACAGACCAAGGATTCTTGGTTATCCGTAACCAAAATATTCGGAATGGTCGGTTAGACCTTAGTTCAAAGAGCTATACGGATGCCGAGCATTTTGCACATAGAATTCGTAGAGCAAAGCCGCAAGCCAACGATATCATTTTTACTCGTGAAGCTCCGATGGGTGAGGTCTGCCTGGTCCCGGAAGGGCTAGAATGTTGTGTCGGACAAAGGCAGGTTTTGCTCAGGGTCAAAGAAGGGGTTGACCCAACCTACGTATTTTATGCTTTGCAGTCTCCAGCAGTACGTCATCAAATCTTCTGGAATGAAGGGACAGGCTCGACGGTTAGTAACCTTAGAATTCCAGTACTAAAGAAGCTAGAAATCCCTAGAATCGGTGCTTCCGAAGAGAAGATCGCGAACATCCTATATACCTTAGACGCGCGAATTGAATTGAACCAGCGGATGAATAAAACGCTGGAGGAAATGGCGCAGGCGATTTTCAAGTGCTGGTTTGTCGATTTTGAACCCACCCGCGCCAAAATGGCCCAAAAAGAAGGGAGCGGCGAAAGCGAAGCCAGCATCTGCAACCGCCTCAAAATCACCCCCGACATCCTAGCCCTATTTCCTAATAAGTTGGTAGACAGCGAACTTGGCCCAATCCCTGATGGCTGGAGAGTTCGCCCATTTTCTGACTACGCGACATTGGTAACTACAGGAGTTAAACCATTCGAAGACCCGAATAAGGATTGGGTGCATTATAGTATTCCTGCTTATGACGCAAATCATCTGCCAATTATCGATGCTGGCTCAAACATTAAAAGTAGCAAATACGCAATATCGCAGCCCACAGTTTTGGTTTCTAAACTCAACCCCACGACTAAGCGTACTTGGGTTATCTGCGAGCCCAAACCATGTTCAATCTGTTCCACTGAGTTCATGCAGTTTGTACCTAATCAAAAACTGTCGGGCATAGGGTTCTTGTACGGAATGATTGAAAGCCCGAATTTTCAGGCAGGCATGCTTGAAACCGTCACGGGTTCAACTGGCTCGCGACAAAGGGCTAAACCTCCTGCTGTACATAAAATGCAACTGGTGTTTCCAACAACTTCTTTAATTGAAGTCTACGAAAAGTTGATATCCTCGTTAGTTTCCCAATTGGAATCCAACCGATGGGAGGCCCACTCCCTTGCGCAAACCCGCGATGTCCTTCTCCCCAAACTGCTTTCCGGCGAAATCTCTGTTGGTCAAGCCCAAGATGAAGTTGAGGGTGTTTGAGGATGGCGAAACTCTGGACTGAGGAAGACGCCAAAGCGGAACTGATCAGAAACCTGCATGCCGTGGGTCGATCTGCTCCGTCCAGCTTTAGTGTGCGGAAATCACCGCGCGCAAAAAGCGAACTGATTGGATGGACGCAAACGCCAGAACCAAACCACCCTGAGATCACAGACCGCGACCGGGCCTATCTTACAACGTATCTAACACTATCAGACCCGGAACGATTGCCTGGTCGCGGGATTGAGTTACAAGGCGAAAAATTTCTTATCCCCGACCTCGCCGTACTGAAGATTTTTTCAGCCAAAAAGATCATCACCCTTGAGGAAGACAAGGAAACCTTCGTCGTCAACACTTCACTGGCAAGCGAATATATGCTGGACATCATCACCAACGACGATGTTCAACGCTATTTTAGCGCGGTACCCGATTGGAAAGGCTTTGACTTCGCGGTCAATCCTATGCTTGTAGCGGGGAGCTACCCCAGTGGCCACATACCCGTCACCAAGCTATCCAGTTGGCGTGACCTGCCAGAACTTTTGGAAGGCGAATTTTTCAACTACCCCAACATCGAATGGGTTTTTCGTGGACAGCGCCGGTTCGACTGGACTTTAAGCCCCACGCTGGGGAGGCACGATAAACGCGGGTTCGTAACTGAGGAATTGGCGGATGCTCAAATCGAACGCTTCCGAAAAGCGGTCAGGGGCAGGATACAAGATCATTCCGTCGTTGAAGAAGCAGAGACTGACGAACTTTGGGCAGTTGGTCAGCATTACGGCTTGCATACGCCGCTTCTTGATTGGACTCACTCCCCCTATGTCGCGCTGTTTTTTGCGTTTTTTGGTGCCGACGTTGAATATGAAAGTAACAATCCTTACCGGGTTATCTATGCGCTCAACAAAACATACCTGAATACCCACAAGGAATTTGATGAACTCCGGATTATTGAACCCCGCAAAGACGATCATGGTCGGCTCGTCAATCAGGCGGGCCTCTTTATCCACACGCCTTATGGCGAATCCATCGAAGATAAAATCATCAATATTGTGCTGGAAAACGCTGAAGTAGATGATGAAGAAGCAGTGTTAGAGGTGGCCAACCACATATGTAAAATCTACATCCCCAATTCGGCCGATGATCGGTCCGCCTGCCTTAGGCATTTGAGGCAAATGAACGTGCATCCTGCCAGTTTGTTTCCTGATCTGATCGGTGCTTCCGAATACTGCAACGCTATATTGGCAGAGGAAGTGGTTCGAAAGAACGACCCCCGCGATCGCGAGTTGATAGAGCGTCTGGTTGAGAAGGAAGCTGATATGGAGGCTTCTTCTCAACCGCAGCCAAAGAGTGAGGCTGAGCAAATTATCCCCACTCGGGAAACGCCCAAAGTACCTCATCAGCAGCCCGATAGCGTATTCTCCAGAAGGGCAGATGAAGATCGCTACACCTTCTTGGCTAGGATGCTTGAAGACTGTTCTCCCGGTACACCTGAGGACGTTCTCTATGGGTTGGTGAAAAGCCTGGACACTGAAATTCGAAAAAACCTGGTAGTCGATTGGCAAACTAGAGAAAGTGCGCAAGCCTCACTAAGGAACGCCATTCGCAAGACGTTACGCAAACATGGTTATCCGCCCAGTATCCGCGATATGGTAATTTCGGCAATTCTTGAGGGTCTGAAATGAACGAAGACAACCTCGAACAACTCGCGCTCGGCTGGTTCCGCGACGCTGACTATGAAGTGGCCTATGGCCCCGGCTTGCTGGCGCATGAAGATAACCCGCATGGCGAGCGGGCGAACACGCGGCAAATCCTTCTTCTGGGCCGGATGCGGGCGGCGCTGACACAGCTAAACCCCGATATTCCGGCTGTTGCGATTGATGAAGCTGTTGACGTGCTTTCAAAACCCAAACAGCCAAGCCTGATTGCCAACAACCGCGCCTTTCATGAAATGGTGCTGGAAGGTGTGCCGGTGGAATATGAACGGGGCGGTGAGCGCATCGGCGACCGGGTCAAGCTGTTTGACTTCCAGAACCCGCTTAACAACCGCTTTCTCGCGGTTAACCAATATACCATTCAGGGTACCAAGGGGCCGCGCCGCCCGGATGTGATTGTGTTCATCAACGGCATGCCGCTTGGTGTGCTGGAGCTGAAAACACCAACCCATGAAAGCGCCGATATCTGGAAGGCCTATAACCAACTGCAAACCTATAAGGCCGAAATTGAAGACCTGATGGTCTATAACGAAGTGCTCGTGATCTCGGACGGCTATAATGCCCGCGTCGGCTCGCTCACCGCACCGCGCGAACGTTTCACGCCCTGGCGCACGGTCAAGAACGAACATGACAAACCGCTGTTGGAGTGGGAACTGGAGAAAGTTGTGCGCGGTTTCTTCGACCGCACCCTGTTCATGGATTATATCCAGCATTTCATTCTGTTTGAGGTAGACGGTGCCGAGACAATCAAAAAGATTGCCGCCTATCATCAGTTTCATGCCGTGCGGGAAGCGGTCGCCGCGGTTATCAAGGCCAGTGGCGCGGGCGGCGACAGGCGCGGCGGCGTAGTGTGGCATACGCAGGGGTCCGGCAAAAGCATATCCATGTCGTGCTTTGCAGGCCGCCTGTTGCAGCAGCCCGAGATGAACAACCCGACACTGGTGGTGGTAACCGACCGCAACGATCTCGACGGTCAATTGTTTCAAACATTTGCTAGCGCCAAGATGTTGTTGAAGCAAGACCCCCTGCAAGCGGACAGCCGCGATGATCTGCGCGAAGCCCTTTTGGGGCGTCCGGCGGGTGGCATCATATTTACCACGATCCAGAAGTTTTCAACGCTTGAGGGCGAAGCGCGCTTCCCCATTCTCTCGGACCGCTCCAACATTGTCGTCATCGCAGATGAAGCGCACCGCAGCCAGTATGGCTTGTCCGCCAAACTGAAGGGCGAGACGGGCGAATATAAATATGGCTATGCCAAAAGCATGCGGGATGCGCTGCCGAACGCAACTTTCATCGGCTTTACCGGCACCCCCATTGAAAGCGCTGATGTGAGCACGCGGGCGGTGTTTGGTGACTATGTCAGCATCTATGACATTCAGGACGCCGTAGAAGATGGTGCGACGGTAAAAATCTATTATGAAAGCCGTCTCGCGAAGCTGGACCTCAAACCCGAAGAAATGGCGCTGCTCGATCAGGAATTTGATGAAGTCCTGGAAGATGAAGAGGACCTATCGGCCCGCGAGCGCGAAAAGAGCAAGTGGTCGACCCTTGAAAAGCTGGTGGGCGCGGAGCCCAGGATCAACTCGGTAGCGGCAGATATTGTCGATCACTTTGAAACACGCTCTGCCGCGATGGCTGGCAAAGCAATGATTGTCGGCATGAGCCGGGAAATATGCGTTCACTTATATAATGCGCTTGTTGGATTGCGGCCCGCTTGGCACGACGACGACCCGATGAAAGGGGCTGTGAAGGTTATCATGACCGGCAGTGCCGCTGACAAAGCACTACTGCAGCCGCATATCTATAACAAGGCCGTCAAAAAAGCGATCGAGAAACGGGTAAAGGACCCCGGCGACCCGCTAAAAATTGTCATAGTGCGTGATATGTGGCTGACTGGCTTTGACGCGCCCTGCCTGCATACAATGTATATCGACAAGCCCATGAAGGGCCATAACCTGATGCAAGCCATTGCCCGTGTGAACCGGGTATTCAAAGACAAGCAAGGTGGCCTTGTGGTTGATTATATCGGCATCGCCAATGAGCTGAAATCAGCGCTCAAGACATATACCGACAGTGACGGCAAAGGCGCACCAACCCACGACGTTAAAGCCGAGGCATTTTCCAAGCTTCTCGAGCATCTGGAAATCATTCAAGCCATGTTCGAAGACTTTGATTATTCGGCCTACAAAACGCAGGCAATGCAATTGCTGTTACCTGCAGCAAACTACGTGCTGGGGCTTGAGGACGGTAAAAAGCGCTTTCTTGACCATGTAACGGCACTGACACGCGCAAACTCATTGTGCGGTACATTGGACGAAGCGGCAAACTTGAAAGAAGAAATTGCCTTCTTGCAAGCTGTACGAACCGCAATTGTAAAAGCGACCACGCCCGACAAAAAACTCTCCGCTGACACAAAAGACAGCGCGATCAATCAGATCATCAACAATGCTGTTGTGGCTGATGGTGTTGATGACATTTTCGCTTTGGCCGGGCTCGACAGCCCGGACATCAGCATCCTGTCTGATGAGTTCCTGGACGACCTCAGGCATATGAAAGAGCGAAATCTTGCCGTGGAGCTACTGCAGAAGTTGCTCAACGATAAAATCAAAGCTCGGACCACGAATAACGTTGTACAAGAGCGCAAATTCAGCGAACGGCTTGAGGCCGCTTTGTTGAAATATCGGAACCGCGCAATCGAGACCGCACAGGTTATCGAAGAACTGATTGCAATGGCAAAGGACTACCAGAAGGCCGCGTCACGGGGTGAAGAGCTCGGCCTGAAGCACGACGAATTAGCCTTCTATGACGCCATAGCGGAAAACGAAAGTGCTGTGCGCGAACTGGGCGATGACACGCTGAAGAAAATTGCCGTCGAGATAACTGAAAAACTTCGGTCTAGCGCTACAATCGATTGGCAAAAGCGGGATAGCGTGCGCGCTAGATTACGAAATTTAGTCCGGCGCACACTACGGCGATACAAATACCCTCCCGATAAGGCGCCTGCCGCGATTAATTTGGTGATGGAGCAAGCAGAAACATTAGCCGACGCTTGGACCAACGACTAAAATTATTGTCACATGTCGAGGGCGTGTCACAGCGCTGGATTGACGAGAAAGCGGCCTTGGCTTTTGCCTGGGTGCCGGGTTTGGATAGATGTATAGGAACCGCGCGCTCAAGCCGTCATCATCACCTTTGAGCAGACAGCTTTCCAACCGGTCCGGTTGAATACCGCCAAGCACTGATATGGCAAGGTTCGGGATATGAAAAGGCTCACCACCGTTTTTTACTCGGTCAAGCGTGTATGGCCTGCCGCCGTACGCTTCCAGCCATAGGGCTCTGTCACCGCCCTTGCCGCCCGTATAGCGGTCCATACCGCCAAACCAGCCTGCTAGCTCATCACGCACCGCCAACAAGCCCTTTTTCTGGCCTTTCAGAGCAACAAGCAGTGCTTCTGTGGTGGCATCCCGCACTGTTAGTCTTTTCCTGACCGGCATATCGGGTGCTACCGCTTTTTCTGGCATCAGAGGCGGCGCATAGCCCTTTGCATGGGCATCCTTGGCCTCCCCCTCCCACTTTTGCAAATCAAGTGCAGCCTCCATCTTGTCGGTTTCATACTGCCGCAAAGCTTCCTCGAAGCCGCTCAGGTCAGCGCTCTCAGGTGCTGAGAGTGCTGAGAGCACCGGGTCCATTGCCGGGCTTTTCCCGGCAGAAGGATTACCGACAATAGCCGTCCAGAAAATGGCAGGCTCAGACCAGCCAGCCCAAGGCGACACACGCCTTGAACTGCCAATCAATGACGCGCACCCCGTTATGAGTGTGGCAGCAACATAATCCGGGGGCGATGATTTGCTTCGAGCTGTGGTGACAACCCAGTCAGCAACCAGTTCCGGGAATATATCCAGCGGGAAAACCGGTGGGGGCGTGGTGGTGTCCAGAATTGTAAGGTCCGGTGTTGGCTAGTTATCATTGGCACCAACCGCTCGTGACCGGTCCTCACAGGGCTTCGCCAGTTCAAAAGCGCCAAAACATGGTCACGCGTCCAGCCTTCACCTACTGCATCGGCAGCATCCCAGCCTTTGGGAAGACAGTTAATGTCGGTTTGAGGCACCCCAACCGGTTTCGGTCGCAACCGGTATTGACCGCTTTTTCGAGGGTGTCTGCGCTTACATCAACGGCAAGAACTTGGGCCGCGCCAGCCTGCTGGCACAGGTTGGCAACCGTATGCATGTATTTTGTACCAGGGTCATCATTATCCGCCCAAAGGATAACCGCGCGCCCTGCAAGCGTGGTCCAGTCAGTGAAACGGGCAGCGTTCGACCCGCCCATGCTTGTGCTGGCAAGAAAGCCGACGCCGGAGAGTGCATCCGCGCATTTTTCACCCTCGACTAGGATGACCGGTTCTGACGGGCGGACGCTCAAGGCCTCCATGTCATAAAGAACCCGCCTTCAAGGTCTCTGCCATTTGTTCGCCCTAAGGCAACCGGACCTGATTTTCTTCCTACCGGTCCTGAGGAGAAATATCTCCCTTAAAACGGTGTGCGCCGGTATAAACCGGTTGAGACTGGTTCTGCCCGGTTCCAAACCGGCACACCGCAGCGACAATATCACCACGCTCATTGCGGTAAGGGTACACCTTGGAGGGGGGGTGCCCAAGGTGGGGTGCGTTTCCGGCAAACTAACGGTCATTGGCCACCACTCCCGTAAGCTTTTGCACATATTGTACAGCTTCATAAGGGCTAATGTCGTAAAGATAACTTGCAAGGCTTATGAGACCACCGCCCTAGTCATCGGTCGCCAAGTCTGCCCAGGCACCACTATTCAGGTTTATGCGGAAGGACCCTGATGACCGGTCTGACCGGGTTGGGTTAAAGGCGACCCATTCACGCGCCATGCGTTTGCCTTGTGGCAAGATGCCGGGCACCCGGTCGGCAAGCCGTACGACAGGGGCGCACTGCTTCCACTGCGCACCGCGTGTTAACCATAATTTCATCATCTCGTCCTATCGTGCGGAACAACATATTGATTGGTGAGAGAATTGTGGCATGCACTGCCTTGAGGGGGCTTCATTCTGCTGTTTACCTTTGTTACCTGACGCCGCAGAGAGCACGGGCCCGGTACACGCCCTGATCACGCAGCCGGATGACAGCGGCATCCACAACCGTGCGGCCGATCGCGGCATTGCAGGCGGCGTTAATCCGCCAAATTTTTATATTCATGGCGGTCGCTTCCTGCCATCTCCTCAGGGTGTTGTGATGGACCAAGTGAAATTTGTGTGCCCCGCAGGATGGAACTTTGATATGCTACACCCCGTATGACAGACGCTTCACAAAAATACCTGACCCGGCTTGCGCCTTTACTGATCCTGCTTGTTGGCAGTGCCATTTCACTTGCGCTTTTCCAGAAATTTCACACTGTCGAGCGGGAACTGACAACCGCCACGTTCTCAGCCAAAGTGGCGGAACAGGCGCGCAATATCGAAGCCGCCTTCAACCGGCGGCTATTGCAGGTGGCTTCGGTGGCCAATTTGTTTTCGTCATCCAAGTGGGTAACGGAAGAAGAATTCAAGCGACTGATTCAACTTGTTTATTCCGAATTTCCTGACCAGCAGCGGGTCAGCTGGATCGCGCGGACACCGGCGGGAAATACAGCCTCGTTCATTGCCCAGTTCCAGCAAAACGGCGGCCCGCGGTATGAAGGCTTTGATATCTTCGACTTCAAGGACGGCAAAATCTCTGCGCCGACCCCGGTGAATGGCTACTTCAATGTGCTTGCTTACAGTTATCCGTCAACTGATACCCCGCACCTTATCGGCCGCAACATAGGCAGCCATGCACCAATTTTCGATTATATCATTCCCGCCGTGCGCAACGCCACGCCGCATATTTCAGACTTCCGCGTCGGTATACCGCCGCTTATGCCTGACCCGGTATTTTTTATCGCCTATCCGGCCCAAAAAGTGCTGGCATCCAACCGCGCCTTCGTTTCCGGCATCGTCGTTTCCGGCAACTATCTGCATGATATTTTCCGCGCCTCAGGTATTGCGGATAGTTCGGTGTCGCTGCGGTATAAAATCACCAGCGCGGGGGGCACCACATACTATTACCCTGAAGACAAACTGCTGAATGATGGCGATACCATCGCCCGCGAAACGCCTCAGGTTAGCTTCATTCACGATCTGTCGGTGGCGAACCGCCCGTGGCAGCTTCATGTGGATGTTATAGACATGCCCCACACCGGTGCACAGGGCCTTATCTACGGCGTGCCACTGGCCGGCCTTTTGATAACCGCATTGCTCGCATTTCTGGCCCACCGTACGCTGCATGACCGCGCGCGTCTGCAAGGCGCCGTCAAGGAGAAGACCAAAGAGTTGCGCATCGCCGCCGAGGAATTAAACCAGAAAAACGGCTGGCTTGACCAGGCGCTGGTGGAAGCCCGCGCGTCGTCTGAGGCAAAGTCCATGTTTCTTGCCAACATGAGCCACGAGATCAGAACACCGATGAACGGGATTATCGGCACGACAGGGCTGCTTCTCGATACCGAATTGACGCCGAAACAGCGGGATTATGCCGAAACCAGCATGCGCTCGGCTGATGCGTTGCTGGAACTGATCAACGACATTCTCGATTTTTCCAAGGTCGAGGCTGGACAAATGGACCTCGAAATTGTGCCCTTCAACGTGATGCACCTTGTTCAGGACGTTTGCGAACTGATGGTGCCGAGATGCAATGAAAAAGGCATAGAATTACTTCTGGACTGCCCGCCGGACACCGTAGCCTTCGTCAAAGGTGATCCGGGCCGCCTGCGCCAGATTTTGCTCAACCTGCTAGGCAATGCGATCAAGTTCACTGAAAGTGGCCAGATTCTTCTGTCACTGAATTCGAAGATCAGTGAAAGTGGCGAGCGGTGGGCTTACTTTTCCGTGCAGGATACCGGCATCGGCATCCCAGCGGATAAACTGGAAAGCGTTTTTGGCCGTTTCACCCAGGCGGATGCTTCCACCACACGACAGTTCGGCGGTACCGGGCTCGGGTTGACCATCTGCCGAAACCTTGTGCACCTTATGGAGGGGGATATCTCTGTGACCAGCACCCTCGGCGAAGGTTCCACATTCAGCTTCGCCATCCCCTTGCCCGAAGACAGGGAAGCCCGCCCTGCGGCGCCGCCCGTGGATATTGATATCCTCCGTGGGCTGCGCGTGCTGGTGGTCGATGACAGTGAAACCGCCTGCAAAATTGCGGCACACCAGTTGATAAGCGCACACATGCGCCCCGAAACGGTCAGCAGTGCGGCCATGGCGCTGGAGGAACTGCAGGCAGCTATATCGGCGCAAGATCCCTACAAACTGGTGCTGACAGATTATTGCATGCCCCGCATGGATGGCTTTGAACTCACCACAAAAATTAAGGCTACCGCCGCGTTGCGCGAGACACCAGTGGTGTTGGTAACCTCCGCACCCGGCAAAGGTGACGGAAAGGCAGCACGCGCGATCGGTATCTCAGGGTATCTGACGAAGCCGGTCTTTCCCGGCGAGTTACCGGTTATGTTGGCAGCCGTGTTGCACGCCACATCGGAAAAACCCGTCACCGGGTTAATCACCCGTCACAACCTCAGTGGCCGCAAACGCACCGTGTCCAGCCTTGACCTTGACTTCAAAGGTGCGCGTATCCTGCTGGCTGAAGATAACCCGGTAAACCTCATGGTCGCGACCAAATCACTAGAACGGTACCACTGTCTTGTGACCCCTGCGGGCAACGGCCTTGAGGCTGTGGAACAAGTCCGGCAGCGCCAGTTTGATCTCATTCTGATGGACTGCCGCATGCCGGAAATGGACGGGCTTGAAGCCACCCGCGCCATACGCCTGCTTGAGCAACTGGAACGCAAGCCGCGCACGCCCATTGTGGCCTGCACTGCAAACGCCATGGCAGAGGATGAAGCAGAATGCCTCGCCGCCGGAATGGATGACTTTATCAGCAAACCGGTAAAAACATCTGACCTTGAAGAAAAGCTTCAGAAGTGGCTATTGGATCACCCAAGGGATGCTGTCACAAAGGACTACATACAATAGCCCTTTGTAAATAGCGCCATGCCTCATCAACCCCGGCTTCTTACTTTTTCAGCGGGATAGCTCCCGTCACCACGCTAAAGAGGATCGTCGCTAGAAGCGCGATTGACCCGTTATAATAGGCTGGCATGATCTGATTGCCGGAAACAAGATAAGCCCATACGGGAAACGCGAGCGTGGAGATGATGATGTGGGTCCACTTCGGCCGGCCCGGTTCCGCCTCGTTATTGAGATACACCGGCGTCAGCACGAGACAAACAACAAAGGTAATGGCATAGGCAATCATACGCGCCTTGTCGCTCGCCACATCTGAAATGACAGCCACCGCCGCCGTATAAGCCGTAACCAGTTCGGCTGGCACCATTTTGACCATTTTCTGGGTAAATTCGCTAGCAGCCCCTGAGGCCGCCGGAGCCGCGGCGGCCGGTGTACCCGGTGCGCGTGCCGTGGCTTGTGTGGTTGCCAGCGTTGCGGGTGTCGCCGTCTCCGGCGGATAATACAGGCGTGATGACATGAAGTTCCCCCTCCTTGATCCCTGCGTTGTTCCACCCATGACTATACTATTAGTTTTATTTTATAAAACCCTGAATATATATAGCGTAATCTTTTGCGCATGGCCATCAGCCTGGATTACCCCATTCCCACAGCGGCACCACCGGATTGGAGCGGAAATATTCGCCCGCAAACTGAAGAAATGCCTCAAGGTTGGGCGAGATGATCCGGCGCGGCGGATAAAGCGCACTAACGGGGATTTCCGGCGCCTTATAACGGGTCAGTATAGGCACGAGGTGCCCGGCCTCCACCCCGGCGCGCACCTGATAGGAAAGTGCGCGTGTAACACCGACCCCGGCCTCCGCTGCGGTAATCGCCGCATCGGCACTGTTGACCATCAGCCGGGGCATCAGCCGCACCGGCCTTACCCCCGGCGCGATACGCCACTCATTGGTCGTATCAAGTGGCTCAAATGCAATAATGGCGTGGTTTTTCAGATCATCCGGCGTTTCCGGCACACCGTGCTCAGCCAGATAGTCGGGACTGGCAACAATCGCGGTGCAAACCCGGCCCAGCTTACGCGCCATCAGGCTGCTATCACCCAAGTCTCCGATCCGCACCGCAACATCAATGCCCTCCTCTGCCAGATGGGCATTGCGGTCCGACAGGATCAGACGCACAGCAAGTGTGGGCTGCGCGGCCAGCAACGCGTTGACGAGCGGCAATATGTGAAGCCTGCCAAAGAGAATTGGCGCCGCGACAGTCAAGACACCTTGTGGTCTTGCTCCCTCGCCCCGGGCGTATGCTTCCGCAGTTTCAATATCATCCAGAATTTGCCGGCAACTCTCAAGATAGATACGGCCGCGTTCTGTCAGCTTGACCGACCGTGTGGTCCGGTTGAACAGAACAAGCCCAAGCTGCGCCTCAAGCTCCGCCACGGCGCGTGAAGTGCCCGAGGGTGACTGGCGTAACTGGCGGGCCGCTTCAGCAAAGCTGCCGGTGGCAGCAACCGCCACAAACGCCCGCATGCAATCAATCCGGTCCATATAATTATCCCAAAATACGCAACAAAGATTTGCAATTTTGCTATATTATCATGAACGACGCAATTGATTATCTCTTGGACATCCCGGCAAGACCAATGACCGCCGGGAAAATAAAATGGAGAAATCAAATGAACCGTATTTCCGTCCCGAGCCATGACAGCGCTCCCGAAGCTTCCCGTCCCCTGCTTGACGCCGTGAAAGCCCAGTTAGGCACCGTGCCCAACCTCTTCCGCCTGATTGCCAACAGCCCAAAGGTGCTTGAAGGCTTTCTCGGTTTCAACGGTGCGCTGGGTAAAACGCTTGATGTCAAAACCCGTGAGCGTATCGCCCTCGCGGTCGCCGAGATCAACGGCTGTGATTATTGCCTGTCTGCTCACAATTATCTTGCAGCCAACCTGGCCCGCCTTGACAGTGAAGAGATTGACCGTGCCCGCAAGGGAACATCCGCCGACGCACGCGCTAATGCCGCCGTGGCCTTTGCGGCAAAGGTGACCCGCAGCCGTGGCCGCGTCGAAGACGCAGACATCCGCGCGGTGAAATCCGCAGGCTTAAGCGAAGCCGAGGTTGTCGAAATTGTTGCCGTCGTTGCAGAGAATTTCTTTACCAACATGCTCAACAATGTTGCGGAAACCGAGATTGACTTCCCGGTTGTTCGTAACGCTTTGGCGGCGTAAGCCCCCCCGGGGCTGCCTGTCCCCCCATACAGGCAGCCCCATCCCTTTTCCGGAGGATATTCATGGCATATGGCTTTCTGGACAGATTAACAGGCCCCGGCGTCATCGACGCGCAGGAAAAACACGGGTCACGCAGGGCCTATGCTAACCCGAAACCAGGCCGCGAATTTGATCGGTTCACTGAAAATGAGGCCCACTTCATCACGGCGCGCGACAGCTTCTATATTGCCAGCATCTCGGAGACGGGATGGCCATATGTGCAACACCGGGGCGGCCCTCCGGGCTTCCTGAAGGTGCTGGACCCGCAAACGCTCGCCTTCGCTGACTTCAGCGGCAACCGTCAATATATCACGCTGGGCAACACCGGAGCCAACAACAGGGTGGCGCTTTTCCTCATGGATTATGCCCACCGCGCCAGACTGAAAGTCCTCGCACGCCTTGAAGTCAGAAATCTTGATGACGATGAAAACCTTGCCCAACACCTGATGAAGCCGGGTTACAGGGCAAAAGCAGAACGCATTATGGTTATGAAACTGGAGACGTTTGACTGGAATTGTCCGCAGCATATCACACCCCGCTTCACCGCCAACGAACTTGAAGAAACACTGGGGCCCATACGTGCCGAATATGCCGCTCTGGAAGCAGAAAACCGCGCCCTCCGCGCCCAGCTTGCCGAGTATGCCAAGGCAGGAAACCATAACCGCTGACATTCAGGAAACGCGCCCCTCGGGGCCAGTAAACCATATCATGCCAGGCACGCATGGCTTATAAGCGCTCCTACCGTTGTCGGTCTGATCTTTTCCGCCTGCGGTTCCGTATACCATGTTCCACGGAAAAAAGGAGCCTCCCCTTGCGCTGCATTGATTGTGAAACTGTCAAAAACCACGTCTTTGACGAAACGTTTTTCTGGGTCTACCTGCCTACGGGCGAGAGCTACACCAAGGCCAAACGGCTGGCAGCCGAACAACAATACGACTGCCGCCCCTTTGGTGAGCATGGCCTTCGGATCAAGCGCGCCCGTGAGCAAGTCGCTGACTTTCTCACCTCCTTTCTTGGTGCGCTTGGCGGACCGGAGCTTGCAAACACCAACATAGTGACAACGGACGACAACCATCTCCCACCGGAAAGCCTTGGTCGCGTGATCACGGCCGACGTGTTCATCAACCGTTTTCATAGCGAGTGGGTAATTGAGGCCCTGGCGGCAGAGCGCTATGAAACATGGTTTCAGCCCATCGTATATGCCTCCGGCCCACGGGCCGGAGATGCCTTCGCCCATGAGGGCCTTTTTCGTCTGCGCGACACTGCTGATAACATCATTCCCCCGGTGCATGTTTTTGGCGTGGCTGGAAAATCCGACCTGCTGTTTTCGCTTGATCTCGCGGCGCGCCGCAAAGCGGTGGAGAGCGCAGCCGAAGCAAAACTGGCCGGCAAGATATTCATCAATTTCAATCCCTCAAGCGTCTATGACCCGGCCTACTGCCTGCGCACCACCGCCAGCAGCATCGCCGAATCCGGGCTTCGTGCCGAAGATGTGGTGTTCGAGTTGACTGAAACCCATATGGCGCGCGACAAAGCGCATCTTAAGGGCATTTTGGCGTTCTACCGCAACGCGGGGTTTGGTGTCGCACTGGATGATATTGGCTCCGGCTGGTCCGGGCTTAACATGCTGCACGAGATGCGGCCCGACTATGTGAAGCTGGATATGGACCTCGTGCGGGATGTGGATACAGACAGCTTCAAACAGGTGATCGTGCGAAACCTTATCAGCATCGCCCGGGAGAATGGCATCCAGACCATAGCGGAAGGCATCGAAACTGTTGCCGAGGCAGACTTTTTGCGCGGTGTGGGCGCGGACTTTCTGCAGGGCTATTATTTCGGCCACCCCGCACCGGTACTGTAACCCCGCCCCTGGTGCCTATACTGTCACCGCTAATAGCAATAGCTTCCGCGCCCTTCTGCCACGACAGATTTTGTTACTATCTCAATGACAGCGCTTGTCATCGCCGTTCTCTGCCGTTAATAAGTCTGATAATCATTCTTATCAGTAATGTTGATTTATTGACTTCGGCGGCTTCGCACCATGCAGCGCAACACTATTCGCATCTGGTACCTTACCCACAAGTGGACAAGCTTGATATGCACCGTCTTCTTGCTGATGCTGTGCATAACCGGCCTGCCGCTTATTTTTGAGCATGAGATAGAAGACCTGACGGGTGAAGCCTATATTATGCCGCCGGTCGCGGATGAGGGCGCGCGGGTCAGTCTGGACCGGGTGCTGGCCAACGCGCTTGCCTCCCGCCCTGGCGAAGTTGGCCTGTTCATGAGCTTTGATGAGGATCGCCCGGTGGTGAATGTAACCTCCGGGCCCGCACCCGACGCACCGGGCGCCGAAATGACCCTGATGTCGCTTGACTGGCGCACGGGGAATTTTGTGCCTGCGCCCGATGAGGGCGGCGTGATGGGTTTCCTGCTGCAATTGCACACTGACATGTTTCTGGGCCTGCCCGGCATGCTGTTCCTTGGGGCGATGGGGCTGCTTTTCTTTGTAGCCATTGTCTCCGGCGTCGTGATTTACGCCCCCTTCATGCGCAAGCTTGATTTTGGCACCGTCCGCACGAACCGTAGCGCGCGCCTCAAGTGGCTTGACTATCATAATCTCATGGGCATTGTGACCGTCATGTGGGTTTCTGTTGTCGGGCTCACCGGTGTGATCAACACCTTGTCGGACCAGATCACCACCCTTTGGCAGTATGATCAGCTATCAGAAATGACAGGCGATTATGGCAGCATGTCTGCCCCCACACAGCTTGCCTCCGTTCAGGCTGCGCTCAATACCGCGCAGGCGGCAGCGCCCGGCATGCGTGTACAATTTGTCGCCTTCCCCGGCGGTGGCTTTTCCACCAAACGGCACTATGCAGTGTTCATGCAGGGCAACACAGCCTTGACCAAAAAGCTGCTGACCCCCGCGCTTATTGATGCCGAAACAGGCACCTTTACCACGATGCGGTCTATGCCTTGGTATATGCAGGCACTTCTGCTTTCGCAGCCCTTGCATTTTGGTGACTATGGCGGGCTACCGCTTAAAATCCTGTGGGGCCTGATGGACCTGTTCACCATCGTCGTGCTTTTGAGCGGGCTGTACCTGTGGCTGGGCAAGCGCGGTAGCAGCGTGGAAGCCCGTGTACGAGAACTTGAAAGCGGTGGCCGAAAAAATCCGGAGGCCAAAGAGCCTGCCAGGGTGGAGACACAAGCATGAACCGGGCGCCCACCAGCAATAAACCATCATCCCTTCGCACACCGTGGCAGGTATTTGCCGTACCGGTCGCCCTCGCCGCGCTCAGCCTTTTAGGGCTGGTGAGCGCACTGACGGGCGACGGCATGCGGGATGCACTCTCTTGGGCAGGCCTTGCCGCGCCCGTTGTTGTCACCCTGTGGGCGCTGAAAGTGCGCCGTCAGTAATGGCATCCATAACAAGCACCCTCCCCCAAAAGCCGGGTGTAATTTGAGGAAACGACCAATGAGTAACACATTATCCCCCATCAGACGCATCGCCCTCCTGAGCGCAACCAGCCTTGCCTTCACTGGCCTCGCCAGCGCGCAAGAGGCGGCGAATACCGGTGACGAGCTTGAGACCATCGTGGTCACCGCACCCAACTATGTGCCAACCGGCAGTGGTGTTGGCACCAAGGCCAATATCCCGTTGGTGGAAACACCGCAATCCATCTCTGTCATTACACGCGACCAGATCGACCTGCTGGACTGGTCCAACCTTGGCCAGACCGTGCGTTATGTGGCTGGCGTAAACGGTGAGAATTACGGCCCCGACGAGCGGGTTGACTGGTTGACCATGCGCGGTTTTGAGCCTGTGCAATATATTGACGGGCTGCAATCGTCGATCGGCTCCATCGCCAACACCGGGCTCGACCTTTACGGCGCGGAATCTGTCGAGATCCTCAAGGGCCCGTCATCCGCGCTGTATGGTCTGACACCGCCCGGCGGCATCGTCAATGTGACCAGCCGCCGCCCGGATGAGCAGTTTGGTGGTGAACTTGAAGCACAATATGGCAACCGTGACCACGTGCAAGTAAACGGCACCATCACGGGCGCAGTCTCCGATACTGTAAGCGCGCGCCTGACGGCGCTCTACCGTGACCGTGGCACCCAGACCGCCGGCGTGAAGTCCGAACGGATTTATGTCGCCCCGGCGATTACCTTCAAGCCTGCTGAAGACACAAGCTTCACCTTGCTGTCCTTCTATCAGAACGATGACGTCACGGGTGACGGCGGTGGTTTCCTGCCAAGCCAGGGTACGCTATTCGACAATCCCGAAGGCGAGATTTCCTCCACCGCAAACCTCGGCGAGACCAGCTATAACCGGTTCCAGCGCGAGCATTACGGTATCGGCTATGACGCTGAGCATGCGTTTAACGAGACCTTCTCGGTGCAACAAAACCTGAAGTACACCCATCTGGACAGCGACCAGCGCGGTATTGGCGGCAGCGGCTTCGCCGACGCTGACTTTGACGGCACACCGGACGACTACCGTACCGTGAACCGCTACAGCTTCTCGTTTGCGGAAGATGTGGACACATTTGCCGTCGACACCCGCCTCGGCATCAATGTTGTCGATGAAGGGGTGTTGGAACACACAGCGCTCGTGGGTGTGGACTACCGCACGTATGACTATCAGGGCTTCAGCGCGTTCAGCTTCGCGGGCATCCCCACCATTGACATTTTTGAGCCCGTTTACGGCTACGACATTCCCACGCTGGACCCTGTGCTGTTCTCTGACCTCAAGGAAAAGCAGCTTGGCGTCTATGTGCAGGACCATATCACGCTGGGCGGCTTCCACTTCACCGCCAGCCTGCGTCATGACTGGGTGGACACGGACGACCGCATGAGCGGGACCACCCGTACCGACAAGGATTTCTCCTACCGTGGCGGTGTGTCTTACCTGTTTGAGAGCGGATTTGCGCCATATATCTCCTACGCACGGTCTTTCCAGCCTGTAGCGGGAGCCGGTCGCGATGGCACACCGTTTGACCCCACCACCGGGGTACAACTGGAAGCAGGCGTCAAATATGATGCCCGCGGCCTGCCAAAAGGCATCAAGCTCTTTACGACACTCAGCGCCTACCAGTTGACCCAGAAAAACGTGTTAACGCCGGACCCGACGAACACGGGCGCCGAGGCCTTTGACGTGCAAACGGGTGAAGTTGAAGTGAAGGGTGTAGAATTTGAAGTGGTTGGTCGCTTCAATGAACGTCTCAGCATCAACGCCAGCTATACCTACACCGATAGCGAGGTAACCGAAAGTAATGGTCCTGAGCTCGGCGGCGAGCTACCAGTGACGCCAACGCACAAGATCTCGGCGCTGGCTGACTATACCTTCCAGGACGGGAGCCTTGCAGGCCTTGGTGCCAGCTTTGGTGCACGCTACCTCAGCGAAAGCGCAGGCAACCTTGCCAGCACCTTCACGCCTACGGTCTATACCAACCCGGCGGTAACCATCTTTGACGCCAGCCTGCACTATGACCTTGAAGACTGGCGCCTGTCGGTCACGGCCAGTAACCTGTTCGATAAGGAATATGTCGCTCGCTGCTATAGCGCAACCAACTGCTTCTTCGGTACCCGTCGTGTGGTGACCGCCAGCATCGCGCGTAAATTCTAGGGGCACGCCTTTTCAGAAAACCCTGATGCCCGTGAGCGCTTTGGCCTTCGCGGGCATTTTTATGCGCCCCTCACATTTCACCGCCAAGGCCGCACTGAAATTTGAGCTTTGGGCAACAATATATTCTACAACACTTCCAACAAGCGCAAGCTGAAGGGGAGTTGAGTTTCAAGTATCATATGTTTCAAGTGAGGAAACCGCTGCACCTTCGGGCGCGGCAGTTTTCGGCTGAACGCCCCTGCGCCTCCCCACCGGCTCTACCGCCCCCGTCGGGAGATAAACAATAGTTTAAACCAACCCTTCATTTATTGCGCGAAATGACACCGATAGACAAGATTGTTGTGCTCGATTGTTACGTATCCGCATTATGCTGCAAAGTCGCAGAAAAGCGCTGAATTTATGATTAATTCGCTTTAACCTTGAGGCTATTCGGTGTATTCCCTCGCGCTTAGCGTTTATGTGTTTCGAGTGTGTGAGTAATTCGTTTGGTACCCGGTTTCAAGAACATCAAAGACGCCCTGCGGCCCAGCGGCGAGGGCCTTATACCCGCGCCTGCCAAAGGTCATGGCGACACCGGCTTAAAAAGCGCATCGGTCGAGCACCCGGTGCTAGAGGCCCTGTTTCGCTTCTGGTCGACAAAAAAAGGGACACTTGGCAAGCTCCCCTCTCGCCGCGATATCTCGCCTGCCGAAATCAAAAAGCAGTTACCCTATGTCGCCATCGCCGATGTCATTAACGGCGGAAAAGACTTTTCCTTCCGTCTTTGCGGCACGATGATCACAGAAGGCGCCGGTGTAGAGCTGACAGGCAAAAACTGGTCCGACTTTGACAATACCGCCCACATTATCGCTCGCACCCACAAGTTGGTAAAAACGGCAGCCCCTTATTACTTGACCAACCAGCGCGCCACATGGGCACCCAAGGACTTCCAGCACTATAGCGTGCTCGCTCTACCGCTCTCGAGCGACGGCGAGACGGTAGACATGGTACTATACGGCATTGTCTACCAGCCGATGGCACACAGCGAGTAGCCCCTTTTCTAAAGATCGCTGTAGTGCCATAGTATCCCCATTCGGGGAGAAAACCATGTTGGGCATCATTCGCGGCACGCTTATGTGCATGCTTTTTTTCACCATACAAACGCACGCGACAGACATGAAACTTGTCATGTTGGGTACCGGCACGCCAAACGCCGATCCCGCTCGCTCCGGCCCCTCTGTCGCCGTTGTCGTCGGCGGCAGGTCCTTCGTTGTTGATGCCGGGCCTGGGTTAGTGCGCCGCGCCGCAGCTGCCGCAGCAAACGGCATCCCCGCGCTTGCCCCCGACAAGCTCGATACCGCTTTCCTCACGCACTTGCATTCGGACCACACCGTCGGCCTGCCCGACCTTATTTTCACTTCCTGGGTACTCGAACGGCCGATGCCTCTAAGGCTTTATGGCCCGCCGGGCACCTCCGCGATGGCACAACATTTGGCCCAAGCCTACCGTCTGGACGTTGACATACGCCTGAACGGGCTGGAGCCAGCCATGCCTGAAGGGCACAAGGTAGAAGTCACAGAAATCACGCCCGGCATTGTGCTCTCAGGAGGTGACCTCACGGTAGAGGCGATTCCCGTCATGCATGGCAGTTGGAAAGAAGCGTACGGCTATAAATTCACGTCAGGTGGCAAAACCATTGTCATCTCGGGCGATGCGCGGCCCAGCTCGGCGCTCACCGAAGCAGCGAAGGGCGTGGATATCCTTGTGCATGAGGTCTATTCAGACGCCGGTTTCAAAAGGCGGGAACCTGTCTGGCAAAATTATCATGCCAGCTTCCACACGTCCGCGAGCGAACTGGCCGCCATCGCGAACGAGGCAAAACCAAAACTTCTGGTGCTTTACCACCAATTATACTGGGGCACAGCCGACGAGGACCTCGTAAGGGAAATCCACGCCGCCGGTTATGACGGCGCGGTTATCTCAGCCAAGGACCTTGAGGTGTTTGAGCCTTGAAGCCAGGGACAACATAGCTTACGACGACAATACCCAAGCAAATGAAATATGCCAGAACATGGCCTCGGCAGGGTCATACAAGGCCGCGCCAGAACTTAAGAAGACATATTAATGACGCCAAGCGACGAAACCATGACACCGCCTGTCATCATTTTAGGCGTGCACCGCAGCGGCACCAGCCTTCTTACCCGCATGATGGAAGCCTTGGGCCTATTTGTTGGTCATGACCTTCAGGGCGACCACGAAAGCCGCATCTTCATTCAGGTGAATAACAAGTTTTTCGAGAAGACCCAATCCAGTTGGGACCGCCCTGCCTACCCTACTCAAGAACATATTGACGCCAATGTCATCGGCGGCATAGTCAAAGCTAACCTCCCGCAGATACGCGCGAGTTTTGGCCCGATGAATGCCCCGTGGGGATTCAAAGACCCTCGAACGGTCACAACTCTGCCGCTATGGAAACGCCTCTTCCCCAATGCCAAAATCGTTTATATTACTCGAAGCCCTTTTGACATCGCCCAGTCCCTGACCAAGCGACACAACGAGCTGATAGAACGGGGTATATTCCCAAGAAGCGGTGATTTCTCCAAGGGGAATGTTCGCTTCACCCAACGCTGTGCCACTGTGGAAGGCAGCCTATCGTTCGCGCTCGAACAGGTTGATTTCATTGACCGCCTGAAGGAGGGCGGCACGGCAAATCCGTGTCTGCAACTCAGTTATGAGGGGCTGTTGCGTGACCCGTCGGCCGAACTGCGGCGGATTGTCCGTTTTATAGGACTTTCACCAGATAGAGATGCCCTGACTGCCGCAGCCGCGATGCCAACAAACCAAGATGCGGTCAAGCTGCAGAATGTTGCTGGAGCCTATTTTCCGGCCCTCTCTGGCACGCCCTAGGGTCTACCTGCCGGATACCGCTCAAGCATGGCTTCTGTAAGCTTTTTGCGCCGATCCCAAAGGTCATAGTACCAGTCAACCCATTCGTGGATGCGGTCTATGAGCATGCGATTTTCGAGAACATAGTGATAAGCGTTGTCGGCAAGTTTTTCACGGTACGCCTTGTCGGTGATCAAGCGCTCAAGCGCTTGTTCCCACTCTCCCTCCGAACGGGCAATTAGCCCAGTCTTCCCATGCTCTATGCTGTCCTGATAAACGGTCGGGCTTGCAATCACAGCATTTCGCGTACCCCCGGCCTCAACAAACTTCACGTCGCTCTTGTGCCGCGTAAAGATGTCATCATGAAGGGGGAGGAGTGCGATATCACAGAGGGACATATGCTCCAGATATTCAGAGTAGCTGCATGACTTCAGGAAGGTTTTTTTCGGTACATCGATGGCGTCATAAAACTCCTGATCGGCGATCACCACAGGTGCCACATTGGGATGCCGCCGAAATACGCGGTTAAATACATCCAGCAGAGGCCGCCAGGCCTCTCCCCTGTTGAAGGCACCAAAGAATATCCGTACCTTACTTTTGTCACCGATGCGATACTTCGGCATCTCGCCATAATGGTTTGGAAAGACGGCCACTTCTGAATTATAATTCAGGAAAAGATCACGCAACTGCGGCGTGGTTGTCTGTACGGCGTGACAGGCGGAGAAAATATCCCACTGCATGGAATCCGCCCATTTTGCCCTGCTGGATTTTACCGGTGTCAACGGATAGTCGTCACGTTCAACAACCACAAGCCAGTCGCGTAGCACAGCCTCTTTGATAACGCCTGGCCACGCCTCAGGGTCATTCAGGCAGCGTTGAAGCAGAATAATCCTGGGCGCATCGTCATGAATTTTCGGCATGAAACGAATTTCATTGCTTAGCCTCCGCACATTGGCACCTCGCATCCGAAGTGCCTGAATGGGCAAGGTTGACCGCACGTCCAGCCAGTTGGACACAAAACTGCAGTAAACCAGATTAACTGGTCGATTTACTTGGGCTCCCCTACTCGGCATGCGCGCTCCTATGCACGTTCAAGACACGTTTCCTTCCAATAGGCCAAGGCTTATATTTGGTCTAGGACTAATCGGCAAGGTTGGGCCGGATCCAGCGTTTTATCTGGTCGGTATCCACACCGCGGCGGTCGGCATACTCAGCCACTTGGTCTTCACCCACCTTGCCAACGCCAAAATAGCGCGTCTCGGGGTGCGCGAAATAGAAGCCGGAAACTGCCGCTGTCGGCAGCATGGCGAAACTTTCCGTCAGATGAATACCGGCCTCTGCTTCCGCGTCCAGAAGGCGGAACAGCTCGGGCTTTTCGCTATGGTCCGGGCACGCCGGGTAACCGGGTGCCGGGCGAATGCCTGAGTAGCGTTCCTTGATCAGCTCAGCCTTGTCCAGATTTTCATCCGCAGCATAACCCCAGAACTCCTTGCGCACCCGCTCATGCATACGCTCGGCAAAGGCTTCGGCCAGCCGGTCAGCCAGCGCTTTTAGGAGGATGTCGTTATAGTCGTCATGCGCGGCCTTGAAACGCGCCAGATGTTCCTCAATCCCGTGCCCGGTGGTGACGGCAAAGCCGCCCACCCAGTCAGGCTTTGCGCCTGCGGGGGCGACAAAATCAGCAAGGCAATCATTGGCGCGGCCTTCACGCTTCTGTACTTGCTGCCGTAGGAAATGCAGGCGCGTCAGCTCCTCATTCCGGTTATCACCGGTATAGAGCACCACATCGTCACCCACGGCATTGGCCGGCCAGAAACCCACAACAGCCTTGGCTGTCAGCCATTTTTCATCGACGATCTGTTTGAGCATGGCTTGTGCATCGGCAAACAGGCTGCGCGCACTTTCGCCCACGACCTTGTCCTCAAGGATCGCCGGGTAATTGCCCGCCAGTTCCCACGTGCGGAAAAACGGTGTCCAGTCGATATAGGGCACCAGTTCCGCCAACGGATAATCATCAAACACTTTTGTGCCGGTAAACGCCGGGCGCACAGGGGTAAAAGCATCAAAGTCAGGCGTGGCCTTGTTGGCGCGCGCGGCCTCAAGGCTCACCAGCCGGTCGGACTTTGGCCGGGCGAGGCGCTTTTCGCGGATATCGTCATACTCGGCCTTCACCTTGGCGACAAAATCGGCACGCATGCCTTCCGACACCAGCGTGCTGGCGACACCCACTGCACGGGAAGCATCCAGCACGTGCGTCACGGCGCCCGAATACTCCGGTGCTATCTTGACAGCGGTGTGCACACGGCTGGTGGTAGCGCCGCCAATCAGAAGCGGAGTATTGAAGCCCGAACGCTCCATCTCGTGCGCCACGGTCACCATCTCATCAAGGCTGGGTGTGATCAGCCCGGAAAGACCGATCATATCCGCACCGTGATCGTTCGCGGCCTTGAGGATATCCGCCCAAGGCACCATCACACCAAGGTCGATGACCTCAAAGTTGTTACACTGCAGCACCACGCCGACAATATTTTTGCCGATATCGTGCACGTCACCCTTCACGGTGGCCATGACAATCTTGCCCTTGGCTTTGGCGCCTTCGGCTTTCTCGGCCTCGATATAGGGTTGCAGGTAGTTGACCGATTGTTTCATCACGCGGGCGGATTTCACCACCTGGGGCAGGAACATTTCGCCCGCGCCAAACAGGTCACCGACCACATTCATACCGTCCATCAACGGGCCTTCAATCACCTCGATGGGGCGGTCGAACATCTGCCGCGCTTCTTCCGTATCCTCAATGATATAATCGGCGATGCCCTTTACCAGTGCATGCTCAAGCCGTTTGGCGACCGGCTGTTCGCGCCACGACAAGTCCTCAACGCGGGCAACGCCGCCCTGACCCTTGAACTGATCAGCGATTTCAAGCAAGCGTTCCGTGGCATCTGAGCGCCGGTTCAGGATCACATCCTCCACCCGCTCCTTAAGCTCAGGCGGTATATCGGAATAAACCGTGAGCTGGCCTGCGTTCACAATGCCCATATCCATGCCCGCGCGCACGGCATGATAGAGGAACACGCTGTGCATCGCCTCGCGCACCGGGTTGTTGCCCCGGAAGGAGAAAGACACATTAGACACCCCGCCCGACACTTTGGCGTACGGCAGGTTCTTTTTGATCAGCTTTGTCGCTTCAATGAAGTCCACACCGTAGTTGTCGTGTTCCTCAATACCGGTGGCGACCGCGAAAATATTCGGGTCAAAGATGATATCCTCGGGTGGGAAACCAACCTCGTTCACCAGAATATCGTAGGAGCGTTTGCAGATATCGAACTTGCGCTCAAGCGTATCCGCCTGCCCCTTCTCATCAAACGCCATCACCACAACGGCAGCGCCATAACGCATAACCCGTTTCGCGTACGAAACAAAATCGTCCTTGCCTTCCTTGAGGCTGATCGAGTTAACCACCGCCTTGCCCTGCACACACTTCAGCCCCGCCTCGATCACAGACCATTTGGAGCTGTCGATCATGACCGGCACACGGGCGATATCCGGTTCAGCCGCCAAAAGTTTGAGGAATTTTTCCATCGCTTCTTCAGCGTCAAGCATGGCGTCATCGAAGTTGATGTCGATAATCTGCGCGCCGCCTTCCACCTGATGACGCGCAACAGAAACGGCTTCCTCATAGTTCTCCTCAAAGATCAGTTTCTTGAACTTTGCGGAACCGGCAACATTGGTACGTTCGCCAACATTGATAAACTGGGCAGTGGGTCTACTCATGAATGGATACCTTACTCAGCCGCGTTGATAATGGTGATGGGGTCAATGCCGGAAAGCCGCATTGCGGGTTTGTGCTTGGGCACTTTGCGCGGTGCGACGCCCTCAACCGCCTTTGCGATCGCCGCGATATGCTCAGGCGTGGTACCGCAACAACCGCCGACGATATTCAACAGGCCTTCCTTGGCCCATTCCTTCAAATGGCCACCGGTGACCTCTGGCGTTTCGTCATATTCACCCATCTCGTTCGGCAGCCCCGCGTTAGGGTAGATCGCGATGCGCGCATCTGCAATGGCGGATAATGTCACCGCATGCGGGCGCAGGTGTTCCGCCCCAAACGCACAATTAAGGCCGATGGTGAACGGCTTGGCGTGGCGCACTGAATACCAGAAGGCTTCGACCGTCTGGCCCGACAGGTTACGGCCCGACATATCCGTCACGGTACAGGAGAGCATGATCGGCAACTTGGTGCCGCGTGCTTCAAACACATTTTCGGTGGCGAAAATCGCTGCCTTGGCGTTCAGGGTATCAAACACTGTCTCAATCAGGATGATATCCGCGCCGCCTTCCATCAGACCGTCCACCTGCTCCTCATAAGCTGCGACGACATCATCAAAGTTCACTTCCCGGAAACCGGGGTTGTTCACATCGGGCGAAACGCTGAGCGTTTTGTTGGTCGGGCCAACAGAACCAGCGACAAAACGCGGCTTGTCCGGCGTGCGCGCTGTCCATTCATCGGCCACACGGCGGGCCAGCCGTGCACCTTCCACATTGATTTCGCGCGCCAGCGCCTGCATATCATAATCCGCCATGGATATTGACGTGCCATTAAAAGTATCGGTCTCG
Source organism: Kordiimonas sp. (assembly GCF_048260245.1). Classification (GTDB taxonomy): domain Bacteria; phylum Pseudomonadota; class Alphaproteobacteria; order Sphingomonadales; family Kordiimonadaceae; genus Kordiimonas. The sequence continues at coordinate 34,881 of NZ_JBLXGZ010000006.1, read as the reverse complement.
ATAATGTCCGCGCCAGCAGCCAGAAACGCGCCATGAATGTCAGCAATCACATCCGGGTTGGTCAGCACCAGAAGGTCATTGTTGCCCTTGAGGTCCGACGGCCAGTCCTTGAAGCGTTCGCCGCGATAATCCGCTTCCTGCAGCTTACGCTTCTGGATCATGGTGCCCATGGCACCGTCCATCACCAGAATGCGTTCAGCGGCCAGCTTGTTCAGAAGTTCCAGTTTACCCGACATGATCAAACCTCTTCATCAGCACCGCGTATGCCCAGCATGTGGCAAATCGCATAGGTAAGCTCCGCGCGGTTGAGCGTGTAAAAATGAAAATCGCGCACGCCGCCTGCATACAGACGCCGTACCATCTCACCAGCAACTGTTGCAGCAACAAGGCTGCGGGTTTGCGGGCGTTCGTCCAGTCCCTCGAACAACTTGCCAAGCCACGCCGGCACACTGGCGCCACAGGCCCCGGCAAAATTCTTCAGGGTGGCAAAATTGGTTACCGGCAGAATACCTGGCACCACCGGCACATCAATGCCGTAGCTTTCGCAGTGGTCAAGAAAGCGGAAATAGCTATCAGGTTCAAAGAAGAACTGCGTGATGGCACGATTTGCGCCCGCATCCACCTTGCGCTTGAGGTTCTCAAGGTCGGCAGCCAGATTGGCACTATCGGGGTGGCGTTCGGGATATGCAGCGACAGAGATATCAAAATCCCCAACCGCACGCAGGCCTTCCACCAGCGCCGCCGCGTTTTCATACCCGCCAGGATGCGGCGTATAACTGTCGGCCCCTTCCGGCGGATCACCCCTGAGCGCGACGATAGAGCGCACGCCGGCTTCCCAATAATCGCGGATAACCTCGTCAACCTCGCCTTTTGTTGCCCCAACACAGGTCAGGTGGGCCGCAGGTGTCAGGCTGGTCTCATCCAGAATGCGCTTGACCGTTTTGTGGGTGCGCTCCCGCGTGGTGCCCCCAGCACCATAGGTGACCGAGACAAACTCGGGGTGCAAAGCCTCAAGCGTCTTGATCGAATGCCAAAGGGTTTCTTCCATCTTCGGCGTTTTGGGCGGGAAAAACTCAAACGACACGTTCACGTCATGCGCCATCTCTTCAAACAGCGACGGTCCAGCAACACCGATAGCACCACTTCGGGCCATAACCCCTACTCCTTACCAATTGCGGGCTTGTCGCACCGCCAGATCGTTACACGCAAACGGCCACCATCAAGGTGACGCACTTCTTTTGTCTCCAGCCCTGCGACTGCACACCAGTTGACCACTTCATCATCTGTAAAACCAAGGCGGCGATGGGCCTGCTCTTCACGCAGGTATTCTTCGCGGTGTGGGGCGAAGTCTGCTACAAGCAGGCTACCGCCCGGCGCCAGCACACGTGCAGCTTCGCGCACAGCACGCAAAGGGTCGTCTGCAAAGTGCAGTACCTGATGAAACAATACCGTGTCCTGGCTATTATCCTTCAGCGCAAGCGCATACATATCACCCTGCCGCACCTGGGCCTGTTCAAGCCCTTTTATGGCCAGGTTACCGCGCGCTACTGCCAGCATATCCCGCGACACGTCGATGCCCAATAACTGCTCGGCACGGCAGGCAAATACCTCAAGCATACGACCGGTTCCTGTGCCCACGTCCAGCACGCGTCCCATCATGCGTCCGCCCTGCATATCAAGAAGTGCAGCTTCAACTTCTTCCTCGGCGACATAAAGCGAACGAATCTGATCCCACTCTTCCGCGTGGGCGCGGAAATAGGCCTGCGCTTTTTCAAACCGTTCTGTGCGTATGTCATCCAATATCTTATAGTCGGCTGCAAGCTCGCCATCCACAGCGGGCAACAGCTCCAGCAATGCTGTATTGAGCTTGGCGCCCAGTCCGGCATCTGCCAGACGGTAAAATACCTGTGTACCTTCCTGAAACCTGTCCAACAGCCCGGCTTCACCCATCAACTTCAGATGGCGCGATACACGCGGCTGGCTCTGGTCCAGAATCTGCACCAGTTCGCCCACGGTCAATTCGCCCTTACCGAGAAGGGCAAGGATGCGAAGCCGTGTCGCTTCGCCAGCGGCACGGAGAGCAGCCAATAGGTGTTCCATAAGACAGAGTTCCGATTTTGTTCAGATCATAATATAAAGATTTCTTTATATATGTAAAGTGATGATTTTTTGCAGGTGGCGGGATATTTTTTCTAACCCGCTCACACGGGCATGTGAATAAGGAGGGGGTAAAAATGTGCGTATGCTCTTGTACAAACAGCCCATTATTGCCACATTGTTGCAATAATTGCGAAAAAAGAAAATTTAATCGAGCCTGCGACTGAGGACAGTATGATATTTTCACACACCGGCAAATGCGTGCTTGCAGCCGCAGCCTTGCTGATGACGGCTGGATGCGCTTCCACGCACCCGGGCACCGCGACTGCGGCCCACGACCCGCTGGAGCCAATGAACCGCGCCATATTCGAGTTTAACCGCGTTACTGACCGCGTGATCCTTAAACCGGCCAGTTCGGTATACATAGCTGTGGTACCTGAAGTTCCCAGACAAGGCGTATCGAACGTGATGCGGAACCTGCGCGAACCGTGGGTATTCCTCAATGATCTGCTTCAGTTCAAATTTGACAGGGCTGGTGCAACACTGGGACGCTTCCTCCTGAACTCCACAGTCGGGATAGCCGGCCTTTTTAAGGTTTCTGACGATGTAGGCATCCCTTATCACCATGAAGACTTCGGGCAAACGCTTGCAACATGGGGGATTGGTGATGGGCCTTATCTTGTCCTGCCGTTTCTGGGGCCTTCAAATGGCCGGGATGCCATAGGTTTTGTCGCCAATGTCTACGGCGACCCTGTGACTCTTACTCTTGATGAAATCGACGACAGCAAAAAATTCTTCGACCTGAGCCTGACCCGCACGGCGATCGAGGCATTTGACGCGCGCGTTCGCCTGCACAAAACACTTGATGAGCTCTATAAGGAAGACGACCCTTATGTCATCGCGCGGTCCGTATACTGGCAAACCCGACGCAACGCCATTTATGACGGCAACCCGCCACAGCCGGAAGAAGACCTCTTTGATATGCTTGAGGAACAGCAGGCCGAAATAGACGCGGAAGACGCGGAGCAAAACAACTGACCAAAATAAAAAGGGCCCCGACATCGGGGCCCCTTCTTTTAACCTGCGCCTGCCTCTTAGCGGGTAAAGCGCCGGTATTTGATGCGGTGCGGCTGGGTTGCATCTGCTCCCAGGCGGCGCTTCTTGTCTTCTTCATAGGCTTCAAAGTTGCCTTCGAACCACTCCACATGGCTGTCGCCTTCAAAGGCCAGGATGTGGGTTGCAATACGGTCAAGGAAGAAGCGGTCGTGGCTAATAACCACGGCGCAACCAGCGAAGTTTTCAAGCGCCTCTTCAAGGGCCGCAAGCGTTTCGGTATCAAGGTCGTTTGTCGGCTCATCAAGCAGGAGTACGTTGCCCCCCTCCTTGAGCATTTTGGCAAGGTGTACGCGGTTACGTTCACCACCTGACAGCAGGCCAACCTTCTTCTGCTGATCACCGCCTTTGAAGTTGAACGCGCCCACATAGGCGCGGGTGTTAATCTCGGTTTTACCGAAATAAAACACATCATGCCCGCCGGAGATTTCCTCCCAGACGTTTTTGTCAGCGTGCAGCGCGTCGCGGGACTGGTCTACGTATCCCAGCTCAACGGTTTCGCCCACATTGATCTCGCCAGAGTCCGGCTTTTCCTGGCCGGTAATCAACTTGAAGAGCGTGGTCTTACCGGCACCGTTGGGGCCAATCACGCCAACAATGCCCCCAGGTGGCAGGCTGAAGTCAAGCCCGTCAAACAGCAGCTTGTCACCGAAAGCTTTGGTCAGCCCGTTGGCTTCGATCACTTTTCCGCCAAGGCGTTTTGGTGGCTGAATCTTGATTTGCGCCGGGCCTGCAACACGGTCATGTTGCTGCTCGATCATCTCGTCATAAGCCTTAATGCGTGCCTTGGACTTGGCCTGCCGCGCCTTGGGCGACTGCCGGATCCACTCCAGCTCCGATTCCATGGCTTTCTGGCGCGCCTTGTCTGAGCGTTCTTCCTGCGCCATGCGCTTGGTCTTCATCTCAAGCCATGCGCTATAGTTGCCTTCAAACGGGATGCCCTGACCACGGTCAAGCTCCAGCACCCACCCCACAACGTTATCAAGGAAGTAGCGATCGTGCGTAACCAAAATCACACAGCCCTTGTATTGTTGCAGGTGTTTCTCAAGCCATGCCACGGTTTCTGCGTCAAGGTGGTTGGTTGGTTCATCAAGCAGCAGAATTTCAGGCTTCTCCAGCAACAGCTTGCACAGCGCCACCCGGCGTTTCTCACCGCCTGATAGCTTGTCCACCGGCCAATCATTTGGCGGGCAGCACAGCGCGTCCATCGCCACTTCAGCGCGCGACTGCAAATCCCACGCGTCGGCGGCGTCGATTTGTTCCTGCAGTTCGCCCATTTTGGCCAGGAGGTCCATATTCTCCGGGTCCATGCCATAGTCGGTCGCGACCTGGTTGAAGTCATCCACCAGTGCCTGAGTGGCTGCCAAACCTTCCATCACGTTACCCAGCACGTCTTTTTCCGGGTTCAGTTGTGGTTCCTGCGGCAGGTACCCGACGCGGATACCTTCGGCAGCCCATGCTTCGCCGGCAAACTCCTTGTCGTAGCCAGCCATGATTTTCATCAGGGTCGACTTACCCGCGCCGTTCTGGCCGATGACAGCGATCTTGGCGTCCGGCATGAAGTTGAGGGAGACGTTGTTGAGCACCTGTTTGCCGCCCGCATAGGTCTTGGACAGCTTGTGCATCTGGTAAACATACTGATAGGAGGCCATGAAATCGGTCCTTGGAATTTCGCGTGAAAACTTTGCGCCTCTGTTAACGCAGAATGACGGCCAGAACAAGCGGCTTTGCGTGGCAGGCAACGCTATTCGTCAGCCCTTGCCCTCGTCTTCAAATTTCTGGAAGGCGGGCAGATGGTCGCTCAGTTCCACCCACGGCATGCGGGTTTTCACATAGACATGAGCGTCGGGCTCGAACTCACCTGCCTGATCAAGGAACAGGGCGTGGAAATGAATTTCACCCGGCCATGCCTCGCCTTCAAACGATACAGGGCTACCGCATGTGCCGCAAAAGCGTCTTTTCACCCCGGGGCTGGATTTATATAACTTCGGATCCTCCCCGGTGAAACGCACAGCCACACGTTCAAAGCCCACATAGGTCGCATAGCCAGCGCTGGTTGCTTTTTGGCAACTGGGGCAGTGGCAATGGCTTGCCCATTTGGCTTTTGCCACGATCTCCGCCTTCACACTGCCGCACAGGCACCGACCGGTATAATTGACCTCTTCACTCATATTTTCCTCCGCTCCCTATTCACTTTTGTCGCCGAAGAACTTGTCATAGGCTTTTTTGGTACGCGCAAAACTGCGCGTCACCACCGGGTCGTCCTTTACCCTGGCCCAATAATCTGCAAGCCTCTCATTGTCGCCAAAGCCTTCCAGCCCAAAACGAGGCATCAAGGCGCCATACCAATACAGATGCGAAATCAGCGCACAGTCGGCAATGGTCCAGTCGTCCCCCACCGCGTATTTACCGCCGCCCATATATTTACTGACGTATGCAAGCGCCGTAGGGATATCTTGCTCCCGCGCCTTTGCGATCTCGTCATCGGTAGCGGTGCCACCAAAGGCGACACGCCCCATCGGGCGCACCGCTTCCGCGTAATAGAGATCAAGGATGCGGCCAATCGCGCGTGCATCGGTTGCTGCGTCAAAATCTTCGGGCGTCAATAGCCTGCCGCCTAGCGTGCGGTCCAGATATTCCAGAATGAGTTGCCCCTCGGTCAGGGTCGTACCGTCATCCTTGACCAGATAGGGAATTTTCCCCAAAGGGTGAGCCTCGAAGTGCGCGTCGGATTTGAAACCGCCGTCCGGCATGCCGTACTCAAGCTTGTCGGTCACGCCTTTGATATCAAGGCCGATATACACACGCTCAAAATAGGGTGATACACTTTCGCCGATCAGCTTCATGGGCTTCCCTCCCCGTTTTAACTTGCCTGCTGTGCCTTCGCGGCGCGGATACGCTCGAGAAAAAACTCAAGCGATGCCGCCATACGCCCGTGGCTTCTGGTCACGATATCAGATTCGCGGTTTTTCTCCCACCATGCTGACAGTTTAGGCCAACCGGTGAAGACATCCACGTCAAATTCCTTGAGGAAAACAAGGAAATGGAACATGTGCGGTATAAGTGCCGCGTCACCGAAGCTGAAGGCATCGCCAACGGCATATTGCTCACCTGTGATGTGGCTTTCCAGCAGATCAAGCCCAAAGGGCAAGCCTTCCTCAAGCGCGAGTTCGATAGCTGCTTCATCGCGAATGCCACGGGTGATGGTTTTCGCTAGCGGCGCGGTTTGGATACCGACATAAAGGTCAACCGTGCGGGCCAGTAGCTTCGCCCGCGCGGCGTGCAGCGGATCGGACGGCATCAAGTCAGGACCACTGAGTGTATCATTCAAATATTCGGCAATCACCTGCCCTTCCGAAAGCACCATACCATCCGGCAATAGCAGATAAGGGATCTTCCCAGACGGATTGACCGCCCGTGCTTCAGGCGTGCCGAAGCTCGCAGGCGGCAGCGCCAGCTCCACTTCGTCCAACATACCTTTGGCATCGAGGGTGATGAGCACACGCTCCACATAGGGTGAAAGGCTGACACCAACCAACTTCATAGCTTTTTCCTCGCCTGTTTTTTTCTAAAGAGAAAGTTGATGCCGTATCAGCAGGAATGCAACCCCCAGCATGACAATCGTGATCACACTATCGAGAACGCGCCATGTCGCTGGTTTCTTGAACAGCGGCGCGGCCCGTTTGGCGCCATAGCCAATGCTGTAGAACCACAGCGCGGACGCCATCGTAGCCCCTGCCATAAACATGAAACGCGCAGTATCGGTCTCATAGCGGACGCTGACACCACCAATCAGCACCATGGTATCGACATAAGCCCAGGGGTTGAGCCATGCAAACGCCAGCGCGTGGAGGATAGCGACCCCGACCCCCTTGCCTGCGGCATCACCGGCAGAGCCTTCGATACGGTCATCGGTTATCACATCGGGTTTGATCGCAGCCTTCAGGCTTTTGAGCGCAAACCATAACAAAAACGCCGTCCCGCCCCAGCCAAGCCAGTAGGCAATAGTGGGGTAATCAGCAAAAAAACGGCCAACTCCCAATACACCAAGCGCGATCATCAACGCGTCGGAAATAAATGTGGTGGTGGTGACGGCAAAAACGTGCCTGTGCTTCAGCCCCTGCCTGAGCACGTAAAAATTCTGCGGCCCGATCGCCAGTAAAAGCCCGAGCGAGACCAAGAATCCCTCAAATAAAATCGATGCCATCACGCTGCCTTCCACTCAAATGCAGCCTGACCTCTTCAGGCAAAGTGGCGCTGCACCCAGTCCATGATCGCGGCGTTCACATCATCCGCGCGTTCCTGCTGGCTCCAGTGCCCACAGCCCTTGAGATCAATCCGCTCATAGGGCGCGCACATATCAGCCATGGGCTCAGCAATAGCAGGTGGGCAGGCCCGGTCAAGGTCGGCTGTAATCATCAGGCAAGGCATATTCACATGCGGCAGTCTGCCACCTTCGAGGAAGCGTTTCTGGTCCTGCCAGTTAGCGGTGAAATTGCGGTACCAGTGGATGGGGCCGGTGAGACCGTTTTTGGCATACGCTTTTGCATAAACAGCCGTTTCCTCATCCGAAAGCAACTGCTCACCCCCCCAAGCGTCCTCCCCTTTTTCCAGCAGGCCAAGAAGGTCGAGACTTTTTTCCTCAAACGGTACGTCGCTTTTTTGCACCTTGCCCCTGTTGGGTTTACGCAGGAAGAACTTGAAAGTCTGCATCAGGTCGCGCTCAAGAATCGGCTCGCACGCGCCCTCTTCCTGAAAGCGCACGATATACATGTCATCGCCGAAGCGCATGCGGAACATGGCGATTGGGTCCATCGGATAATGCGGCAGCAGCGGCACATTCAGCCCGGCGCAGCCCAGCACACGGTCAGGCATGTAAAACGGTAGTTGCCAAAGCACGATAGCGCCCCAGTCATGGCCAACAAACACTGCTTTCTCAATACCGTAGTGATCTAAAAGCCCTCTCAGGTCATCCGTCAGTTTCTGCATGGTATATTCAGCGACACCGTCTGGAGCGTCCGAGACGCCATAGCCGCGCTGGTCAGGGGCAAATACGCTGTGGCCGGCCTCGGCAAACGCCGTCATCTGTGCACGCCAGCTATAGGCTATCTCGGGAAAGCCGTGCAGGAAAAAGACCGGTGGTTTTTCGCTCGCCTCAGGCGGCGGACCCATACGGTAAACGCCCAGTGTCACGCCGTTTGTTGGCACCATCTCCGGCGCTGGCCAATCCGTCATACAGTCCTCCCCTTTGTCTCAGCCGACCACCGCGCCAATAAACAGCGCGGTGATCGCCAGCGGTGCAATAAAGCGCACCACCCCGTACCAAAGGGTAAATAGCCTGCCTTCCGCCATCGGCAAGGCTGCGCGCACAACCTCACGCTTGAGCGCCCAACCGATAATCAGGCAATAAGCCAGGCCCGACAGCGGCAGGATAAAGTTGCTGACACCTTCGCGGATCAGGTCAAAGGCTGTCATGCCGTTCAACCCGAATGCCGCCAGCGGATAAACGCCCCGCCCGCCTGCGAAGGAATAGACGGTCAACAGGCTTAACATCACCGCTGCACCCGCCATAAGACAGGCGGCCACGGGGCGGCTTACTCGCGCTTCTGCCAGCCGCTGCACAGTGGGTGACAACAGCGAGATTGAACTGGTGACAGCGGCAAATGTCAGCAAGAGGAAAAAGATGAAGGCAACAAAGGCACCGCCCGGCACTTCGGCGAAAATAATCGGCAGCGTGAGGAACACCAGCCCCGGGCCTGCCGTAGGTTCCACCCCGCTTGCGAACACCAGCGGAAAGATGGCAAGGCCAGCGGCAAGTGCCACAAACAGGTCCATCGCCACGATCCAAAAGGTGGCACGTGGCAGGCGTACATCATCGCCCATATAGGAGCCATAGGTCATAAGCCCTCCCACACCCACACCAAGGGTGAAAAAGGCCTGCCCCACAGCTTCCAGAAACAGGCGGGAGCTAAAATTAATCTCATGGAAACCAAAAAGAAAATTCACTGCAGCGCCCATATCGCCGGTGTGTCCGGAATAGGCCACAAGCCCGATCAGCATGATAAACAGCAGCGGCATCATCACTTTACCCGCGCGTTCAATCCCGGTGCGTATATCAAACGACACGATAGCCGCAGTAAAGGCCATGAAAGCCGCAGACCACAGCGCCATGGCCCATGGGTTGGCTTTAAAATCTGCGTCCAGTTTGGTCACGGCACTTTCCGACCAACCACCAAAACCACCTTCAAGTGCGATAAGGCCGTAATACATCGCCTGCCCTGCGATGACAGCATAAAAACTCAGCACCATCAGCGTGCCAATAAGCCCAATCCAGCCGACGCTGGGCCAGCGAAGGCGCGAACCAGTGCTGGCCTGCAGTTTCGCCAGGGCCGTTGGCGGGCTGGCCTTGCCCATGCGGCCAATCAGCATTTCCGCCATAAAAGCGGGCCCGGCCACAAAGGCCAGCGCCAGTAGGTAAATAAGCACAAAACCGCCGCCGCCATTTTGGCCCGCAACATAAGTAAAACCCCAGACATTGCCAAGCCCGACGGCAGACCCTGCCGCCGCGATAATGAATGCCAGCCGTGATGTGAACGACGGGTAAGCTCCCTTCGCCTGCATACACTCCCCCTTACGCTTTTATGCCCCGTACAGCGTATCCACGGCACGGATTGCGGCGTCAACTGCGCCGTTGACGTAAGCGTAAGCGGAACTGTCAGAATTGGCGATGGCTAATTTGCCAACGGGCGCACGCGCCTCGATGTGCGGGCCTTTTTCGGGGCTCCAGTCGCCGTCATAAAGCTCATTATATTCATAGGCATAGCCGTGTGGCCACCGGTTGACTGTAATGCCTGCGATATCGCGTTCTGCGTCAAAACCATAAGGCCCAAAGGCTTGCGTCAACTCATCCACAATGGCGGTCTCGAAGTCCTCGAATGTCAGGGCGTACATCTCATAACGGCCTGCCTTGTGCTGCTCGCGCGAGGTCAGGCCTGGCGCTGTCGGTACATAGGTCATGTGCAGGGCGATGGGGTCCTCCGGTTTGGCAGCAAAGGCATAGCCGCCCATCGAGACAGGGAAGTCGAGCGAATAGTTGGAAAACAGCGCACCGGGGGTGAAGACATAATGCACCCCGGCCTTCTTGAAGGCCTGCCAGTTGCGCAGTGCCACGGTGATATACGCCAGCGGCACTTTCTCTGCCCAGTCGAGCAATTCCCGCTGTGTTTGGCTCAACTCCGGCATGATGTAGGGCAGGATATGGTTATAACACGCCATAATGCCCGCACGCGCTTCCACGCGCTCCACCTTGCCGTCGCGCACATAGGTAACCTCAACACCCTTATCGGTGTTCACCGCCTGAACAGCGGTGCTTGAAAGCCGAATGCGCACGTTATTCTCCTCGCGGTCAAGCCGGTCGTAGTGCGCGCGGGCGAGCACCTCGTCTTCCATCGAATGCGCCGGCAGCGCATCGGGGATCAGCTTTGCCACCGCCAGCCGCGCCACACCGGCGTTGCCGTCAGGGAAGTGGAAGATATAGGGCTCCTCCGATGTGTAGGCTTTGGGCAGCGTCTCGGGGTCGAGCCCAAGGCCCAATGTGCCGCCCTGCCAAAGCCGTGCCGCCTCAAGGCCCGATATTGCATCCCAACCCAGCCCCCACAGGCCCGTCACCTCGTTGCGCATCAGCGTGAGTGCATCCTCACCAAGCCCGCCATATTCACGCATGCAATGTTCATAGGAATGACTGCGCAGATAATCGATCTTCTCATCAAATGACATATGCGCGAGCCAATTGGGCTGTTCCACCAGCCAGTGGTGCATGGCCTTTTTGTCGGCGTCGCCCAGCGGTAGTTTGTCGATCATCGCCGCGATGCGCTTCTTGCCGTCATCGTCATGGGCCGCCCAAACCGCAGTTGCCCCGCCGCCCGGCCCGATGGGGATCAATTCACCACCGGGGAAACGCTCAGGGTTCGGATGAACCGCCACGCCAAGGCCCGCGCGTTCATAAAAGGTCTGGTCAAAATAACGGTAAAATTTTTCGGTATCGATGCCCAGCGTCTCAAGGAATGCTTTTGCACCCGCGCTATAGTGGCCCGGGGCCTCAATCGACTGGCTACCGCCGTAACCGATCAGGGTTTTGCCGTCCACGGTGAATTCATTGCGCTTGGCGTGGCCGCCAAAGTCGTCATGGTTGTCGATGATCAGGATACGCCCGTCACCACCCAGCTTTTCCTGCGCCAGCACCGCACTCGCCAGCCCGCTGATGCCGCCACCCACGATGACAAGATCATAAAGCCCGTCGGTCGCATCCTTCGGCCGTTCGAAGGTTTTACCCTCCCACGAGATGGCGTGGGCAACCTCAAAGCTGCCCACGTGGCTGCCGCGCATACCGGTTTTGGCGGGTGGGTATGTCCACACACCGTCCGACTTCACCAGCCCTTCGGCCACGGCAGCCACGGGGCTCATGCCTGCGGCCAGCCCCACAAGCGCCACACCGCCCATAAAATCGCGTCTGCTGATGTCCCAAAGCTTGGACATGATACTATTCCCCCGCATGACCGGCCAAATACTGCTGCCGTGCCGGGAAGCATATCGCTTTTGCACAGCCTACAAAAGCAAAAATGTGATCACATTAACAGTCTTCGAAGTTGAAGGAGATGCTGTATTTCTTTAGTGTGATAGCAGGGACCAAACGAACAGCTGACAACACTTTTGAATCGAACTCGCCCGCAACGATAATGCCGCGAACAGCATCTTCAGGCTCGTCTTCGGCCAAATCTCCCATATATCCCAGTATTTGGCCTACAGCTTCTCTTCTGGCTTTCCCTGCCTTTAACTCAATGACAACAAGATCGCCATTTTGCGCACGCGCCAAAATATCGATATATCCAGATGAAACCCGCCGCTCAACGCCCCCATCCGCGATTTGCAAACCCGTTTCGAGGCTATCCAATGTTTCCCTAAGCGAGCGCTGCATATCGCGCTCCAACCCAAATAAGTTCTTTTCTGGAACTGAATACTGATTTTAAGAATTAGAATCCTCAGGCTCAGCCGCGACATCAAACTCCTCTTCACACTCCTCAAGAAACTGACGATATAGAGAGGCTGCGAAGCTATAAGAAGATAGATTGCTCCGAACATTACCATTGAAGGGTATCTTAGAGGGATTCGGTTTGTTCCGCCTTTCGTCTGCAGTACTATATGTCAATTCCGCGATGACAGAGTCCAGCTTATCTTTTTTGTATTGTTGATCTAGATCGCCATATTCTTTCTCTACACGTCCTGCACGATGTAACTGAGCAGTAACTGTGCCATCCGCATATTTTTTTACCGTGCGCAACCAGTTCTCATATTCTCCTCTCATGACCTGTTCACCTTAACTGTGATTTAAAGCAACGCTTCAATATGCTTGCGGATGGCTTCGGGCTTGTCAGTGGGCGCGAAGCGTTTGACGACTTCACCTTCCTTGTTCACCAGAAACTTGGTGAAGTTCCACTTGATGCCCTGCGAGCCCAGCACGCCCTTTTTCTCGGCCTTCAGGTGTTTGTATAATGGTGCCGCGCCTTCGCCGTTCACGTCAATTTTGGCAAACATCGGGAAGCTGACACCATAGTTGATCTGGCAGAACTCGCCAATCTCATCATTGCTGCCGGGATCCTGCTTGCCAAACTGGTTGCAAGGGAAGCCCAAGATCTCAAGCCCCTTGTCCTTGAGATCCTTGTAAAGCACCTCCAGCCCTTCAAACTGGGGCGTGAAGCCACATTTGGATGCCGTGTTCACGATCAGCAGAACCTTGCCCTTATAGGCACTCAGGTCTTCCGTTTTGCCATTCAGGCGTTCGCAGGTGAAATCGTGAACTGTGGTCATTGGTGTGCTCCCTTATGCCGTGTGCCCCGTAATGGTAGCGCAAGGCATAAGGATAGCAAGCCCAAGCCTACACATCACGCCGCGCGCGCACCAGTTTCGCCACCACCAGCTCCAGTCGCTTGATCTCGCGCATCATGGAGGAGCGGTACATTTCAAGCCACTGCCACTGTTTGAGCGCCACCTGCGCGTTAAGCGCCACGAGAAACCACACACCCCAGAACACACGGTCATCGGTGCCGGGTGCGATATAAAATCGGTACCCGCACCAGAACATCAGTCCGGTGACCACCAGGGTAATGCCCCCCGTTAGCCACATCCAGCGCCTGAGCCCGCCGGTGTAGGCCGCCGCGACCATATCGGGCAGACCGTCCTTGCTGGCGAGCAGTTCGTCGATGTCACCGGTTTCACGTTCAAGTTCCGCACGAATGCGTTCATCAAGTTTAGTCATTGTCGTCTCCTGCCATTTGCTGTCGTAACTGGGCTCGGGCCCGGTGAAGCCGTGACTTGACGGTGCCGAGAGGAAGCTCCAGCACCGCTGCCATTTCCGAGAGCTTCATATCTTCAAGGTAGAAAAGGGTAAGCACAATGCGGTCCGCCGCACTCAGCGCGGCCATGTGGCTATCAAGCTGGCTTTGTGTGGCCAACTCAGGCTCGCCGGAGCCTGTTGCAAACTCCATGTCGTCAAGCGGGACCGGTACGTCACCGCGCTTGCGAACAATATCCACCAACCGCCAACGCACCGCACGGTATATCCAGATACGGAAGGCACGCGGGTCGTCAAGGGTGCGTATTGTCCGTGCAAGGCTGAGCCATGCTTCCTGCACGGCATCATGTGCGAGGCCCGCGTCACCTGACAAACGATAGGCAAAGCGGACCAGTGGCTTGTTATAGCGCTTGAAAAGATCGGCAAAGGCCCGGCGGCATCCGCCTTTTGCCGCAAGGACAAGCAGGTCTTCTTCTGCGCGGGTTTCATCCATGGGCACGATCTTGCATCCTCTTCTACTCCCTAAGGACGCAACAGGGTGGGAAAAGGTTCGTTATTTTTTAGGCAGGCAGCATTAGCGTGCCACGGATGACTTCAACCGCAAAACCCGCAATTTTCACACGGGTGTCCGTGACCTCAAGCCACAGGTCTCCGCCCCGGCCCGATATCTGCCGCGCGAACAAGTGCGTCTTACCCAAGCGGTCAGCCCAGTATGGCGCTGACACACAGTGGGCGGAACCTGTCACCGGGTCTTCGGGGATACCGTGGTTGGGGAAAAAGCAGCGCGAAACAAAATCTACAGCACCCTGCCCCGGTGCCGTGGCGACAAAACCGTATGGCGCGAAGGCCTGAAGCGCGCTCAGGTCGGGCGCAAGCGCCGCAACATCGTCAGACGACGCATAGACGAGCAGCAGGTCCCGGTCGCCAGCCTCGCTTTTCAGCACGGCGTCGGGTTCACGTCCCATTGCCACGCCAAGGCCAGTGGGCAACGAGAATGGCAACGGCAGATAGTTGGGAAAATCAAGGCACAGTTTGCCGTCTACCTGCCGCGTCACCGCCATCGTGCCGGAACGGGTTTCAAACTGCACATCCTCGAGATCAGGCTCAAGGTGAGTGAAAACCACATGCGCGCTGGCCAGCGTTGCGTGGCCGCAAATCTCCACCTCTACTGTGGGAGTGAACCAGCGTAGATCATAATGCCCGCCAGCGCGTCTTACGATATAGGCCGTTTCAGCAAGGTTGTTTTCAGCCGCGATGGCTTGCATCAGGTCGTCTGCAAGGAATTCAGGCAAGGGACACACCGCGGCCGGATTACCCGTAAAAGGCCGGCTAGTGAAAGCGTCAACCTGATAGAATGAGATCTCTCGCACGGCGCTCTCCTCCTAAGCCTTCAACCATGCCTTCAGCGCATCCATGTCCTTGGCGGCGAAGCCCAGGCGGTATGCGCCCTCCTTCTCCCACACCGGGCGCTTGATCAGGGCTTCATGTTCAACCATCAGGCTTGCAGCCTTCTCGGCACTCATATTGGCCTTGGTATTGTCATCCAGCTTGCGCCACGTCGTACCGCGCGTATTCAGCAGCGCCTCATGGCCCAGTGCGTCCACAAAACGCGCCATCATGCCAGCGTCCAGACCGTCGGCACGGAAATCATGAAAGCTATGCTCAAGCCCTTCGGCTTCCAGCCACTTGCGCGCCTTCTTAACGGTGTCGCAATTTTTTATGCCATAAATTTTTATCATGCATCTTCCTGTCGCATAAGTTCCAGCGTCGTCAGTTCGTCGGATTGCGGGCTTGGTGGGTCCATGTGGATGAAAATTTCTGTGTCACCGAAATGCTCGCCAAGTGTGGCCTCAACCTCGTCGGCGATCAAGTGAGCATCCGCCACAGTCATATTGCCCGGCACCTCGATGTGCATCTGAATGAAGCGGTCCCTGCCGGAAGAACGGGTCTTGAGCTCATGCAGGCCAAGCACTTCAGGGTTGTTCATCACTATATTGAAAATGAGCTCACGCTCGGCGTCGTCAAACTCCTTATCCATCAGCATGTCGATAGCCGGACGGGCCAAACCATAAGCACCATAGAGAATATAACCACCAATCAGGACGCCGAAGATGCCATCGGCATAGAGAAAGCCCATGGCTGACGCGACAGCAGACACAATGACAGAGGCGTTCAGCAACAGGTCACCCTTATAGTGTAACTGGTCACCGGCAATAGCAATCGACCGGGAGTGTCTGATGACATAAGTCTGGAAGGCGACCAGCCCTAATGACAAAATGACCGCAATAGCCGAAGCACCAATCACGAGGTCTGATCGTTCAGGTGCCACCGGATTCCATAGACGCGAGATAGCCTCAAGCGAAATGTAGACAGCAGAACCCGACATTACAGCAGCCTGAAAAAGGCCTGCGAGCGCCTCGGCCTTGCCGTGACCAAAGCGGTGATCATCATCTGGCGGAATAAGAGCAAGGCGCACAGCGAACATAGTCACAAGCGATGCCGCGAGATCCAGCGACGAATCTGCAAGCGAACCAAGCATGGCAACGGAACCAGAAAACCACCAGGCAACGGCCTTGGCAACCACAAGGCTTGAGGCAACGCTAACCGCCGCCCATGTGGCCATTTTCATCAATCTGCCAGCTTGTTCTTTTGTCACCGTAGTCCGCTCCTGTCGCCTTTGCTTGATGGGTAGCCGATCACAAGGTTTCGGCCAAGAAAAAACGCCCCGCTAAAAAGCGAGGCGTCTCAAAACTCAGAACAGTGAAAATATACTCAGTACACGAAAATACTTAGTGCAGCTTGCCTTCGACATCGGCAATGGCGCGGTCCACAAGGGCGCCGCCTTCCTTGCCCTTCAGCTTGTCTGCAAACACGGCAGACGCTGCTGCGACAGCGGCGTTAACCGCCACTGCTTTAACTTCTTTCACCGCATGGGCTTCAGCCTGCGCGATTTTCGCTTCAGCGGCACGGGTACGGCGCGCAGCCATGGCTTCGATGTCGGCTTTCGCCTGTTTCGCCATGATCTTCGCATCTTGCTTTGCCTGGGCCACCATGTCAGAGGCCTCTTTTTCAGCGTCGCGGCGTTTCCGCTGGTATTCGTTCAGAAGTTTCTCGGCTTCTTCCCGAAGTTCCTGCGCTTCATCAAGCTGTGCGCGGATCGATGCAGAACGCTCATCAAGCATTGCTGCAATATTTTTGTGTGCCTTCTTCCAGACAACACCGCCAACAAACACAGCGAACGAACCGGCAACCCAGAAGGTCGGGTCCATGTAAAAGGGTACGCCAGATGCCATCATTAAGCTCCCTTCACGTCGCTGAGAGCCGCTTTCGCAGCCTTCGTTGTGTCTTTAGTGTCAACCTCGACCCCGGCAAGCTTCGAGACCATTTCAGCCGCGACTTCGCCGGCAACCTTATCAATATCGGCTAGCGCGTCCGCGCGAGCTTTCTCAATACGGGCTTCGGCTTCGGCAGCCTTAACACCAAGCGTTGCATCAAGCTCAGCCTGAGCCTTGGCAATGTCCGCCTGAATACTTTCCTTGGCAGCCAGAATGGTTTCCTGCGCCTTTTTGCGAGCTTCCGCCACGGACACCTCATAGGCATCCCTGACATCTTCGGCCTCTTTCCTGAGACGTTCAGCTGCATCAAGGTCTGTTGCAATGCGCTCTTCCCGCTCTTCAAGAACCTTTGTCACACGCGGCAACGCCATGCGGGACACGATCACAAAAAGAACGATAAAGCTCAGGAACAACCAGACGATCTGGCTCTCGAATGTAGTGGCGTCGAACTGTGGAAGCCCACCTTGCCCGTGGTCAGCCACTTCAGTGTGCGTTTCTGCCATAGCCTGTCTCAATCGCTTTGGAGTGACCACAGAACACCAGAGGTGCCCATGGCCGGATCACTGTCGCCCCGGACATTACCGCAAGCGGTCTTCCGGGGCAGGGCCTCAAATCGTTGTTTATTAAACGACGAAGAGAAGCAGGATAGCGATAAGCAGGGCAAAAATGCCGAGTGCTTCAGTCAGTGCGAAGCCCAGAAGCAGGTTGCCGAACACTTTTGGTGCAGCCGACGGGTTGCGAAGCGCGCCCGACAGGAAGCTACCGAAGATGTTACCTAGACCAATACCAACACCAGCGAGTGCGAGGGTTGCGATACCAGCACCGATCATTTTTGCAGCTTCAACGTCCATTTTTCTCGTTCCTTCGTTTATGAGAAGATTTGGATTATCTCTAAGTTAAACTTTGTTTTCCTGAACCTTAGTGCGCTGGATGCAGGGCATCATGCAGGTAGATGCAGGAAAGGATGGCGAATACATATGCCTGCAGGAACGCGACCAGAAGTTCGAGCCCTACAAGGAAGATGTTGAAAGCGAAGGGCAGCACAGCCGCACCGGCGCCAAGAATACCGGCAGCACCAAGGCTGACGACAAAACCGGCGAACACTTTCAGCATGATATGGCCCGCCATCATGTTGGCGAACAAACGTACCGACAGGCTAATAGGGCGCGTGAAATAACTCAGCACCTCAACCGGCACAATCAGCAGATACAGCGGCACTGGCACCCCTGAAGGCACAAAGAGCTTCAGGAAGCCGAACCCGTGCTTCATGAAACCGAGAAGCGTCACACCAACAAACACGACAAGCGCAAGCGCGAGGGTCACGATGATGTGGCTCGTAATTGTAAAGCTGTAGGGCAGCATACCGGCGAGGTTACCGCCCAGCACAAACATGAACAGCGTAAAGATGAAAGGGAAATATTGTTTGCCTTCGCGGCCCACATTCTCTTTCACCATATTGGCGACAAATTCATACGCCATTTCAACCATGGACTGCCAGCGCCCCGGCACCAGCGCGCTCTTGCGAATACCCCCCACCAGGAAAAAGGTGAGAGACGTCACAACAATAACCATCCAAAGGGAGCTGTTGGTGAAGGAAGCATCAACCCCGGCAACTTCCATTTCGGCGTACCGGGTGATTTTAAACTGCTCAAGAGGTCCTGCCACGGCTACCATCTCTTTGTTTAGGGCAACCCGCATCATGCGGATCGCGGTCAATCTTTATCGGCTTTATCAGCCTTGTTTGCCTTTTTCAGCGCTTCCGCTTCCATCTCGCGGTCGGCATCGGCCTGCATACGCATCGCATCACGGATAACGTTCCGCAAGCCTGCGCCAAAACCAATCAGCACAAACAGGATCAAAAGAAGCGGGGACGTGCCAAGCCATTCATCAAGGTTGACGCCGAGGATCAGACCTACGACCACACCGACAACCATGTGAACGCCCATCGTCAAGGCCCTTCCCAGTGGCGACGCCGGTACATCGGCATCTTGTGACTGGGCCTTTTGACGGGCTCGGCTCAAGCGCATCTCGAAGGTTGTCGGCTCAGGGTCTTTATCATACTTTCCCATAACCCGTCGCCCCTTCGTGAAACCGCGTTTGACCAACGTTTCTGCCGGGCCACCTCCTCAATAAGGAAGCGCCATAAAAGGCGCCTGCAACATAGTGAACGCCCCACCCTGTGTCAAGAACCAATAGAAATAAGTTAAGCTATTGAAATTATTGAATTATTACAAAAATACAAACTTAACCCGCCTCGCGGAATTCCTCGGCGCGCTCAAGGTCCACGGACACGAGGGTAGAAATTCCGCGTTCCGCCATAGTCACACCGAATAACCGCTTCATCCGCGCCATTGACACCGCGTTATGGGTCACGATCAGGAAGCGCGTATCAGTGCGGTCAATCATCTCATCCAGCAGGTTGCAGAAACGCTCAACATTGGCGTCATCAAGCGGCGCGTCGACCTCATCCAGCACACAAATAGGAGCCGGATTGGTAATAAATACCGCAAAGATAAGGGAAAGTGCCGTCAAGGCCTGCTCCCCGCCCGACAACAGCGACAGCGCCTGCAGCCGTTTTCCCGGCGGGCTGGCGAAAATTTCAAGCCCTGCATCCAGTGGGTCGTCGGATTCGGTCAGCTCCAAATGCGCCTCACCACCACCAAACAGACTTTTAAACAGTTCTCCGAAGTGACTGTTGACCACTTCAAACGCGGCCAAAAGGCGGGAGCGACCCTCGCGGTTCAGATTCGAAATGGCCTGTCTCAGCCGCGCGATGGCGTTCTCAAGGTCGGCGCGCTCGCCCGTCAGATGCGTGAGTTGTTCGTCAATCTCCGTCAGCTCCTCATCAGCACGCAGATTCACAGCACCAAGGCGGTCGCGCTCCCGCTTCAACTTCTCCAGCCTGCTTTCCAGCACCGCCGCATCAGGCAGGCTGTCACTGGCTTCAAGGCCCACTTTTTCCAGCAGGTGGGTTGGCGCGCATTCAAACCGCTCGCCCACCTGGGTGGCGATATCCTTGCGGCGGCTGACGGCATTCTCAACCGCTGCCTCAGCCCTGATTTGCCGTTCCCGCGCGCTTGCCTGGCCTTCGCTGGTAGCCTTGAGCGCACGGTCTTTTTCGGCCAGTTCGATTTCTGCGGCACGCAACTTGTCGCTGGTATCCTTGCGGATCGCATCTGCCTGCGCGATGGCATCCAGAAGCGCCTGCCGCCGCGCTTTCATGTCTTCAGGGCTGGCTTCCGCTGTCGCCAGTTGGCGCTCGGTATCCGCTTGCCGCTCATCAAGGGCAGCAAGCTGTTTGGCCGCGCTCTTGACCCGCAGTTCCCAGGCGCCTGATTCGGTGCGGATTGCGCTCAGGCGGTCGTTGCGCACATCGGCCTCACGGCGCAGGCTATCGTATGCAGCGCGGGCGTGGCTCAGGTCGGTGCGCAAGGTCTCAACATTACCACGCATCGCCTGAAGCTCTGTTTCAAGTTTGGCGTTTTGCGGCAATTCGGCGATCTTCTCATCTATGGCCGTTTGGCGTGCGAGGCTCTCCTTTTCCTCTTGCGCAAGACGAGCCAGCGTGTCCTTGAGCATAGACACCTTGCTTGCGCGGCGGCTGGCTTCCTGCTCAGCGCCGACAAGCGCACGGCGCGCTTCACCCAGCGCCTTTTCAGCATCCCCACGCACCTGCCGCTGCGCGGCTTCGGCTTCGCGGGCCTTCTGGTGGGCCTCAGCCGCCAAAAGCGCAGCCGCCACCGCACTTGCCGCCTTTTTCTCGGCATCCTCAAGTTGGCGTTCAAGCGCACTTAACCGGTTCTTGCGTTCCAGCCTGATCGCCGCCTCGCTCGGCGCGCCAGCGCGCTGGCAAAAACCGTCCCAGCGCCACAGGCCGCCATCTTTTGACACCAAGGTCTGGCCGGGTTTCAGTTCCGCCGCGATGCTGTCACCGTCCGCGCCGTCATTGAGAAGCCCCGTATAGGCCACCCGGCGCGAGAGGATCTCCGGCGCGTTAAGGTGGAACGCCAAAGGGCCAGCCCCATCCGGCCAATCAGGCGCCTCAAGCTTACTGCGCACAGTCCAGAAACGTGAGGCGCCGTCAGATGTACCCGCTTCCGCATCGTCGCCAAGGGCCGCACCAACAGCGACTTCATAGCCCGGTTCGGCGCGCACATCAGCCGAGACCGGCACTTCGCCCCCCGCACCTTCATGCTCACACATACGCCTCAGGCTTGTGACCTCTCCGGTGAGCGTTTTCACCCGGCCTTCATGCTCGGACTTCACGGCGTCGGCGTCATTACGGCTGGCACGGGCCTGCTGGGTAGCCGCTTCCGCACCATGGAGCGCTTCACCGGCATGAGCAAGGCGTTCTTCGCCTTTGGTGACTGACGCTTCTGCGGCTTTGAGCGCAGACAGCACTTCATCTTCCGCTGTGATCAAGTCCATCTCACCCTTGAGCCTGACTTGCTCAGCCTCCAGCTGCGCGGTACGCCGTGCGATGGCCAGTTTGTCACTTTCCAGGCTTGAGCGCCGTGCGCGGGCCTGTGCCGCCTGTTCAGACAGGGTGTCATATGCTGATTCGGCGGCACTTGCGGCCTTCGCCGCCGTATCCAACGCCTCACGCGCCTTGACTTCATTCGCCTTCTCGCTGTCGCGGGCTTTTTCAAGCCGTTCGCGCTCAGTGCGCAGGCGGTCAACGGCAGCGGTCGCGTCGCTGGCGATATCCTGTTCGCGGGCACGGTCTGCGGCAATCTGCTCAAGTGCTGCACGCAGGCTCGCAGCTGCTTCCTTTCGCCGCGCCGCCTCTTTTTCCAGATTCTCGCGTTCGATGGTCAGGCGTTGCAGCTTGGCTGCGGCTTCAGCGTCCGCCTCCCGAAGCGGCGGCAATGCCGCAGCCACCACGGCCTGGCCTTTAGACAGCCCGGCGACAACCTCGGTGACCTCTGCCACAGCTTTCTCCGCCTCGCGCAAAGTACGCTCCAGCGTGATAACTTCTTCGGATGCCTGCTTCCATTTAAGATACAGGAGGCTACCTTCAGCTTTCCTTATATCGCCGGATATATCGCGGTACCGGACAGCCTGCCGGGCCTGCCGCTTCAGGTTTTGCACCTGACTTTCCATCGCCTGAATAACGTCCTGCAGGCGCGTGAGGTTGCCTTCCGCCCCACGCAGGCGGCTTTCCGCCTCCTTGCGCCGGGTATGCAGGCCCGATATGCCTGCGGCTTCCTCAAGGATGGCACGGCGGTCCTGCGGTTTGGCGTTGATCAGCGCGCCGATACGCCCCTGGCTTACGAGTGCAGGCGAGTGGGCGCCAGTCGCGGCGTCAGCGAACAGAAGCTGCACATCCTTCTGCCGCACATCCTTGCCATTAATGCGGTAAGCGGAACCACTCTCACGCTCGATCCGGCGTGTGACCTCGATAAAATCTTCATCGTTATAGTCAGCCGGGGCGGAACGGTCGTGATTATCAATCACCAGCGTGACTTCGGCCATATTGCGCGGGGAGCGTTTGTCCGTACCGGCAAAGATTACATCATCCATGCCAGCGCCCCGCAATGATTTGGCCCGGTTTTCGCCCATCACCCAGCGAATGGCCTCAAGCAGGTTGGATTTACCGCAGCCGTTCGGGCCCACAACGCCGGTCAGACCGCGCTCGATATGGAGCTCGGTCGCATCGACGAAGGATTTGAACCCGGATAAACGCAAACGCGAAAAACGCATGGCTGCGCCAAACTCCCCCTATTGTTCGACTTGGCGGCAGCGCTGCCCCGCGCTACCGGTCCAACGACACCGCTAGCTGGCGTCGTCGATGGCTTTATCCATTTTTTCCATAAGGTCTTCAAAGTTGGTGAACTCCATACGCTCACCATTGACAAAAAAGCTGGGCGTGGAATTGACCTGATATTCATCAACCGCTGTTTTAGTCAGGGACATCAGGTGCTTGTGCATTTCTTTATTGTTTACGCAGCGGTCAAATTCTGTACGGCTGATACCAACCCGGCGTGCAAGTGACGCCAATTCATCCACCGGATTTTGCGACCGTGCCCAAACGTTCTGCCGCGCGAAAAACACACTGGTCAACTTGTGTGTAACCTCCATATCGCCGCAACGCGCGGCCGCAGAAGCCGTCAGGTCGACCCGGTTCATAACGAAGT
Organism: Kordiimonas sp.; assembly: GCF_048260245.1. Lineage (GTDB taxonomy): Bacteria > Pseudomonadota > Alphaproteobacteria > Sphingomonadales > Kordiimonadaceae > Kordiimonas. The sequence continues at coordinate 11,851 of NZ_JBLXGZ010000006.1, read as the reverse complement.
TGCGGTACAGCACACGGACCTTGCCTGTATCCACATATTTCTTCTTGAACTCAGGGAAATAATCTTTGGCGAAATTGGCGCAGTGGCCACATGTAAGTGATGCGTATTCTACCACAGTCACCGGCGCATCAGTGCTACCATAGACGATATCGCCCCACGTGCCTTGCTCAGCATGTACATCCGCCGGAACGGCGGTAGGCGTCATCGCAACCGCGGCAGCCTCATTTGTCGCCTTACCATCGTTTTTTTCACCGCATGCCGTCAGCAGCAAAACCGCCATAGCTGCGCTTGTCACGTGAAAAGGAAATAAGCTCTTCTTGTAGTTCATAACGTCTCCACCCACCATATATTGTATTTACATCTCATTTGAAACGGTGACGAGTCTTTTTTAAAACGTGCCATCCGCAAGAAAAGCCGAATTTATTGTGCAGCGTCGATTGCCGCCTTCAGCGCATCATAGGAGTGCGCATCAATCTTGGCACCATTAACGATAATGGTTGGCACCGCATTGATCTGGTACCTTTCAATGCCCAAATTGCGCATCTCAATCAGGTGTTCCTGCAAGCCGCGATCGGAAATACATGTGCTCAGGCTTTCCTCACTGACCCCCGCATCACTCGCGATGCTCGACATCTGCTCATACGGATTGTCGGAGGTCATCCATTCCTTCTGCTGCGCAAAAAATGTCTCGGTCATTGCCTTCGCTGTGTCAGTACCTTCCGTACAGCGACTGGTGACGGCAACAGCCATGTCATAGCGGTCGCGCACAAAGTTGCGAAAGACAAAGCGCACTTTACCTGTGTCTACATATTCAGCCTTCAATTTCGGCAACACATCGGTGGCAAAGTGGGCACAGTGCGGGCATGTAAAGGAGCCGTATTCGATGACTTCGATCTTGGCGGATTTGTCGCCGTAAATCAGTTCTCCTCTCAGCCCCACCTCTTCTGCGCTGTCTTGCGCGTTGATGGCAGGGGAGAAGGCGAGGAGGACTGCGGCCACTACTGCTTTTTTAAACACATTCATATCCCATTTGTTCATTGGTCTTTTTTGCTGCCCGAGAAAACATATTCCCCAAGACTTTTAACCGCTGCACGCAACGGGCTCAACTCCCCATCACCCACAAGAGTAGTCAGATTCTGGTTTGCCTCTGCACTCAGGGGCTTTTTTTCAAGGAGTGGCTGGTGAGTACGGTGCGGCAACGGGCCTTGTTTCAACTCAAGCTTGGCAACAGCGGCATAGCCAAAAAAACTGTTCACCATCTCGATCACCCGTCCTGCCTTATGGCTTAGAAGCGGCGCAAAGGCCGATTCACAGCGCACCACCAGCGTCGCGCCCATGCGCTCCCCTCGTGGGAAGCGCAGGCTGACAGGTACCGTGCTGGCGGCAAGCTCCGGCCCGACGATATGCGCCCAGCGCGTGACAACCTCAACCTGGGCAAAGCCCTTGGCGCGCATGGCAGGCGTCACCAGCGACCGTGCGACAGAAGACGCGCTTGCGGTATACCTGCGCCTGTCGGAGGCGTTCTTTTTACTGTCTGCCTTTTTGATTGGCGCTTTCGCCATATGTCCCGCCCACCATTTGTTCCTTGCGCCGCCATTTTGCTTGCAACTGGGCAAGGCCGCGCTATGGTCCTGTGCTACCTGATGCCCCGCCCACGGGCAAGGACAAACGGAAGACTTCAGCGCCTTGTGATCATGAGTATCGCCGACAAACTCCTTAACTGGTACGACGCCAACCGCCGCCACCTTCCTTGGCGCTCGGCACCCGGCGCATATGCCGAGCCCTATCATGTATGGCTGTCTGAAATCATGCTGCAGCAAACCACCGTGGCAACCGTCAAAAGCTATTTTGAGAAATTCCTGCGCCGATGGCCAACGGTTACTGCTCTAGCCGATGCCCCCCTTGACGACATTCTGGTCGAATGGGCGGGCCTTGGCTATTATGCCCGGGCGCGCAACCTGCACAAATGTGCGGGCGTGGTGGCGACCGAGCATGGTGGGCAATTCCCCCGAACAGAGGCAGAACTACGCGCACTGCCCGGCGTCGGCGATTATACGGCTGCTGCCATCGCTGCCATTGCCTTTGGTGAAAGTGCCGTGGTTGTGGACGGCAATGTGGAGAGGGTCGTCAGCCGTCTGTTTCGCATAAGCGACCCACTGCCCGCCGGCAAAAAGCCGATCAAGGCACGTACGGCAGAGATTACACCAAAGCAGCGCGCGGGTGATTTTGCACAGGCAATGATGGACCTTGGCTCAGGCGTTTGCACACCAAAGAAACCCAAATGCCTTTTATGCCCGCTCAACCGAGATTGCGCTGCAAAGGCAGAGGGCGACATGGAAGCATACCCCGTCAAGGCGCCTAAAAAGATCAAGCCAACCCGCCGCGCCATGTCCTTCTGGCTGGTGCATGACGGCCACCTGTTACTGGAACGCAGGCCGCCCAAAGGCCTGCTGGGTGCGATGCCGGGATTATTTTCAACACCGTGGGTCGAACGGGCCGACTTCCCCACCAAACCTGAATGGCTTGAGCATGTGCCAACCAACGATTACTGGAAACCGGTTGAGGGACTGGCAAAACACACCTTCACGCATTTTCACCTGGAAACACAGCTTGTCGCAGCCAAAGCCAGCGCCCGGCATAATGTGGAAAGTGGTTTCTGGCATCCACAGGACAAACTAGAAGACGTTGGCTTGCCCACCGTGTTCAGAAAAATCGCCGCCCTCGGCGACAGTAAATGAAAATGGGTCGCGTAAGCGGCCCATTCTTTCAACACTAGTCCCGGAAGCAAATCAGCCTGCGATCAATCATCAAGATAAGACGGAGACTTCTTTGTCGCCTTGGCGGCTTTTTTTGCCTTCTTGTCGAGGGCTGGTTTTTTCTTCAATTCTTTTTTCGTACTTTTTTCTTTGCTCATTTTATTCTCCAAACAAGCAACAGGCGCACATTTCATGAACTGCACCATGCCGGGGCGACCGACGGCCGCACAAATATCCGGCGATGAAAATCATGTCGGTATTGCGTGCATAAAATCAATACAGATTAGAAAAAATTGTGGATAGTTTTGCCACCACGCCCAAACATAAAACAGGCGCCCTCCCCGGGCAGGGAGAGCGCCTTTGATCAGCTGCGCGGACGGGCATCCACACAGCCGGAGGTATCATTTAGAACCGTGCTTCCGGTAGCGACGCAGCCTAATTCTCAATCGCTGCCATAGCGGATACAAGCCACTGGATTCAAACCTTTTGCGCCGCGCCATACGCCTTGAAAACCGCGCAAGCGAGGTAAAATATATCGCCTGCTCCCGCAGGCTGGGAGATTGCGCTACCGCCGGCACAGCCAATAACTTTTTGCGGTAGGGTTTAAGAAGCGGGTGATTTAGCTTTTGCCCAGCATCCTCACAGATTTTTGCAACCATATCGTTGATCAGCGGCGAAACAGTTCGCCGTCCCTTGAAGGCCCACCGGTAAGCCGCGCTGGTCTTGTTAAAATCTATACTGCCCCGATCATTTTCAATGCATGCAAGCAGCAACTGCAGCGAGGGGTCAATACTGCGATAGCTTTTCGGGGCAAGCCGGGTGCGCACGCCGTCTTCCGGCACGGCAAGACGGGCGAAAAACGTCGGTAACAAAGCCTGTTTTTCATCTTCGTAACTATAGACGTTAATGACATCATCCGGCAGAAATCGTTGCCAGCGTTTGAGTAGCGCGCTGTAATTCAGGTTTGTTTGTATGCTGCGATAGAGCAGACCAACACGTGGCCGTCGGTCGGAATACTTCATATGCTGGATAAGAGAGCTACGGGCGTAATCATAGACGTTCCGGAAATAGGCGATAACCTGAACATCATGGCCTTCAAGCATGCCAAGAAATATTTCTATTTCTTCATCGCTCGCCTGCGCGAACCCCTCTCCTGATAAAAGCATGCTTTGAGCGCCGCTTCGCTCAGCACTCATAATCTCTTGCACCACATAGTCCGACGCGTTGTCAGCCTTACCGGCGCGGATCAACTCCAGAAGGATGGTATGCTGGGTGCTGGCTGGCCTGATGCTACTGGTCTGGGGCCAGTAGAGACCGTAATTCAGCAGCCAGGCACGATGTTTTTCTGCAAAGGCCTGAATGGATGTGGTGCCGGTTTTGTGGGTTCCGATATGAAGATATATTTTCATTGCCCTACCATGCTCGCACGGCTTATTTTCCACGCAACAACACCCAGCACCACGCCGATCTTTAATTCAGCTCAGCGCGAACCTGCTGACGAAAAACGTCGATGGGCAGAAGCTCGCCTTTTTTCTCAACGTGCCAGAAGGTCCAGCCGTTGCACGCCGGCGCACCCTGCACACTGGCGCCCACCTTATGAATCGAACCCTTTTCAGCCTCAGAGATCAGCGTTCCGTCCGTGCGTACCCGCGCGGCGTACCGGCGGCTGCTGTCATAAAGTGTGGTGCCAGGTGTGATGAGTCCACGCTCGACAATTGAGCCAAACGGCACACGTGGTTGGCTGCGCTTGCTTTCGGTATAGCCGAGCGCTTCATCATCAAGCTGTTCGACACCCGCAATACGCTCACGCGCGACCTTGATATAATCTGTCTCGCGTTCGACCCCGATGTAATTACGGCCAAGCATTTTGGCCACAGCACCTGTCGTGCCTGTGCCGAAGAAGGGATCAAGCACAATATCGCCAGGCTTAGTGGAAGACATCAACACCCGGTACAGAAGCGATTCCGGCTTCTGCGTTGCGTGAGCCTTCTTCTCGCCGGATTTCAGGCGCTCCTTGCCTGAGCAGATCGGCAGCGTCCAGTCGGAGCGCATCTGCGTGTCATCATTCATGGCCTTCATGGCATCATAGTTGAACGTATAGCCGCCCTTGTCCGCCGACTTGGCCGCCCAGATGAGCGTTTCGTGTGCATTGGTGAAACGCGTACCACGGAAGTTTGGCATCGGATTTGACTTGCGCCAGATCACGTCATTCAGGACCCAGTATTCAAGGTTCTGAAGCGCAGTACCAACACGGAAGATGTTATGGTACGAGCCAATCACCCAGATAGTGCCGGTATCCTTAAGCACCCGGCGGGCAGCAGCGAGCCAGCGGTATGTAAACTCGTCATAAGCGTTAAAGCTTGAGAATTTGTCCCATGCGTCATGAACACCGTCCACCTTGCTGTTGTCAGGGCGAGACAGCGTTTCCTTGAGCTGCATGTTATAGGGGGGGTCTGCAAAAATAACGTCGACCGACTTTTCGGGCAGCGCATTCATTACATCGATACAATCGCCCTGAACAATTTTATTCACAGGCAGCGTTTTAAGCCCGCCACCCGTGCGGGTCGCGCTTTTTGCTTCAGCCATCAATTTTCTCCGTCCCGGTTACAGGCCCCGTCCCTGGAGCCAACAGGCCGAAACTGCCCAATTCTGGGCGGCATTTTTGCTCAAGCTTCGGCGAACCATTGAGCGGATTATGATTCCGACTCGATTCGAGGTCAAGTGATTCTTTAATATGAATCAGCTAGTTATAAGCTATTCTTCATTCAGAATCTTTCGAATCGGTGCAAAAGATTTACGGTGATGAGGGCTAACACCCACAAGCCGTAGTGCAGCGAGATGTTTGGCGACACCATATCCTGCGTTTGAGCCCCAATCATATTCCGGGTGCTTTTGACCCAGATTTTTCATCAGTCGGTCACGAAAAACTTTTGCAATGATACTCGCTGCAGCAACGGAAAGGGACCGGGCGTCGCCTTTAACGAGCGTGCGGGTGTGAATCTCAAGCCCCGGCGCCCGGTTCCCATCCACCAACGCTGCCTGCGCTTCAACCACAAGGCCCGCGACAGCCCGGCGCATAGCTAACATCGAAGCTTCCAGGATATTGATCTCGTCTATTTCTTCCACACTGGCTTGCGCGACAGATACCGCTATCGCCTGTTCATAGATCTGGTCAAAAAGTGCCTCGCGCTTTTTCTTGCTCAGCTTTTTGCTATCGTTCAGACCGTCCGGTACGCACTGTGGGTCCAGAATAACAGCTGCAGCGACCACAGGACCAGCGAGAGGGCCACGCCCCACCTCGTCGACGCCACACAGAGACGTATAGCCTTCACGTTCCAGAATTGCCTCGAACCGCCAATCCGGTTTTGAGGCTGTATCAAGGCCAACACGCTCGAATAGGTCCATCAATCAATTCTTCTTCACGCCGTTAATCACGGCAATTAAAGCCCGGTATCGGGTTAAAGTAGTGCGAAAGGCACCCTGCATCCAATTGCGGCTTGACCGGCCCCTCTTTCGGGCTGCATGGTGTATTTCAAGCACAATCATGCGGACTTTATTTGATATGCATCCGATTGCCAAAGCTTTTGACCGCTACTGGCACGCCTTAAGAGGCGATCGCGGCATTCCACATTTTCTTGACTTTAACGTCAATGACGTCCCCAGAGAGGCCCTACCCTACATGTCCTTGCTTGAAGTAGAAAACAACCCACGCCGATACCGGTACCGGCTTGCGGGCACATCCGTAGTGGCGGCCTATGGGCAAGATCTTACCGGTCAGTATCTGGACGAACTGGATATCGGCGGACGCTACGAAAGCTATGTCCACAATTTCAACGAAGCCGCTGACAATCTTGTCGTCAACCGCACCAGCGATCAATACATGCTGGAAAGTGGTCGGCTCTATAGTTTTGAGGGGCACCTGTATCCCTTTGAGGGGGTGCAAGGCGGCGTCTCACGTATTATTGTCCTTGCGATCGACGATTGGTCGACACCGACCGCGTCTTGACAGAAAATGGCACCCCCAGGGTCAGGGGCGCCATTAAGTGCTTGGGTAGGTTTAGGAAAGAATAGCAGAGCGCCGTGGACGGGACGCTCCTTACTCAAAACAAACAGGGTACTCGAAACAGATAAGGTTGGCCGGGCCAAGGTAGGCGCTTGGGGCTAGGGTCAGGGGGTATCGACCATACCCCGGCCCGGCCTGAACCTGCTGCTGCTCTAACACGTCGATGCACAGAGACTTAAGCTGGATGCAACAGCGGGCTCAATGATTCACCGTTCAGTCGGCTAGACTGAGAGCGGAACCCGCGAAAGCCGAGCCGATCGCCGTTTACGGCGCCAGGACCGGGTGTTCTCCCGGCGGCTTGACTCTTTTCTGAAAGGGGCGACCGAGCCTTGGCTCACGTCGCGCATGAATTCAGTAAACATATCTCTCTCCTCGCTGTACACGCAGCTTCCTGCGTCAGCCATCTATGCCGCGATCTATCTTTTGCGGCGTTGCTACTGTCGTCTTGCAGCCTTTTGTATGTTTGAGTCTTCGCTCCCGGCTACAGTTATAATTTAGTATTGGGCCGAATTGATTTCAATGGCCTCCACCTTGTTTCAAGCACCGTTCACCGCAATTCAGGACATGTTTTGGCCACAGTCCGGCGAACAATGCAGCCATCAGGGCCAGCAACCCAAGCGGGAGGCACGGCACCTAGTCTATTAAGATAAGATTTTAGGAAAAAGATAAAATTCTGCCTAGCTAAGTACTTCGGGTTAAGCACTTGCCATCAATGCAAGCAGAAAAGCCGGAGAAGCAATCCTCCCCGGCCATCTTTCATATTACTTTTTATATTGAGACTTAATCATGCGGTCTTCAGCAGCGAATATATCTCATCCTTCAGCCGTATACGCTCCTTGCGGAGGTTATCTTCGTCAAACTGTGACGCATGTTCGTCACCATTTTCCAGCCGATGAATGCTCCGGTTAACTTCGTGATATTCTTCAGATACACGGCGGAAATGCGCGTTTTCTTCCTTGAGCTTGTGGATGGTATCGGCGAATTCAGGAAATTCTTCGCGCAGCTCGTGTGGGACATGACTCATCATCTGCTCCTTTTCTCGTGACCTGCAACGACCCTATGGCCATGCCCGGACGCAAGACTTGACCTCCGTCAAAGAAGCTTGAGATTATTCGCTGTCCTTGTCCTCCAGAAGCGCGTCTGCGGTACTCTCCTCTACCGCCTGAACATTCTTGAGCGCGCGCAGCATCATACGCTTGCGCCGATCCAGCGTTTCAACATGATTAAGGGCAGAGGTCAGGCTTTTGCCCATACGGTCAATCTGGTCGCCAAACCGGCCAAACTCAAGCTTGACCGTTCCAAGCACATCCCACACCTCATTGGCCCTTTCCTGCAGCGCCACCTGCCGGAAGCCCATGCGGAAGGTACTGAGAAGCACCTGCAGGTTGGTGGGGCCTGCGATTGTTATTCTGTGGTCGCGTTGCAGCCGTTCGAACAGGCCCGGACGGCGTAACACTTCGGCATAAAGCCCTTCGGTCGGCAAAAACAGGACAGCCCAGTCTGTTGTATGCGGCGGGTTGATATATTTTCCAGACACGTCCTTAGCAAAGCGCAGTACAGCCTTTTCAAGGGCAGCGCCTGCAAGCTTGACTGCTTCCTGATCGTTAAGTTCGGCGGCGTTAAGCAGCCGCTCATAGTCTTCCGTTGGGAATTTGGCATCAACCGGCAGATAAACATCACGGCCAGCCCCAGGGACCCGAATGCCAAATTCAACCCGTTCACCAGATTTCTTCCCGCAGTCGAAGTTGGCAATATACTGGTCCGTATTGAGAAAATCGGTAATCAGTATCTCAAGTTCTTTCTCACCAAAGCCACCGCGAGATTTCACATTGGTCAGCACACGCTTGAGATCGCCGACACCGGAGGCCAATGTCTGCATTTCGCCAAGCCCCTTGTGCACCTGTTCCAACCGCTCAGATACTGACTTGAAACTTTCGCTGAGACGCTTTTCCAGCGTTGTCTGCAGCTTTTCGTCCACCGTGCGCCGCATCTCGTCCAGTTTTTGGCTGTTTTCGGTCCTTAGCTCTTTCATTTTTTCATCAAGCTTGTCCCGGAACTGTTGTTGTTGAGTAGCCTGATCCGCGCCCAGTTTGCGCACTGTTTCCCCAAGCGCCGCAATTGCTTTAGCCACTTCCTCGCGGTTATCCCGGAACTGGCTTGACAGCTCCGTTCGTGTCGCCTGTTCACGTCGTTCTGCCGCCGTTACCATGTCACTCAAGCGGCCATCTATACGGATGAGGTGGCCCTCGGCCTCGCCGTCGTTCACAATCCGGCCAAGCGCCGACACCTTGATAATGAGCAAAGCCACAATCATCAGCAAAAGCAGAAGCCCACCCAGTATCAATATTTCAAACAGCGTCATGGCCAAATTCCCCCAGAACAAAAACGTACTTCATCACCTAGCCCACCCAAGGAGCCCCTGCAAGGCTTGACGCACCCTTGAAGCTGTGCTTCGTATTTGGCCATCGGGGCGGCGCCTAAATTAACCTCCGTCGGACACCGTGTCCAATCGGCGGGCCAAGCCCCACCCGGGAGCAAGGGGATGATTCCTCGTTTTGATGCGAGTGAGTTTAACGGCATTACACCAGAAATGCGTGATGCTTTTGAAAGAGACGGCGTGCTGGTACTGGACGGTCTGGTCAGCGCCGAAATGTGCGCCTTACTGCAAAACCGCATGAATGAAATGGTCAAGGGTTTTGATGCCCGCGAACATCGCTCGGTGTTTTCAAGCACATCAGAGGCCCATGCACAGGATCAGTATTTTCTGGAATCAGGGCATGAAATTCGTTTTTTCATGGAAGAAGAGGCCTTTGGCGCAGATGGCCAACTCACAAAGCCGCTGCATCTGGCGCTGAACAAGGTTGGCCATGCAATGCACGATCTTGACGAAACCTTCAGCCAGTTCGCGCGGCAGGACAGGTTCAGGTTGATCTGCCGGGGATTGGGCCAAAAGAAACCGTTGCCGCTGCAGTCCATGTATATCTTCAAGCAGCCTCATATCGGTGGTGAAGTCGTGTGCCATCAGGACGCTACATACCTGCGTACAGAACCTGAAAGCTGCCTTGGCCTATGGGTCGCGATCGAAGACGCAACAACAGAGAACGGTTGCCTGTGGGGTATTCCGGGTGGGCACAAAACCGGAGGGATCCGTGAGGCGTTCCGCCGCGCACAAGACGGGGACGGCACCTATACGGAACGGCTGGACGATACTCCCTTCGAAGAAGACAAAAAGGTACCGCTTGAAGCGCCGAAGGGTACAGTTCTCGTGTTCGGTGGCAAGTTCCCGCATATGTCCAGCGCCAACAGATCAGATAAATCACGTCACGCTTATACCTTGCATGTGATTGATGGCTCGGCACATTATCCGGCTGACAACTGGTTACGGCGGCCGCCGCGTCTGCCGCTGAAAGCTCTTTGATACATGGGGGAAACTAAAGAATGATGAAGCTTGTCATTGTCGGAGGCGGTCACGCCGCAGCTCAGATTGCCACGTCTCTCAGGATGAAAAAGTTTGTCGGCGACGTCGCAATCGTCAGCGACGAACCGGTCGTGCCGTACCAGCGCCCGCCGCTTTCCAAGATGTATCTTTCGGGCGAAATCAGTGCCGAGCGCCTGCCCATCCTGCGGGAGCAGGCTTATGAAGGCGCCAATATCCAACTGAAGCTTGGTGCCCGTGCCAGCACCATCAACCGAGACGCCAAGACACTTTGCCTCGCTGACGGCGAGACAATGCCTTATGACAAGCTGATCCTTGCGGTGGGCGGCCATGCCCGCAGACTGTCCTGCAAAGGCGCAGACCTGGCAGGCATTCATTATGTCCGCACCATGACAGACACCGACGCCATGCGCGGTGAATTTAACACAGCTAAGCGCATAGTCATCATCGGCGGCGGCTATATCGGGCTTGAAGTGGCAGCAGTTGCGCGCAAGGCAGGCAAGGCTGTCACCGTCCTGGAAGCCACAGATCGCATCCTTGCGCGCGTGGTAGCGCCCGAGGTCTCCGATTTTTATACCCAGCTACACAGGCAAGAAGGTGTCACGATCCATACGGGGGAGATGGTCACTGAGATTGAAGGAAACGACCGGGCAACTGCGGTTATCACAGCAAGCGGAGAACGTTTCGAATCCGATATGATCGTGGCAGGGATCGGACTGGTGCCAAACATTGAGCTGGCGGCGGACGCAGGTGTTGCCGCTTCCGCCACCGGGATTGAGGTTAACGCGCACTGTCAAACGTCAGACCCTGATATATATGCGGTAGGCGACGTTGCCTGGTTCAACCACCCGTTCTATCGCCGCGGCATGAGGCTTGAGTCGGTTCAAAATGCCGTGGATCAGGCCAAGGTGGCGGTCGAGCATATCATGGGGGACGACGCGACCTATGACGCCTTGCCATGGTTCTGGTCTGATCAGTATGGTCTCAAGCTTCAGATCGCGGGCCTATCGGAAGGCTATGATACCCTTGTCGTCCGAGGCAACCCGGAGGAACGCTCCGTCGCTTTCTTTTATATGAGGGACGGCAAAATGCTGGCTGCAGACTGTGTGGGACGCGTTGCAGAATTCATGAATGCAAAAAAACTGATCGCAGCACGGATAGATATTGACGTGAGCCTGCTCAAAGACGAAAGTCGCCCCTTCAAGGAAATCGCCGCAGAAATACTCTCGGTATAGGAAAGAAAACCCTGCATGCTCAGTTATCAGCACGTCTACCACGCCGGTAATTTTGCCGATGTGCACAAGCACCTGACTTTCATGTTGTTGCTGGAGCACATGCACACCAATGCGGGCTCTTTCAGCGTCTATGACAGCCATGCTGGTCGCGGTTATTATGACCTCTCAAGCCCGGAGGCCCAGAAAACGCGAGAGCATGAAACAGGCATCTCTGCAGTGGATGAACCGGCCGCACCAAAAACCGCCGCCGAGCGTTACTTGAAACTGATAGAGGATTTCCGTGAAAAGCACGGCGAAACGAGCTATCCTGGGTCGCCGGCGATTGCGCAACAGTTTATGCGCAATGGTGACCGCATGTTCC
>NZ_JBLXGZ010000005.1:0-158452 GCF_048260245.1 Kordiimonas sp. | reverse complement strand
GACATAAAGGCCAATCATGTAGTTGCCCACTGTGCCGAAGAAGCTCCCGGCGCCGGTGCTTATGGTTGTCTCCAGGCCATCGGCAACATTGCTTCCTTCGTACCAGGACAGGACTTCATAATTTTCGCCTTGCCGACCGACCCAGGCAAGCGTGAAATCTTGCAGATTGTTGAGGTCGCAGATCGAATAGCTTTCTGAGGAACTGTCAGCGCGGTGAAATGTCGATCCGCAGGCATTGAGAGAGATGTCGTCTCCAAGAGAAACCGGGCCATAGCTGCCCGGGTCAGCAAGGACGTCAAAATAGTTATAGCTGTATGTCGCGTTTGCGCTAACCGAAATGCAAAGCCCCATCGTTGCCGCAATGCTTAGTTTGGCAAATGAACTGTGCTTCTTTTTTATCTTTTTAAACATGGATCTAACTTTCATACAGTTATCAAGTTCTGACGGCTCTTGGTGAGATAACCGGTCTGGTATGATCGGTTCGAGGTAGTACGATGAAACGCAATTATTCGATGATATATTATGCTCCCAATTCACTAAATATTCGTAAAAGTTGATCAAATTATGTAAATTAGGCACTGAAGTGGTGGCTCAAGCCTTGCCATATTGGCAACAGGCGCGCCATAGTTGTTCATTGCCGCCGGGGGTGCTGTAGGTCACGGAAGATTCCGGCTGGGCTGGAGGTGAGCGCGTAGGGCGCCAAGACCTGCCACGGCATCGTTTTTTAGTTATGGGGAATTTCATGAAATTTACAATCAGGCCTGCTTTCATTGCTTCCGTCGCGTCCATCGGCATGCTTGCTGCTTGCGGCAGCGCAGAAGAGGAAGCAGAGCAAATTGATTATGCGTCATTTGATGACGCCGCGGTCAAGCAGATGGTTGACGAAGGTGAATATCAAAAAGCACTTGAGGTCATCAAAGCACAAGACGAAATGGAAATCTCTGACAAGACAGACTTTCTTGTCGCGTCCGATATCTACCTGAGCCTCATGGACGGTGTGGCTGCCGAAGTTGCTATCGAAAAGGCAAAGGATGCGGGCGCCAGCGAAGGTGAAGTCGCGTTAAAGCTGGGCCGTGCGCTTCTTTTGCAAGGCAAGTTTGAAGCGGCGGAGAATATTCTCAAAAATACCGAGTTTGAGGCTGAAGAGAAATTTTCAGCCCTGTTATTGCGCGGTGATATCGCTCAGCAGGTCGGCGATGATGACGGCGGGCGTCGTTTTTACCTTGCGGCTGTTGAGCAAAACCCTGACGACTTCCGCGGACATCTTGGCCTTGCGCTGCAAGCGTTGAATTTAGGTCAGTTAGAGGATGCAGACAAATATGCGGCCGATGCCGCTGCCCTTGTCGAGGATGATCCAATCTTACGGTACGTTCAGGGAACGGTTGCACGTTATCAGCAACGACCGGAGGAGGCAGAACAACATTTGCTTAAGGCGATTGAACTGCACAGCGGCAACATGTTGGCGTATTTTGAGCTCATCAACTTGTATATCGAGGCGGGTGAGACAGAAAAGGCGCAAGGGCAAATTGATAGCATTTATGCGTTAGCCCCGAATAATCCGATGGCGCAATATTTCACGGCTCTCATGCTTGCCATTGAAGGTAAAGAGCAGGAAGCGGAATATGTCTTGCTTCGGATCGGTGATTTGACCCGGACATTTCCACCCGCAGCACGCATATATGGCCATGTTGCTTTCACCCTTGGGAAGTATTCATCGGCGCAACCCTATCTGGAACGGTTTCTGGAGCGCGCGCCTGGTGATCGTGTGACCCGTATCATGCTCGCAGAAACTCTGAGCCGCCGCGGACAGGGAGCCAAAGCACTGCTTTACCTTGAGCCGTTGATTGGCGATGAAAACCCCGATGTCGAGGGCTTGCTGCAAGCTGCTGCCGCTCATGGTTCTATGGGCCGGCTGGGTGAGGCGCGCGAATATATAGAGCGGGCAAACAAAGTAGCCCGCGCCGACGACGAAATGGACCAAGATCTGGTGCAACAGTTGTCCCAGCGTCTTGCCCTTAGCCGGTATATCGATGGCGACCCTGCCGGTGCGGTAGCCGAGTTGGAGGCGATGTATGCGGATGTGGAGGGCGACCCTGAGAGTTTGGTGCTGCTGGCCAATATGCAAATGGAGACAGGAGCGCTCGACCGTGCACGAGATACAGCGGAGCGCATACTGAAGATTGAGCCGGATAGCGTTATCGGGAACAACCTCTTGGGGGCTATCCGCTATCGCAACCGTGATGTGGAAGGTGCTGTTGCTCTATACAATAAGGCGCTGGCGAAAAATCCAGAGTATCAATCCGCGCTTAAAAACCGTGGACTGGCCTATATGACGAGCGAACGGTACGAGGAAGCCAAGGCTGACTTCAAGAAGCTCCTCGACCTTGGTGCGGAAGATGCGCAGGTTCATGCCATGCTTGGGCGTGTCTATCTTGAATTGGGTAACGGTAAGGATGCAGCACCTCACCTGAAACAGGCGACCAGCATTATTCCCGAATCTGCGATTATCACGACAGATTATGCGGAAGCCCTTGCGCTGTCGGGCCTGCGCTCTACCGCGATCAACCAAGCTAAAAGAGCGAAGCTGCTGGCGAAGGGCGATGCTAATCTGACACAATATATCGATGAGCTTGTAGTGAGATGGCAGGCCGAAGAAGCCATAGCCAAGTCTGCAGAGGATGCTGAACGCGAAAAACGCCGCGAAGAGTTGGCGAAGAAGCGGGAAGAGATGGAGAAAGCGCGTCAGGCTCTTATCGAAGATGGCAGCCTGAAGGCTAAGGACGAGGATGAGCCTGACGAGGAAGAGGACGAAACACCTCAACTATGAAGTCTTTGACCGGTTAACATATCTGAGCTTTGATATAAGGGAGGTGTTATTTGCACCTCCCTTGGTTCTGCCATTTTCTGTATAGGGCGATTATGCCGATATTGTTTCTAGTGATTTTCGTAATTATGGCCAGTTTCGCGCTGTTGTTGCCGTCGATTATGTTTGTACTCCAGAACCTCGGCGCCAGCGAAGCCTGGGCGACCCCGATCCTTGCCAGCTATGGCTTTGCTCAGTTCTTGTCAGGCCCGGTGTGGGGACGCCTCTCAGACCGCGTCGGGCGCAAACCGGTATTGGTGGCAAGCCTGTTGCTGGCGGCCTTATCATATTGCTTTGTGGCTTTCGGCGCGAATACGGTTGTAAAACTGCACCTGGGTCTGGTGTTCGCTGGCTTGTGCGCTGGCAACTCTGCCGTATTGTATGCTGCCGTCACGGACCTCACTGGCATTGAAGGGCGAGCCAAGGGTATGGGCGTTATAGGCGCAGGTATCGGCCTTGCCTTTACGGTTGGCCCGGCAATAGGCGCGATGCTCAGTGGCGTTTCGGCAGATGGTGCCGATATCTCCTCGCCGGCCAAGGTGTCTGTGGTTGCGTGCCTTCTAGGTGCACTGGTTGTGGCCTTGCGCTTTCACGAGAGTTTGTCGGTGCCTGAAGGGGCGATAAAATCAGGGCATGTGGGACGAATTGAAGCTGTGCGGCGGTTGGGCTATAAACCGTTGCTGCTGCAATTGAGTATCGTGATGTGTTTTTTCACATTTGGTCTGGCGATGATGGAATCGATCATGTCGTACCTGATGAATGATAAACACAATTGGGGCCCGCGCGACCTCGGTGTGATGTTCGCCTACTTCGGGCTTGTTCTTATCATTGTTCAAGGCGGGTTGGTTGGTCGCCTCGCTGCGCGTTTCGGTGAAGTGAACCTCGCACGGTCCGGTATCATCTTTATGGGGATCGGCTTGGGATCGATAGCGTTTTCCCCGGTGAGTGCAGGGGTGTTTGTCGGGCTAACATTTGTCAGCGTTGGTACGGCAATTTTCAATACATCGGTACTGTCTATAGCGTCCCGCGCAAGTGAAGCCGGGGAGCGAGGACTGGTGATGGGTGTATTCCAGTCGATGCAGGCACTGGGCCGTTCTATAGGTCCGATTTTGACCGGATTTTTATATGGCTATTTCCACGAGTTACCATTTGTTGTCAGCATCGGGATTATGATGCTTTTGCTGGTTTGGGCTTCTCTTCTGTTTTCACAGATGAAGCGGCAGGCAGCCACATAAGCCTACTTCATCGTCTTACCCAGTCGCGCTCCTCCTTGACAGGGCGAGCCTCTGGAGGACTGCACTACCCTTTTTAATCTCAGACGGTCGCCAGTTCTTGCAAGGAAGCGAATTATCTGCCAGCATAGCTGATAATGTGATCACATTTTCGGGGAGCATGGAATGCGCAGATTATTCTTGTCGGCAAGTGCAATAAGTAGCCTGTTTTTTTGTGGCTTGCCTGTTGCTGCCGGACAGCCGGCTGATTTGGTGTTGACGGGGGGGGCAATCTACACTGTTGACCCCGAAGGGCATAAAGCTACCGCAATGGCGGTAGCGGGCGGGAAAATTCTTTACGTCGGTGATGACGCTGGGGTCAAAGCCTATATTGGTGAAGCGACACAACAACATGATTTGGCGGGGCGGCCAGTCTTTCCCGGTTTTACCGATAGCCATGCGCACCTGCCCGGAGGCGGTGAAACTCTTTTGGGGTTGGGTCTTGGTGGTATAGAATCGCCGGATGAGGTGCTGGCGCAGATCAAGGCTTACGCCGGCGCGCACCCCGACCAGCCTGTTCTGGTTGGTTCGGGTTGGGAGCTTAGCCTGTTTCCTGAGGCAAATCCGGGCAAAGAACTGCTTGATGCCATCCTTCCTGACAGGCCTATCTTTTTATCCGCAGCGGACGGTCATAACGGATGGGTAAACAGCGCCATGCTGGAGCTTGCGGGCATCACCTCGGAGACGGCGGACCCGGAAAACGGGCGTATCGAGAGGGATGCGGACGGTAACCCTACGGGTACGCTGCGGGAGTCTGCCATGGGCCTGTTGGTGCCGTATCTTCCCGTTCCCGATTTAACTGAAGTTATCGCGTCCCTTGAAGCTGGTGTGAATTACCAGCTTTCTCATGGTATTACCGCCAGCATAGATGCAGCTATTATGGATGACATGCAGGAGAAGGCATATCTGAAGGCGGGAGAGCGGAGAGATTTTCCTCAGCGGGTGCGTATCTCGCTTCTTGCTGCCGATGAAATGGTGACTTCCAAAGTCACCGGCGAGAATGTCGACAGGACAGTTGCAAATGTATCGAAGCGGCGGGAAGAGTACCGAAAAACTAGCGCTGGTCGCATCAACGCGGAATCAGTGAAAATATTTGTTGACGGTGTCGCTGAAAACCATACCGCAGCGATGTTGAAACCCTATATCGGCGCGCCGCTTGGCGCAGACCATAAGGGCGATATCAATCTCAGTGAAGAGGCGTTGCACGCTTATGTCGGGAAACTGGACGCAGCTGGTTTTCAGGTGCATATGCATGCCATTGGCGACAGGGCTGTACGTGTTGCTCTGGACGCTGTGGAAGATGCGCAAAAACAAAATGGCGAGTTGGGCAACAGGCATCATATTGCCCACCTGGAAGTAGTTCAGCCAGAGGATATAAAGCGATTTGCAGCGCTTGGCGTGTCCGCCAACATGCAAACGCTGTGGCATTTCCGAGATGCTTATATCACAGACCTGACGGAGCCCTTCCTCGAGAAGGATGTACAGCGCTGGCTTTATCCCGCCAAGAGTTTTGAAGATGCCGGGGTGCGCGTTGTGTGGGGCAGTGACTGGCCCGTGTCCACCAGCGACCCGTTTGACTCGATCGAGGTCGCGGTATTGCGGCGCGACCCTCACGCTGCGAACGGTGACACCTGGAATAAGGCCGAAGCGCTGAGCGTGGATGATATGATCCGGGCGTTGACGATTGACGGAGCCTATATCACTGGCGAGGAGAAAATACGCGGATCGCTTGAGGTTGGCAAACTAGCCGACTTTATTGTTCTCGATGGCGACCCCTACACGGTGGAGCCGGAAGATATTAGTGAGATATCTGTCCTGAAGGCTTTTATCGAAGGCAAGGAAGTTTTTTCGCGGCAGAAGTAGATGACCGAACGAAAATGATCAGTAATTAAGGGTTAGGGCGCCGCAGTTGGCGCCCTATTTGTTTAATTCAGGCAAGGTTCAGGCCCTGCCTAAATCGCATCAGGGCCCGCTTTTGCTTTGTCTTCAGTGAAAGCGTTGAGGCCGATGATTGTGTACGTATCTTTAACGCCAGGGGCAACTTGCACGGTCTTGGTGATGAAACGACCGATCTCCTGCTCGGGTGCAAGCTGGAACTGTGCGAGCAAATCATAATTTCCTGACGTAGAATAAACGCTACGGACTTCTGGAACATTGTCGGCAAGATGCGCCGCGACGTCATATGTTCTGCCCAGTTCACATTTGATCATGACAAAAACTGTTTTCATTCGGATTTTCCCCGTTTCAGGCAGGCGCTGAGCCCTTACATTAATTTCAAACGCTTGTATCCAATTGTGGTTGGCTTGTGAAGGGCAGATGCGGCAAGGTAGCGCGAAGGTCGTAGATCATAGCGGTCGTATGCTATGAGGCATGCTCCGGTAAGGGAGGGATTTATGTATGATGTTGTGATCATCGGTGGGGGTCATAATGGCCTTACGTGCGCGTATTATCTTGCCAAGGCAGGGATCAAAACCTTGGTTCTGGAACGCCGGTCTGTTGTGGGAGGAGCAGCAGTAACGGAGGAATTTCACCCAGGCTTCAGGAATTCGACGGCGTCTTACACCGTTAGTCTTCTGAACGCCAAGATCATAGCAGATATGTCGCTTGAGCGACATGGACTTAAAGTAATTGAGCGAGCGGCTTCAAATTTTTTCCCGCTTGATGATGAGCGTTATCTGATGTTTCCCGCAGACGATCAGGCCAAACGAAACGAATTTGCAAAATTTTCCAGCCATGACGCCGCTGCGTTGGGGCGCTATGAAAACGATATCGAAATGGTGGCGGATGAACTAAGAAGCCTGTTGCTGAAGTCTCCTCCAAACGCGGGTGGTGGCCTGAAGGATATCATGCAGGCTGCGAGCCTCGGATTGAAAGCCTTGCGTAGACCGATTGCAGCACAGCGCCTGTTTCTTGATATGGTAACCCAGTCTTGTGCCGACCTGCTGGACCGTTACTTTGAGAGTGATGTTATCAAGGCGGCGTTCGCTTTTGATGGTATCGTAGGTGCCTTTGCCAGCCCGCGTTCACTGGGCACCGCCTACGTGTTGTTGCACCATTGTTTTGGTGAGGTGAACGGAAGAAAAGGCGCGTGGGGCCACGCGGTTGGCGGTATGGGCGCTATTACGGAAGCAATGGCAAAAGCGGCGACCCAAGCTGGCGCCGAGATAAGGACCGACAGCCCGGTAAGGGAAGTTGTTGCAGGCGGGACTGGGGTTTCCGCTGTGGTGCTGGAAGACGGTACGGTCATAAAGGCTCGGATAATCGCTTCCAATGTGGCGCCTAAGCTGCTGTTTGGGCATCTGCTTGACGGCTCGCTTTTGCCGGATGATTTCAGGACACGAATAATGGGTCTGAAAAGTGGCTCCGGCACATTGCGAATGAATGTGGCCCTGAGTGAATTACCCCAGTTCACATGTTTACCATCGGAGGGGCAGGCGCCACACCATTCGTCGGGTATCGTCATTGGTCCTTCCGTCCAGTATCTTGAGAACGCCTATCTGGATGCCAAGCGAGAGGGCTGGTCACGCCAACCGGTTGTTGAAATGCTGATTCCGAGCACGATAGATGACACATTGGCCCCGCCGGGACAGCATGTCGCCAGTCTGTTCTGCCAACATTTCTCTCCCCACCTTCCGGAAGGGCGAAGTTGGGATGACTGCAGGGAAGCCGCAGCGGACTGCGTAATTGATACCGTGAACAAATATGCGCCAAATTTCAAATCAAGCATCCTGGCGAGACAAATCCATTCCCCCCTTGATCTTGAACGCAAGTTTGGCCTGGTTGATGGTGATATCTTCCATGGCCAGTTGACACCCAATCAGCTTTTCAGCGCCCGACCGGTGTTGGGGCACGCTGCTTACAGAATGCCGCTAAAAGGGCTTTACCTGTGTGGCTCAGGTGCACACCCCGGTGGCGGTGTAACCGGAGTGCCCGGACACAATGCTGCTATGGCGATCATTGAGGATATCAGGAAAAAGCGAGTGTAGAAAGTTTGGCTATTTTGTTTAAATTCAATTAACTAAATCACTGTAACATCAGCCAAAACGACGACAGAACATGCGGTGCGCTCACAATTCTTATTCTGAAGCAATGCTTGTTGTGGCCGCATTTCTCACTTATCGTAAGCTTCTTCAGGAACAGGGGAAACCGAATGGAATACCGGATCGAAACTAGAGATGACAATTCTGCAACGGTAGTATTTAAAGGCGATATTACCTTTTCGGAAAACGTAGCCTTCCGTCAGCTTCTGAAAGACCTGTCTACCAAAGATATCAACACTTGTGTCTTTGATCTTTCCAATGTGGAAATGGTTGATTCCGCCGGGCTTGGAATGTTTTTGATTGCCAAGGAGCAAGCTGATACCAACGGCTGGAAGTTGAGTGTGACAGGTGCCCAGGGTCACGTTGCCAGTATGCTTAAATTGACTAAACTATCTGACCTGCTGCAGGGCTAAGGTAGTGCGTAACGGAGAATGCGGTGTCTGATCTGGGCTCAGGTACAGGCTTGATTCCGGGCCGGGTGGAAGAGGTTGCCGAAGGCGTCCGTGCTGCCAAGATATTGGTTGTGGATGATATGCCCCTGATGCGTACCATGATCGGGGCCTGTCTTAAAAAAGGCGGTTTCTCGAATATCAGGTACGCTGCCGATGGCGCTGAGGCCCTCTCTTTCGTGGAAAAAGAGCTTCCTGATTTGTTGGTGCTTGATCTCAATATGCCTAAAGTATCGGGCTATGAGGTGTGTCGTACCTTGCGGGCTAGGCCTGAAACCGCAAATTTGCCTATACTTGTTCAGTCCGCTTCCGAGACAGCGGAAGAACGCGTGCAGGTGTTCGCGTCGGGCGCGACAGATTTTGTCTCCAAACCGATAAACCAGCCAGAGTTGTTAGCTCGTGTATGCATGCACCTTGATAATAGGTTCCTCATCAACAGTTTGAGCAATTTCCAAAGTCGCATTCAAGCAGAGCTTACAATGGCAAGGGAAATGCAGCATTCGCTCTTGCCTGATCAAAAGGCGGTAACCTCCCTCGAGGAATTTTGTGGCTCCACAATCGAAGCCTTTTACAAAGCATCTTTTGAACTGGGTGGGGATCTTTGGGGGTGTTGGCCTATTGGAGCCGACAGGGTCGGTATTTTTGTGCTGGATATTTCCGGGCATGGTGTGAGCGCTGCTCTCAATACATTCCGCGTTCACGCGACGATGGCTCGTTTTGAGGCATTCCGCGAGAATCCAGCAGACTTTTTAGGGCTACTCAATACAGCGTTACAGCCAGCCTTTCCGCTTGGTCAGTTTGCAACCATGTTTTATGCGGTGCTCAACTTCAGATCCGGAGAGTTGGTTTACGCTGGCGCTGGTGCGCCCAGGCCGTTTGTTTTGTCAGCGGGCGGGGATATTCGCCTGCTGGACAGTTCAGGGACGCCGGTAGGCATCATCAAGTCGGCGACCTATGAAAATCAGTATGATCGGCTTGATGAAGGCGAGAGCCTGTTTTGTTATTCCGACGTACTGACGGAAGCGCCGGGCGCTGACGGTAAGTTCATGGCGGAAGAGGGACTTGTTGATTTTGTCGCCGGATGCGAACGAGAAGGCCCCAGGGTTACGCTGGTCGAACGCTTGCTGGACCGTTTCTATCATCTGGTACCGAAGGAATTGCCTGATGATCTGACGGCAGTGGCTATTCACCGGTCACCTGATTTTGCGTCGCTGAGCCCGGATGCAAAACGTGGACGTTTCACCTTTCAGTCTCGTCGCGAAGCCAAAAAGGCCGCCACCCGGCTTGCTGCCGCCAGTACTGATCCAATTGGAACAGCCGTCGGATTGATGGAACTTTTTGTGAACGCGATTGAACATGGTTGCCTCGGAATAGGTCATGATGAAAAAGGAAAATTGCTGGAGGCGGGTGAGCTAAATACTGAAATCTCTCGTCGACGCGCGATGCCTGCCTATGCGAGCAACTATGTAAATGTTGAGTTTTCACGAGATGACGACGCTTTGCGCATTATCATCAAGGACCCCGGCCTGGGGTTTGACCATAGAACATTTGTCACCGCAGATGCCGCGCACGGGAAAAAGCACGGGCGGGGTATCACAATGGCTAAAAACTGCTTTGATGAACTGACATATCACGGAGTGGGTAATGAAGTGCACGTGGTGCATTCCATTGCCCGCGATTGAGATGTCAATTTAGTAGGGATGGCCAGCCTGACATGTCGAGATCATTGAGTGCGGATTCGCAGACATCAAGCGCATGTTGCAACTCTTGTGGTTGTAGGCTGGCGTTGACGGTCAACCGGAGTAACATCTTATTGTCCGGCGTGGCGGGCGGACAAAAGACGGACCCAAGCAGGCCGTGTTTGTCCAGATACTGACGAAATAGAACCGTATTCTCCAGGTTGCCGGTGACAATCGATATTATCTGACAGTCCGAATCACTTACATCGTAACCTAACGCCAAAAGGCCGGCGCGGAGGTATCTGTGATTTGCATGCAGCTTTTCCTGCCGCCATGGCTCGGCTGCGATGATATCAAGCGCTGTATTAAAACCTGCCACCTCGTAACCCAATACTGAGGTGCTGAAGATCATGGGGCGGGCTTCATAGCGCAGAAATTCCATGTTGCGCGCAGAGCCAACGATAACGCCACCTCGGGCGGCAATGGCTTTTGACAGCCCAATGGTGCGGAAATGGACCCTGTCCGCAAGACCTTCGGCCAGGCTAATACCTCCTCCGGCGTGGCCGTGACAGCCAAAAGAGTGAGTTTCATCAACTACGATGGCGCAATTTCCCTCTTCGGTCACCTCGACAAAGTCCTTTAAAGGGCAGAGGTTGCCGTTGGTGCTGTAGAGCGAGTCAACAATGACGAGACCAGGGCCATATCGCGCGATTTTTCGCCTTAGGTCTTCAGCATTGTTGTGGCGGAAGGGGCGTGCTTTAGCGCGGGCGCACAGGATACCCTCCCACAATGAAGCGTGCGCCATAATGTCGATGTAGACAGGGGTCTCTGGTCTGGCGAAGGCCTGCACGAGCCCGGTGTTGGCGTTATAGCCAGACATCATCAGAACAGCGTCTTCCGCGCCGGTCAGTGCTGCCATGCGGTATTCAAACTCGCGGTGCATATCCTGCCTTGTGTGTGCAAAAACGCGCGAGATGGCGTCGCCATGCCCTTCCTCCAGAAGTTTCTTTGCTTTTGTGCGGGCAATTCGTGGGTCGGCTGCAATCGACAGGTAATCATTTGACTGCATATGCACGGAATTATGCGGAGCAGGGGAATTTGTAAGGGCAGCCCGCCCCCTATGGACATGACCCGTGGGGTCCATCATTGATTCCACGATGGCGTCTATAAACCGTGGACTATCATGTTTACATTCATAGGTAATGTAACTACTATTTTTAAATGAGCTTAGCATCATGCGGTCCTTCGCTGAAACGTCGCGTCTGAAATGGTTCAGGAAACTATCGCAGATTAATTTCGCTCATTATTCTACTAAATAACAACTTTTAGTGGATTTTAAGATGAGGCCGTTTTCGAAGTTTGTGACAGATTTTGAGTATATCCGAGCGAAAATGCGGGTTGGGCTCTTTTTCTCTATTCTAGGTTTCCCGCTTTATTATTACTTTTGGGCATACCTCTTTCCGCAATCATACGAGAACATTTATTTACGCATCGCTGGCGTTGTATTGGCTGTATTGTGGATTGTTTCCGACTACACTCGAAAAGGCCATGAGAGATTCCATTACTGCCTGTCTGTTGTGGCGTTGACATTTGCGGCTCCCTTTTTCTTTACCTATATGTTTCTGCAGAATGGGGCATCCGGAATTTGGCTCGGATCGCTGATCTGTGCAGTGCTTTACCTCGCCATCGTTGCGGACGCAGTTTCCTTCCTTCTCATGTTTCTAATTGGTATGCCATTGGCGTATCTTGCATATCGTTACGAGCCTTACCAGCCAGTTGCTGTTTATGATATTCTCGAGGCATTGCCTGTCGTTTTTTTCGCAGCTTCTGGTGCACTAGCCATGAAGTGGGCGGAGGAGTGGGTCATTCGTGCCAATAAACGAAAGGCCGTTGCTCTTGCAGGGTCAATTGCGCACGAATTGCGGACACCGCTGCTTGGCATTCGTCTTGAGCTTGAACATTTCCAACAGCTTGATCTGGACGTCGAGCCAATCGTACCCTCCGGTGAATCTCATTATATGGAGGTTTCGGAACGACTTAATCGCCATGTTCAGAAAGCATCGCATATCATTGATTGCCTGCTTCTCAATGTGCGCGAGGAGAGTTTTGATAACAGTGGTTTTAACCAGCATTCGATGCAGCAGGTTCTTGACGACGTACTCGCTCGTTATCCACTTACCGAGACAGAGCGCACCCTGATCAAGGTTCACCGAGAAGAAGATTTCATTTTCTGGGGCGACGACCTCTTGATGGCGCACGTGCTAATGAACCTGTTGAAAAACGCATTTGCTGCGGTCGCTGCGGCGGAAAAGGGCACCGTGGAAGTTTATTTTTCCCGAGTGAAAGAAAAGAATATTATGTGTGTCCGCGATACCGGCAGGGGCATTGCGTCGGTAAATCGGGAAAAGATATTCGAGAGATTCTACACGGATACCAGTGGCGGAGCCGGTCTCGGACTTGCGTTTTGCAAGCGAGTGGTTGAAAGTTTTGGCGGAGATGTCGAGTGTTATTCGGAAGCGGGTAAATACACCGAGTTCCGTGTTTTGCTGCCAGCCGGGGAGAGTTTATGATCGGTTCCTATCATCCAGAAATCCCAGTGTATCACCCGTGCACAGCGTTATTGCTTGATGACGATGAGGACTTTTTGGCATCCTTGAAAGCTGTGTTGGGGCGGGATGCTGCCGTGCTCGGGTATTCTTCGCCAGGTTGCGCATTGAAGTGTCTTGCTCGTGCCCAAGAGATCGCGGACGACACCTTTGATGTGTTTGAGCGCTACAGCAGCCATGCCGAGGGTTCGGGGGCACAGGTTGGCGACCATCTGCTTTTGTTGAAGTCCTCTCGCTTACGCCAGTTGGCAATGTCGGACTCCCGCTTCGAGATGATCTCGGTTGTGATTGTAGATCAGGTCATGCCCGCTACCAGCGGGCTGGAATTCTGTGCACATATTGCAGATATGGGTGTAAAAACTGTTTTGTTGACCGGCCAGATGAGCGATGAGGCTACGATTGCAGCCTTTAATGACGGTCTGATAGACCGTTTTGTTTCGAAAAACGACCCGGATGCCCTCCCTAAAATCAAGACAATGATGGCGGAACTTCACCGAGAATATATGGCTGACAAACTGGAGCCGCTTACGAAGGCTTTAAGGGTGTCCGGCAATCATAGTCTGGACCGTTTCGATACGGTTGAGTTGATGCACAGCATTCACACCATGTTCCCGTATAGTGAATATTACTACCTGCCAAACTCCCGTGGCTTTCTATTACGCGATATTGAAGGGCAGGAACAGTTTTGTCTGATCGGCAATGCGCAGGAGCAGTCCGAGATGGGGGATATCGTAGAAGACATGTTAGGCTGCTGCCCAGAAAGCGTTGGGCTGCGCCGGGGGGAGTTGGTTGCATGGGACTTTTTCGACGATTTTGGCGATAGCAAGCCTTGGCATAGTCGTCTTGGCGAGCTTGTTTTTCCTTGCCGGCAGGTTGGGGGACTCGTCTGGAGCCTCATTCCGGCCGAGAGGCTACCCTTTCAGACACATCTCGCAGACCCGTCCTGGAGCGATTACCGGGCCCGGATGCAGGCAAAGCCTATCAACTGGGTTGGTAAGGTGCGCGGTAGCTGAACCAGGTTCTATCAAGCGGCGGTAGAAGCCAGGCGGCCCGCAAAGGCATCACTATGGCTTGAGAGCATGTCACCCAGATAGTCATACATTGCGCGTATGCGGGCACTGCGGCGCAGTTCTGCGTGGCTTACCAGCCAAATGTCGGTGCTGAACACGACGAGATCATCAAAAAGTCTTACAAGATCTGGCCTATGCAAAGCCATCATACAGCTATAGGCGCCTATGCCATAGCCGCTCTCCACCGCCGTAGACAGAGCCATCATGCTGTTTGACCGAAATGTTGCCGAGCGTGAAAGGGAATAAACCCGTCTCGGGTCTGTCTTGGTGTGGGTTAGTATCTCGTCATGGGGCAGAATAAAGTTATGGTCTCCCAAATCTTTAAGGCTTTGCGGGTGTCCGTGGGATTCAAGGTAGGATTTGCTGGCATAATAGCCGTAATTCATGGTCACCGTACGCTTAGCGACTAGGTCATTTTGCACCGGCCGAAACATCCTGAGGGCGATATCAGCTTCCCGTCGCAACAGGTCGGATACTGCATTATCCACCTTAATATCGACAGTGATGCCGGGGTATTGATCAATGAATTTGCCCAGTTGCTGCACAAGCCATACAGCGCCTACGGCCTCTATGCATGAAATCATCACACTACCTGACAGGCTGCTGTCATGCCCGGTTACCAGACGTTCCATTGCATGAACATCATCTTGCATGTGCCGGGCATGATGACGCATCTGCTCGCCCAACAAGGTCATCTCCAGCCCGGACCGGGTGCGGGCAAAAAGCTCCGCGCCGATATTTTCCTCAAGCGCTGTCAGACGGCGGGATAATGTTGGTTGGCTAACCTTCAGCTTCCGGGCGGCTGCAGACAGGCTTCCATGTTCCGCCATGGCTAGAAAATATTTGAGGTCTTCCCAGTCGAGCACCTTGCTGTCCTTTTTCGCCGTGTTTACCTGTCGCTGCCTTGCAATTCAAATATGAATATCTGACCTGCACATTTTGTCAATTACTATTCATTCGCGCATTGCCATATAGGCTTCACCGGCGGTGAGCGAGCCGCCCTAATGGCGGGAACCGGTGTTCCCGATGCGAGGAGACAAATAATGTTCAAGCTTACGAAGTCTATAGCAGTTGGCGCGGTTTTCGCAGTTGCGAGTTTAACTGGAGGTGCAGAGGCTCAGACGGTTAAAACACTTTATTTTGGGCAGGATGCAAATATTGAGCGCGGCATGAATGCATTGCGTTCCGGTGATCTTGACGGTGCGGCAAAACACCTCCGTCGGGCTGTGAAGGCTGATATTGGCCGTGATCGTCTGGTCCCGGCCCTTAATAATCTATGTGCGATCGATTATGCTCGCGGTAATCTCGATGAAGCAAAAGGCGCCTGTGACCGGGCAATTCGAGAGGACAAAATGTTCTGGCGCGCCTATGTGAACCGGGGCAACGTGCATAAGGCGCGGGGTGACCTTACGGCTGCACAAGCAGATTATGAGCGCGCCGCTCGTCTCGATGACAATGCATTGTCCAGGCAGGCTCTTGCTACTCTACAGGGCGATAGAAAGCGTTTGCTTGCCGACGCTCAATAGAAGTGCGGCGTCAGGAAAGACCGGGGTGTTCCAGCTGATGGGGTGTCCCGGTTTTACTGCGGATGGGGGAAGCCGCCGGCATGGGCAACCATCGATGGCACTGGGCGTGCCAAAATTCCTTCAATCCAATGCGAAAACTCAATGGCCTTTTCAAGATCTACGCCGGTGTCAACGCCGGAGCGGTTGAGCATATAGACCAAATCCTCGGTGCCGATATTGCCAGTGGCACGCGGTGCGAACGGACAGCCACCGAGCCCGGCGATGGAACTGTCGAGTACGGCTGCACCTGCTTCATATGCCGCCCAGGCGTTGGCAATGCCGGTGTTGCGGGTGTTGTGAAAATGGGCGCGCCAGGTAACGTGGGGTAATGTCTCCTTGAGCCGGGCCATAAGCCTGCTCACATGATAGGGTGTCGCAACGCCGATTGTATCAGCAATAGCGATCTCGCGCGGCTCAGCTTCTGCGAGAGATTTGGCCATATCGACTACGGTATCTAATTCCACCTCGCCTTCGAATGGGCAGCCAAAAGCGGTTGAAATGGTTGCCTGCGCTTTCAGGCCATCACGCGCTGCCAGTTTGATGATTTCTTTGCAGACCTCGACGGACTGGTCCCTTGTCTGGCCCTGATTTTTTTCCCCAAAAGTATTTGACGCTGTCGCCACACAGCCAACCTCATCCACGCCTCTTTTATTGCCTTCACGGGTTTGAAGGGCGCGCAGGTAACCCCGTTTGTTTAGAACAAGGCCTACGTATTCCACGTCCTTTTGGTCAGGCAGGGCGGCAATAACGGCTTCCGCATCAGCCATCTGAGGTACAAGCTTCGGGTGCACAAAGCTGGCAACCTCCAAGCGCTTCAGCCCCGCATCAATGGCACGGGTAATCAGGCTCACTTTTTGCTCGGTTGAGAAATGTACCTTTTCGTTTTGCAGCCCGTCCCGGGCGCCAACTTCTACAATTTCAACGGCGCGGTGTGTGGTCATGATTTTCTCCGGCGGTGTGTTGTGCCTTAGATAGCTATGTTGCACCGCAATATCAACAAAAGTCTGACGATGATGATGTACATGTTTTCCGACTCGCGCGCCCATAATTTTTGTTTTGACAAACCGCAGGCCGTTTTGTGTTCCTGCGAAATAAGTTATAATTTCTAATATTTTACTGTGTATTCCTCAAAAAAAGGATCGGCTTTTTTGCAATTTGATATCCGTCTGGTAGGTTTACAGCTGTCCGCTTTATGAAAGCAATCCATGCCTACGCCCGGTCGAGCGCGGAACCGTGTTTCCGCTAACCTTGCAAAACGACCCATGGACGGAGGGATCAATGACCAATGGCACTCAGGCAAGCCCGCGGGTGGTGGCACTCGTGGGCCCATATTCAAGCGGTAAAACCACGCTTCTTGAGAACATACTTTTCATGACAGATACGACCCGCCGCCGTGCCAATGGCGAGCGGGTTTTTGCTGACGACGGTGTTGAAGCCAAAGCCCTTTCCATGGGGGTAGATATCAATGTTGCAGAGGCGGGCTATCTGGGCGACCGATATATATTTATCGACTGCCCCGGGTCTATTGAACTTATGCAGGAAATGCGTAACGCCGCGTATGCTGTGGACGTCGCTATTGTCGTGACGGAGCCGGAGCCGGACAAACTACAGGCTTTAAGCCCTTTGTTGCATGAACTTGAGGCGGGTGGCATACCCCATTTGCTGTTCATCAATAAAATCGACCACAGCAATGTGCACATCCGGGATCTGGCTAGGTCACTTGATGAGGTCAGTGTGCTGCCAAGCGTACTGAGGCATGTTCCTATCCGCGAGGATGGTAAGATAAATGGTTTTGTTGATCTGGCCTCACGCCGTGCCTATCGCTACGGGGTCGATGGCAGCCGCGAGATTACTGAAACTGCGGCAAGTTATATAGAGCAGGTTGCTGATGAACGCTTCCAGATGATGGAGCGACTCGCGGACTTTCATGATGACTTGATGGAGGAATTACTGGAAGACATCGACCCGGGCACGGAGGAGATATTTCAAGACCTTGGGGCCGACCTTTGCGCAGGCAACATCATGCCGGTGCTGATGGGAAGTGCGTTGAACTCCTATGGGCTCAGACGTTTGATGAAGGTGCTGCGGCACGAGATGCCGGATTTCAGCCTGGCTTGCAACCGCCTGATGCCGCCGAAGAGCGAAGATAAGGTTGCTTATGTGCTGAAGACAAAATACCTGCCTCATATGGGCAAGGTTTCATTCGCGCGTGTGCTCAAAGGAACGGTGAAAGACGGTGATCAGGTTGGTGACAGCAAGATCAGCGGTTTGTTTAAAATATCCGGGCCGGAACTTAAGAAAATCGGTCAGGCCAATGCAGGCGATATTGTCGCCATCGCCCGGCTTGGAGGAGCCGCTGCCGGGGACACGCTTGGTGGCACCGGCGCACAGAAGCCGGAGCATCTTCATGCCGTATACGCTCAGGCGCTGGAGGTACACGACCGAAAAGATGAAGCAAGGTTGTCGGAAGCGCTTACCAAGCTTATCGAGGAAGACCCATCTTTTGAGCTTGAGCACCGGGAGGACACCGGACAATTGCTATTATGGGGTCAGGGCGAGATTCATATGCGAACAGCGAGGGCGCGGCTTGTGGATAAATACGGTGTTGGTGTCGCCTTTTCGTTTCCGCGTGTGCCTTATAAGGAAACCATCCGTCGGTCCAAGCTGCAGCACACCCGTTACAAAAAACAGTCCGGCGGCCATGGTCAGTTCGGCGATGTTGTGATTGAGGTGAAGCCGCGCGGACTTGGACAGGGTTTCGAGTTTGAGGAAAATATTCACGGCGGTTCCGTCCCCAAACAATATATCCAGAGTGTAGAAGCTGGGGTGAAAGAATACCTTAAGCAAGGCCCGCTTGGCTTTCCGGTCGTGGATGTGGCCGTGACCTTGAAGGACGGGCAATGCCATAATGTAGACAGCTCCGACATGGCGTTCAAAACCGCCGGGCGCATGGCCATGGCTGACGCGCTACCGGGGTGTGAGCCCGTGCTTCTGGAACCGATTGAGCATGTGCGTGTGATGGCTCCTTCAATCCACATGGCCAAGATCAACGGCATGATTACGTCCCGCAGGGGGCAGATTATGGGGTTTGACGCCCGCGCGGGGTGGCCGGGTTGGGATCTGATTGACGCGCAGATGCCCGCATCCGAGATGCAAGACCTGATCATTGAATTGAGGTCCGTTACTCAGGGGACCGGCACATTCGAGCATGAGTTTGACCATCTCAACGAGCTAGGCGGTAAACTGAAAGAGAAGGTGCTGGACGGTCATGTGGTGGCCCGGCGCACCTGATCCTGCCCGGTTGGCTAAAAAAAAGTTGTAAGGTTTTCTGTTCCCCTGAGACTGTATGTTCTGAGGACGTTGGTTCAACAGGAGAACAGAGTGAAAAACATAACCCGAGTAGCGACAGCAGGCTTGGCGTTTTGGTGTGTCGCCATAAGCAGTGCACTAAAAGCCGATGAACCAGATACCCTGAAACCCTGTTTCCTTTCAGGCGTGAAGGAGCGTGTAAAGTGCGCGAGTTTCGAGGTGCCGCTGGATTACAGCGAGCCGGGAAGAGGCAGCATAACCCTTCACGCCACCATTGTCCCCGCCAAGGCAGGCACGCCAGCGGAGGATGCTTTTGTCGTCTTCGCCGGTGGACCAGGGCAAGCAGCGGGTGAGTATGGCGCGCTGACGCGCGTGGCATTCGATGCCATTCGGACCAAACGGGATATTGTCCTACTGGACCAACGTGGGACCGGGCGTTCCGCCGGCGTGCAATGTAAGGGAGACGCAGTCCCGGAGGCATTGTCAGGCTTAACCGCCATGGCGCGGGAATGCATGGAGAGCGCCAGCATCGATGTTCGGCATATTACCATGGAAAATCTTGTGCGCGACACCGAAGAGGCGCGCGCGCGGCTGGGTTACACTCAGCTTAATCTCTGGGGTGGCTCCTACGGTACGCGCACGGTTGCGCTTTATCTCAGGCGGTATCCGGAACGGGTGCGCAGTATTATTGTCGACGGTGTATTGCCGCCCGATGTTTCGCTTTTTGAGACCGCCGCACAAAGTGCTGAGCGCGCCAAGCATCTGATCGCGCAAGACTGTGCGAACAACGCCGTGTGCGCCGAGCGGTTCCCGACGTTCGAGGCAGATATCGACACCTTGATGACGAAGGCGAAGGCGGGAGAGTTACGCTATAGCGGGACAGACCCCGTCACCGGCGAACCCATGGAGCTTAAGTTTTTGCATGGCTACGCGGTTGAAGCACTGCGCGGCGCATTTTACCTGGCCGATACCACAACCTATCTTCCTCTGGTGGTTGACCAGGCCGTGAATGGCGACCTGGGGCCGTTGATTGCGTCACTCCTTGGCGGTACGGCGGTTTCAGAAAGCATGTATCTGGGCACAACATATTCCATTCTGTGCGGTGATGAGGTACCGCGCCTAACTACAGAACAAGCCCGTGTGGCGGGCGAGGGCAGCTTTGCGGGCGATAGCTATTATCAGTTCTGGAAAGCGGGTTGTGACGGCTGGGTTAGCACACCACCGGAGCCTGACGCCTTAACCATGATCGGAAGCGACGTGCCTGCGCTGGTGCTTTCGGGCAATCTCGACCCGATTACGCCGCCGTCGATGGGCGAGCATTTTGTGAAAGGCTTCCCGAACGGGCGGCACATTGTGGTTCCAGGCACCGGCCATAATACCAGTTATGTCGGTTGCATGCCGAGCCTTATGGCAAAATTTGTCGAAACGCTGGATGTTTCAGCTTTGGACGCTTCCTGCTTTGATCATCTCAAGCGCCTGCCTTTTGCGGTTGGCCTCAACGGCAACACGGAATAGGAGCGGCACCATGATTAAAGTAGACAGTATTGCCAAGAATTTCGGCGACGTACAAGCGGTGCGCGATGTGAGCTTCACCGCCGAAGACGGCCTGATCACGACCTTGCTGGGTGCCAATGGCTCTGGCAAATCGACCACGCTGCGCTCGGTCGCCGGGCTTTTGCGTCCGACCAGCGGCACGGTGTTGGTTGATGGGGTCGACGTACTGACAAACCCGATTGCGGCGCAGGCACGTCTTGGCGTTTTTCCTGACCAGTTTGGGCTTTATACCCGACTGACGACGCGGGAACACATCGCTTATTTCGCTGAACTGCAAGGTATGCGCGGTGACGCACGGGACGATGCCGTGGAGGAGGTAACACGCCTTCTGCAGATGGATGATATCCTCGACAGGCGCACCGAAGGTTTCAGTCAGGGGCAGCGCATGAAGGTGGCGCTGGCTGGTGCCATTGTGCACAAGCCGCAGAATATTGTGCTTGATGAACCCACCCGCGGCCTTGATGTGATGAGTATCCGCCTGTTGCGCGAGATATTGCTTGCTCTCAAGGCTGAGGGGCACTGTGTGCTGTTGTCATCGCACGTTATGGCCGAAGTCGAGGTGCTGTCGGATCATGTGGTGATGATGGCTGAGGGGTTGATCTGTGCCGATGGCAGCCCGCAGACGCTGGTCAAGGAAAGTGGTCAGCCGAACCTTGAGGAAGCCTTTGTGGCGCTGACGAATGAAGCAATCAATACTGCGAAAAGGAGCGCCGCATGAACCGCGCAATAGGGACTATTTACCGCAAGGAAATGAAAGACATGCTGCGCGACAAACGTGCGCTGATTGCAGTCGTTTCCTACGTTTTCGGCTTTCCTCTGCTGTTTGGTTTTCTCTTCTACCTGATGTCCGATGACCGGGCCGCTGATGTAAAAACAACCATCGCAATTGACGGCATGGCACAGGCACCGGGGCTTGTGGCCTATCTCGAGCGCGAAGGTTATGCTGTGACCGCCTCCGAGAGCGAAACAGTGCCAACAGGCCTGCCACAAGGTGCGGACGCGTTGGTGGTGCTGCCCGACAACTATGCCGAGCGCCTGCGCAGTGGGCAACAGGCGAGCGTTTGGATTTACGTGGACGAAACTTCACGCGCCACATCTGAGAGAGGCATGAAGGCCAGTGAGGCACTGCTTGGCTACAATCAGCAGATTGCGGCTGTGCGACTTGTTGCGCGCGGCGTTCCCACGGGGCTTATGACGCCGATGCAAATATCAAAGGGTGACGTGTCGCAGGCAAGTTTTATTAATAAGGTCATGGGCAACATGGTGATGCTACTCTTTACCCTTGCTCCCTTTGTCGTGGGCCTGAGTGTTGCACTTGATGCCCTGGCGGGTGAGCGGGAGCGCCAAAGTCTCGCATCCCTTATGGTTATGCCGATTAGTAGCGCCACAATTACCATCGGAAAGTGGGCCATGATTGCCAGCTTCGGGTTGATCGGCACCTTGGCTACCATGGCGGTAAACCTGATCGTTATCAATCTGCTGCCTGCAGATCTGTTGCCTTTCACGCTTAAGGTGACGGCACCGGGCATGATGCTGGCTTTGCTGCAACTCGTGACTTTGTGTATGTTCGTGGCCTCGCTCCAGCTTGTGGTTAGCATTCATGCCAAAAGCTTCAAGGAAGGCCAGACTTATATGTCGATGATGATGATGGTGCCCGCGATTGTAGGTTACTCCAAAATCTACGGCGACAGCAAGTTGCCGGACTTTGTGAATTACCTGCCGATATTCTCTGACATGGAAAGTCTTGGCAGTATTTTCTTTGCCGGTGTCGTGGATGTGCAGTTGACGCTGGCCGCCATGACGGCAGGCCTGGTTGGTACCGCCCTGTGCCTGAGCTTGACGATCAAACGGCTATCAAGCGAACATATGCTCGCGGAAGCATGACTGAAGCTGCCGGGAGGGCCATTTGGCGTTGGAGTTTAACAAAATACTGCAAGACTATGGCCCCATGCTGAGCCGGATCGTTGCCTCTTATGAGGCCGATCCGGCTATTCAGCAGGAAGTGTTGCAGGACGTCTCTCTTGCCCTTTGGCAGGCGCTGCCGAAGTTTCGCGGCGATGGTAGCCTCAAAGCCTTCATTGCCCGTGTTGCCCAAAACAGGGCGGTCTCGCACGTTGCTAAAGCGGCGAACAGACCACAACAAGCTGAACTTGAAGACGATATGGCTTGCGACGCGGATGGGCCGGAAGACCGGCTTGAGAAACGGCAACAAAGACAGCATCTCGTTGCCGCTGTGCGTGCCTTGCCTCTCAACCTCAGGCAGGTGACGACGCTGGCGCTTGAAGGTTTTTCCCATCGGGAAATTGGCGACGCATTGGGCATATCCGAAAATAACGCGATGGTACGTTTCAGTCGCGCTAAGGAAACCTTAAAAATTCACATGACACGGGGCCGAGGCGTCGCCCAGGGAGGCGCAAAATGAGTGACCGCAAACAAGAACCTGAGCAGCCAGACTGGGATGACCTCAAGGATATATGGCAAGACAGCCCGCCGGTGGACATGGCGCGCATGGCCCGCACGGCGCGTTTTGTTTGGTGGCGCATGCGTTTCAATTTTGTATTGGAGCTATTGGTGTCCATCGCCGGTGTTGGTGTGTTTGCCTATTTGCTTTATGGCGTGGGCTCCCTGCCACAACTCCTTCTGGCCTGCGCTGGTATGCTACTGAGCTTTGGTGGTCTTTATGCCGCGTTTCGCATCCGAAAAAACGCATGGGGTGAGCCGGGGGACACCGCACTGTCACTTGTGCAATTACAGATCAGACGAGCGCAATCCGCCATTTTATATGTTAAAGCAAATAATTGGCTGGGCATTATTTCCCTTTCGATGTTACCGCTGGCTTATTGGGTTCTTTATGACGGCACAAAAGAAGCGACCGAGGAACGCGTGGCTCACTTTGAACTGTTCCTATGCCTTGGCTTTGCGGTCATCGTTGTCGTCTTGCTTGCCATGTTGCCTTATCTGCGCCGCAAACAGCGTGAACTGAAGGAACTGGAGCAGCTGGCGCGTCAGTTGTCGGACGAGGATTGACCCTTGATGATATCTTTTATCAATCGGCGTAAAGGATGTAGTAGCGCGATATGGTCGGTCGCCAAAGGCAGGGGATCGCCACACAGGCTTGCGGCCAGATAGTCGCCAAGGATGGGACCATATTGAAAGCCCTTTGAGCCAAGGCCGTTCAGTATACTGAGGCCTTCCTCAACAGGGGTAGGGCCAAGGTCGCGGGTGTTGGCGTCAAGGCCAAGTGGTGCGTAGCGTGCCCTTGCTGCCGTGCCGTCATAGGCAGGGCCCGCATAGGGCAGGTGGTCTGGTGTGGTGGCTCTGATCCCGGCCCAGGAGCTCACCAGCATTTCTTCTGTGATTTCCTTGCCTGTTACCTCGCGAAAGGCTTTCAGGATGCGAGCGCGGGCGGCAGCCTGCGGCTGATCCGAGTCAGGTTCCACGGTATCCAGGCGGTCGAAGGTCGACCCTAGAGTGCGAATACCACCGATCTCACTGATCAGATAGCCGCCATAAGCAAGGGACTGATCCGGCATATCCATGGCCTTCGCGCAGATCAGCTCCACCTGACCACGGTTGGGGCGCAGGGTGGGGCAGGAATGATGCGGTAAAAGAGCGGAAGAATTGATGCCGCAGGCGAGCACCACATGGGCAGCTTCCATGATGCGGTCGTTGTCGCTTTTTATCAGCCAGCCCGCGCCGGTGCGCTCCAGCGCTGTCACGGTCGCGTCGCGCGCAGGTAAACCAGCCCTTAACGTGTGCAAGGCCCGCGCTGTATCAAGGCTGCCGCCACGCTTGAGAATAAACCCGCGCGAGCTTGGCTCAAGCCAGTCGGCTGACCAACCAAGGTGTGTTGCGATGGCAGCCATGCGTTGCATGTCTTTTTCATTCCTGGGCAAGATGTTGATGCCGGGTACGTCTGCCCAAGCTGCCTGAAAAGGCTGGAAGGTGGCGGCGAAGGCAAAGGCGCTGGTAAAAAATTCGGCGACGGGTTGAGTATCCAGCAGGAAACGCGGGGCCAAAATAGCAGCGGGTACGCTGCTGGCCTGGGGGGCAGAGGGCGCGGTAATCAGCGTGACATCGCGGCCCCGTTGACAAAGAGCATGTGCGGCACTAGCCCCAGCAATACCGCCGCCAATCACAGCTATGGGGCCGTCGCTCGCCACAGGAAGCGTAGCCCATTCCGGAATGGTGTCTTTATGTTGTTTTCGAGGCGCTGGCGTTAACGCCGTGCCTACAAGGCGTTCTCGCTTCCGGCCATAACCCGGCGCCTTGGTCACTTCAAAGCCGCGTTCGGCCAAGCCTCTACGCACGAAGCCAGCTGCTGTGAAGGTCGCAAACCGTGTGCCGGGTTCTGAAAGACGGGCGATTTCATCCAGCATATCGTCTGACCACATTGCAGGATTTTTTGCTGGGGCAAAACCATCAAGATACCAGGCGTCGACTTTGGCTCTCAGTCGTCTGAGCGCAGTTACTGCTTCGCCGAACAGAAGCAAAAGAGTAACTTGTCCACCGTCAAAACATCGTGTGTGAAAACCCGGCGCAGCAGGGGGCCACGCCGCCCGCAGTTCAGCCGCATATGCGGCAACATCGGGGAAGGTTTCGTGAGCCGCCTTCAGCGCCTCTTCAGTCAGCGGGTAGCCTTCAACCGATATGAATGTCAGCCTGCCACGGGCGCCGCTCTCTCTGAAGGCCTTCCATGTTGCCAGAAAATTCAGGCCCGTGCCAAAGCCGGTCTCGCCGATCACATAATGGTGTGTTTCCTGCCAGACCTGAGGGCCACCGATACCGCGGATAAAAACAAACTCTGTTTCAGCCAGACCATTTTCGGCGGAATAATAGACATCACCAAAATGCGTGGATACAGGCGCATTGTCACGCCATTCAAGTTCATTATGTTCGATCTTTTTCATCGCGGTACCAAATATTATCGGGTACCGCGTTGCATAGCCTATTGGTGTGTTTTTGTCCTGTGTGAATTATTGTTAAGGATTGGCAAGCCACCAATTTCATGTGAAAGTCTGATTATAAAGGTACGGGGAAGTTATGCTGTATGAATTAGATGGCGTCAGGCCGGTTCTTGAGGATGCATCCGTCTGGATTGCTGACAATGCTGCGGTTATTGGAAATGTGAAGCTCGCACCCCGCTCAAGTGTGTGGTTTGGTGTCACCATCAGGGGAGATAACGATCCAATTATTGTGGGTGAGGGCAGTAACATTCAGGATCAATCGGTCCTGCACACCGACATTGGCGCCCCGATCAATATTGGTGCGAATGTCACCATAGGACACAAGGTTATGTTGCATGGGTGCAGTATTGCAGATCGTACCCTCATAGGTATGGGGAGCACGATTCTGAACCGTGCCAAAATTAGCGAGGGCTCTATCGTGGGCGCTAACAGCCTTATCACGGAAGGCAAGGAGTTTCCCCCCGGTGTTCTGATCGTAGGATCCCCAGCGCGCGTCGTGCGAAAGTTGACTGATCAGGAGCATGAAATGATCAGTTTATCCGCAAAGATCTATCAGGATAATGCAGTTCGTTTCGCCGGCGGTCTAAAAAAGATCACTTTTTCCTAGGAGTGTTCATGCCAACAGCAAATTTGTAGCCCCGATATAAAGTCGGTGGCAAACTCTGCAGCGGGGTTGGGTGCATATTATGAACGTTGACGTGTGGCAGATGCAGGAGCTTCGGAGCATTGACCTTGATGCCAGGGTCGAAATCGCCCGTAAAGTCGGTAAAATACTGGCGCGAGAAAATGACGGCGATGAAAAAAAAGACGCCCTGCAACTCGCTCAGTTGCTGGTGGAAGACGTGGCGGTGTCTGTGCGAGATGCTCTCGCCAAAGAATTGAGGAGTTGCAGTTTTCTTCCGTCCGAATTGCTGAGCAAGCTGGCACAGGACATCGATCAGGTTTCCATGCCGTTTCTTGTTGCTTCACAAGCAACCGATGACGCCTTTCTGGAAGAAATTGTGCGCAATTGCGGCAGTGGGCAACAGGAGGCGATAGCACAACGGTCTAATCTGTCGGAGGCCGTTAGTTTTGCCATCAGTGACGTGGCTGGCCTCGACGCCGTTTCAAACCTGATGAATAATGATACTGCGGATGTCTCGCCCCGAAGTCAAAATCGTGTCGTTGACAGGTTCCGAGAAGAGCGGGGTTTGATGGAAAAGCTGGCAGCACGTGCGGATTTATCGTCGGACGTTGTGGAGCGGATCATTTTCAAGGTTTCAAAGCGGTACGGGGAATACCTGTCAGAAAAGTTCGGGCTGGCAACAGATTATGCATCTTATCTGGTGTCTATGGCGAATAGGCGCGTATTTTCGAGAACGATGGAAATCGCCCCCCTGAATGAGATGCAAAACTATTTGCGCCAGCTAAGTGCTGTCGGCGCGCTGACATCCGATGTACTACTTACCTATCTTCAGAACGGCAACGT
This sequence comes from Kordiimonas sp., assembly GCF_048260245.1. GTDB lineage: Bacteria > Pseudomonadota > Alphaproteobacteria > Sphingomonadales > Kordiimonadaceae > Kordiimonas. The sequence goes on along the minus strand of NZ_JBLXGZ010000005.1, from coordinate 131,611 downwards.
GCGCCTGTTTACCATGGCGGTGGCCGTGCGCTTGGGGCGTCCCTATGCTGTGGTTGAAGCGAAGCTGGTGCCAGGAAACAGAAATATCGTTGCCCGGCTACTGGAAACGGCAGGCTTTTCAAGGTCTGTGATCGGTGTTTTACTCATCGCCTATGACAGGCTCTATCGCGGTAGTTGATGAAACACGGCAAACCATGGACTGGGTCTTGTTGGGTTTAGAAGGGCAAGGCCGCAGTGACAATTGCTGATGCATTGTATCAATATGATCCAATGTCTCAAATTGGCACGCCGGACTATGACATCGAGTGTCCCGTATATAGACGAAGCTTGATAAAGCATTGATTTTTATCATTTAAAAAAATGGCACAGCGTTTGCTGTTATGTACTTGCCTTACAGATTTTGCCTGAGATCTGATAGGTACTCAAACGAGTATAATAGCGCGACCTCATTTTGCCTGAGTGGGGTCGCGCTTTAAACTATTTAGCGGACGGGATTTCTCTTGTCCGCTTAATTTTTTTGAGATAGGGAAATTCTCCCGCGGGGGTTGGGGGGAGTTTCAGGTGTCCAAGCTTATTTATCGTAATCGCCTTTTTGTTTTCCTTCTGGACCGCATTGGTCGGCTCGTTTTACGTTTTGGAAGATGGCGGGTGGTTGGGCAAGTACCCAAATACCCAAAGTTTGTTGCGGTGGCTGCTCCTCACACCAGTAACTGGGATTTCCCTATTTTTATGGCGGTTGTTGGTGTGCTGCGCCTACAGGTGCGGTTTTTGGGTAAGCATAGTCTGTTTCAAGGGCCGTTAGGCCGCCTTTTCTACTGGCTTGGCGGTATCCCGGTTGACCGGGAAAGCTCTGGTGTCGCGGGTGTTGTAGCGCAGGCTGAAGAAGTGTTTGCTGCTAGTCCCAAGCTGATACTGGGCGTCGCCCCGGAGGGAACCCGTTCCAGGGTGGTAAAGTGGAAAACCGGATTTTACCGTATTGCTGTAGCAGCCAACGTTCCAATTGTTCTTGTGTTCCTTGACAGCAAAACCCGCGAGGTGGGGATTGGTCCCACGTTCTGGCCGACAGGTGATATGTCCGGCGACCTTTTGAAAATTCAGGCTTTTTACGCCGACAAGGCAGGCATTAATCCCCGCAATCAGTAGAAGGAAGGTGACCTGCGAAAAACACTCCGGGATTCATGATGTTATTTGGGTCCAGTGCTTTTTTGATTGCAGTCATTGCGTTCAAGAGGGCGGCAGGTTTGACCCGCGTGAGTTCTTCCTTTTTTAAGGTACCTATACCGTGTTCGGCTGAGATCGAACCGCCGAAGCCGATGACGATGTCGTGTACAAGAATGGCCACCTCTTCCCAGCGCGCGAGAAATTCTGTTTTGTCGCCATTCTCAGGTTGCATGATGTTAAAGTGAATGTTGCCGTCGCCTAAATGCCCGAACGCAACAAGTCGGGCGTCCGGAATAAGGTCATCAATGGCCTTGCTTCCTTGCTCAAGAAAGGCAGGAACTTTCGAAACCGGGACGGAAATATCATGTTTGATGCTGCCTCCTTCCAGTTTCTGAGCCTCAGACATGCTTTCGCGCAGGCGCCAAAAATCTGCGCTTTGTGCTAATGATGCAGCGACAGCCCCGTCGACGACCAGACCGTTTTCAAAGGAGTTTTCAAGCCAGTCGTCAATGTCAGCTGCGAGCGCAGTGTCTTCACGACTGGTGGCAATGTCTGCCAGAATATACCAGCTATAAGGCCTGGCCAAAGGATCGCTCGTACCGGGAATGTGTTTGAGTACCAGATCTATGCCGAACCGGGGCATCAATTCGAATGCGGATACTCGGTCGCCACTGGCAATGCGTGCCGAAGCAAGCAATTGCAAAGCTTTTTCCGGGTTATCCAAGGCAAGTAAACATGTATGTTTTTGCACTTCACGTGGGTAAAGCTTGAAGGTCGCCCGGGTGATGAGCCCAAGGGTACCTTCTGCTCCGATCAGGAGTTGGCTCAGATTATAGCCGGTGTTGTTTTTTCTGAGGGCGGTTAGTTCGTCAATCAGGTCGCCGCCGGGTAATATGGCCTGCAATCCCAATGTTAGCGCCCTCGTGGTGCCGTAGCGCAATACGTGAATGCCGCCTGCATTCGTGGACAGAACACCCCCCACAGTACAGCTTCCCTCTGAAGCAAGAGAAAGCGGAAACAGGAGGCCTTTCTCCGCGGCCTTTTCCTGAAGCTCAGCAACCGTACAGCCCGCGTCTGCGGTAATCGAAAAATCGTCTTCATCAACGACGCAGTATTTATTCATACGTTTGGTGCTAAGCAGAACCTCGGTCCTGCCTTCCAGGCCGGGGGTGCTGCCTCCTACGAGGCCTGTATTGCCGCCCTGAGATACGATGCTGACGTTGTGTTGCTGACAATAGCGAACAAGCTGCGACGCTGTCTCAACATTATCAGGTAAAAGCATTATTGGTGTGTGGCCGTGAAATTTGTCGCGCCATTCTCGCAGGTGTGGCTCTAGCGTTGTTGTGTCGGATGTTGCGCCGCCAGGCCCGGCGATTGCGCGTAACTGGTCAATATGCTTTTGCTCGATCATTGATTTTTTCTCGGCGCGGCTGCGCGCTTCAGTCGGTCGTTAATTGCTATTCCAACCCCATGGTTCGGGATCGGGGCTACAGCGATCGTTTTTGTATCAGTTTTGTCTGCATCGCGCAGCCGTTTGAACAGGTTCCTGGCGGCTTCCCGCAGATCACCGTCAGGACTAAGCGTGAAACTGCCTTCGATGGCACCAAAGCCGATGAGAGTTTCACCCTCATGAGCTTCAGTCGCGTTCATGCGAACATGAGCGTCAGGTGCATAATGGCTAAGCATTTGCCCAGGGGCACTGATTTCAGTGTCATCTCTATCGTATACGGGCAGGCCTATGGCTTCGGTAATCTCATCGGGTGTTACTGTGCCGGGGCGTAACAGATAGAGGCGTTCATCACGAACACCGATGATTGTCGACTCGATGCCTTCGCTTGTGGTGCCGCCATCCAGAATCATCGGTATTTTTCCGCCGAGCGTGATTTCTACGTCCTTGGCACATGTTGGGGAAAGTTTACCTGAAAGGTTTGCGCTGGGCGCCGCTACCGGATGACCGAGGCCCGCGATAATCTGGCGGGTGGTATGCTGCGCCGGGCACCGTATGGCTAGTGTGCTCAAGCCAGCTGAGACTGCCGGGGAGACAGTCGCTGTCTGAAGCCGCGTCAGAACAAGCGTAAGGGGGCCGGGCCAGAATCGCTGCATCAGCTTTTCCGCAAGCGGTGGGACCTCGACATAGCTTTTGGCCATTTCAATGCCGGACACATGGCAGATAAGCGGATTATTTGAGGGGCGCCCCTTCACACTATATATATGCTGCACTGCACAATGTTCCGTAGCGTCAGCGGCCAGGCCATAGACAGTCTCTGTAGGAATGGCCACGAGGTTTCCGGCGCGCAAAAGCTCGACAGCTCTTGAAATTGCACCATCTTCGTGTTCAGAAACGACTTGAGTGTTATATATTGCCATGCACAATTTCCGCTCAAACGGACAAAGCTTTACTATTACCATAGCTGATAGGCGACTAGGCAGTGACTGACAATGGCTATTTCCACATGTTGACTGCGAAAGGCTTAATTGGCGCCGAATAGCCGAATAAAGGAATAAAGATCATGAGTGAATATCGCGCACCTCTGGAAGAGATTGGCTTTGCTCTGGAAACCGCCGGCGGGATGAAAGAGTGGGCTTCACACAAGGCATTTGAGGAAGCAACGGAGGATCTGGTCGCGGCAGTACTTGACGAGGCGGGTAAGTTGGCGAGCGACGTGATTGCCCCGACCAACAGGGTTGGCGATGAAATTGGGGCTTGCCTGAAAGATGGCGGTGTTGTCACACCGGATGTTTTCAAGCCAATGCACGAGGCTTATGTTACGGGCGGATGGTCCACCTTGTCAGCCAAACCCGAACTTGGGGGGCAGGGGCTTCCGCATACACTTTCCATTGCAGTTACGGAAATGGTGACTTCTGGCAATATGGCATACAGCCTGTTATCTTTGCTGACCGCTGGCGCGATTGAAGCGATTGACGCCCATGGAACAGATGAACAACGGAACACGTATCTTCCCAAGATGATTTCAGGTGAATGGTCTGGTGCAATGAACCTGACCGAACCGGGTGCGGGGTCAGATGTCGGGGCTTTGAGGGCGAAGGCCGAACGGCAAGCTGATGGCAGCTATCGCATTTCAGGGCAGAAAATTTTCATCACGTGGGGCGATCATGACCTTGCGGAGAATGTGATTCACCTTGTTCTGGCGCGCTTGCCTGATGCGCCTGCGGGAACCAAAGGCATCTCAATGTTTCTGGTGCCGAAATTTCTACTGAACGACGACGGATCTCTCGGCAAGCGCAATGATGTGCGCTGTGTGAGCCTTGAACATAAATTGGGTATTCATGCAAGTCCGACATGCGTGATGTCTTTTGGTGATGAGGACGATTGCATCGGCTATATAGTTGGGGCCGAAAATGCGGGTATGAGAAATATGTTCACCATGATGAACCACGCTCGTATCGGTGTAGGCCTTGAAGGTGTCGCCGTGGCCGAAAGGGCCTACCAGCACTCCGTGGCTTTTGCACGAGACAGGGTACAATCGGCAGCTGTCGGATCCGGAAGTCGGGAAAGCGTCACCATCATTCACCACCCCGATGTGCGCCGCATGCTGATGACCATGCGCGCCACCACTGAGGCCGCGCGCGCCATCATTTACCGCAATGTCTGGGCGTTGGACCGGGCTCACGTTCATGAAGATGCCAGCGAACGGGCGAAAGCGAAGGGAGAAGCTGATCTGCTCACGCCTGTCTCGAAGGCCTATTCTACAGATATTGGTGTCGAAGCGGCCTCGCTGGCGATACAGATACATGGTGGCATGGGGTTCGTTGAAGAAACCGGTGTCGCTCAATACTATCGTGACAGTCGCATTGCACCGATTTACGAAGGCACGAACGGCATTCAGGCGCTTGACCTTGCCGGGCGAAAGCTCATGACTGAGGGCGGCGCGCATTGGCGCGCCTTCATTGCTGAGATGAAAGAGGTAACCGGCAAAATGCAGAGCCTGAGTACAGCCTCTGCTTCGGGACTGCAGGCGGGCATTGCTGTGCTGGAGGAGGCGGCCGAACACATGTTCGCCAATGGTGTTGATAAAATTGTAGACACGGCCGCCGCAGCAACGCCGTATCTTAGGTTGTTTGGTACCGTGGCCGGAGCATACTTGCTTGCAGTTCAGGCGGAGGAGGCAGCTTCGCGGCTGAGGTCGGGCATCGGCAATCCAAGTTTTTGCGCGGCAAAACAATCAACAGCGCAGTTTTTTATCGAACAGCTGTTGCCTTCTGCAGTTGCGCTTCTAGCTCCTATCAGGAGCGGGGCAGGGAGCCTGATGCAAATGGAAGAGGAGAGTTTCGCGCGCAACTGAGCCAGACTTTTGCCGTGAACCATGAGTATGGACAGTACAAATCGACAGGGGTCTGCGTCAGAGCTTGATGGTTCGGATGTGGCAGACCACCGTGCGGTAAAACGCAAAGAGGCCGAGAAACGTGAACATGAGCGCGCCGAAAAGGAGGGGCTTGTGTTCGCCTTTGCAGATGTACCGGGGGGCGCCAGAACGCTCCAGGTTGCCGAAGGGCTACATTGGGCGAGAATTCCATTGCCGTGGTCGCTTGACCATATCAATGTCTACTTGTTTGATGAAGGTGATAGCTGGACTCTGGTAGATACCGGGGCGAATGGAGCCCGTGGAAAGGCCGCCTGGGAGACGCTTGAACATAGTTTGCTCGGCGGCCGGCCAATTCGCCGTGTCGTGGCGACGCATATGCATCCCGATCATCTCGGGCTCGCAGGTTGGCTCGCGGAAAGGCACGGCGCCGAATTTTTAATTACACAAGCCGAATACCTTCTGGCTTCCTCGCTCTGGCTGGGCGGGACCAAAGATGTCCCCGAACATGAAATTCGCTTCCTTTTTGAAAATGGAGTGGCTCGCTCGTATGAGCCCGCGATCCGAGAGGCAAGGTTCGACAACTATCGACGCGGTGTGTCGCCGCTTCCTGCTACATATAGGCGCTTGGAGGATGGTTCGTTACTCAAGATGGGGGGGCGGCGTTGGCGGGTCGTCGTCGGACGCGGGCACAGTCCGGAACACGCGTGCCTGTCATGCCTTGATGAACCGCTTTTTATAGGTGGTGACCAGATACTGCCCAGCATCACATCAAACGTTTCGGTGCACGCGCGGGAGCCGAGGGCAAATCCCCTTGCACATTGGATTGTCAGTCTTGACCGTATGCGCAGCATACCCGGGGATCCAATGGTGTTGCCCAGCCATGGTCGTGTCTTCATTGGCCTTCAGCAACGCCTTGATGCCTTGATCGGTGGGCATATTGATAAACTTGCAACGCTGCATGAATGGTGTCAGAAAAGCCGCTCACCTGTTGAGACTTTTCCTGCCTTGTTTAGGCGCAAGATAACAGGGATGGATTTTTACTTGGCATTAGGCGAGGCCATTGCCCACCTGCATCTACTTGAAGCACTGGGGCTAGCGCGAAGAGAGGTGCGCGATGGCGTGAATTATTTTACCGCGCTTGGAGATCTCCGGCCGGAGAGCCTGCTTTCAGAGACAATCGAGCTTCCGGGTATATCTATGCGAGCACTCGCAGAAGTTTATTGAAACTTAGTCGCAGCAATAATCTTTGCTTCCGTGCGTTTGCAGGCTTATAACTGCCCGATAACTTTACGGATTTTGATTTTCGATGACGGATGAGACGGATGGCAGACGTGACGACCGATACTGAAAACATGGAAACATTGAGTTTCGAGCAGGCCATGTCTGCACTTGACGAGGTGGTGGCAAAACTGGAATCCGGTAACGCCTCGCTGGAAGACTCTATCGAAATATATACCAAGGGCACTGCCCTCAAGGCGCATTGTGAAGCCAAGCTGAAAGACGCGCAGGCCAAAATCGAAAAAATCACCTTGGACACGTCCGGTAAAGCGGCTGGCACTGCGCCGCTTGATGTGGAATAGATGGGCTTTATCGTGGAAGATAACGGCCCCTTGAAAGAAGCGCTCGCTGCCACATCTGCCGCGATCGAACGAGTTCTGGACCCCTTTTTGGCATTGCCGGGTGGTCCTGAAGACCGTGTTGTCGAGGCAATGCGCTATTCGGTTTTCTCAGGTGGGAAGCGCTTGCGTCCTTTTCTGGTTTTGGCGAGTGCGGAACTTTTTGGCGTCGACCGTACGCAAGCTTTACGTGTTGCTGCGGCGATTGAATGTATCCATTGCTTCTCTCTTGTTCATGATGACCTGCCCGCGATGGATGATGACGATCTCCGCCGAGGGCAGCCGACTGTCCATAAAGCGTTCGATGAGGCGACTGCTATTTTGGCAGGGGATGCTCTTCAAAGCCTTGCATTTGAAATTCTATCCAGTGAAGAGACACATTCTGATCCTTTCGTTAGGCTCACCCTTGTGAATGAACTCGCACGGGCATCAGGACACCACGGCATGGTAGGGGGTCAAATCATTGATTTGACTGCAGACCGCTACGATATGGATGAAAATTTTATCCACCGATTGCAACAGATGAAAACGGGTGCTCTTATCAGTTTCTCTGCTGAGGCCGGTGCTATTATGGGGCATGCCAGTAAAGCGGCACGCGCCAGTATTCAGGGCTATGCCCGCGACCTCGGTATTGCTTTCCAGATAGCCGATGACCTGCTGGACGTTGAAGGCGAAGAACACGAAGTCGGAAAAGCCGTCGGTAAAGACGCTGATGCGGGCAAGGCAACGCTGGTTAGCCTGATGGGGCTTGAACGCGCTCGTAATCAGGCGCGGATGTTGTCCGATCAGGCTATTGAACATTTGGCGGGTTTCGACGATAAAGCATCGCTTTTGCGCGCAGTCGCGCATTTTGCTATAAATCGACGCGCCTGAGACATTAATGATATAATTGGCACTAATGCCGGACATAATATAGTTTCTCAGGCGCTTTAGAAGGACAAGAGAGTTGAGCGTACGCCCCGAAACGCCATTGCTGGATACCGTTTTGACCCCTGAAGATCTGCGGCGGCTGTCGCCGACCAAGCTTGAGCAACTGGCGGGCGAGCTTCGGCAAGAAATGATCAGTGCCGTTTCCGTTACTGGCGGGCATTTTGGTGCTGGCCTTGGTGTCGTCGAGCTTACTGTCGCGCTGCATTATGTCTTCAATACGCCGGATGACAGGCTGATATGGGACGTAGGCCATCAGGCATATCCTCACAAGATCTTGACCGGTCGTCGCGACCGTATCCGCACCATTCGCCAGCCCGATGGGCTTTCGCCATTTACCAAGCGCGGCGAAAGTGATTTTGATCCGTTTGGCGCGGGGCATTCCTCCACGTCAATCAGCGCGGCGTTGGGTATGGCGGTCGCCAATAAAATGTCGGGTAATCCGGGCAAGGCTATAGCCGTCATTGGTGACGGCGCCATGAGTGCCGGTATGGCCTATGAAGCCATGAATAACGCCGAGCAGGCGGGCAATCGACTTGTTGTTATCCTTAATGACAATGACATGTCTATTGCGCCGGCGGTTGGCGGCTTGAGCGCTTATCTTGCCAAGATCGTCAGTTCGCATACGTTTCTCAGCCTCAGGGGGTTTGGTAAGAAGCTGATTGATATGCTTCCGCGACCGCTCGCGGACCGCGCGCGTCAGGCGGAAGAATATGCCAGAGGCATGGCTGTAGGCGGTGGTACCCTTTTTGACGAACTGGGTTTCTATTATGTGGGCCCGATTGATGGGCATAATCTGGAACACCTTCTGCCGGTGCTGGAAAACGTTCGCGACGCACAGGATGGTCCAATCCTTGTGCATGTGGTGACAGAAAAAGGCCATGGCCATCCGTTTGAAGCGCCCAATCAGGAAAAGTATCACGCGGTACCCCAGTTCAATGTGGTGACGGGGGAGCGTAAAAAATCTTCTCCCAAAGCGCCGACCTATACTAATATTTTCGCACAAGCACTTGGCGAAATTGCGGAAAAAGACGACAAGGTGGTGGCGATCACCGCTGCTATGCCGTCTGGTACCGGGCTTGATAAGTTTGGTGAACGGTTCCCGGACCGTACCTTTGATGTGGGTATAGCCGAACAACATGCGGTGACCTTTGCAGCGGGGATGGCAACAGAAGGCTACCGTCCGTTTGTGGCCATATATTCAACCTTCCTGCAGCGCGCTTACGATCAGATTGTTCATGACGTGGCGGTGCAAAAATTGCCTGTGCGCTTTATGATTGACCGTGCAGGACTTGTGGGCGCGGATGGTCCGACGCACGCAGGCAGCTTTGATGTGACCTATCTCGCAAGTCTACCCAATATGGTTGTTATGGCGGCTGCTGACGAAGCTGAGCTGGTTCACATGGTCGCAACAGCCCATGCCATTGATGACCGTCCGTCTGCCGTGCGCTATCCACGCGGTGAAGGTACGGGCGTGGCGCTGCCAAAAGAAGGCAAGATACTTGAGATCGGCAAGGGCCGTATCGTCAGGAAGGGTAATAAAGTGGCTATTCTCTCGCTTGGGACACGCCTGAGTGAGGCACTTAAGGCAGCCGATGAGCTTGAAGCGCGTGGGCTTTCAACAACAGTGGCGGACGCCAGGTTTGCCAAGCCAGTGGACGAACAGCTTATTCGTGATCTGGCTGCCAGGCACGAACTGGTTATTACCATCGAGGAAAACTCGATAGGTGGCTTCGGCGCACATGTGATGGATTTTCTGGCCGACGAGGGCATTCTTGACGGCAATCTCAAGGTCCGCGCACTGAAATTACCTGATGTGTTTCAGGACCACGGTAAACCTGAGAAGATGTATGAGGATGCAGGCTTGAATGCTTCCGGCATTTTGGCCGCTGTCCTCAAGGCTTTGGGGCGGAATGACCTTGGACAAGAAAATGCCGAAGTAGCCGCAGGCACCAAGCAATAATCAGGGGTAGGGCCATGGCCGTAAAAATCCGGGCTGACGTGGCGCTGGTGGATCGCGGCCTTGCCGAAAGCCGGGCCAAGGCACAGGCGCTTATTATGGCGGGTGTGGTATTTACCGGCGAAACGAAGGTCCTGAAAGCCGGGCAACAGATCAAGGAAGATCAGCCGCTTGACGTTCGCGGCAAAGACCACCCTTGGGTCAGTCGTGGCGGGCTGAAGCTTGAAAAAGGGCTGGCTGAATTTGCTTTAGATGTGACGGATGCGGTCGTCATTGATGTGGGTGCATCGACGGGGGGCTTCACTGATGTAGCGCTTACACACGGTGCGCGGCGAGTGTATGCCGTGGATGTCGGCTCCGGACAGCTTGCGTGGAAACTGAGGAACGATGATCGGGTTATTGTGCTTGAGAAAACCAACGCTCGCTACCTCACGGACACCGAAATACCAGAGGCAATTGACCTTGTTGTTTGTGATGCCAGCTTTATTTCGCTCAAAACAGTGCTGCCGGCCGCCTTGGGACTGGTGAAAGGGGGCGGGCAGCTTATCGCGCTTATCAAACCTCAGTTTGAGGTCGGGCGTGAGAATGTAGGGAAGGGCGGTGTGGTGCGTGACTCGGCGCTTCATGAGGCAGTATGTGCGGATATTCGTGCATGGCTGGGCGGACTGGACGGTTGGAGCGTTCGCGGTATCACTGAAAGCCCGATCAAGGGCCCTGAGGGCAATATCGAATTTCTCATTCACGGTGTAAAAGATGACCGCTGAACTACTGGATGTCGAAATCACCTCGCTAGGTGCGCAAGGCGATGGTGTTGGTGCGGCCGACGGTGTGCCGGTGTTTGTACCTCTCACGATGCCAGGTGATGTCGCGCGTGTGGCACTTAAAGATAAACGCCGCAATAGCATATACACGGACCTTGTTGAGATTGTTTCGGCAAGTGCTGATCGTGTTGACCCGGTCTGTGTGCATTTTGGCGCCTGTGGCGGCTGTCAGCTTCAGTATATGAATAAAGATACATATCGTGCTTGGGTTAAAGGCCGCGCGACGATGGCACTCAATCAACATGGTTTTGAGGGCGTGCCGGTGCTTGAGCCCCTTATCAGTCCGCCTGCAAGCCGTCGCCGTATCGCCCTCAAGGCCATGAAAGTTGCTGGTGGTGTGGTACTAGGGTTTAACGAGCGCCAAAGTCACAAGATAATTAACGCCAACATGTGCCCGGTTACGCGGCAAGAGCTCAGCGCTCTCTTTGACCCTTTGCGGTCTCTCTTGAGCGCAACGCTCGCCCCCAAAATGGCTGCGGGCGTGCATATGACGCTGACGGCCAGTGGTGTGGACATGATGATTGATGCCCCGATGGCGCTTGATCTCGCCGCGCGCGAGCGGCTGGTGGAATTCGCCAATACGCACGATATTGCCGCGCTGCATTGGAAGGATAGCGGTTTTCTGGACCCTGTGGCAATCCGGCGCGAGCCAGTTATGGATTTTGCCGGGAATCGTGTCCCTCTGCCGCCAGCAGCCTTTATTCAGGCAACCGCCGAGGGCGAGAAGGCGCTGGTCGGTGCTGTTTTCGAGGCGTGCAAGGGCTATGGCCGCGTAGCTGACCTTTTCTCTGGTATTGGTACATTTACTTTTCCCTTGGCGCGAGATCATCAGGTGATGGCTGCGGAAGGTGCCAAAGGCGCGCTTGACGCTATGAAGGTGGGATTGTCGGTTGCCACAGGACTTAGCCAAGTGATAACCCGGCATCGTGACCTGTTTCGGCAACCCATCAGTGCGCGAGAGCTTGAGAAGATTGAAGTCGTAGTGTTTGACCCACCACGAGCAGGCGCTGCAGCGCAAGTAGCAGAAATCGCTAAGTCACCCGTCCCGCGCGTGGTGGCAGTTTCCTGCAACCCCAATACTTTCAGCCGTGATGCAAGAACCTTGGCGGATGGGGGTTATGTTCTTGAAAGTGTTCTGCCGGTGGACCAGTTTCTGTGGTCGCCCCACCTTGAGCTAGTTGGTGTCTTCACCAAGAGGTAAGGCGCTGTCTGGTCTTGTGTCGAGCTTTGCTAAAAAATTCCGTACAGTCGTTGCTGATATTGCCGGGATTTCCTCCATCGGCAAGTGGCCAACATCTGGATAGACGACAAGTTCGCTGTTCACCAGTTTTTCACGCATCACTATGCCGGTTTCCACCGGGATCAACTGGTCGCCTTCGCCCCAAAGGATGAGTGAGGGCAGGGTGATGCTGCCAATATCTAGCGAAGAATGCCCTTCTCTGTACCATGCAAACCGCTTGCCCGTCGCTTTCCGATTGCCGGGATGACGGGCCAGTTCCCAATAGAGATCAATCTTCCGGTCGGTAACATTTGTGTCGTCTGTAAAACTTTTTTTCAGCCCTTCTTCGACAATGCTTCGCGGCGTTATGTTTTGTAGAATCCAGTCGCTGTACCAGTGGCCGGCGAGGTCGAAGGCGACTGGGCGGTTGATTTTCACCCTTGTGTTCTTGGGCGGCGCGGTGCCCGCAGCATTCACGAGCACGAGGCCATCCAGTTTGTTTTCGTGCTTTAGCGCGTAAGCCAGTGTGACGCCACCCCCCATCGAGTTGCCGCCAAGTACAAAATGATTGAGATTCAGGGCGGAGACAAATTCATCGACGAAAGCAACCATGCCCTTATAGGTATAGTCGTTACTCGGGGTTTCGCCAGTCAAGCCATGGCCGGGGAGGTCAACGGTGACAATAAAATAGTCTGATTCAAGCGCACCTACCCATGCCTCCCATGTATGCAGCGACGCATTAGAGCCATGCAGCAGAACAAGCGTACGCCCCTCAAAATTGCCACGCATGCGGAAGTGGGCACGGGCGCCAGAAGGCAGGTCAAGGAAATCCGACGCGCCGGTGGCATACTTCGCAACCAATACCTCATGCGGAATGTCCGGCGTCCATGCACGGTAAATGACAAGTAAAAGCAGTGCGACAAGCGCAGCGGCTATGTATTTGAGCCATCTTTTCATGAACATCCCCTGCAATGGAGACTGTAACTTACGTGAGAAAACGGAAACGTGCCAGCTTTTGCCGCTTTAATTCCCGCACTGCGCGCGGTGTAATAGCTTGTGGTCAGCCAGCACGAGTGACATCATCGCTTCCGCAATGGGGACAGCGCGAATGCCGACACAGGGGTCATGACGACCCTTGGTCATCACTTTGGTACTCTCACCGTCCAAGGTCACGCTCTTGCGTGGCGTGAGGATCGAGCTGGTCGGTTTGACAGCAAAACGGGCGACGATCGGCTGTCCGGTGGAGATGCCACCGAGAATACCGCCTGCCTTGTTGGATAGAAATTCGGGCCTGCCGTTTGTACCGGGCACCATTTCATCGGCATTCTCTTCGCCGGTGAGACATGCGGCCTCAAAACCGGCTCCGATTTCAACCGCCTTGGCGGCATTGATGCTCATGAGTGCCGTGGCAAGATCAGCGTCGAGCTTGCCGTACACCGGAGCGCCCCAGCCAGGGGGCACACCCTCTGCAACCACTTCAATCACTGCACCAATTGAGCTGCCTGCCTTGCGGATGCTGTCCAGTTCTTTGGCCCATTGTTCCGCCATTTTGGCATCGGGGCAAAAGAAGGGGTTGTTGTCGACTTCTGCCCAATCGAACCGGTCGTAATCGATTTTGGAACGGCCCATTTGTACCATAGCGGCACGGATAGTGATACCATCACCCAATACCTTACGGGCAAGGGCGCCAGCGGCAACGCGGGCGGCTGTTTCGCGCGCGCTTGACCGTCCGCCGCCACGATAGTCACGGATGCCGTATTTCGCTATATAGGTATAATCAGCATGACCAGGGCGGAAGGTTTTGGCGATATCGCCATAATCTTTTGAGCGCTGGTCGGTGTTTTCGATCATGAGTTGGACCGGCGTGCCGGTGGTTTTACCCTCAAATACGCCCGAAAGGATTTTCACCGCGTCTGGCTCACGCCGCTGGGTAGTATATTTATTTTGCCCCGGCTTGCGCTTGTCCAAAAATACCTGAATGTCGGCTTCAGATATTTCCAACAAGGGGGGTACACCATCAACGGTGGTACCAAGCGCCGGGCCGTGGCTTTCCCCCCACGTGGTGAAACGGAACAATCTGCCGAAGGTATTGTAGGACATGAGTGTCTTGGCCTTATTCCATAAATTCGATGAGCTTTTTCATGGCTTCATCGTCTGTGGGCATACAGGTGGTGGAAAATCCGCCATCCACATGATGGGTTTCCCCCGTCACACCCGACGACAGGTCCGACAACAGGTAAAGACCAGCACCGGCAACATCATCAAGGGTGATGTTGCGGCGAAGTGGTGCATTTTTTTCGTTATATTTCAGCAGCATACGGAAGTCACCAACACCGGATGCTGCGAGCGTCTTCATCGGGCCTGCGCTGATGGTATTCACACGGATACCGCGCTCACCAAGGTCGCGTGCCATATAGCGTGTGCTGCACTCAAGCGCAGCTTTCGCTACGCCCATCACATTATAATGTGGAACCACCTTTTCGGAACCGTAATAAGATAGTGTCACCATGCTGCCGCCATTGTGCATCATTTTTTCAGCACGCTGGGCAACAGCGACGAAGCTATAGGCGGAAATATTCATCGTCATCAGGAAGTTATCGAGCGAAGTATCAATATAGCGCCCGCGCAGCTCGGATTTATCCGAATAGCCGATTGCATGGACGAAGAAGTCCAAATTGTCCCACTTCTCACCCAGCTTTTCAAACATGGCGTCGATTGATGCCCCGTCCGAGACGTCACATGGCTCAACAAAGTCGGAACCGATAGAGTTTGCGAGTGGTTCTACGCGTTTCTTTAGCGCGTCACCCTGATAGGTGAAAGCCACCTCAGCGCCTTGTTCTGCACATGCCTTTGCAATGCCCCACGCCATTGAGCGGTCATTGGCCACACCCATGACCAGCCCGCGTTTTCCTTCCATTAATTTCGTCATTGTCGCCCCTCTTTTATCTGTTAGGCCGAATTTTTGGCGCATCCTACACCAAGAACCTTCTCCGTCAATCGCTTAACTGTCTTTGCCCTCCGTGGTGGCACCAGTATCGTTAGTCTGCTCGACAGGGTCACCCTTGGTTAATGCTTCTTGAAAGTCCTCTGGCATTTCCGCCTCAATATCCTCATCCAGACTGTCGGGCTCTTTCTTCTCACGCCCCTCGAAAGTGTAGGCAGCATTCAGTTCTGCGCCCAGAACAAAACCCAAGCTGACGAAGAAGCAGAAAAGTTGCATGACTACGACGCCAGCGAGCGAGCCGTATGTAAGGTCATAATTTCCTACGTATTTGAGGTAGATGCTGAGACCACGAGCTGTGGCCAGAAGTACCAGCAAACTAAGCAAAGACCCAGGCAGTCGAACCGCTTTATGGATGCGACGCGGGGTCAAGGCGATGAACATCGTGTATAGGCCTAGCAGAAGCACAGCCGGGCTGACAAGCAGGCTGAGGTATTTCCACAGGAGGTTTAGGCCGCTGGAAATGACTTCAGGGAAAAGGCTCGTAAAAGCCGAAACCAGCGGCGGGCCCAAAACCTGCACTGACATACCGACGACGATCGTTATGGCACCAAACACCACGATTGCGATGCTCTCAAGCCGCCTGATCCAGATGGCGCGTGCGTGTTCCCGTCCAAATGCCTTGATAAGGGAACCCCGGGCCGCCTCAATGCCGTTTGCGGCGGACCAGATGGTAAAAACGATGGACCCGGTGAGAATTTCGGCGCCGGTATTTTTAATAATGCCACGCACTGGTCCTTCAATGACCTTAGCGACCTCAGGGGGCAACAGGGATAACATAAACTGGATGGCTTCCAGTCCGCGTTCCGTTTGGCCCATGAAGCCGGAAATGGCGACCAGAAAAATAATGGCTGGGAAAAGCGACAGCATGGTCAGAAAGGCCATATTGCCCGCCGCGTCCAGCCCGTTGTTGGTGAAAAAGTTTATAAATGCCTGGGTCCAGACTTTTCTGTGCCGCTCCAGGGCAGGGGGCAAGTTCGGGACTTTTATTTTCATCAATTCAGCCCTGCTTTGCGCCTCAGCGCAATCCCTCCCGTGACGCCCCATTCCTTGATCAGCTTCTCAAGGCCGATGTCCCGATCAGGCGGCAACATCACCTTCAGGGTGACATACATATTTCCCACTTCTTCACCGCGCAGTACGCCCTTGCCCTTAAGTCGGAGCCGTTTGCCGGTTGAACTGTTTTTTGGGATGCGAATTGTCAGGCGCCCTTTTGGAGTAGGTACCTGTATGTCGCCGCCCAGAATTGCCTCGTCAAGAGAGATGGGCAGTTCCAGCAAAATATCCAACCCGTCCCGCCGGTAATAGGGGTGGGGCGCTACGGCTACTTCTACCAAGGCATCGCCCTTGGGAGCCCCCCCTATGCCCGGTCCACCTTGACCGGCCAGCCTGATAACCTGTCCATCTTTAATTCCTGAGGGGATTTTGATATCCAGCGACCGCCCGTCATTGAGCGAAATTCGTCTTGTTCCGCCGACAATTGACTCGTCAAACCCGATGGTGATCTTATAGTTGATATCGAGACCCTTGCGTCGTCCAGAAGATTGGAAAGGGTTCTCGCGTTCGGTATTTGTCTGGTTGCGGGTCGTGCCGCCACGCCGACTGTTACGCCCTGCGGCGGACCGAAAGAAGCTGGAAAAAACGTCGCTTGCTTCCTCAAAGTCAAACGGGTCATATCTGCTGTCTGAGCTATAGCGCCGGGCGTTGTGTTGGTTGGAGCCGAAACCATATCCGCGAGGCCGGTCATTTCCATTGTCGTCTATTTCACCCTGATCGTATCGGGCACGTTGCTCTTTGTCGCCCAAGATTGCATAGGCAGCGGATACGCGCTTGAATTCTTCAGCGACGTTTTTGTTATCTTTATTGCGGTCAGGATGTAGCTTTTTTGCCAAGTCACGATAGGCTTTTTTTACCTCGTCCTGACTTGCATTGCGACTGACGCCTATTATTTTATATAGATCGCTCATAGGATTGTTTCGGGGTGTAAAACCATATATTAAATCAATTGCTTGCCTATCATATAAGCAGTCCTGAGGCGGACGCAATATTGCAGTGCATCTGCATCTGTAAACCATTGATTATAATGTGCATATAGAGAAGCGATTTTCTGAAGGTTTGAGAGTCTATCATGGATGATAAAACAGCGGAATTCAGTACGCCTTTTGAGCGCCTGCAGGCTTGGCTTGCAGAAGCAGAGCAGACTGAGCCCAATGATCCGACTGCAGTAGCTTTAGCTACCTGCACACTAGGCGGTTTTCCCAGCTTACGCATGGTGTTGATGAAGGGATGCGATGAGAGTGGTATCGTATTCTATACCAACCTGGAAAGCCGGAAGGGCCGCGAACTCGCTGAAAATCCGAATGCAGCAATGCTATTTCACTGGAAATCATTACGGCGACAGGTGCGTATTGAAGGTGCCGTGGAGCCAGTTTCAAGCCAGGAGGCGGACAACTATTTCGCATCTCGGCCCCGCTCCAGCCGGATTGGGGCTTGGGCATCCAAGCAATCACGTGAAATGGCAGGCCGGTTCGAATTTGAAGCGGCTATTGCGCAATATACGGCGAAATTTGGTGTGGGTGATGTGCCTCGGCCCGATTGCTGGTCGGGTTTCAGGCTGAAACCTGCCTATTTTGAATTTTGGCGTGACCGAAAATTCAGATTACACGAACGCGTTACTTTTGCTCGGCAACAGCAAGGCAAATTGTGGACGGTGTCCGAGTTATACCCTTAGAACGCTTTTTATCGTTTTCCCTCTATCTTGAGTTTTGCCCATTCCATAAATGTTTAATATTCGCAACGTAGCTTTGCTGCTGAAATAGTCAGGCAATGACGAGATCCGCTTTTCAGGCACGCGGTTCAATTCAGCGAGGTAATCGAATGCGTTTCTCCGTACGTTTCCGGATACTTTTGGGCTTTGTTGCGGTGATAGTCACGCTCGCAACAGCGAACCTTATTTCGGCCTTCGGGCTTCGCGGTCTTGACGAGGCATCCAATCATATTATCGCTAAAACCGATATCGTCCGGTTGGCTAACGATTACACCTCAGATATCGCTGCACAAACCATGGCACTGCGTGCGTTCGCTTTCTCCGGTCTGAATGCGGACAAGGCCAGGATGGCCGAAGCGCGTGCTCGCGCCCAGCAAAGTCGGGAGAGGGTAGAGGAACTGCTCAAGCTAAACGGTGAAGAGGATACAGTTGCAAAGCTACGCGATGCCGCGACCTCGTTTGACGAGGTGTTCACTGCAATGGAAAACCGGCTTGGTAACGAAGGGGATGCGTTGCAAGTCATTGTGATCGGTGTCGGGAAACTCGAGGACAGCGCGCATAACCTTGTAGAGTTTTTAACAACTCGCGGTGCGGAAGAAAAAGCGTTGGCGGCGCAGATTCCCCAGCTTGTAACAACTTTCAATCAGGCGAGCATCGCCTATGTTTCCTCCGGTAAGGCCGCGGACTTTGATGCAGCAATCGCGGCTTCAGTCGAACTTGATGATCTTGTTCGGAACGTCATGACGTTTATGCGAGGTGTGCCCCGACGACAGCAGGCCGCCGTCAGATATGTGCGGCGAGATGGTGATGTTATCAGGCAGAGCCTGCGCCAGAAGCAGGCGATCGGCTCGGCTGTTCACAATGCCCTCGAACAACTCGATAACGCGGCGCGACAAGTGGAAGTTGTTACAGAAACGATCAAGTCCAGCACCCGAGAGGATCAAACGTCGGCGTTGAACGATATGATGAAAGCGGTTGACGCTTCGATGACCCAAAGTTTCATCGGCTTGTTGATTGGCGCGCTGCTAGCCGCTGTTATGGCATGGTATATCGGCCTTTCAGTCGCGAACCCTCTCACCCGCATAACCAAGGCGGTAACACGGTTGGCTGACGGCGATAAATCGGTGAGCATCCCTGATACGGGAAGAAGCGACGAATTGGGGCGGATGGCTGAGGCCGCAGCTATTTTTAAAGATAAGGCGTTCGAGTTAGAACATATGGCGGAGGAAAAGCGGCGTTCTGACTGGTCGGCAGCGGAGGCGCAGCGCGCGCGGGAGCGCGAACAGTCCGAGTTGATGCAGCGTCACCATCAACAGCAAGAGGCGGAGCGGGACGAGCGCCGTAAGGCTCGATTACAGCAACGGCTACAAATGGCCGATGCGTTTGAACGCAGGGTGATGGGAGTTGTTGATGCCGTTAACACCGCGTCGCGGCGAATGGCGGATGCGGCAGGTTCGCTGGTGTATAATGCGCACCAGACCAACAACGAGATTTCAAACGCTCATAACGCGACAACAGAAGCATCTGCCAATGTGCATGCTGTTGCTGGTGCTACGGAGGAATTGTCCGTGTCATTTCAATCGGTACGTGGCGAGTTGAACCATAGTGCCCAAGTCGCGCAAAGCGCCGTGAGTGAGGCGACGCGGACCACAGAGACGGTTGCTGGTCTTGCTAGGGCAGCTGATCAGATCGGTGTTGTGGTGAAGATGATCCGCGACATTGCGGACCAGACGAATTTGCTGGCCCTCAATGCAACAATTGAAGCTGCGCGGGCAGGGGACGCGGGTAGAGGTTTTGCCGTTGTCGCACATGAGGTAAAGGGACTGGCCGCTCAGTCAGGTCGCGCGACAGAGGAAATCGCAACCTATGTCACTGAAATACAGCGTGTATCGGGCGACGCAGGTGGTGCCATAAATCGCATTGGTAGGATTATAGGCGAGATGAATGAAGTCAGCCAATCAGTGGTTGCCGCCGTTGAGCAACAGGCCGCAGCGACGGAAGAGATTGCAAAAAATGTTCAGCAAGTGTCGGCAGGCACGTCTCTGGTAAGCGACAGCGTGTCAATCGTTGGACAAGCTGCGACTGAAACCGAGAGCATGACGTCCGACATGCAATCGCACGCGATGCAATTGATGGGCGAAGCGGATGCATTAAAGCAGGAAGTTGAGCGTTTCCTCGCAGATATCAGGGATACCGGTGAAGAGATGAATGAAAATTCAGCCCCACAACCGGCCCGCTTCCTGAAATCCGCCTGACGATGCTGAAAAGCGAAAATGTTTCATATTTTCGAGTCTTTTTTAAATTTTGGACTTTGAAGTCCAGAAAATGCGTTCTAGTCTATAGCGGTAATAGTTCATCGTCGGAAGGGGAGTGACCATGGACGGAACCCATAAAGTTGAAACACCAAAAGAAGAGATCGCGGCCATTTTGGCGGCTCAACGCTCTGCATACTTGGCGGAAGGCGAAGTTACCGCTGCGGTGCGCAAGGATCGCCTCAAGCGAGCACTGGCCTGCCTTATGGACAATAAGGACGAGTATATCCGCTTGATCTCGGAAGATTTTGGCAATCGCTCAGCTGAGACAACCCTGTTTGCTGATGTTGTGGCCTCTGCCGGGGCGCTCAAGGATGCCATCAAGCACGTCGACAAATGGATGAAGCCATCCAAGCGCTCTGTGCAGTTCCCGCTGGGGCTTTTGGGGGTGAGGGCGCAAGTTGTGCCGCAGCCCAAAGGCGTCGTCGGGCTTATCACGCCATGGAATTTCCCGCTGACGATGGTTTTTGTACCGCTCGCACAGATGTTGGCTGCGGGCAACCGGGTTACAATCAAGCCCAGCGAGCACACGCCAAGGACATCCGCGTTTTTCAAACAGGTGTTTGAGCAGCATTTTACCCGTGATGAAGTGGCCGTGGTGAATGGTGCAGTTGAAACCAGTCAGGCGTTTTCCAGCCAACCTTGGGACCACCTGATGTTCACTGGCGCGCCGGTGGTGGGTAAGCTGATTATGAGGGCTGCAAGTGAACACCTTACGCCTGTAACGTTAGAATTGGGCGGCAAAAGCCCGGTTATTGTTGGCAAGAGCGCTGACCTTGATAAAGTTGTCGAACGGGTTGCCACTTTTAAGTTGATGAACTCCGGGCAGATCTGCCTTGCACCAGACTATTTGAACATTGATAGCAGCCGCCGGGATGAGTTCGTTGAACGCTACACCAAAAAGGTTAGCGAAATGTACCCTACCATGCTGTCGAACGATCAATATACCTCCATCATTAGCCAGCGGCACCGCGAACGGCTAGAAGGCTATATCGATGACGCTCGCAGCAAGGGGGCAGAAGTGCGCATCATTAACCCCGCCGGTGAAGACTTTGCAGGCCAAAATCAGGCCAATAAAGTCCCGCCGGCCCTGGTGCTTGATCCCACTGAGGACATGAAGCTGATGCAGGAAGAGATATTTGGTCCTCTACTGCCAGTGAGAACCTACGATGACACCAATCAAGTCATCGACTATGTCAACGCGCATGAGCGTCCTCTGGCGCTATACTATTTTGGCGATGACACTGCTGAAGAAGCCAAGGTGCTAAATAACACCACATCAGGTGGTGTTACCATCAACGACGTGTTGTGGCACGGCGCACATGAAAACCTGCCCTTCGGCGGCGTTGGCAATTCGGGTATGGGGCGCTATCACGGGTACGATGGATTTCAGGAATTTAGTCATATGAAACCTGTCCTGAGGCACCCAAAAATTTCGATCGGGGGTGTTCTCGGGATCGTGCCGCCCTATACTGATAAGCTCAGGAAAAATGTCGAACGCCAGCTGAAGTAGTTTTATGCTGGCATGCGGGGTGCCAGATGATTGCTTTTAATTTCAATAGCGTTGCCTCCGTCCTCGTTGAGGATGGCGCAGTGGGCCAGCTTGGCGGTACATTGCGTGCCCGCTTTGGCGCTGAACGCCCATTTGTCGTTACTGACCAAGGGCTTGTCAAAATTGGCATGGTGGCGAAGGTCTTGACGGCGTTTGACGAGGCTGAGCTTGCGTATGCCCAGTTTGCCGATGTGGAGGCCGACCCGTCCGAGGCCATTGTGCTTGCCGCAGTTGAAGCTGCAAGGGCGCATAACGCGGACATGATTGTCGGTTTTGGTGGTGGCAGTTCAATGGATGTCGCCAAGTTGGTTGCTGTACTGGCACATGGCAAACAAAGACTCACGGATATATACGGCGTCGACCAGATTAGTGGCGGTCGCTTGCCACTTGTGCAGATCCCAACAACGGCAGGTACCGGCTCTGAAGTTACCCCGATCTCCATTATTACGACGGGGGAGACCACCAAAATGGGTGTGGTGGACGCGACCCTGCTGGCGGATCTTGCCGTGCTGGATGCCACTTTGACCACCGGCCTGCCGCCCCATATCACAGCTGCAACGGGCATTGATGCCATGGTCCATGCCATTGAGGCTTACACATCAAAGTTAAAGAAAAACCCGATTTCAGATGGGTTCGCGCGACAAGCATTGCTGATGCTGGGCAAAAATATTGTCACGGCGTGCAATGACGGGAATAATCTCGATGCGCGAAGAGCCATGCTGATTGGCGCCCTGCTTGCCGGGCAAGCGTTTGCCAATGCGCCCGTGGCGGCTGTTCATGCTCTCGCATATCCACTGGGTGGTCATTTCCACATTCCTCACGGCCTGTCCAACTCGCTGGTCCTGCCCCATGTACTGCGTTTTAATGCGCAAGCCGCAGGGCATCTGTACGGAGAACTTGCGGTGCTGGTCGGGCAGGGAAGCAGTGCGACTGACTTTATCCGCTGGATGGACAAGATTGCTACAGATACAAAGGTGGAACGACGTCTGCGCGATGTAGGGGTAAGCCATAATGACCTGCCGATGCTGGCGGAAGATGCCATGCTTCAAACCAGACTTTTAGTTAATAACCCACGGGAGGTTACTTTGGATGATGCGCGCGCGATTTACGAGGCAGCTTGGTAACTATGTCTGAAAACATGCCAGAGCTCAGGCCTTTGTCGGCCTATGGACATGTCTCCGCTATCCAGACGCGCTGGATGGATAATGATGTCTATGGTCATGTAAATAACGTCGTCTACTATAGCTTTTTCGATACTGTGGTGAACCGTTTCCTGATCGAAGGTGACGTATTGGATATTCACGGCGGCGAGACGATTGGTCTGGTGGTGGAGACAAGTTGCCGCTATTTCGCTCCCCTTGAGTTCCCGCAAACAATTCAGGCAGGTATTGCTGTCAGTCATATTGGGCGCTCCAGCGTGCGTTACGAAATTGGGCTCTTCACCGAAGGCAGCAAGGCGCCAGCGGCCGAAGGCTATTTTGTCCATGTTTATGTGGACAAGGAGACACGGCGCCCCACTTCATTACCAGAGCGGCTCAAAGCGCTGCTGGAGACGATCCGGCTATAGTTTTGAGACAGACGGTTTGGAGGGAGCCTTTTATGGAAGTCAAAGACAAGATTGTCGCTATCACCGGAGCGGCGAGCGGCATAGGCGCAGCACTAGCTAAGGCCTGTGCGGCAAAGGGTGCAAAGTTCGTTGCGCTTGCAGATATGGACGAAGCTGGAGCACAGGCGGTCGCGGCTGAGATTGGTGCGGATGCGAAGGCTTATAAGCTAGACGTCACTGATGAGGGGGCTGTGAAGGCTTTTGCTGACAATGTCACGGTGGATGCGGGACAGATCGATCTTTATTTCTCGAATGCGGGTATCATTTTCTCTGATGCGCCGGACTGGACCGCGATCAGCCAGACTAACGAGCAGTGGGACAAGATCTGGCAGGTTAACGTGTTCGCGCATGTTCTGGCGTGTAGGGCGGTGCTGCCAAGCATGCTGAAACGCGAAGGGTGTGGTTTCATTGTTACCGCCAGCGCGGCAGGCCTATTGAGCCAGATTGGCGACATCAGCTATTCTACGACTAAGCATGCAGCCGTAGGCTTCACTGAAAGCCTGGCGATTACGCACGGGGATGACGGGCTTTATGTAGCTTGCTTGTGCCCGCAGGCGGTGAAATCCAAAATGACGGCAGGTGCTGAGGATAGCTCTGCCGCCGGTGACGGTGTTATGCCGTCAGAGGAGTTTGCCAGCCGTGTGCTTGATGGTATGCGGCAAAGTCAGTTTATGATCCGCCCCCATGATCAAGTAGAAGGCTATTTCCGCAACAAGGCGGAGAATTATGACCGTTGGGTGGGGGGCATGCGCAAGTTTCGCCGTCATCAGCTAACGACAACTGGCAAGCCGATTTAAGGGGGGGCATATCGTGGATTATACCAAATTGATGGATTTTACCGGCAAGGTGGTTTTTGTTTCTGGCTCAAGCCGGGGCATTGGGGAAGCGATTGTGCGCGCGTTCGCCGCCAATGGTGCAAAGGTGATTGTCTCCTCCCGCGATCAGGACGCTTGCGACAAGGTTGCGGCAAGTATCAATGCCGATGGTGGTGACGCCAAAGCCAAAGCTGCACATGCTGGCAAGATGGAAGATGTTCATGCTGTTTTTGACTGGATCAAGGAACAATATGGCCGTCTTGACGTGTTGGTAAATTGTGGTGGGACCAACCCGTTTTACGGTAACATTGGCGACACGCCCGAGGCTGCCTTTGATAAAACCATCGATGTGAACCTTAAGGGGCCGTTTTATCTGTCTGCTGAGGCAGTAAAGATCATGAAGACGCAGGGAGGAGGGTCGATTGTCAACGTGGCATCGATCAACGGCATCACACCCGGCCACCTTCAGGGCATCTATTCAATGACCAAATCGGCGCTGATTAACATGACAAAGGCTTTTGCTCGGGAATATGGCCATGATGGTATCCGTGTGAATGCCATATGCCCCGGCCTTGTTGATACCAAAATGACGGCTGTATTCACCTCCAATGAGGACATGCTGTCAAAATACACCAGCCAGTTTCCGATCCCTCGCGCAGGGAAGCCTGAGGATATGGTTGGGGGTGTGCTGTATTTTGCGTCTGATGCGGCTGCGTTTACCACTGGTACGACGCTGGTGATGGATGGCGGCTGGACGGCGTAGGAGGTGACAATGACAGATGAAGAGCTGAATAAAACCGTAAAAGTACGGGAAGGCGAAGAACTTGACGTTAGGCTGGTGGATAACCTGATCAAGGAACGTATCGGGGGGCTGGAAGGCACACCGATGATCCGCCAGTTTGCGAGTGGGCATTCAAACCTGACGTATTCCGTTCAGTATGCGAACAAAAATTTTGTGCTGAGACGCCCTCCATTTGGCACCCGCCCCAAATCTGGCCACAGCATGATACGAGAATATAGCGTCATGAACGCTTTGAAACCAACGTTCCCGGCTGTGCCCGAGACCTATTTCCATTTAGCAGAGGAAGATAGCCCTCTAGGCGCTGAATTCTATGTGATGGAGCAGGTGGACGGCCGTAAGCTTGAGCGCGATATCCCTGAAAGCTGGGGATTTGGTGCGGAAGAGGGACATAAGTTATGCCTGTCTTTCTTCCATAAGCTCATTGACCTGCATCAGGTGGACTATAAGGCGGCCGGTCTGGGAGACTTCGGTAAACCTGAAGGATATGTTGAACGACAGGTGCTTGGGTGGAACAGGCGTTTTGAAAAAGCGGTCACTGATGACGTCGAAAGTTTTGAGGATGTGCGCCAGTGGCTCGAGCATCATATGCCGCCGGGCGAAGTCGGCCACGCCGTGCTGCACGGTGATTATAGGCTCGACAATGTCATTTTGTGCGAGGAAAACCCTTTTGAGATCAAGGCTATTCTTGATTGGGAGATCAGCGCGCTTGGAGATCCGCTGATGGACTTGGGCAACACGCTGGCTTATTGGTCGCAAAAAGGTGACCCGGACGATATGATTGCCATGTGTATGCAACCTTGTATGGCGCCAGGTATGCTGACACGTGAGGAAATCTGCGATATATATGCAAAAGAGACAGGTTATGACCTGTCTAAATTTGACTATTATCTGGTTTACGGGGTGTTTCGTCTCGCCGTGATCATACAGCAGATATATTATCGCTATTATCACGGTCAGACCAAGAACAAGGCTTTTGCTATGTTTGGTAAGCGAACCAATCAGTTAGGCCAATACGCGCGCCTTTTGATCGAAAAATCAGATATTTAATCACTTTTCCGCCTTTCGGTTGATAAAATGCATCTTGGCTGGCCGTCGTGATGCATTTTGTTTACCTTTCTGTGATCAGATAGTTTTGCACAGGTCTCGCCGCGATTTTATTGATTCCGGTGAGCTGGCGTGTTTTGTTCTGTTTAACTGAGGCGGGTGGGGCCCGACGAGGGGATTATTAGTGTCTGAAAAACTTGCGTTTTCCTTAGCGCTCGACCTGATGTTTAACGGTCAGGATATGGATTATTGTGAGCGCCCGATCAGCTTGACCATTCTCGACCAGATGGCCATGTTCGGGGATATGCCGCGCCGCGCCCATGTGGCTGTTGTGGCAGCCGGTGGCGGGCGTTTGGTGCGCACCCTGGTTGAGCGTGGTTTTAATGTCGATGCATTCGAAGGCCGTCACGAGTGCCTTGAACATCTGGAGCGTACCTTTGCTGGAAACCGGGCTGTCAGGGTTTTCCCTGCGCGTCATCTTGAGGACCCGACACGACGGGAAAAGATGAGCTACGATGCGATGTTTTGCATGGATGATTTGCGGGCATTTCGTGAGGATCAGGAATGGACAGAGCATGTTCAGGCCATGATCAAGGACGACGGCCATTTTGTATATTCGCAGATGTCAAACCTGTTACCGACCAAAAAAAATACCTTACATCGCTATTTCGACTTGTCTGGCAACTACAATGTTTCCGAAGATACTGCGCAGATGGTTCGGGACAGTTATATGGAACTGGCTGAGTGGGAACCGGAGGATAGTGAAAAACGCACTGCTCTTGAGGCTTTGGATATGGTGAAATCAGGCCGTCAGCTAAGGCGAAGTATCCGCGACGGTGTAGAGGTGCGGTATGTAGTTTGGCGTAAGAAATGTAAACCTAAGCCAGCAAAAACTGAACCGGTTTCCCGGTCCAAAATCTGGCCTGCGGATTAAGGTTAGTGGATCAAAGATATGATAAAGGCGGCGAAGATGCCGCCTTTTTTATGGTCAATTTTCTTTCTTGAGCCTTAGAAGCGCCTCTTGGGCCGTCGATGCCAGAAGCCTGCCATTGCGGTCATATAGTGCACCGCGGGCGAGGCCACGGCCCTTGCCGGTCCAGTAACCATCGGTTTTATAGAAAACCCAGTCATCAACGCGGAAATTGTCGCGGTGAAACCACATCGCATGGTCAAGACTGGCGACGGTTTTCAGGCGTGGGTCACGGGGTATCATGGCGTGGGGGCGAAGGTTGGCTGACAGGAAGGCAAAATCAGAGATATAGGCCATCAGGCGACCATGCAGCGCCTGGTCATCCGAGATTGGCGCCTTGAGTTTGAACCAATAACCGGTTTCCGGGCTTTTGGCTTTTGGGTTTTCGATATCCATGCGGTCGATGGACCGCATCTCAAAGGGCATGAAGGGTTTATCCTTCGGCTGTTTGCCAAAGGCACGCAGAACACGCGAATAATATGCTTCATCGTCCTCAAGGTCTTCCGGCATCGGTACTTCGGGCATATCAATCTGGTGGGACACACCTTCTTCGCCGATATGAAACGATGTGGAAATGGTGAAAATTGCCTCGCCGTTCTGTATGGCCACCACTCGGCGCGTTACAAAACTGCGGCCATTGCGGATGGGGTCCACATCATAAATGATGGGTTGGCCCGCAATGCCGGGCCGCAGGAAATAACAGTGCAGGGAATGTAGCCGGTATTCCGGCTCGACCGTCAATGTCGCGGCCTCCATCGCCTGTGCGAGGATGTGTCCCCCAAAAACATGGTTATTGGGCCACTTGTTCGGCTCGCCGCGAAACAGCAGATTGTCCAGCCGCTCAATTGCCAGCGCATCAATAATCGGTTGTACCGTGTTCATAAAACCTCGTGTTAACGCCCGTGTTTGGCTTAGTCCCTGAAACTGGGGTCAAGCCGGTCCATCTTTCGCAAAATGGCTGGCCATACAAAATTGTCTGCTCCGTTGGCGCCTGCCACGACCCGTACATCTCGCATGGCATTATCCACCGAATCCTGACTTGGAGCGTGAACGGGCGCTCCCGCACTTTGTGTCAGGATCTGGATTTTACAGGCTTTTTCAAGAAAGAACATCATCTCGAACGCCTTCGCGACGCTGCTTCCTGCGGTCAGGGTGCCGTGGTTGCGGAGGATGAGGCAATTTTTGTCGCCCATATCGGCAACAAGCCGTTCCTTTTCCCCGTCATTAACCGCAAAGCCTTCATAATCGTGATAGGCCACCATCATCCATGGCGGGATTGAGCTTTGGCACATCGGTAGCAGGCCGTCTTTCTGGTTGGAGACCGCGATGCCGTAATCCGTGTGCAAGTGAAGCACACACATGGCGTCGTCTCGTGCTGCGTGAATGGCGCTATGAATCACAAAACCAGCGGCATTGGGAATAAATGGCGTGTCCATCAGTTGCTTGCCACTCAGGTCCACCTTCACAAGGCTTGAAGCGGTTATTTCCTCGAACATCAAACCAAGCGGGTTGATCAGAAAATGATGATCTGTGCCAGGTATGCGCGCTGATATATGCGTGTAGATGAGATCATCCCAGCCCAGGTGCGCAACCATACGGTATGCTGCTGCCAGGTTTACTCTTGTTTCCCACTCGGTCGCCGATACCTTGTCCTTGACTGAGCCTATGCTCAACATTCCCGGTTTTGCCATGATCCCCTCCAACAACTCCGATAGTGACATTTTCTTCCCTGCAGAAGGTAGTGCGAATTTGATAGTCGTCCAAAGGCCAAGCGTGATTTATTTATCTGAGGCGCTGCCGCTGCCATTTCGCCTGGAGAAGAAGGAACGCACAGTGCCCCTACTGACCCCTGCGACGGATTGCAGGGCAAGAGGTGCCTGAGGGTGAATTTCCAACTCAAGCCAGTTGATATTGCGAAATCTGAGGATCAGAAGAAGCGCTTTGATCGTATAATCCACGATAATAACGGCGTACATGGCTTCAATCGGTCCGCCAACTGCGCGGACAAGGAGTCCGATACTTAAGCGCCCGACAATCATGCCGGCAAAGGTGACAATGAGGGGGAATTTTGTATCTCCGGCTCCGCGCAAGGCGCCGCCTATGGCAAATTCCACGGCCATGAGCGGCTGTACAATAGCGAGGATAAGTACGAAATATTCGGTATGGGCCCTGACAGCCTCGTCAGCAGACAGGACCGCAGCGATCGGGCCGCGGAAAAAGAAGGTCAACACGGCGAGGGTCGACATGCCTAAAATTGCCAGCCGCATCGCGGCCCAACCGCTGGCGACTGCCCCAGCAGCATCCTTTGCACCGAGCCGCTGTCCCGAGAGCGTGGCGCTCGCGGTACCAAAGCCGAGACCAACCACTATGGTAACACTCAGCACAGTTATGCCGATGCCGTAAGCTGCGAAAGCGGCGGTGCCATAGCCTGAGATAAGCATCATGAACAGAAGAAAGCTGACCTGAATAAGAATCTGTTCCAGCGCGGCGGGGCCTCCGATATTGGCAAGCAGCCGCAAGCGCGACATATTGAGGGCATCACCGGTTTGTGGGGTAAGTACATAGCGCCGTGAAAACCAACGGCAGGCAAACCAAAGCACAATAATGGACTGTCCGCCAGCGGTGCCCCACGGAATGCCCGAGACGCCCATGGCTGGCAGGCCAAAAGCACCGCGTACCAACACGTAAGACCCGGCAATGCTGAACAAGGTGCCAAAAGCGATAAAGCGTAGCGGCCTGATAACATCGCCGATCGCCCGGAACGATGTGGCGACGGCCAGCATGAGGGAAAAAACAATATTCAGCAGGCTCGCGGGGCGAATATAATCGACCGCTAGTGCTGCCGTTTGGGTATCTAAGCCAAACAGGCTGACAATCTGCGGTGCCGCAGCAAAGGTTATAGAGCCGAGGATCAGGGATAGCAGGACGGACAGTACCAGCGAGCTTGTGGTGGCCGCTGACGCTTCTGCCTTGTCGTCGGCACCCCATGCCCTCGCTACAACGGCTGTGGTTGCCACGGAAAGTGCCATTGACGCGGCCATCAGGAGGAAATGCACACGCCCGCCTGTGACAACTGCGGCACTGGCTTCGCGACCAAACGGCGCGACGATAGAAAGATGTGCAAACGAGATGGAGACCATCAATACGTTGCTGATGATGTTGGGGCCAGCTAGGCTCCAGACTGTTCTATAGGAAAATACCGCCATAAAATCTCGTGAGTTGACTGTTGCGCCAGCGGAGGGGTTAACGCCGTGAAGTAGGCCGAATTTGTCGCGGGGCCAGCTTGAGGGCGATTAGCCTCAGCATTTTGACACATTATGCATTATCTTTTCTGTCCTGCCTTGAAGCGAAGCAAAACCGACTTAATCCTTACCATTAGTTTTCAGGCCCCGGACGGGAGTGTGGGGTCTCGATATTCGGGTAAGGGAAGCCCGGAAAGAATTGGAGAGGGATAAGGTCCATGAGTAATTTGGAAGCGTTCCGCGCCGAGACGCGGGCATGGCTTGAAGAGAACTGTCCAAAGGCAATGCGCACACCCATGCAGGGCGAAGCGGATTTCTGTTGGGGCGGGCGCAAATATACGTTTCAGAGTGAAGATCAGAAAGTATGGCTCGAACGTATGGCAGCACGTGGCTGGACCGTGCCAACGTGGCCCAAGGAATATGGTGGCGGCGGCCTCACCAAAGACGAGGCAAAAATTCTCGCTACCGAGATGAAGAGGCTGAATGCCCGCGTGCCCTTGGTTTCTTTTGGCATATGGATGCTTGGTCCCGCGCTGCTCAAATTCGGTACGGAAGAACAAAAGAAAGAACACCTGCCAAAAATTGCGCGCGGAGAAATCCGCTGGTGTCAGGGCTACTCAGAACCCAACGCAGGCTCAGACCTTGCCGCGCTGGCCACCAAAGCCGTGGACCACGGCGACCACTATATCATCAATGGCCAGAAAATCTGGACATCATACGCCGACAAGGCGGACTGGATTTTCTGCCTTATCCGTACCGACACCACTGTCAAGCATGACGGTATCAGTTTTGTGCTGTTTGATATGGAAACGCCGGGTGTATCGACCAAGCCGATTAAACTGATTTCGGGCAATTCCCCCTTCTGTGAAACATTTTTTGATGACGTGAAGGTTCTCAAGAAAAACCTCATGGGTGAAGAAAACAAAGGCTGGACCATCGCGAAATATCTGCTGACACACGAGCGCAGCAATATCGGTGACATGGGTGTGCCAACGCCACTGAATATGCTTGCGAAGGACAAGTTGGGCACAAAGGACGGCGAACTTTCCGTGACCATGTTGCGACATCAGATTGCCGAGCATGAGATCGATGCAGCGTCATTCATGTTCACACTTGAGCGCGCTAAAGACGCGGCCAAAAGCGGCGGTGATCAGGGCGCTTTCTCATCGCTTCTCAAAGGATATGGCACAGAACTCAACAAAGACCGTCATGAGTTGATCGTGAAGGTCAATGGTTCAGACTCGTTTGAGTGGGAAGGCCAGTTCTCCAACAATGGCGAAATTGCCCGAACGTGGCTTCGCACCAAGGGTAACTCGATTGAGGGCGGCACCACCGAAGTGCAGCTCAATATTATTTCGAAACGCATTCTTGGGTTGCCAAGCTAAGGGGGAGACACATCATGGCACTAGTACTCAATGAAGAACAACAGCTCCTCAAAGAATCTGCTGAGGGGTTTCTCAAGGAAAAGGCGCCGGTCAGCCAACTCCGTAAATTGCGTGACGACGCTGACGAGACGGGCTTTTCCAAAGAGCTGTGGAATGAAATGTCCGAAATGGGCTTCGCGGGCCTCCTGATCGAAGAAGACCACGGCGGCACGGCTTTTGGCTGCGTCGGTGCAGGTATCGTCGCGGAAGCCATGGGTAAAACGCTTTCAGCATCGCCATATCTGGCGAGCGGTGTGGTGGCGGCTTCCGTTATCAAAGCTGCGGGAAGCGAGGGCCAGAAAGGCGCGCTTTTGCCAGCCATCGCTGCTGGTGAGCTTATCGTAACCCTCGCTGTGGATGAAAGCAGCCGTCATGCGCCGGAGGACACCGCACTGAAGGCAGAAAAGTCAGGCGACGGCTATAAGCTGAGCGGCATGAAGACATTTGTTCCGGAAGGGCACGTGGCCGACAAGGTGATTGTGCTGGCCCGTACAAGTGGTGCGGCTGGGGACACTGACGGGCTGAGCCTGTTTCTTGTGGAGGGTACCGCCTCCGGGTTGATCACCGATCGCACTGTGTCGGTGGACAGCCGCAACTGGGCCAAGCTGACCTTTGAAGGTGTAACTGTCGGTGCGGACGCTTTGCTGGGGGAAGAGGGGAAAGTGTTTGCCGCGCTAGACAGCGCATTGGATCGCGCGCGGATCGTTGTCGCGGCGGAGCTACTGGGCATTGCCCAGCACTGTTTTGATGAAACGGTGGAATACCTGAAGGAACGCAAACAGTTTGGCGTGCCAATTGGGTCGTTTCAGGCGTTGCAGCACCGCGCGGCGCAGCTCTATAGCGAGATCGAGGTCACACGGTCTGCGGTCCTTAAGGCGCTGCAGGTGGCAGACGCCGGCGGCAATGTGGCTTGGTTCGCCAGCCTTGCCAAGGCAAAAGCCAGTAAAACTGCAGAACTTGCCACCAATGAGGCCATCCAGATGCACGGTGGTATCGGCATGACCGACGAATTTGATATGGGCTTTTATATCAAGCGTGCGCGGGTGCTTCAGCATCTATACGGTGACTTCAACTATCATGCGGACCGTTTTGCCCGCTGTTCCGGTTATTGAGACGCAGTATGGCAAGTGTATTTGACAGCTTAGAGCTACCCAGTGTCGATCCGGACACCCCGCTTGATCAGGTCATCGGCCTGCTTACGAAGCCGGGAACGCCGTTTACCACGGGCGAAATTGAAATTGACGGTATAAAACACACCGCCTTTCTCAACCAGCCGCCCAGCCTGAGGGACGCCTTCATGATGTTCCTGGGGCATGCAGACAAGGAATTTCTTGTTTACGGCGAAGACCGTTACACATACGCCCAAGCGGTCGCCATGGCGTCGCAGTTTTCACAGGCCCTCGCGGAAGACTATGGCGTCAAGAAGGGGGATCGGGTCGCCCTGTCCATGCGCAATTATCCCGAATGGCCGATCGCCTATATGGGTATCATTGCGGCAGGCGGTATAGCGGTGCTGATGAACGCCTGGTGGACCGACGAAGAAGTTGCTTGGGCGATGGAAAACTGTGGTGCGCGTGTAGCCGTGACCGATGCACCGCGCGCGGAGCGTATGAAGCCACTTTTGGGCAGGGGCGACCTCCAGATTATTATCGCGCGGGATGCGTATGAGGCCGGCCCTGGGTTGTCCTCATTTACTGAAAGCCTCGCGGGTAAAAAGCCGATGGTCTGGCCGTCGGTTGAGCTCGGGCACGAAGATGATGCCATGATGCTCTATACCTCAGGCTCCACTGGCTTTCCGAAGGGGGCTTTGTCCACCCACCGGGCGGTTGTGTCTGTACTGATGAACTGGGTTTGTATCGCTTTGTCACTCAAGATGCTGGGGCGTCTTAATCCGGACCCGGAATTTCAGCCAGTTATGCTGGCTACTGTGCCGTTTTTCCACGTTACCGGCCTATTGCCGGTGTTGCTGGTGTCTGCCACGCTTGGGCGCAAGCTTGTGCTTATGCATAAATGGGATGTGGAAGAAGCTTTCAAGCTCATTGAAGCCGAAGGTGTTACCGGTATGACAGGCGTGCCGGCCATGTCGTTTGAAATGGCTACATCGCCGCTCAGGCATAAATACGACCTGTCGACGCTTCAGGACCTTGGCGGTGGTGGTGCGGCGCGCCCGCCTGAGCACGTCAAACTTATCAAGGAAGCCTTCCCTGACTCCAGCCCGGGCATTGGCTATGGCCTGACAGAAACCAACTCGCTCACGGCGGTTCTGTCGGCAGATGAATATGTCGAGCACCCAACAAGCACGGGTAAGGCCACGCCACCGCTTATTCATGTCAAGATTTTAAGCCCTGCGACAGGTAAGGAATTGCCAACCGGGCAGGCTGGCGAGATATGCATCAAAAGCGTAACCAATATTCGCGAATATTGGGACAATCCGGCTGCGACCGCCCGCGCGTTTCGCGACGGCTGGTTTCATTCCGGCGATATTGGTTATCTCGATGAAGAGGGCTACATCTATATTGTTGATCGGCTCAAAGAGATCATTATTCGCGGTGGTGAAAATATTTCCACACTTGAAGTCGAAGGTGTGCTGCACGGCATTACCGGCGTTCAGGATGTGGCGGTGTTCAGCCTGCCCGATGAACGCCTGGGCGAACTGGTTGGCGCTGTGGTTTCCACTGACGGTGAACTCTCTGAGGATGCTCTGAAGGGGGAAGTAGCCAAACATCTGGCGCTATTCAAGGTGCCCGAAAAAATCTGGATCACAAATGAACCGTTACCGATGATTGCCTCGGGTAAAATTGATCGTAACGGAATCAAAACAATGTACCGGGACCGCTGGCGGTCCGAACAGCAGTAAGAAGGGAAACGAGCATGTCCATGGATTTGGGATTAACAAAACGGGGCCAGGAACTGCGGGACAGGGTTCGCGACTTCATCGATGAGCACGTTGTGCCGGTTGAAGACGAATATCACCACGAGGTCGGCAGTACAGGCAACCGGTTCGAATTTACGCCGCGCATGACAGAAATTCTGGAAGACCTGAAGGCGAAAGCCAAAAAAGCAGGGCTTTGGAACTTCTGGCTGACGGGCTCTGATTCCGGTTTTGGCCTCACGACTGTTGAATATGCTTATTTGGCGGAAGAAATGGGTCGCTCTCACCTGGCGGCGGAAAGCTTTAACTGCTCCGCGCCCGACACCGGCAACATGGAAGTGATCGAGCGCTACGGCACTGACGAACATAAGGAAAAGTGGCTCAAGCCGTTGCTGGAAGGCAAAATTCGTTCTGCCTACCTGATGACGGAGCCAGAGGTGGCGTCATCGGACGCGACCAATATTTCCATGAGTGCAGTGCTGGACGGCGACGAGTACGTGCTGAACGGGGAAAAATACTGGGCGTCTGGCGCCGGCGACCCGCGCTGCGCTGTGTATGTCACCATGGTGCGCACAGACCCGGATGCACCGCGCAAGAGCCAGCACAGCATGATCCTTGTTGAAGCAGGCACGCCGGGCATTGAAATTTTGCGCCCGATGATGGTGTTCGGCCACGACGATGCCCCGCATGGCCATATGCACATTCGTTTCACAGATGTGCGCGTACCGAAGGAAAACCTTGTACTGGGAACAGGTCGCGGTTTTGAAGTATCCCAAGGCCGCTTGGGCCCTGGCCGTATCCACCACTGTATGCGCTCCATCGGGGCGGCTGAACGCGCACTTGAGCTGTTGATCAAACGGTCCCTTTCGAAAGAAGCGTTCGGTAAGACACTGGTCAAGCTTGGTGCCAACTATGACATTATCGCGGAAGCGCGGATCGAGATCGAGATGGCGCGACTGCTGTGCCTTAAAGCCGCGCATATGATGGATACTATCGGCACACAAGCTGCACAGCCGTACATCAGCCAGATCAAGGTTGTCGCACCGCGTATGGCGCTGAAAGTGATTGATGAAGCGATGCAAATGCACGGCGGGCAGGGTATCAGTCAGGACTTCCCTCTTGCGGCCATGTGGCACGGCCAGCGTACACTGCGTTTCGCCGATGGGCCGGATGCCGTGCACCGTATGGTGATTGCGCGAACCGAGCTCAAAAAGTACCGCACCAATAGCGTTTAGGGCCTGACCATGGACCTTTCAACATTATACCAGATCGGTGGCAAGGTTGCCCTTGTCACCGGCGGCGGCTCCGGTATTGGGGCAATGGCAACCGAAGCGCTCGTGCGGGCGGGGTGTAAGGTCTATATCGCCTCTCGCCGGTTGGCGAGCTGCGAGGATGTCGCCCATGAGCTGAACGCAGTAGGACCCGGCGAAGTGATTGCCTTGCAGGCGGACTTGTCGACGGCTGAAGGCACCGAAGGGCTGGCGAAAGAAATTGAAGCACGCGAAGGCAAGCTGGATATCCTTGTCAATAACTCGGGCATGACGTGGGGCGCGCCGTTTGAGGACTTCCCGCGCCAGAAGTGGGACGATGTTTTCCGCCTCAACGTTACCGCCGTGGCGGACCTCACGCGGCTTGTGCTGCCGCTTCTTAAAAAAGCGGGCACCAAGGAAGAACCGGCGCGGGTGGTCAACCTGGGCTCTGTTGTTGGTACACGGCCCGTGTCCAACAGCGCTTATTCCTATGGTGCGTCAAAGGCGGCCGTCCACCATCTGACCAAAATGCTCTCAAACGAGCTTGCGAAATTTCACGTCACTGTCAACGCGATCGCGCCGGGGCCGTTCCCCAGCCGCATGATGGCTTTTGTGACCGACAATGAGGAACGCAGGCGCGCTGCCGAAGAAAGGGTGCCGCTGCATCGCTGCGGTGAGCCTGAAGACGTAGCCGGGGTGCTGATTATGCTGTGTTCGCGCGCAGGCAGTTATATTACCGGCGGTATTATTCCGCTTGACGGCGGCGTTTCCGCGCTACCTTAAGCTTGAAACAATTCGAGAGTAGGAACTGAACAATGGCGATCACCGTAAATAAAGATGATATTCAGGATTACATTGGCAAAGAAACCGGCGTGTCCGACTGGTTCAAGATCGATCAGGAACGCATCAACGCGTTTGCCGACGTGACCCTTGACCACCAGTTCATCCACGTTGACCCGGAAAAGGCGGCGAAAACCCCATTTGGTACAACCATCGCGCACGGTTTTCTGACGCTGTCGATGGCCCCTTACCTGATGGCTGATGCAGCTATTGGTCTTGAGGGGGCCGTGATGGGCATCAATTATGGTTCCGATAAAGTTCGATTTATGAGCCCGGTGAAAGTGAACAGCGAAATTCGCGCACGGTCAAAGCTTCTGAGCGTTTCAGAGAAGCCGGGCAATCGCTTTCTTCTCAAGACGGAGCTGACCATGGAAATTAAAGGTGAAGAGCGCCCGGCATTGATCGCCGAATGGTTGACCATGCAGGTGTTGGCCGGTTAAGCGTTTAATTTATTAGATAATTGTGGAGAGTGAGATGAGCATTCGCTTTGATGATCGGGTTGCAATAGTAACCGGTGCTGGTGGTGGTCTTGGGCGCACGCATGCGCTTGAACTGGCGCGCCGCGGCGCCAAGGTTGTAGTAAACGATCTTGGCGGTGACGTGCATGGCGTGGGCGGCTCCAGCGAGGCAGCGGAAGCCGTGGTTAAGGAGATCATAGACGCAGGCGGTGAGGCTTTTGCCCATGGTGCCAATGTGACCAACGAAGAACAGGTTGCCGACATGGTAGCGAAAACCATGGAAAAATGGGGCCGTATCGACGTTCTGGTAAACAACGCTGGTGTGCTGCGTGACAAGACCTTTGCTAAAATGAGCGTGGAAGACTTCAACTTTGTTGTTCAGGTTCACCTCATGGGCGCAGTCGTATGTACCAAAGCTGTGTGGGAAATCATGCGCGAGCAAGGCTATGGCCGCATTGTCATGACCACATCCTCCTCCGGCCTTTATGGTAACTTTGGCCAGTCAAACTATGGTGCGGCCAAAATGGCGGTTGTTGGTTTCATGAACACACTGTGCCTTGAAGGCGCGAAATATAACATTCGCACCAATTGTCTCGCACCTATGGCCGCAACACGCATGACCGAAGGGCTGTTGCCTGAAGCGGCGCTCAAGCTCTCGACACCGGAATCGGTGACGGCCGGGCTGATCACGCTGTGTGATGATGATGCACCGAACCGCACGATTCTCGCGGCGGGTGCTGGCGGTTATGCGCGTGCTGTGGTGTATGAGACAGACGGCATTTACCTAAAGCCGGATGAACAGACGCCTGAAAATGTGCGTGCTCAGATGGCCGACATCAATATTGCCGAAGGCCAACAGGAGTTGGTGCAAGGTGGGCAGCAATCAATGAAATTTATCGGAAAAGCCGCAGCAGCGCTCGGCATCAAAATGGGTTAAGGAGCAAAGTAATGCGGGAAGCAGTAATTGTATCAACAGCGCGGACGCCGATCGGTAAAGCCTATCGGGGCTCCTTGAATGCCACGCTTTCGCCAAGCCTTGGTGCACATTCGATCAAACATGCAGTTGAGCGTGCCGGTCTTGAAGGTGGTGAAATTGACGATGTGATCATGGGTTGTGCGCTGACACAAGGTTCCTCGGGGCCAAATATCGGACGCCTTGCAGCGCTACGCGCTGGGCTACCGGTCAGCGTGTCCGGCATGACCATCGACCGCCAGTGCTCCAGCGGTATGATGGCAATCGCAACCGCGGCCAAACAGGTTATGTATGACGGCATGGACATCGTTGTAGGCGCGGGCCTCGACAGTATTTCCGTGGTTCAGAATGAGCATATGAACCGCTGGCAGGCGGTTGATAAAAGCCTGGTTGAAATGCATCCGAATACTTACATGCCGATGCTGCAAACCGCTGAAATCGTGGCGGAGCGCTATGGCATCAGCCGTGACGCGATGGATGAATACAGCCTGCAGTCTCAGCAGCGTACAGCTGCTGCACAGCAGGCGGGCAAGTTTGATGACGAGATCGTGCCCATTTCCACCAAAATGGTGCAGGTGAACAAAGAAACGAAGGAAATGACCTTCCACGACGTCACTCTTGAAAAAGATGAGGGCAACCGCCCGGAGACGACGCTTGAAGGCCTTTCTGGTCTGAAGACGGTTATTGAAGGCGGCACCATCACAGCAGGTAACGCCAGCCAGCTTTCCGACGGCTCGTCGGCGTCTGTTGTCATGGATGCCAGGGAAGCTGAAAAACGCGGTCTTAGCCCACTGGGTTATTACCGTGGTATCGCCGTTGCGGGCCTTGAGCCTGACGAGATGGGTATTGGTCCGGTGTATGCCATCCCTAAGCTTTTGAAAGCCAATGGCCTCAAGATGGATGATATCGGCCTTTGGGAGCTTAACGAGGCCTTTGCTGTCCAGGTGCTTTATTGCCGTGACAAACTGGGTATCCCGAACGACCTGCTGAACGTAAACGGCGGGGCCATTTCTATCGGCCATCCTTACGGTATGTCCGGTGCACGTATGGTGGGTCATGCCCTTATCGAAGGCAAGCGCCGCGGTGCAAAATATGTGGTCTGCACCATGTGTGTTGGCGGTGGCATGGGGGCGGCAGGCCTCTTCGAAGTTGCCTGATCGTAACCGGTAAAGCTTTGTGGGGCGGGCTAGGGCAATGGCTCAGCTCGCCCCAAATGTTTCAAGGGAGAGAGATGATGAAAGCAGTAAGGTGTAACGCTCTTGGGTCACACACGGGACTGACAGTTGAAGACGTCGACACGCCAAAGCCGGGTAAGGGCGAGGTGCTGATAGACGTCAAGGCTGCAGGGCTTAACTTTCCTGATGTGCTGATGGTGGCGGGCAAATATCAGTTTAAGGCCGAGCTGCCGTTCACGCCGGGTGGCGAAGGTGCGGGTGTTGTTGATGAGTTGGGTGAAGGGGTTACGAACGTCAAGGTCGGCGACCGGGTGATCTTCTTCAACCAGACGGGCGCGTTTGCTGAGAAAATCGCGGCGCCAGCCAAAACGCTGGTACCGATGCCGGAGAAGATGCCATTCGAAGTGGCTGCTGGCTTCACGATTACCTATGCCACAAGCTATCATGCCCTGAAGCAGCGGGCGAACATCCAGAAAGGTGAAACGCTGTTGGTACTGGGCGCGGCTGGTGGTGTGGGTCTCGCCACTGTGGAGCTTGGTAAAGCCATGGGTGCGGTTGTGATTGCGGCGGCCAGCAGCGACGAGAAGCTCGAAGTCTGCAAGAAAGCCGGTGCGCACCATGTCATCAACTATTCAGGCGAAGATCTGAAAGCGCGGGTAAAGGAAATAACCGACGGCAAGGGCGTGGATGTGATCTATGACCCGGTTGGCGGTGACTATACCGAAGCCGCCTTGCGCACCATGGCCCCAGGGGGGCGTCTCTTGGTGATCGGGTTTGCTGCGGGCGATATCCCAAAGCCGCCACTGAACCTGTGTCTGCTCAAACAATGCTCAATCGTCGGTGTGTTCTGGGGCAACTGGGCGCGCGCAAACCCAGGTTTGCAGGTTCAAAACATGATGGACATGTTCAAGATGTTTGATGACGGCATCATCGACCCACTTGTCAACGATGTGTTCAGCCTGGATGAGGCCGTGGAAGCCTTTTCCTGTCTGACCGAGCGCCGTGCCAAGGGTAAAGTTATTTTAAAGCCTTAAAAGCATGAAGGCGTTTAATAAAACTTGTGGAGTGCTGCGGCGCTCCATAAGGTGGCCGAAATAAATTACTTTCTTTGAGATTTTGAGATGGCCACAGTTACGATTGTGGTGGCCACATATGACCGGCCACTTCATTTGAAGAATACTATTTCTTCCATTTTGCACCAGACATTCGAAGATTGGCTGCTGCTTGTGGTGGGTGATGCGTGCTCCCCTGAAACACAGGAGGCTATGGAAGTTTTTAATGATGAGCGAATTTTCTATTTAAATTTGGCTGAGCGCTGCGGAGAGCAAGGGGGGCCTAACAGTGCAGGTTTCTACGCCGCCGAAACAGAATATGTCGCTTTTGCCAACCATGATGACATCTGGCTTCCCGACCACCTACAGCGCGCGATAAGCACGTTAGAGACTGGTGAGACGGATTTTTACGCCGCGGGCGCCGCATTGACGGTTTCTGCGTTGCCGCGTAACTTGCCTGTGGCCTGGGAACGAACGCCGCTGGGGCGTTCAGCCGCCGATGCCTTTTTGAATATGCCTGTGTTGTTCGAACCCGTCTCGGCGTGGGTGGTCAGGCGCAGCCTGTTAAAGACGGTTGGTGCTTGGCGTCCGGCCAGTCAAATATATCGTACGCCACTTGAGGACTGGGTGTTAAGAGCCTGGCGTGCCGATGTATCTTGCCATTTTGATGATGAAATATCTGTCATTTATTGTAACGCGGAGAAGGTGCGCGGATCTGGTCCGGCGAGTGGGTATAAAGATAATAATGCTGAGTGCGAAGGGGCATTTTGGTTGAAATTGTTGGAAGAGAAGGGGGGCAAAAATTTAAGGTCGCTGATAGGTAAACAGCTGAGGTCATTTGACGGTAAGCGTAAGTGGACATTTCTCAGACGCCAGTATGAGATGAAAGATAGCGCTTGGGTGTTTGATGGCCTTCTGACCAAGGAAACCGCCCGACTTTACAAAGAATTTGGCTGGGACGCACACGCTCAGGCTTGTTCCATGCTGAGCACGCGGCGTGGGCAAGCCATGGCTTTGATGCTGAAGCGCCGAACCGGCGAGGATCTGCCGCGCCACGAAAATTGGCGAGCGATTGCGCACACCGCAAAAACGAGGCTGCAGGCCGATGCACGCTGGCGGAAAATGAATGCTGATGCTTAAGTGGCTGGAAGAACGTCGTGCTGCGTGCCAGATGCGCTTTGAGGAAATCCGCTTTGCTGATAGCAGAGAGTGGCGGTTGACAGAAAAGGGGCTGGTTCATGAAACGGGCGGCTTTTTCTCCGTTCAGGGCATTGCTGGAAAGTCCATGGCATCTGGATTGAGTGCCTTTGCACAGCCCATTATCAACCAACCCGAGATCGGTATTCTTGGTTTCATCGTGTCCGGTAGCGGCGGTGCCTACCGCTGGCTTGTGCAGGCCAAAGCTGAGCCTGGCAATGTGGGTACTGTGCAATTGGCGCCCAGCGTGCAGGCAACGTATAGCAATTACACCCGCAAGCATGGGGGCGCAGCGACACATTATCTTGAATGTTTCGCCGCACCTGACGTTAGTATTGTCGGTGATAGCCTGCAGTCCGAGCAGGGAACGCGGTTTCTGACAAAATTCAACCGGAACATGCTGTGCGACGTTTCATGTGACTTGCCGCTGGTGAATGAGCAATATTGCTGGTTTTCGGCAGCGCAGATGCGTGCCGCACTGGCGCTTGATTTCGCAATCAATACTGATGCCAGATCCGTCATTGTTTGCTCTCCATGGAAATATCTTGCCGACCCAAAGGGTGCCTTTGGCGGTACAATGCCGATACAGCGCGTGCTCTCAAGGTCATACGCGCACACATCGTCACGGGATATTGTAGGTACCGCGCAACAGAAGCTGGACAAGTTGCGACTATCAATGGATCTGCAACTTGAGACCGTGCCTTTGGAAGCTTTATCTGGGTGGCGGTTCGGAGACACGTCTATCGTAGTTTCGGATGCCGGCGAGTCCTCCCTTGAGGTTCGGCATTACCACGTAACGTCTCCTGAAAGGGAAAAAGATAAATGGGATCAGCCGCTTGTTCTGTCAACTTCATCTGATGAAGTAATGCTGTTCTGTCAGCAGCGCGATGGGGTGTTGCACTTTCTCTTGCGTCCGGCGTATGAGGTAGGGCTGACGGGCGGGGTTGAGTTTGGCCCTAGTCATAAGCTTGAAACAGTTGTTACTCAGCCTGA
Organism: Kordiimonas sp.; assembly: GCF_048260245.1. GTDB lineage: Bacteria > Pseudomonadota > Alphaproteobacteria > Sphingomonadales > Kordiimonadaceae > Kordiimonas. The sequence goes on along the minus strand of NZ_JBLXGZ010000005.1, from coordinate 89,237 downwards.
ATGGTTACGCACATTGGCTGAGCATCAGGAATGGGAAACCCTGATTCAGGTTGAACAGTCGGACGAAGGGGGCAGGTTCATGGGGGCCTGTTGCGTGTATAGCATTCGGCAAATTCCTGCAAACTATAGCGTTTTTGAGGATACTGAGAATTTCTGGGTCACCCTTCAGGAGGTTGAAAAACTCTGTGCAGCCCCCGGAATATTGACGAACGAAGCGCGCTCGGTCATCTCGCTCTTGCTGGCATTCATTTAATGGATCACCCCCGGTAAATAAATTTCTGGACTGGTTGGTCTTGAAAAAGCCGTCAAGCCGTATATTTTCCATTCCACGTGGGAATGATAACGATCGGGGAACATATGCCGGCCTTGAGGCTTATTGCCGGGAGCACAGCGCGTGAACGCATCGAAGAACATGGCTTGACTCCGTCGCTGATACGCATGGTTGTCGGCGCTTCAGGCGGGCCTAAATGGCTTGTCTTGCGCGGGCTTGACCGCTTTGTTTTTGGTGACTGGTTGATGAATGCAGACCAGACTATCGACATGGTGGGGTCTTCTATCGGCGCCTGGCGCATGACCATTGCCAGTCATCCCGACCCAGGTCCTATGCTTGAACGCTTTGAGGAGGCGTACTTCGGCTTCGGGAGCGAGGACGGAGCCAGCCCGAAAGCTGTTAGTATGGCCTCATACAGAATTCTGGAAAAAATAATGGGGCCCGAGGTGCGAGATGCCATTGTTGGCAACCCGCGACGGAACCTCAACATTGTTGCGGTACGGTGCGAAGGCCCAACCGCGAGCGAAACTTTGGTGGTGGAAGGGGCTGGCTTATTGGCTGCGGCCTCTATGAATGCCATCAGCCGCGCGGCGTTGGGCAAGTTTTTCAAGCGGGCTGTATTTTATTCGGGTCGCGGGGTTGCGTGCTCATCGGTGTGGCAGGATTTTGGCCGTATCGACGTGAAGTTGCGTCCGACGGCGCTGCATGATGCGTTGATGGCATCCGGCTCCATACCATTTGCTATTGAACCCGTGCGTGACATTGAGGGTGCGCCGGAAGGTGTTTACCGGGATGGGGGCGTCATCGACTATCATTTTGATGTGCCGTGGTCCTATGACAGTGGTATCGTACTTTATCCGCATTTCTACGGCCACCTGACTCCGGGATGGTTTGATAAAATGCGGAAGACAAGGCGAGCAGGCCCCGCTGTCCTGAAACAGCAGTTGATTTTGGCTCCGAGCGACGAATTTGTAGCTACTCTGCCACATGGCCGTATTCCGGATAGGAAAAACTTTACTGATATGGCGGATACTGACCGCAGAACTTATTGGCGTCAGGTGGTGGGAGAGAGTGAGCGCTTGGCCGATGAGTATGCGACACTGCTCGAAAAACCGGGCGCACTCATGGACAGGCTTGAAACCGTAACGGCATAGTCATCGTCTGGTTTTTTTGGGGAGAGGAGTGATAATGGAAGGTTCTAAAATGGATCAGGTGACGTTCACCGAAGAAGATATGCTGGCCTCTCATTTGGGAGAACTGGTGGATAAATGTGTTGCTGAACATGGCGAAAAACCGTCTGTAAGCTGTATTTTGCCTACCGGGCATTCGCATACGCTGAGTTTTGCAGATATCGGCAGGATGTCTGACGCCGTTGCGTCCTACCTGCGAGAAGACCTCGGGCTGAAGCCTGGAGAAGTGGTGGCTATCCAATGCCCCAACACACTTGCATATCCGGTTTTGGCTTTCGGTATCTTCAAGGCCGGTCTGGTGGCTACCAACGTCAACCCGCTATACACAACGGAGGAAACCAACCACCAACTGAGGGATAGTGGAGCCAAGGTCTGGTTCGTTATTGATGTTTTTGGTGATCGGATCAAACAATCCATTGAGGGAACGTCAGTTGATCGGGTTTACACATTATCTCTTGTGGATCTTTTCCCAAAGGTGCAGAGGGCACTGCTCGGTTTTGCACTCAAGTATCTCAAAAAGGCAGTACCGCCCTTGAATGCGCCAGTCGCGGGGACTCTCTCGGATGTGCTTAAGGCTGGCATGAAACATATGGCTCGCGGTGTCAGTGTGAGTGCGTATCAGGCAGGTAAAAATCATTCTGACGTGGCTATCTTCCAGTACACGGGCGGTACGACAGGGCGTAGTAAAGGTGCAGAACTGACGCACGGCAATGTCGTGGGCAATATTTCACAAGCCAACAAGCGCGATGACGGCATCGAACGAGGCGACGCCGAAAGTCTGCTGCTGGTGTTGCCTCTCTATCATGTTTATGCCTTGGCTGTGGGTATGTTGAACAGCATGTATACGGGCGTGCATGTGGTTCTGGTGCCTGTGCCGCGGCCGTTGTCGAACCTGAAGCCGGTGTTTGAGAAATTCGATATTACGGTGATGCCTGGCGTCAATACGCTTTATTTGGGTCTCATGCAGGAAGAATGGTTCGTGAGCAACCCGCCTAAAACACTGCGTTATTGTTTCTCTGGAGCGGCCCCGTTGCAACCTGCGACAGCGCAGCGCTGGGAAGAATTGACGGGCGCGTCTATTTATGAGGGTTATGGCCTGACGGAAGGTACCTGTGTCGTTTCGTCGATGCCGCTAAACCGGCCGCCAAAGCGCGGAACCTGTGGTATTCCCATTCCGGGTACGGAAATCCGCATTGTGGATGACGAGGGCAATGAGGTCCCTAGCGGGCAACCGGGTGAACTTTGGATACGCGGCCCGCAGATCATGCGTGGTTATCTTAATAATCCGGATGCGACCTCCAGCACAATCGTGGAGGGTGGCTGGTTGATGACCGGTGATGTGGCCGTCGTTGATGATGAAGGGTATCTTGCAATTGTAGACCGAAAGAAGGACATGGTCATTGTCTCGGGCTTTAATGTTTTCCCGACTGACATTGAGGATGTGCTGACACGTTTCGACAAAGTCGCTGAGGCAGCTGTGGTTGGCGCACCAGACCTGGAAAGTGGTGAAAAAGTCGTGGCCTATATCGTCAAGCGGGACGAGAGTCTGACAGAGAGTGAGGTTATCGCCCATTGCCGTGAGCACATGACCGGGTATAAGGTTCCCAAAACCATATGTTTTATAAATGAATTGCCCAAGTCTCCGGTCGGTAAGGTTCTGCGCCGTGAGTTGAGGGGCATGGCCCGCGCGGATGCCGAAGGCAATTGACTCCGGAGCCATAAACAGAAAGGGCGATTCTGGTGGATATTGGTCTCAAAGGCAAACGTGTTCTGGTAACTGGCGGTACACGCGGTATCGGTGCCGCTATTGTTGACGGGTTTGTGCGTGAAGGTGCCCGGGTCGCCTTGTGTGCCCGTCACGCTGAGCAGGTGAACCAGAAAGTGAGTGCATTGTCAGGTGAGGGCGGCGACGTTATCGGCGCTGCCGTCGATGTCTCGGATACTCAGGCGTACGCAAACTGGATTCAGTCAAGTGCAGCCACTCTTGGCGGCGTGGATGTGTTTATCCCTAATGTCAGCGCCGGCGCACTGTCGGGAGAGGAGGGCTGGCAACGCGCTTTTGACGTAGACCTGATGGCAACAGTCAGGGGTTGTGAAGCGATTTTACCGCATATTGCAGCATCCGATGACGGTGCAATAGTGGTTATATCCAGTATTGCTGCTCTTGAAGATTTTGGGTCTCCAGGCGCTTACAATACCGTAAAGGCTGGCCTTATCGCCTATGCCAGCCAGTTGGGGGCCGCTATGGCTCCTCATGGGGTCCGGGTCAACTGTGTGTCTCCCGGTCCTATTCATGTGGAAGATGGTTTCTGGGGAGACATCAAGCGGCAGCAGCCTGAAGCTTACAAGGGCACTGTAGCGCGGCAGCCGTTTGGGCGGCTGGGTCTTCCGTCAGAGGTTGCTAACGCAGTTCTATTTCTGGCTAGCCCGGCAGCCAAATGGATCACCCGGACCAATCTTATTGTTGATGGCGGTTTTACAAAACGAATCCAGTTTTAGAACCGGTGTATCTGCTGGTTGCCTAACGAGGGTTAACCAAGTACATTTCGGTTGTAATGCCCGCAGACCAGTAGATTGTCACGTACATATGTCGAAGACACTGAAAGCACTACCATGGATTTCGGGGCTGACTGCCGCCGGTGGTGCTGTGGTGCCGCTTATCCTTGTACCGGGCGTGACCAGCTTTTTTTTGCCCGTTCTGGCTGCCGGCTTTTTGGGCGGAATAGGGGGGGTGCTCCTTCAGATCGCTCTTGAGAGGCGTCTGGTTCGGCCCAATGAAGCGTTTATACAAGGCGTGCAATCGGTTGTTCTCGCCGGAGAGCCCTTGAACGAGGACATGGAGTTCGCTCTGCACGAGGAACCAGAGCTATTGAGTGTGATAGCGCACCTTCGTCGTGCATCCGAAAATACACGGGCCCGTCTCGCGGAATTTTCTGAGGTTGAATATAATCTGCAACAGGTGGTGCAGGACAAGCGGCGCAATGAAGCCGTGCTGAAGGAACAACGCGAAGCCTTTGCCAAGCTTGCCAATGAATTATCAAAAGCCCGCGATGCTGCGGAGTCAGCGAATATTGCGAAATCAGAATTTCTCGCAACCATGAGCCACGAAATACGGACACCGCTGAACGGTGTGATCGGCATGATAGACTTGCTGATGGATACGGAGCTGGACGAAAGTCAGCACCACTTTGCCCTCACTTTGCATCAATCAGCCCAGACACTGCTAACAGTGATCAACGACATTTTGGATATTTCCAAGCTGGAAGCAGGCAAGGTTGAACTTGAGAATCAAGGTACGCGACTGGAAAAGGTTATCGCCGATACGGTGTATTTCCTGAAACCAAAGGCAACAGAAAAGGGCCTGAGTGTCGCGTGGGAATGTGCACCGGAACTGCCCGCCGTTATCTTTTCCGACCCCACCCGCTTGCGGCAGATATTGTTTAATCTGGTTGGGAATGCCCTGAAGTTTACCGAAAATGGCGGTGTGACGATACGGGCAGTTCAGGAAAGCCGAGAGGGCCAAGCGATCCGCGTCAAAATATCGGTAATTGATACCGGAATTGGCATAAGCAAAGAGGCGCAGCGGAAGCTCTTTCAGAAATTTACACAAGCTGACGCGTCTACTACACGCCGGTTTGGCGGCACCGGACTTGGTCTTGCGATCTGTAAGCAATTATGTGCGCTGTTGGGTGGCGAAATTGGCGTTGATAGTGATGAAGGCGAGGGTGCGACCTTCTGGTTTACATTTGAATGTCACGAGGGCGATGAAAGCGATCTGAGCGAAGAGCACGTATTTGATTCAAGCTCAACCGTTGTCAATGCCAAGGCAAGCCGGCAACTCAAAATACTGGTCGCTGATGATAATCTGATCAATCAACGAATATTGGCTAATATGCTTGGTAAAATGGGGCATGACCTCACAGCGGTCGAAAATGGTGCAGAGGCATGCAGCCTAGTTGAGGAACGCGACTTCGACCTGGTCTTGATGGATATACAAATGCCGGTGCTGGGCGGTATAGATGCTACAAAGTGGATCAGGGCGATGGACGGGGCGAAAGCCAGTGTTCCTATTGTGGGCTGTACAGCAGACGCATTCCCCGAACAGCTTGAACGTTTCAAGCAGGCAGGCATGGAAGATGTGGTTACGAAGCCCATCAACCGGCGCCAGTTACTACTGGTGATCAACCAGGTTCTAGGGGAAGAAATTCACCGTACTGTGAATGATGAACCAACAGAAAAAGCGGCAGACAAGATCATGCCTGAAAGCGTCGACGAAGATCACGTGCCGGATACCACAGGCAGTAAAAAACCGACTGATCCGTTGGACTCCTTACTACAGGAACTGGGTTAAGTCGCCTTAGGCGGCGTTTGATTAAGGCCATACTTGATTGACGCTATAGTATAGCGTAAAGAAGGGCCTTATCGAGACTACGGTTTCATAAACCCTGCCCATGTGGGACGAACATGCATATCAGGACGGTCAATACATCAGTGAAGATAACGAGGCTTGTGCCTTGGCTGATTGCATTGTTTGTTGCCGCCCAACTCATTGCGACTGCTCACGCTGGCGCCTATGGCGATAGCAAGCATCTGCACGACGGGCACCCCTGCATCATCTCAACGGTATGTAAACAGTCCTCGGACGGCGATCTCGCCCAACCGGCCCCCGTGGTTGAGCCACGCGAATGGCAAGAGTTTTACGCCGTTGCGCATAACCATGTTGAAGTTGCTGCGCCTGTCAAGGCGTCGGCAATTCGCGGGCCGCCCTCAAAATCCTGACCAGCCTTGCCCGCCAATGAGTGGGATATTGGTGCGGCTTGCTTTACTTGGTGCAGGCAACTCCGTGACGGTTATGTGATTAATGAGGTGTATGGTGATCAAGGTCACACATATTCAAAAAACAGTCAGGTTATTGGCAGCGTTTATCTATATCGCGCTGCAGTCTGCTGGGGCAGTCCACGCAGTAAGCCACGACGTTGATACTCCTGCCGATAACAGCTGTACGCTGTGCAAGTTCGCGGACAGTGCTCCAGCGCTTGCTCCCGAGGACGGATGCGGCGTGCTGCCGCAGGACGACGTCATTGCCGACATAATACCGCTTGATAGTGGGGTCTTTGGCGTTCTCTCCTCTTATCAGGCGATCCGTGGTCCGCCTTCTGTTTCCTGAAACTGCCACAGGCTGGTGCCCTAACGCGCCATTGATGAATTATTTCCATCAGGGAAACAGGAAACGAAATGATCATGTTCAAGAGTGAAACACACACGTCCAAACGCAAAATAGCGCTATATACATCCGCGTCTTTACTTGCATTTTCCGCCTGCTCGTATGCGGCAAGCGCTGCCGCGCCGCCTGAGGAAAGGCTTGAGGAAATTGTTGTCTCAGGCGCTTTCGAAGGCCGCAAGCTTGGTGAGACGATTCTGGGTGCGACGGTGATGCGCAAGGAAGATATCCTCCGCCAGCTTGATGGTTCCCTTGGCGAGACGCTTAAACATCAGCCGGGTATGTCGTCTACTTTCTTCGGGCCCGGTGCCAGCCGACCGATTATTCGTGGGCTTGGCGGTGACCGTATCCGTGTGCTGGATAACGGTATTGGCTCCATCGACGCCTCATCCACCAGCCCGGATCACGCTGTGGCTGTGGAGCCTGCGCTCGCTGAACGCATCGAGATTCTGCGCGGTACGGCCATGCTGATGTACGGTAGTTCGGCGGCGGGCGGTGTGGTCAACGTGTTTGATGGCCGTATCCCGACCTATGTGCCTGAGAATGGTGCAGAAGGTGCCTTCCGCTACAGCCACAGCACGGTGGATGATGGGGATGAGTTGACAGGGGCGGTTAACGTGCGTGTTGGCGCATTGGGCGGCGCGGATCTCGTGCTGCACGGTGATGCCATGTACCGCAAGACGGAAGATTATAAAATTCCGGGATATTCGGAATCTGCTGCGTTCCGCGCACTCGAAGAGGCCGAGCACGAAGACGAGGATGAACACGAGGATGAACACGAGGATGAACACGAAGGTGAGCATGAAGAGGAAGATCACGAGGAAGCTTTCGGCATCGCCGAAAATTCCGCGACTGAGACAAAAGGTGGCTCGGCTGGGCTTAGCCTTGTGTTCGATAATGGTTTCATCGGTATGAATGTGCGTAAAACCGATAGCCAGTACGGTGTGCCGGGCCATAGTCATGCCCACGAGGAGGAGCACGATCATGAAGGCGAAGATCATGACGAAGACGATCATGACGAGGAAGGTCATGACGAAGAAGAAAGCGTCACCATCGACCTTGACCAGATCCGCTATGACCTGAACGGTGAGATCGAGGGTGACTTTGGCTGGTTCCGTAAGGCCAAGATTCGCTTTGGCTATGCTGATTATGAGCACACGGAACTTGAAGGTGCGGCGATTGGTACTGTGTTCAAGAACAAAGGTTGGGAAGGGCGCCTTGACCTTGCCGAAAAAGGCGGGGAGCTGTGGAAAGGTTCAACCGGATTTCAGGTGAAACGCCGTGATTTCTCCGCCATCGGCGACGAAGCCTTTGTGCCGCCTACAGTGAGTACACAGGCTGGTGTCTACACAGTAAAGGACTTCACGCTTGGTCGCTGGCAGCTTGATGTGGGTGGCCGCTACGAGCATAGCAAATACAAGGTCGATGATGCGCCGGAAGATAACCGCAGCTTTGATGGTTTCAGTTTTTCGGCCGGGGCAGGGTATGACCTGTCAGACGCTGCTTTTGTCGGTGTGTCTGTCTTCCGGACTGAGCGTGCTCCTTCGACCGAAGAACTGTTCTCGAATGGGCCACACCTCGCCACCAGCGCCTATGAGTTGGGTGACAAAACTCTGGGGCTGGAGACCGCGCTCGGTATTGAGGCGACGTTTACCTATGGTGCCGGGCCGCTCAGTCTGGTGTTGAACGCCTATATGACCGACTATGATGATTTCATCTATGAGCGGGCAACGGGTGAGGAAGAGGACGGCTTGGAAGTGTTCGCATTCACGGCCAGCGACGCGCGCCTGTATGGTTTTGAGGCAAAAACCGAATTTCATGCCGGGACTTATGACACCCGAATGTTTGGTGAGGTTGACCTGCATCTGGATGCGCAAGCCGATATGGTGCGCGCTGACCTCAAGAATGTGACGGGTAACGACAACCTGCCGCGTATCCCGCCTTTCTCCGCACTGTTTGGCATAGAGGCGCGGGCGGCACTATTCGATCTCCGTACAGAGCTTGAGTATGAAGCGAAACAGACCCGGGTGACAGAGCATGAACTGCCAACCGATGATTATTTGCTGTGGAATGCCTCTCTGACCCTGCGGCCTTTTGACAATAAGGATCTGGCTTTTGAGGTGCGCGGCAGCAATCTTGGCAACGTGGAAGCACGACAGCACACAAGCTTCCTCAAGGACCTTGTGCCACTGCCGGGGCGGAATGTGAAGGTGTCTTTCCGCGCTGCTTTCTAAAAACTACAACAAAAAAGGGGAGCAAATTTAATAGTTTGCTCCCCTTACTTTATGTGATTATTCGGCGGTAAATCAGTCTTCGTAGATCGCGACTTCCGCATCCATCAAGTTTGTCACCCGGCCACGGAACATGCCAGGTGTGTTGAAGGGCATGGCGGTATTGCCGTCCTTGTCCACCGCGATGATACCGCCGTCGCCGCCCATTTTCACCAATTCGTCCTTCACAATGCGCTTGGATGCCTCGTCAAGGGACAGGCCAGCATATTCCATCAGCGCGCAGATGTTGCGGGCAACGGTTGCGCGGATGAAATATTCGCCGTGGCCCGTGGCTGAGACCGCACAGCTCGCATTATTGGCATAGGTGCCCGCGCCGATGATCGGTGCGTCCCCAACCCGGCCGTGGGACTTGTTGGTCATGCCGCCTGTGGACGTACCTGCAGCCAGGTTACCGTTTTTATCGCGGGCGACTGCGCCCACAGTACCGAACTTATAGTCACCACCTGTGATCTCCTCTACTGACGAATGCTTCTTGCCGTCATGGTCGAGTATCGGCCCTTGCTGTTTGGCCTTGGCGTCCTGCAACTGACCCCACCGGTAATCGGTATAAAAATAGGCATCTTCTGCGCGCTCAATGCCTTGCTCGTCAGCGAACTGTTCCGCGCCGTGACCCTGCAGCATTACATGTACCGATTTTTCCATGACAGAGCGGGCAAGCGTGATGGGGTTTTTTACATTGCTGACACCTGAGACGGCGCCTGCGTTCAGGTCACTGCCATCCATGATGGAACTGTCCATCTCGTTTTTGCCCTCTGCGGTAAAGACAGCGCCTTTGCCCGCGTTGAAATGTGGCGAGTTTTCCAGCACCTGAATAGTAGCCGTGATGGCATCCACTGCCGTGCCGCCACCAGCAAGAATGTTTTGCCCGGTCGCAAGGGCGCTGTTCAGGGTGGCGCGGATATCGGCTTCAAGTTCCGGTGTCAGCTTGTCGCGTGTAATGGTGCCAGCACCGCCGTGAATGACCAAGGCATAGTCCGGTTTGGTGTCGTTTGCCTGTGTCATGGATATTCCCCCGGCAGCGGCGACCAGAAATGCCGCAGCGGTCATTGTTTTTCTAAGCCACATAAAGTCCTCCCATTTGACTTGCGCGTGATTGTTTCGCATGAAAGAAATACATTCAAGGACGGAAGTGCCTATCGTCTGAAAATATTATGAATGGGACAAACGGGGAGAACGGGTTATGCGACTTGGCAGCATGCAGGGGGCGGTGGCAGCCTTCATTGTTTCAGTTCTGGTTATGAACGGCGCTGTGAGTGCTGCGCCCAGCAAGGCGGCGACCAACGCGCTTTACGTCTTGTTCCAGAAGGAGCGGGACAACCACTATGCGGAAAGCCCGGGTTCAGGCCCGCGCGGCAAACCGCGTCCGGTGGCAGACCGTATGGCTGGTGCAAGCGCGGATGATGAAGCGCGACGCGAGGCTGCCGACAAGGCTTTTCTGGCGGATTTGTTGTCGATCAAGCGCGGCAGGCTGTCGGAAGAAGACCAGTTGAACTATGACATGTTCAAGTTCATGGTTGAAGGCCGCCTGACAAACGCCAAGTTTCGCACGTGGCGTATGCCACTTTATTCAGACAGCGGATTCCATACATGGCCGACGCGCATGGGCAGCTCTGTTAACTTTCGTACCGCCGACGACTACCGCGCATATATCCGCCGTCTGGAAGACCTGCCGCGCTATCTGGCCGAAAACACAGCGAATCTGCGTGTAGGTATGGCTGAGGGCTTTACAATGCCCAAAGTAGTGCTCGATGGCCTGCTACCATCCTTCGGAGCTATTGTGGTTGAAAGCGCGGAGGACAGCACATTCTACGACCCGTTCAAGAAAATGGCCCATACGGTAAGCGAGGCCGAGCAAGAGGCCCTGCGCTCGGAGGCGAAAGCCGCGATCATGGATACGGTGATGCCAGCCTATGCGGCACTTAATCGCTTCATGAAAGATGAATATTATCCCGCAGCGCGGGAGAGTATCGGCGTGCGCGAAACACCGGGCGGTGCTGAGTATTATGAAGCCATGGTGCGCTACTATACGACCGTCTCGGACCTGACGGCGGAGAAGGTGCATGAAATCGGTCTTCGTGAAGTCGCCCGTATCCGATCCGAGATGGAAGAGATCATCGAGGAAGTTGGCTTCGAAGGCAGTTTTGCCGACTTTCTTGAGTTTTTGCGCACGGACGAGGGTTTCTACGCCAAGACACCAAAAGAACTCCTGATGCACGCCTCCTATATTGCGAAGAAGATCGACGGCCGCCTGCCGCAACTTTTTAATACCCTGCCGCGTCAGCCATATGGCGTTGAGCCAGTGCCTGACGTACTCGCCCCCAATTACACCACGGGCCGTTATTCCGGTGCGCCACTCGATGCACCCCGCGGTGGTTATTACTGGGTGAACACCTATGCGCTCGACAAGCGCCCGCTTTATACCCTGCCGGCGCTCACGCTTCATGAAGCTGTGCCGGGCCACCACCTGCAAATTGCGCTTTCAAAGGAACTTGAGAATGTGCCGGAGTTTCGCCTCGGCATCTATCCACACGCGTTTGGTGAAGGGTGGGGGCTGTATAGCGAACGGCTTGGTCTTGAGCTTGGTATTTATGAAACACCTTATGAACGCTTCGGCCGGTTGACCTACGAGATGTGGCGCGCTTGCCGCCTTGTGGTGGATACCGGCATGCACATGAAGGGCTGGACCCGAGCTGAGGCCATCAAGCTGATGGAAGAAAACTCCGCGCTTTCGACACATAATATCCGCACGGAAGTTGATCGTTATATCTCATGGCCCGGTCAGGCACTTGCTTACAAGATGGGTGAGTTGAAGATTGTTGAACTGCGAGAGAGCGCCGCCAAGGCTCTTGGCGACAAATTTGATGTGCGGGCTTTCCATGATGCCGTGTTGTCCTCGGGCGGCTTGCCGCTCGATCTTCTGGAGGCGAAAATTGATCGTCTGATCAAAGATGGCTTGGAAGATAAGTCCAGCTAAACCACGGAATATGGAATTTCATACAGGCGCTTCGGCGCCTGTTTTTGTTTAAAAGAAAAATTTTCTAGTAAACTTCGAAAATCCACTTGATCTCGCTCTTGAAATGGCGCAAGGCCATGCCACTTAAGAACCTGCTTCTGAAAAGAGCCCGGCTATACGGGCGAAAGTGGAGAGACAGATGAGCGAGTATACCGGTGCCTTGGCCGCCATTGGCAATACGCCCCTGATCAAGCTGAAATATGCGTCCGAACTGACAGGGTGCACCATTCTTGGTAAAGCGGAATACGCCAACCCCGGTGGGTCGCTCAAGGACCGCCCTGCGCTCAATATCATCGAGGAAGCCGAGAAGCGCGGCGAGTTGGAGCCCGGTGGACTGATCGTTGAAGGCACTGCGGGCAACACCGGAATCGGCCTGACGGTTGTTGCCAATGCAAAGGGTTACCGCACGCTGATCGTCATGCCGGAAACCCAGTCTCAGGAAAAGATAGACACGTTGCGCATCATGGGCGCAGGGCTGAAACTTGTGCCCGCAGCGCCTTATTCCAACCCCGGCAATTTTAACCATGTCGCCAAGCGCTTGGCTGACGAACTGGCGGACACAGAACAACACGGGGTTATCTGGGCCAACCAGTTTGACAATGTTGCAAACCGTGAGGCGCACATCAAAACCACGGCGCGGGAAATCTGGCAGCAGACGGACGGCAAGGTTGATGCCTTCATCACCGCCGTCGGCTCTGGCGGCTCGCTTGCAGGTACTGGTATGGGGCTGAAGGAATTTAACAAGGATATTGTGATTGGCCTTGCTGACCCGATGGGGGCGGCTATCTATAATTACGTTAAACACGGTGAACTGAAGTCCGAAGGTAGCTCGATCACCGAAGGTATCGGACAGGGGCGTATCACCAAAAACCTTGAAGGTGCGCCGATTGATGAAGCTTTCCAGATATCAGACGACGAGGCGTTGCCGATTGCGTTTGACCTCCTGAAGAAAGAGGGGCTGTGCGTGGGTTCTTCAACGGGTATCAATGTAGCCGGCGCCATACGTCTTGCCCGTGAACTGGGGCCGGGGCACACCATTGTCACGCTTTTATGCGACAGTGGCCTCAGGTACCAGTCCAAGCTGTTCAATCCCGAATTCCTGCGCTCCAAGAACCTGCCGGTTCCGGGTTGGTTGTAAGTTTTAGCTGGAGCGGCCACCCAGCGGCAGGCGTGTGCGTTTAAGCACGGTCCGAAGGGCAAAGCTTGAATGTATGCGCGCTACGCCCGGTAGGCGCGTGAGGGTGTTGTGGACACGCTCGTAATCCGGTGCGCCGCCCACCACCACGCGTATCATATAGTCCACATCGCCGCTCATGAGGTAACATTCCATCACTTCAGGAACACTGCGCACAGATTGCTCAAACTTGCGCAGTTTCTCCTCCTGTTGATCGACAAGGGATACCCTCACGAACACGGAGCCGGGCAAGCCTACGGCTGCAGCGCTTACGTTGGCGGTATAGTGGGTAATGATACCTTTTTCATCCAGGTTTCGCACCCGCCTCAGGCAGGCACTTTCAGACAGGCCGACCTTTCTCGCCAAATCCACATTGGACTGACGTCCGTCTTGTTGCAGGGCGTCCAGGATCGCACGATCAATCTTATCAATGTCACTCATTCACAGAATCTTGCTTGGTTATGTAAATTAATGGGATATTCTTGCAATATGCTGCGATAAAACGCATGACTTTGCAAGGACATTCCAAGCGCTTTGGCGTAGATTGAGCGCCAATTTCGGGGAGGGTGGAAACGCCAGCTTCGGCACAAGCACCAGTATCTGAGGAGGGCATAATGCTTGTAGGTGTTCCTAAGGAAATCAAGAACCGTGAATATCGTGTCGGCCTGACGCCGGCTTCCGCGCGTGAGCTTATTGAGAATGGCCATGAGGTGATCGTGCAAAATAATGCCGGGTTTGAGATCGGCTTCACGAATGACATGTACGAAACGGTTGGTGCGACAATCATCGATACAGCGGCCGAGGTCTTCGCCAAAGCAGACATGATCGTGAAGGTCAAGGAACCTCAGGCCGTTGAGTGTGAAATGCTGCGCGAAGGCCAGATCCTCTATACCTACCTGCATCTTGCGCCCGATCCCGCACAAACGCAGGGCCTGATCAAATCAGGTGCCATCGCCATCGCTTATGAGACGGTGACAGATCAGTTTGGTGGCCTGCCACTTCTCGCGCCCATGTCCGAGGTTGCTGGTCGTATGTCCATCCAGGCTGGCGCTCATGCACTGGAGATGAGCCAAGGCGGCCGCGGCATGTTGCTTGGCGGCGTACCGGGCGTGGCGCCTGCTAAAGTAACCGTGATCGGTGGTGGCGTTGTGGGCACAAACGCGGCCCGCATGGCCGTTGGCATGGGGGCTGATGTCACAATTCTCGACCGGTCAATCCGCCGTATGCAGCAGCTCGACGATATCTTCAAAGGCCAGGTGAAGACGGTTTTTTCCACCAATGATGCGGTTGAGGAACATGTTCTGGCATCGGACCTTGTCGTCGGCGCTGTCCTGATCCCGGGCGCCGCAGCACCAAAACTGGTCAACCGTACGCAGATCGGCCAGATGATGCGTGGGTCCGTGCTGGTAGATGTTGCAATTGACCAGGGCGGTTGTTTTGAAACATCAAAAGCAACCACACACGAAAACCCGACCTACATTGTTGACGAAGTGGTGCATTACTGCGTTGCCAACATGCCGGGCGGTGTCGCGCGCACCTCCACGCTCGCTCTGAACAACGCGACCCTGCGCCATGCACTGGCAATTGCCAACAAGGGATGGAAAAAAGCGCTCGCTGACGACAGGCACCTGCTTGAAGGCTTGAACGTCTGTGAGGGCAAGATCACCTATGAGGCTGTCGCTCGTGATCAGAATTTGACTTACGTTCCGGCGCTGGAAGCTATTGGCGCGTAACGTAAACTAGGTTACAAGGCGGGCATGGAAAAAATGCCCGTCATACAGGTTTTCGCTCTCGGCGGAACCATCGCGATGACCCCCTGCGCAAGTTCGGGGGTTACGCCGACCCTATCTGCCGCCGATCTCATTCGTGCGGTGCCGGACCTTATGGGAATGGCAGAATTTCACGCGGAAACCCTTGTACAAAAGGGTAGCGCCAATCTCACTTTTGAGCTGATCTCCGACTTGTGTCGCCGTGCCGAGGCCTCGAGCGCACAGGCTGTTATTGTGACGCAGGGCACAGACTCGATGGAGGAGACCTCTTTCCTCGCGAGTCTTCTGTATAAGGGCGACGCGCCTCTTGTTTTTACGGGCGCTATGCGCTCGTCAGATCAGCCAGGCGCTGACGGCCCAGCCAATTTGCTGGATGCTGCGCGTGTGGCGCTAAGCGCGCCCGAGGGTAGTGTCAGTCTTGTCATGAATGCGGAAGTGCATGATCCATGGCATGTGGCAAAAGAACACACCTCCAGCCTGCAGGCTTTCATCTCTGAGCACGGGCCGGTTGGCACTGTGGTTGAAGGCGGTGTTATTTGGCGGGGCGCTGCGCGGACCGGATTGGGCTATGAATGTGAGCGGCCGGCACCCGTGGCGCTGGTGAGTGCGGTGCTCGACGACGATGGCAGGCAGCTTGATGCGTTGCCGTCGCTTGGGTATGAAGCCGTCGTTATTGAAGCATACGGTGCCGGGCACCTTTCGGAAATTTGGGCCGACAAGGCGGCACGACTTACGGAACATATGCCGGTGTTGCTGGCCAGCCGCGCACGCGCTGGACGTGTCTTCGAGCAAACCTACGGATACATAGGGGCAGAGATCGACCTTATCGGCCGTGGCCTTCTTCCAACCGGTGGTATGAGGGGGCGCAAGGCACGGCTTTTGCTTTCACTTTTGCTCGGGGCCGAAAAACAGAACTGGAAACAAGTCTTTACGACCATAGTAAAAAGTGTTTGAGTGCAGAAAAGGCGCTGAAACGAATTTCAGACTGCTTGAGGGGTCGAGTGTTGCCTGACGAATCGCTATATCCGCATGTAACCGGGTTCGGTCATGCTTTTTTCTGGTGTTACAACGAGTCTATGGCCGAAAAGGTCCGGGCAATACTCGTGTCTGCGAAGGTTATTGAGGTGCCGTTGGCTGAGCCAGCCGTGGTTTGTTTCCTGTCTGATGATATGGAGAGCCTGCTGCCTATCCTTGAGGCAAAGCTGTCCAGCGAGGAGTGTCGTACAATTCGCGCACTACTTTCAAGCAAGGCTCACCCCGATTTAGGCGAGTTCGGCGCGATGCAGTCACTGCGGGAATTGGGGCTCAGGCTTACGGCGCGCTGGCTGGGCGATATGCTTGCCGACCGGCGCTATAAATCGCTTATGCAACCTATCGTGTCGGCAAATGACCATAGTGATGTTCTCGGGTATGAATTTCTCATTCGTGGCTTGCACACCGACGGTAGTGAGATTACTGCTCCGGCCCTGTTCGAAACGGCGGAAGAGGCGGGTATGCTACACGCGCTTGATCTGGCTGCAGGAGAAAGTGCGCTACGCACTGCCAAGCGATTTGACATCAAGGAAAATATTTTCGTCAACGTGTTACCCTACAGCGTTGAAAGCGAAGACGGGCTGAACAATTGGTTGAATGCTGTGCTGGGGAAGACTGACTTCCCGCATGAGCAACTGGTTTTCGAGATTGTTGAAAGTCAGCAATTACCAGATTTCGAGACGTTGCAGCGCCTTGTCTCACGGCTGAAGGATCAAGGTATTCGCATCGCGCTTGATGATTTTGGTACGGGCTTCAATAACCTTGCCACTCTGACACAGATCCAGCCGGACTACATCAAACTCGACAAGTCTCTCACGAGAGGCCTGATTGAGGATGGACGCAAGTGGACTCTGGTGGCCAATATTGTCGATTCGGCCACCCAGTCCAACATCAAGGTTATTGCCGAAGGAGTCGAAGACGAAAAGACAGCCCGCATGCTGGAAAGCGCGGGCGTTGAATACCTTCAGGGGTATCTTTTTGGTTATCCGGCAGATACCCCGCTTTAACTTCAGGTGTGCAACTGAATATCCTCCAGCTTTTCAAGCAACGACATCAACGCAAGTTTCTCCGGTTCGCTTAGTTTGTCCAGAATCCTGCTTTCATAGCCTAGCGCAATGGGGATCACTTCCCGGTAGATTTTTGCGCCTTCTGCCGACAGCGCCAGCACAGACCTGCGTTTGTCTTCGGGGGAAAAATGACGCTCGAGCCTGCCAGCTTCCAGCAGCTTGTTGACAGCGCGTGACACCGCGACCTTGTCCATCGCTGTGCGTTCGGCGACTTGCGCGGCAGACAGGTCAGGCTCCCCGCCCAGAACCGCCATCACACGCCATTCGGGCAGGCTGAGTTGGAACTGTTCTTCATAACCGTCGGCAATCGCCCGGCTGATGCGGTTTGACAGAACCGAAAGCCGGTAGGGCAAAAACTCGCCCAAATGCAGCGTATCGTCACTTTTTTTCATAGCTACCCCGTTCACACCCCTTGCAATTAGTTACGAATGAAACTAATATACCTTCAAATATAAATCGGCATCAGTATTCAAGATAAAACACAGCCACGTAAAGGCTAATGGTGCCAATCATGTAATGTATAGAGAATGATGGAGTGCTTGAACATGGCCGATCTCTTTGAAAACCCAATGGGCCTGTGCGGTTTTGAATTTGTCGAGTTTACCGCACCCGAAAAGGGCCTTCTTGAGGACACCTTTGAAACACTTGGTTTTACCAGGGTGGCTCGCCACCGCTCGAAGGATGTGGAGCTGTGGCGCCAAGGCGATATCAATTTTATCACCAACTATGAAAAGAACTGCCCGGCATTTTACTACGGTGAAGAACACGGCCCTTCCGCTTGCGGTATGGCGTTTCGTGTAAAAGATTCGCACAAGGCATATACAATGGCGCTGGAGAAGGGCGCCCAGCCGATTGACACCCAAACCGGGCCAATGGAACTGCGCCTGCCTGCGATCAAGGGCATTGGCGGTGCGTCACTCTACCTGATCGACCGTTTCAAGGACGGTGAGAGCATCTATGACATCGACTTTGAGTGGATTGAGGGCGTCGACCGCCACCCTGCGGGATGTGGATTCAAGGTTATCGATCACCTGACGCATAATGTTTATCGTGGCCGTATGGATTATTGGGCGAAGTTTTATGAAAACTTCTTCAATTTCCGAGAAATCCGCTATTTCGACATCAAAGGCGAATATACGGGGCTGACCTCACGCGCCATGACCGCGCCGGATGGGCTTATCCGCATCCCGCTTAATGAAGAATCAGCCGGCGGCAGCGGCCAGATCGAAGAATATCTGATGGCTTATAACGGCGAAGGTATCCAGCATATCGCCTTTTCGTGCGATAACCTTCTCGAGTGCTGGGACAGGCTGAAAGAAAAGGGTGTGCCGTTCATGACCGCACCACCTGAGACATATTATGAAATGCTCGAAGGTCGCCTGCCAGGGCATGGTGAGCCGGTCGAGGAGCTCAAAAGTCGCGGCATCCTGTTGGACGGCTCGACCGAAGACGGTGACAATCGTCTGCTGCTTCAGATCTTCTCTGAAACGCAAGTTGGCCCGATTTTCTTCGAGTTTATCCAGCGCAAGAAGGATGAAGGGTTCGGTGAAGGCAACTTTAAGGCGCTGTTCGAATCCATGGAACGCGATCAGATCCGCCGCGGTGCCCTGAAGGTTGACGAAAACGCAGCCTGAGCCTTGGGTGGGCTGCCCCGGCAGCCCTTCCAAACCCGAATTCCCGTGTAACCGGAGGCAATGCCATGAAGTTAGAGCGTATCCACCACGTGGCGTACCGCTGTAAAGACGCCAAAGAGACGATCGAATTTTACCAGAAACACCTGAATATGGACTTCCAGCTTGCGATTGCGGAAGACCATGTGCCGTCTACGGGCGCGTTCGACCCTTATATGCATATCTTTCTTGATGCCGGGAACGGCAACGTGCTCGCTTTCTTTGAACTACCGAACCAGCCTGAGATGGGCCGCGACGGCAACACGCCTGAGTGGGTGCAGCATATTGCTTTTGAAGTGGCTGATATGGACGCGCTCCATGAAGCGAAGGCAAGCCTGGAAGCAGCGGGTGTTGAAGTCCTGGGGCCGACGGACCATACCATCTTCAAGTCAATATACTTTTTTGACCCGAACGGTCACAGGCTGGAACTGGCGGCCAATACGGCCAAGCCGGGTATGCTGGCGGAACTCAAGCGCGTGGCGCCCGATATGATTGAGGAATGGTCAAAAACCAAAAAAGCCCCGAAGCACGCTGCATGGCTGCACGGTGAAGGTGAATTTGACAGCATTGGCGACTGATCCACCACTGGCGCCACACAGCTAAACCAAAAACATCAGGATAGATATATATGAAACTGGCATCCCTAAAACATGGCCGTGACGGCAAACTGGTTGTTGTCTCAAAGAACCTCAAGCGCATGACTCCTGCGGGTGATATCGCGCCGACGATGCAGGCGGCGATTGATGACTGGGCATCGGCTGCGCCGCGTCTGAGCGCGCTATACGACAAACTGAATTCCGGCGCCATTGAAGGCGAGGCATTTAACGAGGCCGACTGCGCTTCCCCGTTGCCGAGGGCATATCAGTGGGCTGATGGCTCTGCTTACGTCAACCATGTGGAACTGGTGCGCAAAGCACGTAACGCCGAAATGCCGGAAACTTTCTGGACCGACCCATTGATGTATCAGGGCGGCTCAGACACTTTTCTTGCCCCACATGACCCGGTAATAATGCCGCAGGACGAAGGTTGGGGCATTGATTTTGAAGCTGAAATTGCTGTGATCACCGATGACGTGCCCATGGGTGTTGCGGAAGAAGATGCTGATAACCACATCAAACTATTGATGTTGGTGAATGACGTGTCGCTCCGGGGCCTGATCCCGGGTGAGCTGGCAAAAGGGTTTGGTTTTTTCCAAAGCAAGCCGTCGAGCGCTTTCAGCCCAGTGTGCGTAACACCGGATGAGCTTGAAGGCGTCTGGCATGAGAGCAAATTGCACCTGCCGCTGCTGTCGCATTATAACGGCGAGCTATTCGGCAAGCCTGAAGCCGGTGTGGACATGACATTCAGCTTCGCAAAGCTGATTTCCCACGCGGCCAAAAGCCGCCCGCTTGGGGCCGGAGCTGTCATTGGCTCAGGCACAGTATCCAACAAACTGGATGGTGGGCCGGGTAAGCCCGTCGCTGAAGGCGGTGTCGGCTACAGCTGTATCGCAGAGATCCGCATGATTGAAACCATCGAACACGGTGCACCAAAAACAAGCTTCATGAAGTTTGGCGACACGATCCGCATTGAGATGCTGGACAAGAGCGGCGCATCAATCTTTGGCGCCATTGATCAGGTGATAGAGAAAGCATAAGGGGGCAGGCATGCGCACACTTTTCGGGTATTTTCGCTCATCCGCAGCTTACCGCGTGCGCATTGCCCTTGCGCTTAAAGGGCTTGAATATACACACAAAGCGGTGAACCTGATGCCCGGTGTGAGCGAGCAGAAATCAGACGGCTACCGCGCGCTCAACCCGCAGGGCAGGGTGCCGTTCTTCATTGATGGTGAGGTGAAACTTTCGCAGTCACCCGCCATCCTTGAGTATCTGGACGAAGTATATCCCGAGACACCTTTATTGCCGACCAAGGCGGAAGACCGGGCTTATGTGCGGCAACTGGCCAGCATTATCGGCTGCGATATCCATCCGCTCAATAACCTGTCGGTGTTAATGAAGCTGAAGGCGGAATTTGGCGCCAATGACGAGGCAACCAAGCGCTGGTATGCGGACTGGATTGTTGAGGGCTTTAGCGCCCTTGAGAAAATCGTCAGCGCAAGCGCCCACACCGGCCAGTTCACCTTCGGCGATAAGCCGGGCATGGCCGACATTTACCTTGCGCCGCAAATGTGGAATGCGCGCCGTTTTGAGGTTGATGTGAGTGCCTTTCCGACACTCGTGCGGATTGATGCAGCCTGTAACGAACTGGAAGCCTTTAAAATTTCGGCACCGGCAAACCAGCCAGACGCCCCACGGGACTAAGCGCGGGATCACGGCTACCGACTGCCATATGTAACCGGAGAGTAAGTCATGAAGATTAAAACAAGGCTGGGCCGTGAAGTTGAGGTTAACGCGGACTATACCGTTGACCAGAACTGGGAACATTTCACAGACGAGGAGCATGACCGCTGGGACCGGCTCTATGCCCGTCAGGCGGAGATGCTTGAGGGCAGGGCTTGCGACGAGTTTATGGACGGCCTGCACTTGCTGAAACTATCGGATGGCGGCATTCCAAAGTTCGCGGACCTGTCGGCAAAGCTGATGGAACGCACCGGGTGGACGGTGGTTGCCGTGCCGGACCTTGTACCGGACGAGGTGTTTTTTGACCATCTCGCCAATCGCCGGTTTCCGGCAGGCAATTTCATTCGCAGTGAAGCGCAGCTTGACTATCTGGAAGAGCCGGATGTTTTCCATGACGTGTTTGGCCATGTGCCGCTGCTGGCCAACCCGGTATTCGCTGACTATATGGAAGCATACGGCAAGGGCGGCCAGCGCGCGATGGGGCGCGGTGTGCTGAAGAATCTGGCGCGGTTATATTGGTATACGGTGGAATTTGGCCTTATCAATACGCCGAAAGGCATGCGCATCTATGGTGCGGGCATTTTAAGCTCAAAATCCGAGAGCATTTTCTGCCTCGAGGACAACAGCCCGAACCGTATTCATTTTGACTTGGTGCGCCTGATGAAAACCGATTACCGCATTGACGACTTTCAGCAGACCTACTGGGCGATTGACAGCTTTGAGGAGTTGCTTGAAGCAACCTATCAGGACTTTGGTCCTATCTATGATGAGCTTGAAGCAGATAAAACGGTCTATCCTGTCGATGCGGTGCTTGATGGGGACCGCGTGCACAACCACGGCACACAAGCTTATGCCAACGCAGGAGGACGCCTCGCGAAAGTCGCAAGCTGACGCCAGAATAGCCGTTGGCCAGAATAGCCGTTGGAACATGCCAGGGCTGCCGCATGTTGGCAGCCCTTTATTGTGAGTTTTACCTAGGCTTCCGCGTTTATTATTCTGAATGGCTGGGTTTGCCGCAGGACGAAGACGTAATTCCGTGCAAAAACGGCTACTGACTAAGGCTGGAAAGCAGGGTGCGCACGGCCACCAGAAGGAAAAGCAGGGTCACAACAATCATTGGCCACTTTTTTTTAATGGTAGGCCCGTCATCTTCATCGCGCGCATGGTCGGGCACCAGCACAGGAAGAGGCATGCCCAGCGCGCGAGACAGGGCGAGGAGATCGCCGTCGGCACAGTGGCCGCCATGCTCAACTTTGCGTACCACCTCAGAGGCAAGGTCAGCCTTCTCCGCCAACTGGTCCACGCTCCAACCCAATGCAAAACGTGCATTGCGAATATTGGAGCCTAACGTTTCAGTGCTGACATCTTCTTGGGTCATGATTGTCTTTTAGCTGGATGCCTCAAAAAGGAAAAGCCCCCGCGCGGCGACGCGGGAGCTTTTCTTGTAATTCTTTTATCAGCTTTATTCGGCAGCTGTGGCTAGCTTGGCTTCATTCGCCTTGCGGATGATATTCTCTGCCATCTCGTTGGCGATAACACCTGTCGGGCGCTTTTCCTTGTCGCTTGTGTTGAAGATTTTTGTCAGCGTTTCGCCAATGCGGAGAACTTTTTCCTCGCGAGCTGCTGAACTCACCTTTTCTTTGTAAACCTCTGATTCCACGGAGATAATACCACCGGCATTGATAACATAATCAGGGGCATAAAGCACACCGCGCTGGCGCAGCTGTTCGTCTTCCCGGCCTTCGGTTTCAAGCTGGTTGTTGGCTGCGCCTGCAATGATTGTGGCTTTGATGTCGCCAAGTGTTTTTGGATTCAGGGTGCCGCCAAGTGCGCAAGGTGCGTAAACGTCACAGTCCGCAGCATGGATAACGTCAGGGCTGACAACTTCGGCATCACCGCGGTCAAGCACAGCCTGAATGTTGGCTTCCACAATGTCGGTGACGATGACTTTGGCGCCAGCACCGCGCAGGTGGTCTACAAGATATTGTCCAACATGACCAAGGCCCTGTACCGCAACGCGTACACCGTTCAGGTTATCTTTGCCAAGACGGTGCTTGACGGAGGCTTTTATGCCTTCGAAGACGCCGAGGGCTGTGTGTGGCGACGGGTCGCCGGTGCCAAAGTCGCCGCCGTCGAGGCCGCAGACATAATCAGTCGTCTCGGACGCGGCTGCGAGCATGTCGGGGCTGGTGCCAACGTCTTCAGCGGCATAATAGCTGCCGCCAAGGCGGTTGATCATGCGGCCAAAGGCGCGCATCAGTTCAGGCGTGCCAAGCTCTTTGGGGTTGCCGATGATAACGGACTTGCCGCCACCAAGGCGCAGGCCAGCCATGGCGTTTTTGAACGACATACCGCGCGACAGGCGTAGCACGTCATAGACAGCGTCCTGTTCGCCGCGTGTTTCGGCAATGTCGATAGGCGCGGAGCGGCGGTGAATGGCGGCATAGTCCCAGAAACGGGTACCGCCTGTTGCAGGGCCGAGGGCCGTTGAGTGAACGGCAATGATAGCTTTGAGGCCGGAGGCTTCATCAGAGCAGAACACAACCTGTTCGTGGTTTCTGAAGCTGCGTGAATCGAATACGGGCATTTACATGATCCCTTCCAAGTTGATCTCCCGTTCGGGGGCATCGCCCCAGACGAACGCACCTCAACTCCCGCCTGCTCCTTCGGTCTTGCCTGCCGGTTTTATAATGGCAGATCCGCCGCGTATTTTCATTATACCTCACGGGATTTGAGTTGCGCGGAGTATTGCACTTCTCCTTTGAAATGAGCTTTCGAAGTTTAGCAATTTTTGCAATCTTCTGTCTGTTTTTGCCGGTGTTTTGAAATTTGTGAATAGGCTTAAGAAATATAGTATCAATGCACAATTTTCTCTCACGCAAGGCAGCATCCGACGTTACGGAATCAGAGGGTTACGGCGATATGGCAAAAGATGCTGCACATAAAAAAGGGGTGCCCCACAGGAGCACCCCTTGATCTGGATTATGTAGTTTCGCTTAAATATGCAGCGCGTGGCCGAGCGACTTGAGCGCAGCTTCCTGGAAGGCCTCGCTTTGTGTCGGGTGGGCGTGGATGGTGCCTGCGATGTCTTCAAGCCGCGCGCCCATTTCAAGCGCGAGCGAAAAGGCAGCCGAAAGCTCGCTTACTCCTTTGCCAACAGCCTGGATGCCAAGCACAACATGGTTGTCATTACGCGCCACTATACGCACAAAACCGTCCTCGGCCTCCATGGTCATGGCGCGGCCATTGGCCATGAAGGGAAACTGGTCGACCTTGATGTCAAAGCCGGCTTCTTTGGCTTGCTCCGGCGACAGGCCTGCGGTGACGATCTCGGGGTCGGTGAAACAAACTGCGGGGATGGAGACCTTGTCGAAGGTGCGCTTTTTGCCCGCGATGATCTCAGCCACCATCTCGCCCTGCGCCATGGCGCGGTGCGCGAGCATGGGTTCACCCGTCAGGTCACCGATGGCATAGACATCGGTCATTGAGGTCTGGCACTTGTCATCAATTGCCACCACGCGGCCGTTCATGGTGAGGTCAAGGCCTTCAAGCCCCCAGCCTTCCGTCTTGGCGCGGCGGCCGACGGTGACAAGGATCTTGTCAGACTTGATCTCTTCCTCGTTGCCATCCTTGGTTTCAACCAGGAGTGCCTTGCCGTCCTTCGACAGGCCTTTGGCCTTTGTGTCGGTCAAGACCTTGATGCCGAGCTTCTTGAGGCTGGCGGCCACAGGCTTTGTCAGGTCCTTGTCATACTGCGCGAGAATGCGGCCAAGCGCTTCCACTACAGTCACCTTAGAGCCCATCTTGGCATAGGCGATGCCGAGCTCAAGGCCGATATAGCCGCCGCCGATCACCGTCAGCTTGCCCGGCACCTTGTCGAGCGAGAGCGCCTCGGTTGAGGAGATGACATTGCCGCCGTAAGGCAGAGAAGGGATCTCAACCGGTACTGAGCCGGTGGCAAGGATCACATGCTGCGCCTTGATGGTCACGGTGCCGTCTTCGGTCGCGACTTCACAGGTTTTGCCGTCAACCATGGTGCCCCAACCGGCCACATGTTTGACCTTGTTCTTCTTGAACAGGCCGCCAATACCGCCGGTCAAGCGCTTCACGATGCCGTCTTTCCACGCCACTGTCTGTTTGAAATCAAGGCTGGGTTTCTCAAGCGAGATACCCAGCGCATTTTTGCCCGTGAAATGCACAGCTTTTTCAAACTCGTCCGCCGCGTGGATCATGGCTTTGGATGGGATGCAGCCCACGTTCAGGCAGGTGCCGCCCAGTTCCGCGCCTTCAACACACACGGTATCAAGGCCAAGCTGGCCAGCGCGGATGGCAGCGATATAACCGCCGGGGCCGCCGCCAAGCACCAAAACCTTGCATTCAATTGTTTTGGTCATTTACGCCTCCATAAACAGGGTTGCCGGGTTTTCCATCAGCATTCGAATGCGCTGGATAAACTCGGCCGCGTCCCATCCGTCGACAATACGGTGGTCGAAGGAGGACGACAGGTTCATGATTTTGCGGGGGACAAAGCCGCCGTCCTGATACACAGGGCGCACCGCAACCTTGTTGACACCCACAATCGCTACCTCGGGGCTGTTGATTACCGGGGTGGACACAATGCCGCCCATGCGACCGAGGCTTGAAAGTGTGATGGTGGAGCCTGTCAGCTCTTCGCGCTTGATCGAGCCGTCACGCGCAGCCGTGGCCAGCCTTTGCACTTCGCTGGCGATACCCCAGACATCAAGCGCCTCTGCGTGCCGTACCACCGGCACCATAAGGCCACCCGGTGTTTGTGCCGCCATGCCAATATGCGCCGCACCATAGGTGTAGAGCATATCCTCATCATCGTCATAGTGGCTGCTCAGCTTGGGCGAGGTTTTCAGCGCCCGAGCCATAGCCAGCATGATGAAAGGCAGGATGGTCAGCTTCGGCTGGTCCGCCTGTTTGCTGGCGTTCATATGCTCACGCAGGCTCTCAAGCTCGGTGACGTCCACTTCCTCCACATAGGTGATGTGGGGAATACGGCGCTTGGCGTCCTGCATGCGTTCGGCAATCTTGCGGCGCAGGCCGATCACACGGGTCTCACTGACATCCATGTTGGGCCTGCGACCGGAACCAACAACCGCAGGCGCACTCTCGCCCGAGATATAGGCATCCAGGTCTTCATGGCTGATGCGGCCAGCAGGGCCGGTGCCGTGCACATACTGAAGTTTGACACCCGCGTCCATCGCGCGCTTGCGCACAGCGGGGGAGGCTAACGGCTTTTCGCCCTCAGCACGGGGTGCGCCACTTTGGGCTTTCATAACCGACGGCTTGGGAACCGGTGTTTTCTTTGGTTCCGGCTTTGGCGCTGCAGTCTTTTCAGGCTCAGGTTTGTCGGCTTTCTCCTCAGCCTTTGGTGCTTCTTCCGTCTTTTCTTCGGCCTTTGGTGTGTCAGGGATATTGTTACCTTCCCCTTCCACCTCCAGCGCGATGATCACGGTGCCGACTGGCGTCATTTCGCCAATCTCGCCCATAATGTCCTTAACCGTGCCGTCAACAGGCGATGGGATCTCAACCGTTGCCTTATCGGTCATGACCGCAGCCAACACGTCATCTTCTTTGACGACGTCGCCAACAGCTACGTTCCATTCGACGATCTCGGCTTCGGTGATGCCTTCGCCGACATCCGGCATGCGTATCTTGTAAACACCCATGATCAAGCCTCCATCATCGCTTTGAGTTCTTTGCCAACCCGCGCTGGTCCGGGGAAATAATCCCATTCCTGAGCGTGGGGGTAGGGGGTATCCCAGCCTGCGACACGCACAACCGGGCTTTCCAGATGGTAAAAACAGCGTTCCTGCACCTGTGCCGCGAGCTCCGCGCCAAAGCCGGACGTTAAGGTCGCTTCATGCAGAACCATACAGCGGCCGGTTTTCTCGACCGATTGCACAATGGTGTCGATATCAAGCGGCATCAGCGTGCGCAGATCAATGATCTCGGCATTGATGCCGGTTTCCTTGACTGCCGCTTCTGCCACATAAACCATGGTGCCATAGGTCAGAATGGTAACATCTTCACCTTCAGCAAACACCTTGGCCTTGCCGATATCGACCGTATAGTGGCCTTCCGGCACATCACCCAGCGGGTGTTTGGACCAGTTGGACGCCGGGCGGTCATGATGACCGTCAAACGGGCCGTTATATAGCCGCTTGGGTTCAAAGAAGATTACCGGATCATCATCCTCAATCGAGGCGATCAACAGGCCCTTGGCGTCATAGGGGTTTGACGGGATGACTGTTTTCACCCCGGCAACATGGGTAAAGAGCGATTCCGGGCTTTGGCTATGGGTCTGGCCGCCGAAAATACCGCCGCCACAGGGTGTGCGAATGGTGATCGGGCAGGTAAAGTCTTTGTTCGACCTGTAGCGGATACGCGCGGCTTCCGACACAATCTGGTCATAGGCCGGGTAGATATAATCCGCGAACTGGATCTCTACACAAGGGCGGATACCGTAGGCACCCATGCCGATGGCGGTGCCGACAATGCCACTTTCGTTGATCGGGCTGTCGAACACGCGGCTAGTGCCATATTTTTTCTGCAAGCCAGCGGTACAGCGGAACACGCCGCCGAAATAGCCGATATCCTCACCATAGACGACCACATTGTCATCCTGGCCCAGTTTTACATCCATCGCATCGCGGATGGCTTCAATCATGGACATACGCGGCATGTCTATACTCCCATCTTCTGGCGTTGTTCACGCAGGTGCTGTGGCATTTCCTTGTAAACATCGTCGAACATGTCTTTGGGGCTCGAACCGGAACCCATGACGCCGAAGCTCTCGGCTTCCTTGGTCGCGGCACGAATTTCATCATTATATTCGGCTTCGGCCTGCACCTGCTGCTCATCGCTCCAGAGCTTGCGGGCGACAAGGTGGTTCTTGAGCCGCAGGATCGGGTCACCAAGCGGCCACGCGTCGGATTCTTCCTTCGGCCGATACTGGCTCGGGTCATCAGAGGTGGAGTGCGGTGCTACACGGTAAGTGACCCATTCGATAAGCGTCGGGCCAAATCCGCGACGGGCACGCTCTACTGCCCACTTGCTGGCTGCATAGACGGCCAGGAAGTCATTGCCGTCGACCCTGAGGGCAGGGATGTCATAGCCAAGCGCGCGTTCGGCAAAGGTGGCGTGATCACCGCCTGCGATGCCGCGGAAAGAGGAGATCGCCCACTGGTTATTCACCACGTTGAGGATAACCGGCGGTTTGTACACCGATGCGTTCACGAGTGAGGCGTGAAAATCTGTCGCGGCTGTGGAGCCGTCGCCAATCCAGCCCGCAGCCACCTTGGTGTCTCCCTTGATCGCCGATGCCATCGCCCAGCCAACCGCCTGAATGAACTGTGTGCCAAGGTTGCCGGAGATCGAGAAAAAGCCATGTTCCTTGGAGGAATACATGATCGGCAATTGGCGGCCCTTCAGCGGGTCGCGCGAGTTGGAGAGGATCTGGCAGATCATATCAACCATGGGGTAATCGGTTGACAAGAGCAGGCCCTGCTGGCGGTACGTCGGGAAGTTCATGTCGCCTTTTGACAGCGCAGCCCGAAAGCCGACCGCGATCGCTTCCTCGCCTGTACATTTCATATAGAAGGATGTCTTGCCCTGCCGCTGAAGTGTCATCATACGCTCGTCATAGGCGCGGACGCGGATCATATTCTTGAGGCCCTGCAGCAGAACATCATCGTCCAGTCCTTCGGCCCACGGGCCTACGGCTTCACCGTCGGTGTTCAGGACGCGCACCATGGTGGATGCCAGTTCCTTCATATCGGCTGCTGGGCAGGCGATATCCGGTCGGCGTACCGATCCGGCCTCAGGAATGACAATGCCGTCAAAGTTCGGCGCATCACCGGGGCGTCCCGGCGGTTCAGGTACATGAAATTTTAGTGGTCCGTATTCAGACATGACGCTTCACACCTCTATCGTGGTTGTCAGCAATGGGTTCCTCACCCCGAAAATATGTCAGCAACACTGACGTATTTTTTCAAAAAATCAATCTTTTTCTCAATGGTCATTACGAGTGCATTGCCAGCTTGAAATTGCTGCTGCAGCCGACCGCCTGCTGCAACTATAGCGTGATTTGGTCCGGTCGCGGTGAAGAAAGGTCTGAAAACGAGTTCCGGCCCTTGAAAGCGCTGGATTAAACGGTGCTATTCACAGGTGTGTTCTATGCCAAAGGAGGCATTATCTTGGGCTACATAGCGCTGCCCGACTGCAACATACAGAGCCAAGTTGTACCCCGAAAACTGGCTAATTTCAAATTTCAGCGATTGTTGAAGAATTAGCATCTAGATACTTAAGGTAAAACGATTTTATCCGATTCTCGAAACTGATGCCAATATGGGCCCGCAATATAAAATAAAACCGGAGAGCCTAGGCGGCTCACCGGTTTCAAAACGCAGTATGACGGGTACTGTTAGAATGTAAATTTCGCGCCGCCAATAATGGTCCGCGGTTTGCCGGGGCGAAGGCCCATCGGTCGCCTTGCTACCGAGTAAGTTTCATCGAACAGGTTATCGACGCTGGCAAAAAGCTGCAGGTTATCTGTCAGGCGGTAATGCGCCGCGAGGTCTGCCACAAAGCGCCCGTCGATCCGGTTTGTTTCGGCTATTGTACCCGTGCCAGCTTCCGCGCGTGAGGCTGATACATAGTTGACCTGTAACGTTGTGCTGAACACGTCGTTCTGGACACCTGCGCTGACGGTGAACTGATGGCGGGACAGATAGGGAAATTCATCGCCTCTGACTACAGACCCCCAGAAGCTGTCCTCAAAACTTGTGCGGAACTCGGCATCCGTGAAGGTATAGTTGAAGCGGATTGGCGCGGACCACTCGCCACCCAGCAGTGCGGTATAGCCGCCGGATAGCTCAAGGCCAAAGATACGCGCCGCACCGCCATTAAACTGGTCGCCAATTTCACAGTCCCCAGGCTGGCCAGAGGATGCGGTGCAGTCGCCGTGGATATTGTTATAGTCTGAAAAGAATACGATACCTTCGGCGAAGAAGCCGTTTTGGTCGTATAGCGCGCCCGCTTCAATATTCAGGCTTTTTTCTTCCTGTGTATCGGCGTTGCCGGCACCGGGCGGGTTGAAACCCTTGAAAATACCGCCTGTCAGCGTGAGCTGGTCGGTCAACTTATAAGTAACGCCAAGCCCGGGGATGACGGCGTCAATATCTGCCTCGGGGCGGGTTGTTGCTGTGCCTGCGCGGCTTGGGTCCGATCCGGCCCAGTCTGTGCGGTTGAGCTTGATGCTTTCAAAGCGGATGCCGGGGACGATTGTCCAGTTGCCGTAGCTGATGGTGTCCTGCGCGAAGAAAGCCCAGGCTTCTGCTTCCACAAGGCGGTTGCCCGCGCTGCCAAGCGCAGTCTCATTTTCAAAGATCAGGCTGCCATTCACCATGGTGTAGGTTTCGTTGTTCTGAAGCCGGTCTTCCGAATCCTCATGATAGCGCACCGACATTTCAAGATCGTGGCTTGCATCGCCGGTTACAAACGGAATGGCAACAAGCGACTGGATACCCTTGGCGTCATAGGCGCGGGCGTTGTGGCGCAGGCGGATCGCGCCTTCGGGGCTGTCCTGTGTACCCTTGAGCCAGGCCAGCTCAGTGGCGCAGATGCCCTCATTGGCAAGGACAAAGGCACCGCTCGTGCTGCCGCAGCTGTCGGTGCTTGCTTGCAGGTCGTTGAATTTGAACCAGTCGCGCTCGAAGCTGTTTTTATAGGCGGTTGTGACAACCTCGACATCGCCAAGCTTGATCTGGTGCGTGAGCTGTATCTGCTCGTGGCTGGTATCCATATGATCCAGAGCGCTTGCGGCATAGCGGCTATAGGGCGAGGCAGCAAAATCACTGTCGGAAAGACCAAGATAGGTTTCATCTGAATCATTGTTGGTTTTCGACAGCTTGAGGGTCAGCGATTGCTGGATCTCGGCGTTTGCATCCGTTTTTATACGGAATTTTCCCAGATAATCCTCAATCTCATAGCCTGTTTCCTCACCGCCCGGCAGCTTTTTGAAACCGTCGCTTGAGGAACTGAAAAATTCAACCATGCCGCCGACATGGTCACCGGAGGCGCCCAGGCTGCCGTGTGTGGTGAAGAGATTATCGCTGCCGATACGCGCGTCAAAAAAGCCGGCAAAATCATCAGGTATGCTGCGGCTCACCAGGTTGATTGCGCCGCCGACGGATCGCGGACCAAATTTGACAGCGGCTGAGCCTTTGCGGACCTCAACCGCCTGCATACGGGCGGCTGTAGGGAAATAGTATGCCGCAGGCGCCGCATAAGGGGCCGGGGCGATCAGCACGCCGTCTTCCATCAGGGTGATTTTGGAGGAACGCTCAACGCCCGACCCACGCAGCCCAATGTTGGGACGCAGGCCAAAGCCGTCTTCTTCCTGAATATTGACGCCGGGTACCATTCGCAGCGTGCGCATAATGTCCTGATACTTGAATAGCTCGAGATCTTCTTCACTGAGCCGGGTCGCAGCTCCGGGAATGTTCGCGCGGTCAGTGTGTTTCCCCACCACCTGAATGCGTTCGATGTCAATATAATCGATCGCTACTGCATCGGCATGAACAGCGCTTGGCGCCGCGATCAGGAGGGCGAGGGTGGAAACACCGGTGAATTGACGCACGCGCATGTGTTGCTCCGTTATTCAGAATGACTTGCAAAGTTAGCTTGCTGCTAGCATTGACATTAAGGTGCTGCAAGTCATTCTCAGAAGCGGTCGCGGGAAAAGGGTCTGGGTGGTGCGTAAAAGACACATTGTGGTGACTCTGGCGCACCGAAATGCGTGCGGAAGGTCAGCTTTTTTCTGCGCAAACCTTGCTCAAAGTCTTCACAGATCCTGCTCAGATCAGACACACATCCGGCACAAAATTGTGCCAGATGTGCAATGTGTGCCGGCCTTGAATTTTAGGCTGTTTCGTTGAACAGTTCACGTCCAATCAGCATACGGCGGATCTCGCTGGTGCCTGCGCCAATCTCGTAAAGCTTGGCATCGCGCCACAGGCGACCGGTCGGATACTCGTTGATATAGCCGTTACCGCCAAGTGTCTGGATTGCTTCACCCGCCATCCATGTAGCCTTTTCACTGGCGAACAGGATACAGCCAGCGGCGTCCTTGCGCGTGGTTTCTCCCCGATCGCATGCGGCCGCCACGGTATAAACATAGGCGCGGGATGCACCCCAGGTGGAATACATATCGGCAAGCTTACCTTGCATTAGCTGAAAGGTTCCAATGGCTTGGCCGAATTGGCTGCGCTCATGCACATAGGGCACAACCGTATCAAGACAGGCGCGCATAATGCCAAGCGAGCCGCCGGAAAGCACAACGCGTTCATAGTCAAGGCCTGACATCAGGACGTTTACGCCGCGGCCTTCCTCTCCAACGATATTCTCATAGGGCACAAAACAGTCCTCGAACACCAGTTCGCAGGTGTTGGACCCACGCATGCCAAGTTTGTCCAGCTTCTGCGCGGTTGAGAAACCCTTCATACCTTTTTCAACAATGAAAGCAGTAATACCGCGCGGGCCGGCATCCATATCCGTCTTGGCGTAAACCACCAGCACATCGGCGTCCGGGCCATTGGTGATCCACATTTTGTTGCCGTTAAGAACAAAGCCATCATCGGTCTTTTCGGCTCTCAGGCGCATGGAAACCACGTCGGATCCGGCGCCGGGCTCAGACATCGCTAGCGCACCAACATGTTCGCCGGAGATCAGCTTGGGCAGATATTTCGCCTTCTGCACCGCGTTCGCGTTTTTGGTGATCTGGTTGACACACAGGTTTGAATGTGCGCCGTAGCTGAGACCAACGCTGGCTGATGCTCGGCTGATTTCTTCCATAGCCACCACATGCGCGAGATAGCCCATGTCAGCGCCGCCATGTTCTTCAGGGGCGGTCATGCCGAGAATGCCCAGTTCACCCATTTTTTGCCAAAGGTCTGATGGGAAAAGGTTTTTCTCGTCAATTTCTGCGGCACGTGGGGCGATTTCGTCACGGGCGAAACGTGACACGCTTTCGCGCAGCATCTCAATCTCTTCACCGTGGCCAAACTTTAAATGCGGAAACTCAAACATTCTCGGGGGTTCCTTCTGGGGGTGTTTTTTATTCTGTATCTTGGATGTTCAGCAGCACAGCACCGCCGGTGACCTGATCGCCGGCCTTCAGGCCAAGGCCTGCGACTTTGCCGTCGCGCGGTGCGTTGATGGTCTGCTCCATCTTCATGGCTTCCATCACCAGAAGAGGCTGGCCTTTTTCGACGATGTCACCATCGGCGACCTTCACATCAAGGATTTTTCCAGGCATGGGCGCGAGGATGGTGCCGGGGCCGTCGGCTTCGTCATCACCGCCGCCGTCACGGGCATGTCGGGCAAGGGTGAGGGTGGCTTCACCCTTGACAAGGGTGACGTGTTTATCGTCCACCTCGGCAAACAGGCGCTCCCGGCGGCCTTCCATCACATAGGTGAACACGTTATCCGCAAAACTGACAATATCGGCTGCGAAGCTTGCAGCGCCAATTTCTGCAGTCAGATGTGTGCCATCCTCCCGCATTTTGACAGTCAGGACATCGTCTTCCCCCGCATCAAACCATAGCTGTTCGCTGGCGTGCAGGTTCATGCGGAAAGCGTCGAGAATGGCCCATGGATCATCGCCGCCCGCACGCTCCTGTCGGGCCGCCACTATGGCGAAGGATGCGACCGCATAATCCCTGTTTGTCGGGACAGGTTTTTTAAGCAGCGTATCTTTATGCTCCTCAATGAAACCTGTGTGCACGTCGCCGTTGGCAAAGTCTTGTTCTGACAAGGCGGCCAACAGGAAATCCCTGTTTGTTTTCAAACCCGTTACCGGGGTTTCTTGCACAAGGTTCCGGAGAGCATCGATGGCCTGCTGGCGGTCTTCACCCCATGCGATCAGCTTTGCGATCATCGGGTCATAGTGGATGGAAACCTCATCGCCAGCACGCACTCCAGCGTCGATACGGCCCGTGGGACCGGGGTCTGCGAATGGGTCAAACAGCCCGACCCTGCCGGTGGCGGGCAGGAAGTCATTATAGGGGTCTTCCGCGTAAAGGCGCACTTCGACCGCGTGCCCATCGGTAAGCACGTCGATTTCGTCCTGGCTAAGGGGCAACGGGTTGCCCTCCGCAATGCGGATTTGCCATTCAACAAGGTCTTGCCCGGTGATCATCTCGGTCACCGGGTGTTCCACCTGCAGGCGAGTGTTCATTTCCATGAAGAAGAAAGGCGCATCGTCAAGGCCATTGGCGACATCAACGATAAATTCGACCGTGCCTGCACCCTGATAGCCGATGGCCTCTGCGGCACGGACGGCAGCATCCCCCATCGCACGTCGCATCTCAACGCTCATGCCGGGGGCAGGGGCTTCTTCCACCACTTTCTGATGGCGACGCTGAAGGGAACAGTCGCGTTCAAACAGGTGAACGGCTATGCCCTCACTGTCGCCAAAAACCTGAAGCTCAATATGGCGTGGCTTCTGGATATATTTCTCAATCAAGAGCGTTTCGTTACCGAAGGAGTTTTTACCCTCGCGCCTGGCACCTTCAATGGCAGCCGGAAGATCCTTGGCGTCAAACACCTTGCGCATGCCCTTGCCGCCGCCGCCAGCGACAGCCTTGATCAGGACAGGGTAGCCCACGCGTTCTGCCTCGCGGGTGAGGGTCTCCAGCATTTGGTCTTCACCGTGATAGCCGGGTACGACGGGCACACCTGCGTCTTCCATCAACTGTTTCGCAGCACCCTTGAGCGCCATAGCGCGCATAGAAGCGGCAGAAGGGCCGACAAAGATAATGCCGTTTTCCTCACATGCCTCTGCAAATGCAGGGTTTTCCGACAGGAAACCATAGCCCGGGTGCACGGCGTCCGCGCCGGTAACCTTGCAGGCGTTCAAGATTTTGTCTGCTTTCAGGTAGCTCTCTGTTGCTTGCGCCGGGCCGATATGGACGGCTTCGTCCGCCATTTCGACATGCAGGGCCTTTGCATCAGCGTCAGAATAGACAGCGACGGTTTTAATGCCCATGCGTTGGCAAGTTGAGATAACCCGGCAGGCAATTTCACCCCGGTTGGCGATCAGCAGTTTTTTGATGCGGTTGCTCATGCGTCAACACTCCATACCGGTTTACGTTTCTCCAGAAAGGCTGACAGTCCTTCACGGCCCTCATCGCTGGCGCGGCGCGCTGCGATCCGGTGGGCAGTATCGGTGCGCAGTTCCTCGGTAATCTCTCGCTCTGCAACAGCGGAAATAAGGTCCTTGGCTTCCTGCTGAGCGACAGGGGCGCCAGCGAGGATGTTTTTAAGAAACACGTGCGCGAGACTGAAGGCATCCTGCAGGGATGGTGCCATTTCATGTACAAGGCCTATACGCCGGGCTTCGTCGGCGTCAAAGCGTTCTGCCGTCAGGAAATAACGCCGCGCAGCGCGGGCGCCAATTGCAGCCACTACATAGGGCGAGATTGTAGCCGGTGTCAGGCCCAGCCGAACCTCAGAGAGCGAAAACTTCGCCCCTTCCACCGCAATGGCGATGTCGCAGCAGGAGACCAGACCCACACCGCCGCCAAAAGTGGCGCCATTGACAATCGCGATTGTCGGCTTGGGGCAATTGTTGAGCGTGGACAGCATGCCAGAGAGTGTGAGCGCGTCGCGCATGTTCTGCTCTTCGGAATAGTGCGCGGCTTCCTTCATCCAGTTGAGGTCAGCGCCTGCCGAGAAGCTTTTCCCTGCACCCGTCAGCACTATCGCACGTACATCATCGTTGGCACCAAGCTTGCCGAAGGCGTTGTTGAGTTCCCAGATCAGGTCATCATTGAAAGCATTATGTACATCGGCGCGGTTCAAGGTAACTGTCGCGACGCCGCGTTCATCAATGCTGGTGAGAAGTGTGTCTACCATCATGATACTCCTTACATCCGGAACACGCCGAACTTCGTCGGCTCAATGGGGGCATTCATGCTGGCGGAAAGCGCAAGGCCCAGCACACGGCGGGTGTCTGCGGGGTCAATTACCCCGTCGTCCCAAAGCCGGGCGCTGGCGTAATAGGGGTGGCCCTGTTCCTCATACATCTCGCGAATGGGGGCCTTGAAAGCGTCTTCTTCCTTTGCGGACCATGCCTCGCCACGGGCTTCCATGCCGTCACGCTTGACGGTGGCAAGCACGCCTGCCGCTTGTTCACCACCCATCACGGAAATACGGGCATTAGGCCACATCCAAAGGAAACGCGGTTGGTAGGCGCGGCCGCACATGCCGTAGTTGCCGGCGCCGAAACTGCCGCCAATCAGGATGGTGAACTTGGGCACATTGGCACAAGCGACGGCTGTGACCATTTTTGCGCCGTCACGGGCGATACCGCCGTTCTCATACTTCTGGCCGACCATGAAGCCGGTGATATTCTGCAGAAATACCAGCGGAATACCGCGCTGTGCACACAGTTCAACAAAGTGCGCCCCCTTGAGCGCGCTTTCCGAGAACAGAACGCCGTTGTTGGCAACAATACCCACCGGGAAGCCGTGGATGTGGGCGAAGCCGCACACCAGTGTTTCACCGTAAAGCTTCTTGAACTCGTCAAATTCACTGCCATCAACCACCCGGGCGATGATCTCCCGCACATCATAGGGCTGGCGCGTGTCCTTCGGGATAACACCGTAAACCTCTTTAGGGCTATATAGCGGCTCGACGCTCTCGCGTTTCCTGAGCGGCAGTTCCTTGCCATGATTGAGATTGGATACAATTTTTCGGGCGAGCGCCAGCGCGTGATAGTCATCTTTTGCCAGATGATCGACAACGCCGGATGTGCGCGCATGCACATCACCGCCACCGAGGTCCTCGGCTGTTACCACCTCTCCAGTGGCAGCCTTCACCAGCGGCGGACCGCCGAGGAAGATGGTGCCTTGATTTTGTACGATGATGCTTTCGTCCGCCATGGCAGGCACATAGGCACCGCCTGCGGTACAGCTACCCATCACAACCGCGATCTGTGGGATACCCATGGCCGACATGGTGGCCTGATTATAGAAAATACGGCCAAAATGATCACGGTCCGGGAATACGTCATCCTGGTTTGGCAGATTGGCGCCGCCGCTGTCGACCAGATAGATACAGGGCAAGCGGTTTTCCCGCGCAATTTCCTGAGCGCGCAGATGCTTTTTCACGGTTACCGGGTAATAGGTGCCGCCTTTTACCGTGGCATCGTTGCAGACGATCATGCATTCGGTGCCCTCGACAACCCCAATGCCGGTGATCACCCCGCCGGAGGCAATATCCGCGTCATACATGCCGTAAGCGGCGAGCTGGGACAGCTCCAGAAACGGGGTGCCCGGGTCAAGCAGTGTGTTCACGCGCTCACGCGGTAGCAGCTTGCCGCGCGATACGTGTTTCTCACGGGCGCGTTCATGCCCACCAAGGCTTATGGTTGCGACCTTGGCACGCAGATCGGCAACTTGCGTTTCCATATGCGCGGCATTGGCTTCAAAGTCCGGTGTACCGGTGTGGATGCCGGAGGTAATCACGGCCATAAACTGTCTCCTGAAATCGCACACTTTTGTCTGCCCGGGGACCGGGCATTGCTCTTGCGTTCGGTGGCAATATATGGAAAAGGGTGGTATTGGTAAAATTGATTGATAAAATGGAAACCATAGATAACGTCTATGATGGATTTATACCTTCTTCGCTATTTTCTCGCCGTCGTGGAAACAGGCAGTTTCACCCGCGCTGCCGACCGTACATTCGTGACGCAGCCGACACTGTCGGCAGGCATCAAGAAACTTGAGGCACAGGTTGGCCAGCCTCTGTTTGAACGCTCCAACAGGCGGGTATTCCTGACCGACGCGGGTACCCGATTCCTGCCACGCGCGAAGGCTATTCTTCATGAATGCAATTTGGCCATGCAGGCACTTGAAGAAACTGCGACTACGCCCGTTTTGCGGCTGGGGGTGTTGACGACATTGTCCAGCAGGGCAGTTGGGGAGCTTCTGGCCCTTTACAAGGAGGCTGAGCCAAAGGTAACGGTTGAGGTCTATGATGGTACAGAGCAGGAACTGACAAACAGACTGGACGACCGGAGCCTTGATTATGCGCTGTCGGTCTACCGGGGCGAGACCAAGGACAAGGCGCTCCCGCTTTTCGATGAAAAGTACGTGTTTATCCTGCCACTCCAGCACCGCCTTGCCAGCAGACGCTCTGTCGGTGCAGCGGACCTCGCGGAAGACTATATGATCGTGCGTAGCCGCTGCGAGGTTTTGTCAGAGACGAGCCGATATTTTACCGACCAGAATGTGCGTCCAAGACTTGTATACCGGACGCCCAACGATAGCCGTGCCATCGCGATGGTGGCAGCTGGCATCGGGGGGACCGTAGTGCCTGAAAGTCTCGTCGACGATCGGGTGCGGGCGGTTAACCTTAGCGGATTTGACTACCACCGAAAGCTGGCGCTTTTCCGTCCCCGCTATCAACTTGCTGCGGGAACAACTCAACTCGCCGCCAATTTTGAACGGCACGTCGAAAATTGCTGGGGTGGATATGTTTGAAAGAAGTACCGGTAACAGACGTTGTAAACCAATGTATTAAGTAAGTATCACGGTGTTATGACCGGCTTTTGAAAAAAAGCGATTATCTCGCAGATTGTTTTGTGGCAAACCGAACCAGCTAAATTTCGTAGAGAGTGAATAACCTCCTTATTTTTCGAAGGTTTATCGTTGCTACATCTGTATAGTATGTAGAATTTTTCAGTTGACTGTGCACAGTTTCCAAGGGGTCGAAATGAACGAGGATGGCATGAAATCTGGCCGTATAGTATTGATCGC
This sequence comes from Kordiimonas sp., assembly GCF_048260245.1. Classification (GTDB taxonomy): domain Bacteria; phylum Pseudomonadota; class Alphaproteobacteria; order Sphingomonadales; family Kordiimonadaceae; genus Kordiimonas. The sequence continues at coordinate 50,348 of NZ_JBLXGZ010000005.1, read as the reverse complement.
GGTATTTATCGCTCTGGCCGGTGCCGCCGCCTGGCTTATATACGGCGACGGAATGAGCGAAAACCGTGACATGCGCGGCGGGCGGATGGTCACCGTCGTCAGTAAACCTGTGGAAACAAAAGAGTTTGAAGATGTGGTCGAGGCACTGGGCACGGCGCGGGCACGTGAATCCGTAACCTTGGCAGCGCGCGTGTCAGACACGGTTCGCAGTGTGCAGTTTGATGACGGCCAGATTGTCAAAAAAGGCGACATTCTGATCAAGCTCGAAGATGAAGAAGAACTTGCCCAACTTAGGGAGGCGGAAGCCAACCTGAAAGAGGCGGAACGCAGCTTTGAGCGGATAAAAAACCTTGTGCGACAGGGAAATGCGTCGACCGCAGCCCTTGATACCGAACAGCGTCGGCTGGATGAGGCACGTTTCCGGCTGCAGGCCGTACAGGCTCGTCTGGAAGACCAACGCGTTGTGGCCCCGTTTGATGGAATGTTGGGGCTGCGGCAGGTCAGCGAGGGGTCGTTACTTTCTTCTAATCAGGCGATTACCACCATCGATGCTATTGACATGATAAAACTCGATTTCTCGGTGCCGGAACGCTTCATCGCCACGCTCAAACAGGGGCAGACCGTAGAGGCCAAGGTCTCTGCTTATCCCGGGCGCGTCTTCAAGGGGGTGATCACAACGATTGACAGCCGTGTTGATCCAATTACACGATCCGTCATTGTTCGCGCTGAGGTACCCAACGGTGAAAACCTGCTGCGGCCGGGCTTGCTAATGACGGTCCAGGTCTTGAGTAAAGCTTGGCAAGGCTTGTCAGTGCCCGAGGAAGCTGTTGTCCCGAGCGGTGGGCGTCAGTTTGTCTTTGTTGTCGAGGGTGACGAAGCAGTGAGGCGTGAGATCAAGCTTGGCCTTCGCCGTCCGGGATATGTCGAAGTACTTGAGGGTATCAAAGCCGGTGACCGCGTGGTGGTTGAAGGCACACTTCGTTTGGGCAGGCAAGGTGTGAAGGTTCGTGATATGGCAACTGACGTCGCGGATGGAGCATCGTCATGATTATATCTGATGTTTCGGTAAAACGACCTATATTTGCTGTTGTGGTCAGCATGTTGCTGATCGCTTTCGGCTTACTTTCCTTCCAGCAACTTGCTGTGAGGGAATTGCCGGACGTTGACCCGCCAATCGTAGGTGTGCGGACCAATTATCCTGGCGCGAATGCCGCAGTCGTAGAGACCCGCGTAACGCAAATTATCGAGAGTGCCATTGCGGGCGTGCCGGGGATCAAGACAATTGAGTCAACGAGCAATGACGGCCGCTCAAGTATTAACGTGGAATTCATGCTGGAGCGGGATATCGATGCGGCAGCAAACGATGTGCGCGACAGAGTTAGCCGTGTCCTGAATAATTTGCCCGAGGAGGTAGAACCCCCGGAGATTTCCAAAGCCGATAATGATACCCGCCCGGTACTTTGGTTTAACCTCACAAGCCCTGTAATGGATGTGCTGCAACTTACCGATTATGCCGAGCGCAATATTGTTGACCGCCTTTCTGTGGTGGATGGCGTGTCCGGCGTGCGCATTGGCGGTCAGAAGCGATATGCAATCCGGATCAATCTGGACCGTCAGGCGATGGCGGCACGAGGCATTACGGTAACTGACATCGAAAACGTCCTGCGATCTGAAAACGTGGAGTTGCCCGCCGGCAAGATTGAATCGCTCAACCGCGATACCATCGTGCGCCTCAACCGTGAATATGCCAACCCGACTGACTTTAATACCATGGTGATAAGAAAAGGCGATGACGGCGGCTTTGTTCGTCTTGCTGATATAGCTTCAGTGGAGTTGGGGGCCGAGCGGGATGAGCGGACTTTCCGCGGTAATGGCAACCCGGTTATCGGCCTTGGTGTGGTCAAGCAATCAAAGGGCAATACGTTGTCGGTTGCGCGTGCTGCGAAGGCCGAAGCGGAACGTATTCGCGAGACTTTGCCAGAGAGCATGGAGCTTATCGTTGCTTTCGATACATCCGTGTTTATCGAGAAAGCGATCGAGGAAGTCTATTTCACGCTTTTTGTTGCGATGGCTCTGGTGGTGCTGGTTCTCTACCTGTTTCTTGGTAACATCAAGACCGTTCTGGTGCCTGCCGTTACTGTACCAGTTTGTATTATCTCCAGCTTTTGGGTGCTGAGCCTTTTTGACGTGTCTATCAACCTTATCACGCTGCTTGGTCTGGTCATGGCGATTGGGCTTGTGGTGGATGATGCCATCGTTGTGCTGGAAAACATCTACCGCCGGGTAGAGGAGGGAGAGCCGGGCCTTCTGGCAGCCTATCGCGGCGCGCGGCAGGTAGGCTTCGCTGTCATCGCGACAACGCTGGTACTCATCGGCGTTTTCGTTCCCATCATGTTCCTGACAGGCAACGTCGGGCGGTTATTCGGTGAGTTGGCAATAACGATGTCTGCTGCGGTCGCTTTTTCAAGTCTCGTGGCCCTGACGCTTACCCCGATGATGTGTTCCTTGCTCGTGCGGCGGCGTAATAAAAAGCCTGCGTTTGCCGTCTGGCTCGACCGTACCTTCAAGCGTATTCAAAGTGGTTACACAAGTTTGCTGCTTGTCTGCCTTGGAAACAAGGTGTTGGTAACGATGACTTTTGTTGTGTGTTTTGCCCTGATAGCGGGGCTTCAAAGCCGCATCCCGAGCGAGCTTGCACCTATCGAAGACCGTGGCAACCTTTTCATGCGTATCAAGGGCCCTGAGGGTGCCAGCCATGAATTCATGGTCGAGCAAGCCTTGAAGGTTGAGGCTCAGGTACTGCCACTTCTGGAAACCGGAGAACTTAAACGTCTGCTGCTGCGCGTTGATGGCGGCGGCGGCTGGGGTTTTATTATCCTCTCTCCTTGGGATGAGCGGGAGCGTTCGTCAACCGAAATCCTTGAAGAGCTCCGTCCCAAGCTGATGAATAATGTACCAGGCGCACAAGCGATCCCGATTGAAAGCTCAGGCCTGAGCCGTGGTGGCGGGTCAGAGAGTTTCCAGTTTGTGATTGGGGGATCTACCTATGAAGAATTAGGCCGGTTCAAACAAATCGTTCTGGATGAATTGGTGGACTATCCGGGCCTCGTGAATGTGGATACTGACTATGAGGAAACTCAGCCGCAGTATCGTGTGCGTATTGACCGTGAGCGCGCATCCGATATGGGCGTTTCCATTCGTGAAATTGGCCGAACGCTTGAGACAATGATGGGAGGACGAAGAGTCACAACCTATGTCGATGATGGCGAGGAATACGACGTGATTTTGCAGGCGCAGGAGGCCGACCGTCGCCAACCGCTTGACATGGAAAATATTTATGTGGCGTCGGGCCGCACAGGCGACCTGATTCCGTTGACCAACCTCGTAAATGTGGCGGAGGATTCTGGCGCGGGTGACCTTCGCCGCTTTAATCGCGTAAGGGCCTTGACCGTTTCTGCAAATGTTGCGGCTGGTTACACCATTGGTGAAGTTACCGAATATATGGAGAACCTTGTGCGCGAGGTGATCCCCGATGTGACCAGTATCGACTATAAGGGTGCAACGCGGGAATATAAGGAAGCTGGCAGCGATATTTATTTCATCTTCGCACTCGCACTTGTGGTCGTTTTCCTCATCCTTGCTGCACAGTTTGAAAGCTTTGTGCACCCGTTTGTCATTATGCTGACGGTACCGCTGGCGGTGCTGGGGGGCCTGCTCGGGCTTTATCTGGCGGGCAGTACTTTCAATATCTACAGCCAGATTGGCCTGATCATGCTCATTGGCCTTGCCGCCAAAAACGGTATTCTGATTGTGGAATTTGCCAACCAGCTTCGGGATGAAGGCAAGGAAATCCGCGAGGCGCTGCTTGAAGCATCAGCCCTGCGCCTGCGCCCTATCATGATGACGGGTCTCTCTACCGCTATGGGGGCTGTACCGCTGATGATAGCATCGGGCGCTGGAGCCGCAAGCCGCCAGACCATCGGGGTGACGGTATTTGGCGGTGTGATCGTGGCCACCTTCTTCACACTTTTCATCGTGCCGGTTTTCTACGATATGTTCGCGAAATATACGAAGTCACCGGGCTATGTGGCTGCGAAACTGCGTGAGATCGAAGAAAAGGAAGCCAAGGGCATACCAGCAGAATAGGATGACGCTGACTTTAGACGAAAGTGGAGCCGGGAAGGGTCACTTTCCCGGCTTTTTAATTGGGTATGGTGGTTGGCTAGGCTTAAACTGTTTTGGCGAAATCCACCTTGAAGCCTGTATCTTCCAAGGCGTCGACGAGAGCCTGGGCATGGTCGCGGTCCTTGGCTTCAATAACCAGTTCCATCTCGGTTTGCTTGAGTGACAGCGCGCCAAATTCGCGCTGATGGCGCATCTCGATGATGTTGGTACCAACGCGAGCAACGACATCTGTCACCTTTGCAAGTGCGCCGGGCTGGTCCATCATGGTGATACGCAGGCGGGCAAGGCGGCCGTCGCGTGCCATGCCGCGCATGATGGCGCTGGCCAGCAGCCGACTGTCGATATTGCCGCCAGACAGCACAATACCCACCTTATGGCCCTTAAAAAGCTCCGGATGATGCATCACAGCGGCAAGACCAATGCCGCCAGCGCCTTCCACCACCACTTTTTCAATTTCCATAATGGTGATGATTGCAGCTTCAATGTGGCGTTCCGGCACGGTGACGATGGTATCTACGAGCGAGCGCACCACATTCTCGGTTTTTTTTCCCGGTTTGTTAACCGCAATGCCTTCAGCGATGGAAATATTGTCACCGCGCAGGGATTTTCCCTCAATGGTTTCCTTCATGGCAGGGAAAGCTTCGGTCTGCACGCCGACGATACGAATTTTAGGATTGATATGTTTGGCTATCGTGGCAATGCCCGACACGAGCCCGCCGCCGCCAATGGGTACGACGAGAGTGTCGAGATCAGGCACGTCTTCAAGCATCTCAAGCCCGACGGTGCCTTGTCCGGCCATCACGAGAGGGTCGTCGAAAGGGTGAATGAAGGTGAGGTTTTCCTCGTCTGCCAGTGAATAGGCCGCCTTGGTGGCTTCCTCAAAGTTGGCACCGGTCAACACAACACGCGCACCTAATTCTTCGGTGCGGCTTACTTTGTTGAACGGAGTGCCCTCAGGCATGACAATCGTCGCCGGGATACCAAGCCGCCCGGCATGATAGCTGATGCCCTGCGCGTGGTTGCCTGCAGATGCCGCTATCACGCCTTTTGTATCTTTGGGCAATGACAACAGCTTGTTTAGCGCCCCGCGCTCCTTATAAGCCGCTGTGAACTGGAAAATCTCGAATTTGAACCAGCATTCAGCGCCGGTAATCTGGGAGAGAGTTTGAGATTTTTCCATCGGCGTGCGCTTGACGCTGCCGCTGATTGCCTTTTCAGCATCATAAACATCCTGAGCGTTAATGGGCAATAATTGTTCACTCACGGGTCACTCCACGAAATAAAAATACGGTCCGCAGCTTTGCCACAGACCGTATCTTGTGTCCATAAAAAGCTGGAATTTATTACAGGAGCCGGGCTATCAAGGTGTCAACTGCGTCCTTGCAGACCTGTTCGCTCATCAACGGCACATGACCGAGGCCGGGCACTATAACCGGCACAAGGTCCGGGTGTTCCGCCGCCATGCGGTCAAGCGTTTCCTCTGAAAGAATATCAGACAGTTCACCTCTTAGTACTACTGTTGGGATGCTGTGCATGGCAGCGAAGGCTGGCCACAGATCCGGCGCGCTCTGGTCGTCCGCATTTTCGAAATTTTGGCTGATGGCCGGATCATACTGTACTTTGGGCTTACCCGCGTCGTCAGCGTAGAGGTTTCGGGTGTACCACTCCCAGTCTGCATCGGAGAAATTGGGGTAGACCCCCGCATTTGCCTGTTTCACAGCCTTGATGGCCGCTTCCCAGGTCTCTGGCGGGGTGCCTTTGCCAACGTAGCTTTTGATGCGGGCAATGCCCCTTGGGTCCACCTCAGGGCCAATGTCATTGATTATCGCTGCTTTCAATGTGCCGGGGTGCATTGCCTGAATGAGAATGGTCATCAAGCCGCCAAGCGACGTGCCAAGGGCGATAACCTCTTTCACACCTAGGTGACGAAGGAGTGCCATGACATCGGATACATAAGTGAGGGGCGTATAGCGGCTTGGGTCGGGGTCATAGTCAGACAAGCCGCGTCCGCGGTTGGCCACAGCAATGACGCGGCAGCGATCAGCGAGATGTTCCGCGATTGCATCAAAGTCTTTCGGGTTGCGCGTGAGGCCGGGCATGCACAGCACAACTGGTGCCCTAGGTCCCGCGTTATCATAGTCGCGGTAATACTGTTTCAAACCATCCGGATTGGTGAAATAACAGTCGACGTAAAGGCTCACGTCAGTTTCCCCCATATATCTCGCGAAGCTCTCGCTTCAAAATTTTACCGTTGGCGTTCCGGGGCAGGGCATCGGTTTGGGCCACACCTGAGATACGCTGTTGCCTCCCCAGTTGCGCGTTGGCCCAGTCTACCAGCGCTGCCTCGTCGATGGTTTTTCCCGGCTCGGGCACCACAATCGCCAGCGGTGTCTCGCCCCAGCGCGCGCTGGGTATACCAATCACCGCCACTTCATTCACGGCTTCATGTTTTATCAGTACCGCTTCGATATCCTGCGGGTAGATGTTTTGCCCGCCCGAAAGGATCATGTCCTTCTTGCGGTCGACAATATAGAGATAGCCTTGCTCGTCCAGTTGTCCAATGTCACCGGTTCTGAGCCACGCCTTGCCATTTGCGTCGGTCCATGTGGCCTCGGCTGTTGCGTCAGGGCGGTTCAGGTAACCGGGCATGACAATACGGCCGCAGCCGACAATCTCACCAGACTGACCATTTGGCACTTCTTTGTCGTCATCCCCGATGATCCGGATGTCGGTACCGATCAACGGCTTGCCGACCGAAGCCATTCGACCCTCAGCCTCTTCGGGGTCAAGCGTGGTGATCACACCCTCGGTAAGGCCAAACAGCTCAATCACCGCCCTGGGCCCTAGACGCTGGAACAGTGTTTTTTTAAGGTCAGCATGCAGTGGGGAGCCACAACTCATCACCGCTTCGATGGTAGAAAGGTCAAATGCGTCTTGATCAGGCACTTCCATCAGGCGCTGATACTGAATTGGGACCATGGCAAAATGGGTGATGCCCTGATCCTGAATGGTCTGCAATGTCTCATGCGCCTCAAACCTCGGCGCAATAACCATGGTGCCTCCGGACAGCAGGGTACAGAGCATACCGACCCAACTGATGTTGGAATAAAGTCCGATGGAAAAGAGCGTCCTGGCCGCCGAATGATATCTAAGCGCAATGGCAAGATCATAGGCCCAGTCACGCCGGCCCTGATGGGTATGCAATATGCCCTTGGGCATACCGGTGGTGCCTGAGCTATATATGACATTGAGCGGGTCGTTGTCCTCAAGCCCTACACTTGGCAGGCAAGTTGACGCCGCTTTGGAGAAGTCAGCCAGTTCCTCGTCAGACACCGCCAAAACGCTACTCTGCGCCGTGAGGTATGGTTGAAGCCGCGCCTGTTGGTCTGTGGTGCAAAAAACGGCGTTGACGTCAGCGTCTTTCAGCATGGCTTCAAGCGCTTCGTCGCTTACCGATAAGTTGATCGGTACCGAACAAGCGCCTGATTTCATGACGGCAACAAGCACTTCGACCATGGCGATGCCGTTACTCATGACCACGCCGACCATTTTCCCGCGTGATACACCGCGCGATATCAGGGCGTTGGCAATGCGGTTGGTGTTCGCTTCAAACTGCCGCCATGACACAATACGGTTTTCACAGACAAGTGCCGGTTTATTGTCTTTCCACTTGCCGTGAAGCGAGAAGATTTCGGGCAATAGCGGAGCACTGGTATCAAATGCAGCCATTTGACAATCCCACATCAAAGTTGAAATGAATACCGCATGTGGCGGCGGGCAGGGGCCGGAGTGACCTTGATCTCCGGCCCCTTACCTGGGGGGTTAAAACTTCAGGCCAAGTGTCGCGGTGATAGTACGCGGCGGGCCGTAGAAGGTGGTGATATTGTTTTCAAGCCCGAGGGTCGGGAAGTTGTAACCCGCAGTTTTGTATTCCTTGTTGCCAAGGTTTTTGCCATGCAGGCCAAGGGAGTAGTTGCCGTTCTCCGACGTCCAGACGATGCTGGCGTTAAAGAGACTGTAGGCATCCTGATCAATCTCCGTGACCGGCGTTTCAAACTGAACGATGGAGCCCTTATGGGACCAGTTTCCGTTGAAGCTGATGGTGCTGCCGTTTGACATCGGCCACATATAGGTCATGCCGACATAGGACATGAATTCAGGTGTGTTTTGCACGGCGCGCTGGTCGGCAACATTGACGCCGTTCAGCAGCCATTCCTTGATCTCGGCATCGAGAAGGTTCAGCGAGGTTTGCAGGGTCAGGTTATCACTGAGCAGGAAAGTACCCTCAAACTCGATACCCTTGATTGTTGCCTTGCCAGCGTTAGTCACCGTGCCGACGAAGCCGTCATTCGTGCCGTCACCGTCGGTGTCAATGGGCAGCGAGCCCGGGATCTGCATATCTTTATAGTCGCTGTAGAAGACAGCGAGGTTAGTACGGGCGCGACCATCCAGCCATGTGGACTTCAGGCCGATTTCGTAGCTGTCCAGCGTTTCGGCATCGAAACCGTCTTCCACCTCTGGTGAAGTGAGGTTGGCACCACGCGGATCGAAACTGCCTGCTTTGAAGCCCCGGCTGAAGGAGGCGTAAACAAGTGCATCCTCGTTGATTTTATAGTCAAGCGCGATGCGCGGCGAGAAGTCCTTGAAGGTGCGCTCGGATTCAAAATCACTTGATGCCGCGAGGAAGATGCTGTTCTCGAAGCCAAAAAACGGCGATCCCTGTCCAAGATAGTTGGCACGGAAGATATCGGCCGACCTTTTATCGTTGGTGTAACGGCCGCCAACCGAAAGCGACACGGCGTCGTTCACTTCATAGCTCAGGTCTGCGAATAATGACCATGCTTTGGTGTCGACGGTTCCGCCGGTATAGGCTACCAGTTCACTGCCGTAAAAAGCCCGCCCAAGCTGGCCCAGAACCACATCAAAGTCGTTCGAGGCGCTTGCATCCAGATAATAAAAGCCGAACACGCCCGAAAGGCGGTTGCCCGTATACAGAAGCTGGAGTTCCTGACTGAACTGTTCGTTATCGTAAATAACCGGCGCATCCATATCATCGACGGCAAGACTGTCAAAATCGATTACCGATTCTGTATAGTCCTCGCGGTAGGCGGTGATGGATTTCAGGGTTACCGTGTCGCTGGCCGCCCATTCGATCGTGCCCTGAATGCCTTTGGCGGTAACTTCGTTATTCCCATCGATGCCACTCGTGGAACCATTTTCGGTGGCGCCGGCATAGGTGTCATAGACGCTGTCGGTTACGGGTGTGCCGCTTACGGCACCGGCGTAGGGACGATGTCCAGCGACAGAATTTGAGTCGTCGTCGGTATAGTCCGCGGATACCCGGATGAAAAGGTCATCACTTGGCAGGAACTCAATGCTCGCGCGGGCCGCGAGTATCTGTTTGTTGTAGTGTTCTTCGCCTGTGGTCAGGTTTTCACCGAAACCATCGCGATTCAGGGACGCAACCGTTGCCCCAACGCGAACTTTGTCGCTGATCGGCATGGCCGCTTTGGCGACAGCGTCAACTTGATTATAACTGCCGTAAGATAGCTTCAGGCCAAACTCCGGTTCATCGCCGAGCCGCTTGGTGACATATTTGATGGCGCCGCCCACGGCATTACGGCCATATAGTGTGCCTTGTGGTCCGCGCAGGATTTCAACGCGCTCTACATCATAAATGTCCAGAAGGGCGCCTTGAGGACGAGCCATGTAAATATCGTCCAGATAAAGCGCAACGCCTTGCTCAAAACCGGCCAGCGGGTCCTGCTGGCCGACACCACGGATGAAAGCAGTCAGCGTGGAGCTTGTGGCGCGGGACGGCTCAAGCGTGACGCTTGGTGCCATTTGCGCCAGTTCGGTGATGTCAGCAGCACCGCGCAAAGCCAGATCACTCCCCGAAAAAGCAGAAACAGCTATCGGAACATCCTGCAGGCTTTCTGTACGCCGGCGTGCCGTCACCTGTATTTCTTCCAGCGCTTTAACGCCAGCATCGGCGCTTTCTTGGGCTAGTGTCGGATTGGCGATTACCATTGCAGCGGAACCTGCGCAGCCCATTAGAGCAACGCGTAGTGCTTTAGATACTCTCATATTTCCCTCCCCAGGGTTGTGAGTAGATTTATCGACCTTGGCGTTATTAAAATTCAACAATCGTTGAAATGTCAATACAAAAATTCAACGATCATTGAATTTGGCGCTATTGGGATTTACGCCGACGGCATGCCTGGGTTAAGAGTGAAGGAAATGGAGGGGATGCGTGGCTAAAACCACACCTAACCGGCGGGTTAAACGTAAAGATAGAATACTGGACGCTGCAGAGGCCTTGTTTGCAAAACACGGGTTCGACGGCGTTTCCATGCGTATGGTCGCAGATCGTGCGAAGGTGGACCTTGCGCTCGCCAGTTATCATTTTGGGAACAAGCGGGGGCTTTTTGACGCGGTATTGCTTCGCCGAGCCGAGGTGCTGAACACCACCCGGCTCGAAGCGCTGGAGAAATGCGAGGCGGAAGCGGGTGACGCTGGTCCGTCGGTTGAGGCGATCATTGACGCTTTTCTTAAGCCACTTCTGGCGCATGGCTATCAGGAAGATGAAGGCTGGTTGCATTATTTTGAGCTGATTGCACAGATCAACAACTCGCCCGAATGGGGTGGGCAACTTATGACGAAATATTTTGACCCGCTTGTCCGCCGCTTCATGGATGCGCTTAAACGCGCGCTGCCTGACGCAGAGCCGGAAAATATATATTGGAGCTATCATTTCCTTTCCGGTGCCTTGACCCTCACGTTTGCCCATACGGGCCGCATCGATCAATTGTCAGATGGCGTTGCGAAATCTGAGGATATGGTGAGTGCTTATGAGCGCATGGTGCCTTTTGTTGCCGCAGGTTTCAGGCAACTTTGTATACCGAAAAACAGGAACAAGAACTGATAAAACAGAGAGTGGCGTCTCACGCCACCAGTATGGGAACCATAAAGAGGGTCGAAGAATGAAAAAAAAGACAATAGCCGCTGCGCTTTTGGGTGCCGCAACATTGGTGACAGCGAACCTGCAGGCTGACGAGTTGACCATCGAGCGCCTGCTGGGTAGCCCGAGCTTGAGCGGCCCCACGGTACAGGGTCTGAAGCTGTCACCCGATGGCAAGCGCGTTACCTTCCTGCGCGGGAAGGAAGAAAGACAGGCGCAATTGGACTTGTGGGAGTTCGATGTGGCAACAGGTAGTGTGAGCCTGCTTGTTGACTCGGATGTCCTGCTGGGTGGGGAGACGGAAGCACTGAGCGAGGAAGAGAAAGCCCGCCGTGAGCGCAACCGTAGTCTCACTGGCAAATCTGGAATTCTCAGCTATTTCTGGTCTCAGGACAGCAATAACCTTTTGTTCCCGCTTGGGGGAGACGTTTTTGTGTTGCCTTTGGGCGGCACGGTGAAACGCCTGACTGAAACCCCTGAGTATGAAACCGATATCAAGTTCAGCCCCCAGGGTACCTATGTGTCCTTTATCCGCAACCGCGAACTTTATGTGGTTGATGTCGAAACCCGCTCAGAGAAAAAGCTCACCACCGGCGCGAGCGAGACGGTTGCCAATGGCATGGCGGAGTTCATCGCACAGGAAGAACTTGGTCGCTACACAGGATACTGGTGGTCACCAGATGAAACCAAAGTAGCGTTCGAGCAGTTTGACGAAAGTGGCGTGGTTGTCAAAGACCGCTATGAGGTCCAGCCGGATGGCAGTGTTGTGACCCTCAAGCAACGTTATCCGGAAGCGGGAAGTGCTAACGTAACTGTAAAACTGGGGGTTGCCCAAGTATCAACAGGTGAAAGCCAATGGCTCTCACTTGGCGAGGATAAGGATATCTACCTTGGTCGCGTTGGCTGGACACCGGACAGCAGCACGGTGGTGCTTCAGCGTCTGAATCGGGCACAGACCCAGCTCGATTTGATTGCCACCAGCGATCACGGTAAGCCGACGACGTTACTGACGGAGAAGTCCGATGTCTGGATCAACTTGCACAATAACCTGACCTTCCTCTCTGACGGTCGTTTTATTTGGACGAGTGAAAAAACTGGTTACCGTCATCTGTATATGCATGCAGCAGATGGTGAGGAAATTGCCGCATTGACCAGTGGCGACTGGGTCGTGAATGCCTTAGAAAAAGTGGATGTCGCCGCAGGTGTTGTATATTTCACAGGCTACAAGGACAGCCCGATTGAACAGCAGCTATATTCTGTCCCTCTTGACGGCGGCAAGGTCACGCGTATCAGTCGCGAAGCGGGCTGGCACGACGTGGAAGTGGGTGACGGCATTTTTGTCGACAAATTCTCTAGCCCTGAACAGCCGCCACAGGTTTTGGTGCGTTCACTTGCAGACGGCACGACCAAATCCTCTGTGCTCGCCAACCATCTAGACGGAAAGCACCCTTACGCGCCTTATAATGTTGGTTCAGTCACCACTGAGTTCGGCACCATTGAGGCGGACGACGGTACCGCGCTTTATTATCGGCTTTATCGTCCAGCCACGCTTGAGGCGGGTAAAAAATATCCCGCCATCATGGCCCCCTATGGCGGGCCGCATGGTCAACGTGTGCGGCGTGAATGGAAGCTGGACTTCAACCATTATCTGGCCCGCAACGGCTACGTGGTGATGGTGCTGGACAACAGGGGTATGTGGAACAGGGGTCTGAAGTTCGAAGGCCATGTCAAAAATGCTATGGGCACGGTGGAAATCGCTGATCAGGTCACAGGTGTGAACCACCTGAAGGGGCGTGAGTATATTGATGGCGATAATGTGGGCATCTGGGGCTGGTCCTATGGCGGTTATATGACTTTGATGGCGCTGTTCAAGGAGCCGGACGTGTTCAAAGCAGGGGTGTCTGTGGCCCCGGTAACCGACTGGCGGCTATATGATACCGGCTATACCGAGCGTTATCTGGGACACCCGGATGCACCGGGTGATGTCTATAACAAATCCAGCGTCTTTCCCTATGTGGATGGCTTCAAAGGCGATTTGCTGCTTATTCACGGCATGGCAGACGACAATGTGTTTTTCGACAATTCTGTGAAGCTGATGTCAGTGCTGCAAAATAAGAACAAGCCTTTTGAGCTGATGACCTATCCCGGCAAAAAGCATGGTATTCGCGGGGATGTGCAGGTTCATCTCTATGGCAGGGCGTTTGATTTTTTTGAAAGATCGCTCAAGTAAGTCTCAACTTGATTGAGGGCAATGAGAAGACCGGCGTATTGCCGGTCTTTTTTTAACCGAAACGCAGTTTGGCGACGATAACCGAGCTGGCGAGCCCAAAGGTGATGACGTTGGCGACGATGACAGGTAGGTCACCGATAATAAAACCGTAGACGATCCACATAAAGATGCCGGCGCATAGGATAGTAAACATGCTGAGCGATACGTCCCTGGTTGACCGGGTACGCCATGCATGGATCACCTGCGGTACAAAAGCGATGGTTGTCAGGCTACCAGCCAGAAGGCCGATCATGGTTATGGTGTTCACGGGAATGCTCCCTTTGATTGCGGGGGTAATATTTGCAGCTATAGGCACCGTTAATTGCTCATCTACTGCCACCGGAAAATCACAAAAGCAATTATTTTCAGACATAGCGTAACCCGCAGTATTATTGAATTGGCAGCGCTGTCAATATTTTCAAGACGTTAAGCCAAAATGTGAATTTTTTACCAAAAAAGGCGGTGTCGAGGCTTGCTAAATAATTTAACTAGACTATGTAGTCTATTAATGTGTTTACGGGCAACGAGTACGCCTTTGGCGGCAGGTTGCCTGAGTTAATACGTAGATGATACGAATGCCGGATTTTGGGTGAATTTTCCCTCCCCCTTTCCCCTCAGCCCGGAAGAGGGTAGGCGTATTAAATGGCGAAAGCCGGGAAGGTGGCTGGCACCGTCTTCCCGGCTTTTTGTCATTCGTGCATTGCCAACTTTTATGCGGCTTCTTTTACCGGAGTTGCCTCTTGTGCATTCTGGTCCGCTTGGACGGCACCAATCACAATGTCAATCATGGTGCGGAATTTTTCCACATGGATCATGTGGTCTGCATCAGGGACTGCGATGAACCGCCCGCGCTTGAAGCTGTCGGCGACACGTTGGTTGGCAGCGACCGGTACGAAATGGTCGTGTTCTCCGGTAAACACGGTAGCATCAACATCGGGCATCAGGGAAAGGTCCGTCTTGCCGTCTCGCAGAATACGTAGCGTGTTATGACGGAATTGCTCCTTGATGCCGGGTGTTGCATTTAGGAGGGCGTTTTCCAGTTTGCTAGCCGTAATACGGCAAAGCTTGTTGGTTTCACGCAGGCTGGGGTTAGTCATCAATCCAGTGAAGCCTGTGGCGAATTCCTCCATCCGGTTCCATTCAAGCTGGAACAATAGCAGATTGAATTCATATACCAGATCGTCAGGTAATTTCTCCATTGCCGAAGCCAGGATGAGTTTCTCCACCCCAAGATACATCTGTGCATAGCGCATGGCGATAATGCTGCCGTAGGAGCAGCCAAGCAGGTTGATCACATCAACGCCCAGACGCTTCAGGCCAAAGTGAATGGCCCGGCAAATAAACTCGAACGAGAAGGTGTGAGGCAATACGCCGGTATCGCCATTGCCAGGCGTGTCGATGACGATAACCCAGCTTTCCTTAGCAAGTGCGGTGCTCAGTTTCTCAACCTGGTTGATGTTCTGAAAAGCGCCGCCAATGAATACGAGGGGGATGTCTGTGCGCCCCTTCGAATATTCCTTCAGGTGGATTGGAAAGCCCTCAAAAGAGAAACTGTGAAAATGGGTGTCGTCGTATGAAAGTGTATGTAAGGTAGTCACGGGCAGCCTCATAGTTAACGTGGTTGATACAAGTTGCCTGATCATATTTCGCAGAATACTGCGCCTTACAGATGGTGCCTGCCACCTATATGGTTAATGGACGCGCCAGTACATGAAATGCGCTTAGGTTGCAAGTAGTGTTTAGAGCGAGGTCAATTAAACGACGCATACATGCAACTTAACGGCGCATATGCCTTTAAATTGATTAAAATTGTCTTTAAATTATCTTCCCTTCAGCAAAAAAAACGCTAGGGTGCGCCAAGCATTTGCACCTGCCTCTACCATTTGGGGGCTCTTTTTGGACGATTCGTAATGACTTTAGGCGGCCATATTGACCGGCGGCGTACGTTTGCCATTATCTCGCACCCGGATGCGGGTAAAACCACACTGACTGAAAAGTTGTTGCTGTTCGGTGGCGCAATTCAGGCTGCAGGTGAGGTGAAGGCGCGCGGCGAACGCAGACGGGCAAGGTCTGACTGGATGAAGGTTGAACAGGAACGCGGGATCTCGGTTGCCTCGTCTGTAATGACCTTCGATTATGAGGGCCGCACCTTCAACCTGCTCGATACGCCAGGACACGAAGACTTTTCCGAGGATACGTACCGCACGCTGTCTGCCGTTGATAGTGCCGTGATGGTCCTTGATAGCGCGAAGGGCATAGAGGCGCAGACACGAAAACTTTTTGAAGTCTGCCGCCTGCGAGACATGCCAATCACCACCTTTATCAACAAGCTCGACCGTGAGGCCAAGGACCCGTTTGAGCTGCTGGATGAAGTAGAACAGACCCTCGCCCTGGATGTATCGCCAGCCAGTTGGCCGATCGGCATGGGCCGCGAATTCAAAGGTTGTTACGACCTTATTCATGATCAACTGATCCTATTCGATCGTGGAAAAGGCGACCTTTTGACCGAAGGCATCAAATGCGAGGGGCTTGATGATCCGAAGCTGGATGAACTTCTCCCCGATTACGCAGTTGAGAAGCTGCGCATGGACGTGGAAATGGTGCGCGAACTGTGCCCGGCTTTTGACCGTGAAGCCTATCTTGAAGGGACTTTGACACCAGTGTTTTTTGGCTCCGCTATCAACAATTTTGGTGTCCGTGAGGTGTTAGAGGGCTTGGCTGATTTTGCACCAAAACCACGGGCAGGAAAATCGTTGGAACGCACTGTTGAGCCCGACGAGCAGAAGGTGTCTGCATTTGTTTTTAAAATTCAGGCGAACATGGATCCCAAACACCGGGATCGTATCGCTTTCGTACGTCTTGTGTCCGGCCGTTTCCGGAAAGGCATCAAGATGAAGCATGTTCGTAGCGGTAAGATCATGGCCATTCATAATGCCCAACTTTTTCTGGCACAGGACCGTGAGGTCGCTGAAGAAGCCTACGCGGGTGATATCATCGGTATCCCGAACCACGGCAACCTGCGTATTGGTGACACCCTTACCGAAGGCGAGGTCATTCATTTCACCGGCGTTCCCTCATTTGCGCCCGAGATTTTGCAAAAGGTCCGCGCCGATGACCCGATGAAAGCCAAACACCTTGGTCGGGCGCTTGAGCAGCTTGCGGAAGAGGGGGCGGCACGCGTCTTCAAGCCGAACCTGGGCAGTGACTGGGTTGTTGGGGTTGTTGGGCCGCTGCAGTTTGACGTGCTGGCGGACCGTATCCGCACAGAGTACCAAATTCCTTGCCGGTTTGAGCCGACAACGCTGATGACCGCCGAATGGGTGGAAGGTGATGCTAGGGAACTTAAGAAATTCGCGGATCAGAACCGCGCATCTATGGCCATTGATCATGCGGGAGCACCGGTTTATCTGGCGCGCAACAATTGGCATCTTGATAAAGCAAAGGAGGATTTTCCCTCGCTACGTTTCCTCAAGACCAAAGAAGAAGTATTCTAAGGCGACCTTGCTGTGAAATCCGGGGTCGTCAAAGGCGGCCCCTCGGGTTACTCTCTTCTGAATGATCGACGGAGGGAATGAACCAATGAGCGAGCAAGAGGGCGTCATCACCGGTGTTGGTGGCATATTCTTTAAATGTCGCGACCGAGACAGCCTTGTTGGCTGGTACCGTGACAAACTCGGTTTTCCGTTTGACGGAACAGGTGCCAGTTTTGTATTCCGCGAAGATGATGCCCCTGAAAAGGCAGGCTATTTTGTCTGGGGGCCGTTCAAAAAAGAGACAGAGTATTTCCGCC
Organism: Kordiimonas sp.; assembly: GCF_048260245.1. Classification (GTDB taxonomy): domain Bacteria; phylum Pseudomonadota; class Alphaproteobacteria; order Sphingomonadales; family Kordiimonadaceae; genus Kordiimonas. The sequence goes on along the minus strand of NZ_JBLXGZ010000005.1, from coordinate 33,143 downwards.
CGTCTGGCCGCGAATTCATGATCAACTTGCGTGTGCGAGGCCTTGAAGTATTGCTCAAGCGACTAGCAGCTTCAGGTATCGAACAGATCGGGGAAATGGAGGAGTATGAATACGGCAAATTTGCCTGGATTCTAGACCCGGAAGGAACCAAGATCGAGCTTTGGGAGCAGATTGGAGAAGCTCCTATCCTTGACGATGAGGGCACTGGCTAGTGCCCAGCCGTTTATGGGATGCGTCTTTTAAATTGTTAGCCTGGCTAATATAATTGCTGCTTTGTCAGCCTACGCCCGGAGGCGGTGCGTTTCCGAAGCTTTGGACCAATGAGCCTGCCACCAAATTCCAGCCATCAACCAGAACAAAAAATATCAGTTTGAACGGCATGGCAATCATAACCGGTGGCAGCATCATCATGCCCATCGACATCAGGATGGACGCAACGACCATATCTATGACGACAAAAGGTACATAAAGCAGGAAGCCAATCTCGAATGCGCGCCGAATTTCTGATATCATAAAGGCTGGAACAAGGGTTGTCATGGGAACCGCCTGTGGACCCGCTGTCACTGGGTCATTGGCCAGGTTCATGAAAAGCTCAAGGTCTTTATCCCTTACTTGAGACAGCATGAAATTTCGCATCGGGACCGACGCCCGGTTATACGCCTCCACTTCATCAATTTCCTCATTGATCAGCGGCTGGATCCCTTGTTCCCATGCTGCGGTAAAAGTCGGCATCATAACGTAGCCAGTTAGGAACAGAGCTAGTGATACGATTACGATATTAGGTGGTGATTGCTGTGTCCCCATCGCGCTTCGGAGCAGCGAAAAAACAATCACCATTCGGGTGAAACTGGTCATCATGACAAGAATGCTGGGGGCAAGGCTCAACACTGTCATCAACAGAATCAACTGCACCACTCGGCCGCTCAGTGAGCCGGACTGTCCAAGATCGATGTTAACAGATTGCGCCAACACCGGTGATGTCATGCCAAGGGTTATGGCAATACCGAGAGGGATCAGAAAGAGAAATGTGCGAACTATCAGCTTGTGGTGCAGCGCGCGATTACCAAACATCTTCCTACCCTTTTTCCTTGCCGGTATTGGCCACCATATCGGCAAAATCGGGCCGATGTGTATCAATGAGGGTAACGCCGTTGGCTCCCGTGCCGATAAGGTAATCCTTGCCATGCCAGCGTACCACCACCAAGCGGTTTCTGGCGTCGAGAAGCCGACTGGCGACAACCTCCAGTTCTTTATCTGCGGGCTTCGAGCGGTGAGCGCCCGGCAAAAGGCCAAATCGCCTTACAAGCCAAGCCATTAATGCCAGCGCCCCAAGCATGAGAAACAGTACGGAAAAAACCCCTAGATATTCCATAATCAATAGTCCGTGTCCGTCATAGTCGTTGCGACCACTGCATCAATCACATCTCGTTTGGGCGCAGGCGCGCTTTCCTCTAGTTGGCGGTTCTCAGCATAAACCCGATCCAGAATTTGTGAAACAGCGTGTAGGGCCTCCAGGGGAACCGGGCAGTCAACATCAAAGGCATCAAGCAGTTCGACGAGATCTGTATCCTGGCGGACCTTAACGCCTTCGGCAAAGGCAATGTCCAAGATCTTTTCTGCAACATAACCGTGTCCCTTGGCCGAAATTTGTGGAGCACTGCCCTCATGATGCTGGGTGACCGCGACGGCCTTGGTGCCTGGAACAGGTGTGTCACTTGATTTGTTCATATGGGTATTCAGCGACAGTTTCTTTTAAAATGCAAGTGCATTAGGCCAGCCACAGTTCAAGAAAATATAGGATTGTTTGCAACTTGTTAACACGTTTTAGGTCATGTTATAGTCAGTAGAAGTTTAATTCAGGCTATATGCCCGGAGAGACAATGGATTTAACCAATATACCGATCATGGCCGCGCTCAAGCAGCGGCTTGCATGGCTGAACAACAACCAAGCAGTGATTACGGAAAATATTTCGCATGCTGATACGCCGGGATATAGGGCTAAGCAGCTGGAGAAACAGCAGTTTTCCGGGCTTGTCGATGAGTTGTCGGGCGGGGCAAGTGGTAGTGTGCAGATGAAGGCGAATAGTGGCCGACACATGGATATATCCGGTGGTGCGGCGGACACGTCTCGTATCAGGGAAATGAAGGGTCGAGAAGAATCACCGAACGGCAACTCAGTCGTCCTTGAGGAAGAGATGATGACTTTGGCCGATAATCAGATGAAATACGGTATGGTGGTCAACCTCTATAAAAAGAACCTTGGGCTTTTGAAAAAAGCTATCGGCAAGGACGGCGGACGGTAGAAACCGGCCACTGTTTAACTTTAGCGGAATAAGAGGCAGGCAATGGATTTACAAAAAGCCATGATGGCATCAGCGGCGGGGCTGCGAGCTCAGTCCGTTCGGATGCGGGTTATTTCAGAGAATATTGCCAATCAGGATTCTATCGCGATGGAGCCTGGGGCCGACCCATATCGTCGTAAAATTGTGACTTTTGAAACTGAACTGGACCGTGCCAATGGGGTAACACTGGTTAAGTCTGGTACTGTAGCATACGATCAGAAAGAGTTTGGCAAGAAATACGATCCAGGCAATCCTGCAGCAGATGGAGCCGGCTACATCAAGACGTCAAATGTCAACGGTCTGATTGAAATGATGGATATGCGGCAAGCGCAGCGTACCTATCAGTCTAATCTGAATGCCCTTGAGGCTACACGGCGTATGGCGACCATGACACTTGATTTGCTGAGGTAGGAAAAGATATGAATATCAAGCAACTTGATGCCGTCAACGCTTACTCACACGCAACCAAACAGATGCAGCCAAGCGGGCTGGGAGCGCGAGATGGCTCTGATGGTCTGAAGACAGACTCGGCATTTGGCTCGTTGGTAGATCAGGCCGTTGGGAATGTACAGAAGGCAACAGAGAGCGCAGAAGTAACGAGTGCCAAGGCGCTGGTTGACCAAGCGGATATGGTCGATGTTGTGACCGCTGTTTCAAATGCGGAAATGGTGGTGGATACCGTTGTCAGTGTGCGTGATAAGGTAATCTCAGCTTATAATGACATTCTGAAGATGCCGATCTAGGCGTTCGTTCACACTGTTTGGGAGGGGTAAGGTGACCGGTCCGGATGTCCTTGAGGTCGCACGAGATGCATTGACCGTTTTACTTCTGACCGCGGGTCCCATCTTGGGCGTGGGTCTGGTTGTTGGTCTAGCGATTGCTTTTTTTCAAACGCTAACGCAGCTGCAGGAAATGACCCTCACCTTTGTACCTAAAATTATAGCTGTGTTCACGGTTCTATTAATGGCGCTGCCTTACATGGGGCGAAACCTTTCAGCCTTTATGTTAAGGATATCAGAGCGTATCATTTCGGGCGGGTGATTTATGCTGAGCGAGGTGTTGCCCGCTGAGGCGTTCGGTTTCCTGCTTGTCACTATCCGGCTCGCCGCGCTAGTCATGGTCATGCCAATCCTTGGCGAGGCGTCGGTGCCGCGGCGTATAAGGGCAGGCCTTGCCCTTACCATATCGCTGATTGTCTACAGCAGTGTCAGGGAAATGCTGCCACCAATCCCAGATAACGTTTTTGGTCTACTGGTTGTCATGGTCCGTGAGTTGTTGGTGGGATTGATTATTGGTCTTGCAACGCGGATTTTGATGTCTGCCACGCATACGGCGGGGACTGTCATCGCATTTCAGACAGGCTTGTCAGCCGCTCAGTCATTTGACCCTGCCCAAGGATCTCAGAGTGCCTTGGTGGCAGCGTTTATGACCTATATTGCGATCACCATGATTGTGGTTCTCGACCTTCACCACCTGATGATAATGGGTATGGCGCACAGTTATCAGAAATTCCCTGTGGGAGAAATTCTTGCCTATGCTGACTATGCGACACTGATTACCGAGATGGTGTCAGACTCGTTTTTGCTTGGTTTCCACATGGCGTCACCCTTTATCGTTTACAGTCTGATCTTTAACCTAAGCCTTGGTTTGATTTCGCGGATGGTTCAGGGGTTTCAAGTGTTTTTCATTGGTATGCCAGTAAATATTTTTATTGGTTTTTCCCTTATGATGATCCTGATTGGCGGGATGATGCAGTTGTTCCTTGATCGCTTCCGCGAACTATTGCTGGGGTTTTTAGGATGATTCATGGCTGACGAAGACGAAAGTCAAAAAACCGAGGAACCAACTGCGAAGAAGCTGCAAGACGCGAAGGAAAAAGGCGAGGTTGCTTCAAGTCAGGAGTTGAAAACCTGGTTTATGATCGCAGCGGCCACGGCAGTGGTCGCGGGCATGGGGCCAATGATAGCGCTTGCGGTCACCCGTCGCCTGCAGGCTTTTATGGGAACAGTCCACCTTATGAATACGGAGCAGGTGGGGGCAATGGCCAACGTCGTTTCTCTGGTCCGTGAAGTGTTTTTTATTCTTATTATTCCTTTTTTTGTATTTGTCGTTGTGGCTTTAGCTGCAAGCCTTGTGCAGCACGGCGCGACCTTCAGTTTTGAGAAGTTTAAACCTGATATTTCCAAATTGTCCCCGCTCAAGGGGGCCAAGAAGATTTTTTCTACGCGCATCTTCATCGAATTCATCAAAATTACGCTAAAACTGACGGGGGTTAGCGCGGCGGTTCTGATCGTAGTTCTGCCAGAGAGAGAGCTGATCGATACCATCATGCTGATGTCGGTGATGGATATGATGGATCTCATCTATACGATGGCGGTGCGCCTGATGATTGCTGTGCTGATTTTCTTGACAATCGTTGCTGCAATCGACTTCTCGTACCAGAAGTACCAATATATCAAGAAGTTGCGTATGACCAAGCAAGAGGTCAAAGACGAGCGTAAACAGTCTGATGGTGATCCACATGTGAAGGGGCGTTTGCGCTCTATTCGACGAGAGCGCGCGATGCAGCGCATGATGGCCAATATTCCCAATGCAGACGTGGTTATCACCAACCCGACCCACTATGCTGTCGCGCTAGAATACAAACATGGCACAATGGATGTTCCGAAACTCGTGGCCAAAGGTGTTGACTCAATTGCCCTTAAAATCCGTGAACTGGCTGAAGAAAACGGTGTTCCCATAATTGAGAATCCTCCTGTTGCTCGTGCGCTGCACGCCAGTGTTGAAATTGACGAAGAAATCCCTCCAGAACATTACAAAGCTGTTGCTGGCGTCATCAGTTACATCATGAAGTTGAGGCGGGCTGGTTTCTCCGGCAAGCGTCGCTGAGGGGGCTTGAACCTTACTGAGCTTCCAGCCTAGAGTTCGACAAGGAACGGAGAGGGAAAGATATATGGAAAGCCGCCTGCCACTGCCTGTAAAGGAAGCTCTCGTCGATCGTGAAGCGAAGTCCGGTATCAAGTTGCTTTCCATTGCCCTTGCGGCGTTGGTGGGCACGGCAGGCGTAGGCGCCCTGGCTTGGCTTGCATGGGGCGGACCCGTAGCATTTGCCGTTTGTGGCGCGTTATTGATCGCTACGGCGCTCACCCTTCTGAGGGCGATGGGGCAGGTTGGTCATTCTCCCAGCCGCCGAGAGGCTGCAGACAAAGAGTTGGTTAACGCTCTCATCGCACTTGAGCGTCGCGCTGTGGTTATCACCGACCTTGGTGGGGATGTTGTCGCATCAAATGCTGCCTTTGAGCGTTTGGCTCTTGGTCCCCTCCGGCATATCCAGGATTTGTGCCGTAGTAAGAAGGAGGAGGCCGCCCTTGGGAGTCTTCTTTCAAGTGTTTTGAACACGGGCCTTGGCGAGCGGGAGTTTGAAACAGGTGACGAAAAGGGAACTTTATTGTGCGTTTCCGGGAAACGGGTAAAGCGGCATATGATGTGGCATGTGGCGCTTAACGGGGACCTGCAGCGCCTAGAGCATGAACGATCAATTATCGGTAGCTGGGACGTGCCGGTATTTGAGAAGCTTGGCTGCGCAGTTGCGCTGGAAGACAGTGAGGGAAAACCTCACTACATAAACGAAGTGATGCGGGACTGGCTGGGGCTGCCGGCCGGCCAGCTACCGATAAAAGTTCAGTTGCGAGCGGGTGATAGCCAACTCCTTCTTGGCAATAATCAGCGCATTGATGTTGATGTCATTGATGTTCCTTTGCGGACGCGCGAGCAAAGCCGGGAAATTGGACGATATCGTTTCATGCAGAAATCGAGCAGGTCCGGAATAGGTCACTTCAAGGATGGCCAGAAGATACTTGTTGATCCTATCTTTGACAGCGCTCCTATTGCCGTAGCTGTGGTCAATCGAAAGGCAGAGGTGCTGGAATTTAATAAACCTCTGCGACTACATCCGGCAGGTAAAACGGTTAGCCCAGGGGGCAGTATCCTGCAACTTGTCAAACAGGATGATCGTGAGGAGCTTAAATCACTTATAGAAAATGGCTGCGCAGGCAAACCAGCCTCAATGCCATTGGACGTCATCTATAATGCCCAGCCGGAGAGGGTTGGGCGGGTGGTGTCGTCTCCGGTGACTGCAGAAGGCGAGATGCTTGTAATTTTATATCTGATGGACACCACGCAAGAGAAAAGTCTCGAACGACAGTTTGTTCAAGCGCAGAAAATGCAAGCTGTCGGACAGTTGGCGGGGGGAGTTGCGCATGATTTTAATAACCTGCTTACGGCTATTATAGGCTTTTGCGATCTGCTCCTTGTTCGCCATGACGCTGGGGATCAGTCGTTTTCGGACATCATTCAGATAAAGCAGAATGCTAACCGCGCCGCAAACCTTGTGCGCCAGTTACTTGCTTTTTCAAGGCAGCAAACCCTTCGTCCTAAAGTACTTTTGATAACGGATGTTCTTGCAGAATTATCGAATTTGATACGCCGGCTAATCGGTGAAAATATAGAGCTTCAGGTTATGCATGGCCGTGACCTGCAGCCCGTGAAAGTTGATCAGGGCCAGTTGGAGCAGGTGATTATAAATCTGGCTGTCAATGCGCGGGACGCTATGCCCGGTGGCGGCAGGCTGGAAATCCGGACAAGCATGGTAGGGCCGGACCACAAGCTCATTGAACAATATGACGTGATTGTTCCGGACGACTACGTATTGATCGAGGTGATCGACACTGGGTGTGGGATTTCGAAAGACAATCAGGCAAAGATTTTTGAGCCCTTTTTCACGACAAAGGAAGTTGGGCAAGGCACAGGGCTTGGGCTCGCGACCGTATATGGTATCGTAAAGCAGACTGGGGGCTTTGTGTTCGTGGAATCGGAAGAAGGTGTTGGCAGTAATTTTCGTCTTTTTCTTAAAGCCCATCTTGGTGGAAACGACGAGACACAGGAGGCTGCGCAAGCGGTTGAAGGACCAGCGCGAGACCTGACAGGCAAGGGTACAATCCTGATCGTTGAGGACGAAGACCCAGTGCGTATGTTCGCCAGTCGCGCACTCAGCAACAAGGGGTATAGAGTTCTCGAGGCCGCCTCGGGGGAGGCGGGTCTGGAAATTCTTATGGATGACGAGGAAACAATTGATCTTTTGATATCTGATGTGGTTATGCCGAATATGGATGGCCCCACTCTGGTTAAAGAAGCGCGACAGGTGTTTCCTGACCTTCCCGTCATATTTGTTTCTGGGTATGCCGAAGACATGGTGCGACAAAACCTTGAGGACGATAAATTTCTTTTCTTGCCAAAACCCTTTTCTCTCAAGGAGTTGGCCGAACAGGTTAAAGGCATCCTTGGCTAGGTCGAGCTTCTGGATGCCTGAGGGTGAGAACAAAAAGAGAATATGTGTTGTCTTTATGGAACAAAAATAGTACAAAACGGTCATTGCAAGGGATTAACGCCTGTGGAATAAGGGGGCTCAATCATGTCAATGCCGGAACTGCAGTTGGTAAAGGGAACATCCATGGATAAGACAAAAGCACTCGAGGCGGCGCTAGGCCAGATTGATCGGGCCTTCGGTAAGGGCTCGGTTATGAAGCTCGGTCAACGCGAGAGTGGTATTGAAATTGAGGTCATATCAACAGGCTCTTTAAACTTGGATATTGCTCTGGGTATTGGCGGTTTGCCAAAGGGCCGCATCGTCGAGATATATGGGCCGGAAAGCTCGGGTAAAACCACGCTTGCGCTGCATGCTGTGGCTGAAGCCCAGAAAAAGGGTGGGATCGCAGCGTTCGTAGATGCTGAACACGCGCTTGATCCAGTTTATGCACGTAAGCTCGGCGTTGATGTTAACGAGCTTCTCATCAGTCAGCCAGATACAGGTGAGCAGGCACTCGAGATCGCCGACACCCTTGTGCGCTCTGGTGCGATTGATATTCTTGTTGTCGATTCCGTAGCCGCGCTGACTCCGAGGGCTGAGCTTGAAGGGGAGATGGGCGATAGCCACGTGGGGCTTCAGGCGCGCTTGATGAGTCAAGCGCTCCGCAAATTGACTGCATCAATTTCAAAGTCAAATACCATTGTCATTTTCATCAATCAGATACGCATGAAGATTGGTGTTATGTACGGTAGCCCCGAAACAACAACTGGTGGTAACGCACTGAAGTTTTATGCCTCGGTTCGGCTTGATATCCGCCGTGTTGGCGCGATTAAGGACAAGGATGAAATCGTCGGGAACGCGACCCGGGTCAAGGTGGTTAAGAACAAGCTTGCGCCGCCTTTCAAACAGGTTGAGTTTGACATTATGTATGGTGAGGGTGTTTCGAAAACCGGTGAAATTCTTGACCTTGGTGTGAAAGCAGGTGTCGTGGAAAAATCTGGCTCTTGGTATAGTTATTCCAGTCAGCGCATCGGGCAAGGCCGTGAAAATGCCAAACGATTTTTGCTGGAGAATGCCGATGTTGCCAATGAAATAGAGCGAGCTATTCGGCAAAACGCAGGTTTGGTGAACGAAGCAATGTTAGTTGCACCAGGCGAAGAGAGTGACTGATAAAGTTTAGATTTGAGCAATATTGGATAATATAGTGAAAAGGCGGCTTTGGGTCGCCTTTTTGGCGTTTTGCGATGTGCAAAAATGCTGTTATAGCGCGAGACATTGGCTGGACAGCGTTAGTGCCTGTCGTTACAAGGGCCAGAAGCTTAAATTGAACCATTCGCCCAGACTTTGCGAGGCGGAATTGTAATCAAAACTAAGGGCCGATACCTATGGCAGGTGCGAACGACATCCGTAAGACTTTTTTGGACTTCTTTGCTTCTAGGGGGCATGAACGTGTTCCATCGGCCCCGCTTGTGCCGATCAATGATCCGACCTTGATGTTTATTAATGCCGGTATGGTGCCGTTCAAAAACGTGTTCACTGGGGCAGAAGCCCGGGATTACAGGCGCGCGACCTCATCGCAGAAATGTGTGCGTGCCGGCGGAAAACACAATGACCTGGATAATGTTGGTTATACTGCGCGACATCACACTTTTTTTGAGATGCTGGGCAACTTTTCCTTCGGCGATTATTTCAAGGACGAGGCCATTCAGTTTGCCTGGAATCTGATCACCAAAGAGTATGGTATTAGTAAAGATAAACTGACCGTCACTGTATACCATGAAGATGATGAGGCCTTTAACCTTTGGAAGAAAATTGCAGGTTTACCTGAAGAACGCATCATCCGCATAGCTACATCGGATAATTTTTGGTCGATGGGGGATACTGGTCCATGTGGGCCATGTTCCGAAATTTTCTACGACCATGGTGATCACATATGGGGTGGCCCTCCAGGTACTGCTGAAGAAGATGGCGACCGTTTTGTTGAAATATGGAACCTTGTGTTCATGCAGTTCGAACAACTCTCGACCGGCGAACGTGTTGACCTGCCGAAGCCTAGTATCGATACCGGGATGGGACTTGAGCGCATTGCAGCCGTTATGCAGGGCACCCATGACAATTATGAAATTGATACTTTCAGACGGCTGATTGAGGCCTCAGTTGAGGCGACCGGTGCGAGCGAGACTGAGCAGAACAAAGCGTCACATCGTGTGATTGCAGACCATATGAGAGCCTGCAGTTTTCTTATTGCTGATGGTGTTTTGCCATCCAATGAAGGTCGCGGATATGTTCTGCGCCGTATTATGCGCCGGGCTATGCGCCATGCTCATCTTCTTGGTGCCAAGGACTTGGTTATGTATCAACTTGCCCCAACCTTGGTCGGTGAGATGGGCCAGGCATTCCCTGAGCTGGGTCGTGCGCAGCGGCTTATTGAGGAAACCATGAAGCTCGAAGAAGCTCGCTTTCGTCAGATGCTAGATAAAGGCCTTCGTTTGCTTGAAGACGAACTGGACAAAATAGCGGATGATGCAGCGCTTCCCGGCGATGTCGCCTTTAAGCTTTACGACACCTACGGTTTTCCGCTGGATTTAACGCAGGACCATATGCGGGGTCAAGATCGTCATGTAGATGTGGACGGTTTCAACGTTGCAATGGAGGAGCAGCGGGCTAAGGCGCGTGCAGCGTGGGCGGGCTCCGGCGACGCTGCGACCGAGCAGGTATGGTTCGACATTCAGGACGAGAAAGGCGCAACTGAGTTTGTAGGGTATACAACGCAGGTGGCCGAAGGGCAGGTGGTCGCCTTGGTTAAAGATGGGGCGCGTGTCGAAAGTGCCAATGCAGGCGATGGGGTGATGGTTGTAACCAACCAGACCCCGTTTTACGGCGAAAGCGGCGGCCAAATGGGTGACAGCGGTACCATGAGGGCCGAAGGTGTCAAGCTGTCCGTTTCCGACACCGCGAAAATGGTCGGTGCGCTGCATGTGCATAAAGCAAAAGTGCAAGAAGGCGTGATTAAGGTCGGGGATGCCTTGGATATGGCGGTTGACACCGATAGACGTAACAGGCTGCGCGCAAATCATTCTGCAACTCATGTGCTGCACGAGGTTTTGCGTCGGCAACTCGGTGAACATGTAACTCAGAAGGGTTCCTTGGTTGCGCCGGACCGACTACGTTTTGATATCTCGCACCCGAAAGCCATTACTGCGGACGAACTTGCCGCCGTTGAGCGTGAAGTGAATAGTATCATTCGTGATAATGCAGTGGTGGAAACACGGTTGCTTTCTTATGACGACGCGATAGAAGCCGGCGCGATGGCGCTGTTTGGCGAGAAATACGGCGACGAAGTGCGTGTAGTATCCATGGGCGCTGACAAAGTAGGGCAAAAACCGCACTATTCAGTTGAGCTTTGTGGCGGTACTCACGTCGATAGGCTTGGCGATATAGCGATTTTCACCATCGTTGGGGAGAGTGCTGTATCGGCCGGGGTGCGCCGGATTGAGGCGCTGACAGGCGCAGCAGCGCTTGAGTACCTTCTGACCCAACAGAAGATTCTCAAGGAGGCCGCCTCGAGCTTGAAAGTGACCCCTGTTGATCTCCCTGAACGCGTTATTGCACTTCAAAACGAGCGTAAATCTCTTGAAAAAGAGCTGAATGAGGTGCGGAAAAAAATGGCGCTTGGCGGCGGTACAGGTGGTCCGGCGGTCAAGGATATCGCCGGAATAAAATTTCTTGGCCAAGTTCTTGATGGCGTGCAGGCCCGGGATTTGAGGGGGCTGGCTGACGAGGCAAAAAAATCTATTGGTAGTGGTGTCGTGTCACTGGTTGCGACTAATGACGGTAAAGCTGCTATTCTTGTCGGGGTAACCGATGATTTGACCGTAAAAGTTAGTGCTGTGGAGCTCGTGCGTGCGGGCGCCGAGGCATTGGGCGGTAAGGGTGGCGGCGGAAGGCCTGATATGGCGCAGGCGGGTGGTCCGGATGCCGACAAGGCACCGGAGGCTATAGCTGCGATTGAGGCTGCGTTGACAGCGCTCTAGGGAAAACGGCGGAGTTTTGAGACAATGAAGGACAACACGCTCCGCCGCAAAACATATGACTTTCTTGAGCTCGGTAGCTTCGGCAGCAGGTGGGCCCTGTTCTTTGAAGCATTTATGGTTGCACTCATTGTAGCCAATGTAGTGGCTGTAGCTCTTGAGACTGTCCCATCCCTGCTGCAAAACTTTCACCCTTACTTTCAAGCGTTTGACCGAGTTTCCCTTGGTGTTTTCATTGTTGAGTACCTTGCTCGTGTTTGGGCAAGCGCCGAGCGGGAACTCGTTGCAGGTGATACAGCTATCCAGCGGCGATTGCGGTATATGGTGTCGCCGCTCGCATTGTTAGACCTGATTGTTATCCTCCCTGTGTTTATTGCACCGCTTTTGAACGTAGACCTCAGAGAACTCCGAATATTCCGTTTGCTAAGGCTTTTGAAGCTTGTGCGTTATTCACCTGCCCTGGCGTCACTTGGCCGGGTGATTATGGCTGAGCAAAGAGCGCTGTTTGCCACCATGATCGTTATGGCCAGCTTGCTGTTTTTTTCTTCGACCCTGATGTATTATATTGAAGGTGGCATGCAGCCTGCGAAATTTGGGAGCATACCTGATGCGTTCTGGTGGGCACTCGCGACGCTCACTACTGTGGGTTACGGTGACGTGGTGCCGATTACGGGCTTGGGTAAGCTGGTTGCCGGGGTCATTATGGTGATTGGCTTGGGATTTTATGCCCTGCCTATCGGGATCATTGCTTCAGGCTTCTCTGATGAGGTGCACAGGCGTGAGTTTCTTGTTCCCGTTAGTCTCGTGGAAGATATTCCACTGTTTTCTCGCTTACCCCGGCAGGCTGCTGTCGAGCTTAGTGCCCGACTTCGCTCACTTTCACTTAGGCCTGGCACCATTCTTACCCATCGGATGGACCGAGATAACGGTCTATACTTTATCATTTCCGGTGAAATGGATGCTTTTTTCCGACACCAAGCGATACCGTTCCGAACAGGAGACTTTTTCGGTGAGTGTGGCTTATTAAATTTGATTGGAGATCAGCCTGCTACTGTCGCGAAGTCCCGGGTTCGGGTGTTGTGGCTTGAAAGCACAGACTTACATGTGCTCTTGTCGCTCTATCCCGAATTTGCCCGGCAAGTGCAAGAGCATTGCGCCCGTCGGCTCGGCGAATTTTGCAGGGAGGGATTGTTGGAGGAAAGCGTTGTGGAGGATATGAGAGGGCATCAGGCGGAATGGATGCGAGCAGCGCAAATGCCAGTAATGGCAGGTAAGCAATAAAAAAAGCCACTCCGGCTTGGAGTGGCTTTTATGATCCTGTATTGGAATTGAGGGCTAGCCGAGCGCGGCTTTCAAATTTTCATCGACTTTGTCAAAGAACTGGCCGGTCGTCATCCAAGACTGGTTTGGTCCGATCAACAAGGCCAAGTCTTTGGTCATGTTGCCGGTTTCCACCGTATTGATGCAGACGCTTTCAACGGCTTCTGCAAATTTAACCACATCGGGCGTACCGTCCATCTTGCCGCGGTATTTCAGCCCTCTGGTCCAGGCAAAGATTGAAGCGATCGGGTTCGTGGAGGTTTCCTTACCTTCCTGATGCTGGCGGTAATGACGTGTTACCGTACCATGTGCAGCCTCGGATTCCACGGTTTTCCCATCGGGTGTCATCAGAACGGAAGTCATCAGACCCAGCGAGCCAAAACCTTGCGCTACGGTGTCAGACTGTACGTCGCCGTCATAGTTCTTACATGCCCAGACAAAGCCACCTGCCCATTTCATGGCACATGCTACCATGTCATCGATCAGCCGATGCTCATAGGTGATGCCGGCATCTTTGAACTTGTCTTGGAATTCGTTTTCAAACACTTCCATGAACAAATCTTTGAAGCGGCCATCGTAAGCTTTTAGGATGGTGTTTTTGGTGGAGAGGTAAACCGGCCACTGACGATTGAGGCCATAGTTCATGCAGGCGCGGGCGAAATCGCGGATACTAGCATCCACATTATACATACCCATCGCAACGCCGGCCTCTTCAAATTCGTATATCTCACGCTCAATGGACTCACCGCCATCAGTAGGCTCAAACTTCATGGTTAACTTGCCGGCGCCGGGTACCAAGAAGTCGGTTGCGCGGTATTGGTCACCAAAAGCATGGCGGCCAATCACGATCGGTTTGGTCCAGCCTGGGACCAGCCGGGGGACGTTTTTCATGATGATTGGTTCACGGAAAACGGTACCTCCAAGGATATTTCTGATTGTACCGTTCGGGCTACGCCACATCTTCTTGAGGTCAAACTCTTCAACGCGCTGTTCGTCTGGTGTGATGGTGGCGCATTTTACACCAACTCCATGTTCTTTGATCGCGTTTGCTGCGTCGATTGTGATCTGGTCGTCTGTTTCATCGCGTTTGGTAACCGATAGGTCGTAGTAAAGAAGATCAACATCAAGATATGGCTGGATAAGACGCTCTCTGATCCATTGCCAGATGATCCGTGTCATCTCGTCGCCATCGATTTCCACAATAGGATTTTTTACGGTAATTTTGCTCATTGGTCCCTCAAGCTAGTTTTTGTCCCATGGGGTAACTGTGCGCCCTGGAGAAGTCGGCGCGAAATTTGCGCGCACCCTATCATCACAATTCATATAGTTGAAGAGTGAACACGGGCAAATTTTACTGATCAATCTCTTTTTACATCAATTCGCTGCTGGAAGGTGCATTTTCCGCCGAGGCACTCGCCAGAATCTCGACAGCTTCTTCAGCGGTCTCAGCCAACTGCAATAACTTCGCGTTTTCTTCTGCTGCAAAACCCTCTTTGACAACATGATCAACCAACTGGATTAAAGGTGACCAATAATTCTTGTGATTCAATAAAATTATGGGCTTTTTGTGAAGGCTCAGTTGCGCCCATGTCATTATCTCCAGCGTTTCATCGAGTGTACCCAGGCCACCCGGTAGAACAACAAATGCATCAGAGCGGTCAAACATCATCTTTTTACGCTCATGCATGTTACGTGTGACGTGAAGCTCAGTAAGCCCATCTTGTGTAATCTCAATCGCGTCAAGGTGTTCCGGTATGATGCCGATGACATCGGCGCCGGCATCTCGCGCGGCCCGCGCCACAACGCCCATCAGGCCGATGCTGCCTGCTCCATACACGAGGTTCATTCTATTTGAGGCAATAAGGGTGCCCAGTTTATTGGCCAACGCTTCGTATTCGCGCCCTTTCCCCATGCGCGATCCACAATAAACACATACTGTTTTGATATTGGTGTGGGATGATGCAGATACACTGGACAAGACTTGCACTTTTTTATCCTTCACAGATATAGAAGAAGAGAAAATGATTTCGAACAAAGTTTTGACATGTTTTTAGTAAAATCATCTTTCTTTATAAAGGCCCGATTGTTAAGGCTTTGTGGAAAGACTAGTATGGTGTGATATGGGTCCACTGGAAAGCAAAAGTGACGACATGCGCAGGATAGCGATTATAGCGATTACCGTATTGGTCGCCATTACTGCAATTCTGTACGTTGCATTTGGTGGTGGCCCTAAGCCGGAAAATGAGACGGCACCAACGCCCCATGAGCAAGCCGGTTCCGACCTGAAAGCGATCACGCCTGATAAAGTTGTACCCGAATTTGACCTTGTACGAATATCGCGTGGTGGTACCGGTGTGATAGCAGGGCGTATGACACCTGGTGCGCGGGTGGAATTATACGCCAATGGCCGGAAAATTTCTGAGGTAGTGGCGAATGATGATGGCGAATGGGTAATGATCCTGCAGGAGCCCCTTGAAGCAGGATCTGTGGAGCTCAACCTAAAGGCCGTCGACAAGAACAAAAATCAGATTGCTGAAGCGGATAACGTCGTCGTTGTGTCGGTCCCGGAGCGTGACGATAAAAGATTTGTAGAGCGTGAACAAAACGGCGTGGTCGCGGTTTTAACCCCTAAAAGCGGCCAAGGCGCGAGTACAGTTCTGCAAAAGCCCGGGGTTGCGGCTTTTGGCGAGGTTGGGGAAAGCTTGAGTGTTGACACCATTGATTATGGGGACGGCGGCGCAGCCGTGTTTGCGGGTCGTTCGCTCCCCAGGGTTGATGTGCGTCTATATCTTGATGGCGACTATGTCGGTAGTGTGCGGGCTACTGATGACGGACGCTGGACCATTCCATTGGCGGGAAAAGTGCTAAAAAGCGGCTCGCACAGTATCCGAGTTGACCAGACAATAGGTGACGGTCAAGTCCAGTTGCGTATTGAACAGCCCTTCGAAACAGGTACGCCAATAGACCCTTCATCTGCAGAGGGGGGCGTCTTTGTCAAGCCAGGGAACACGCTCTGGCAGATCGCTCGACAGCTTTATGGCTCAGGTGTTCGGTATACTGTTATCTTTAAGGAAAATAGCGAGCAGATCCGAGATCCGAACCTGATCTATCCGGGGCAAATCTTTAGGCTGCCAAATCAGACTACTGAAACGCCCCGATGAAGCCAGCGAACTAAGGGTCTAGATCCTGCGGCTTGAGATGGGCTCTGAGTGCTCGGAGATGGGTCTCCGATTCGAGCAAAATAAGCGTAAGGGCGCCCATTAGACCAGCCCCCGTGAGCATTTTATCGGTGCTCGTGATGCTATTGAAACTGATCGTCCCATTTTTTTCTATTCGATATGCGCCGTCTATGCCGCGATTGGTTGCATAGATACGCTCTATTGCCATGGTTCGCTGGACAGAGTCTTCAATCGAGAAATACAGTTTACCTAGCTTTGCAGAAAGATAAATTTTTCCGCCATCGGCATCGTCACCAGCATAGGCATGGAATTTGATGCCTTCCCACTCAAAGTCGATTTTATCGAATTGTGGATTGTCGAGATTATCAAGATGCCCTTGAACCTTTTCCAGCGTTTCGTGCAATTTCATCGCGCCTGATATCCCTCGTCACAAATATAGAGTGCTTTACCAATTAAAATCGCGCCTTCTGTTTAAGCAAGTGTTAATGACAGTATCTTTCTGTTTTGAACTATACAGTTGCAATAGCGCAAACGATTGTTTGCTGGATATTAAAACGCCCGCCTCGCTCAGGCACGACTTGACGGGGAGGGTGCAAATCGCCAGTGTGTGCGCAATTTCAGTTACCTAGAGGGTCTAAAAATGAAGGCAACAGATGTCGTGATGACGCCAATCCATAAGGAAGGGCATATCTTTGTAGTAATATTTTTTGCCATATCGTTTGGCCTGTTTTTTCTTGCTGAGCCGCTGGGATGGATCGGATTGATTCTCACTGGATGGTGCCTTTATTTTTTCCGCGACCCTGAGCGAGTGATCCCGGATGAAGAGGGGGTGCTCGTAAGTCCCGCTGATGGAACCGTATGTGCTATATGCGAAGCCGCACCGCCAGCCGAGCTGGGCATGGGGGATGAGCCGCGGATGCGTGTGTCGATATTTTTGTCGGTTTTTAATGTTCACGTTAATCGCACACCTGCTTCCGGTGACATTACCGGCCTTGCACATGTGCCAGGTAAGTTCCTGAATGCCGCAGCTACAGAAGCCAGTGAGGAGAACGAGCGTCAGCTTATTCGCATGACAACAGTTGATGGCCATGACATCGCGTATGCGCAGGTGGCCGGACTTGTGGCAAGGCGCATTCTCTGTGACCTTGAAATTGGTCAGACAGTGGCTCGAGGTGAGCATTTCGGCCTTATTCGCTTCGGTAGCAGGACAGATGTCTACCTCGACAAGGCTCTTGTGCCTACTGTAAAGGTGGGACAGACAATGATCGGTGGAGAAACCGTGATTGCACGGATTGCTCTATAGTAGGTTTGAAGGTGTCACCATTGCGCGTAGAAGGAGGGCAGGTTGGCTGAAGAAAAAGCATTGCTGTTCAAAGCATTTTCTATTCGGACGATACTACCGAATGCGGTGACTCTGTTTGCCTTTATGGCCGGTCTGACTTCTATCCGCTTCGCCCTTGGAGAGAAATGGGAGCTTGCTGTATTTGCCATCCTGCTGGCAGGCGTTTTTGATGGTCTTGATGGTACCGTAGCGCGCTTGCTGAAGAGCACTAGTCGCTTTGGTGCTGAACTCGACTCGCTCTCCGATGTCGTTGCTTTTGGTGTGGCGCCTGCTGTTGTTCTTTATCTCTGGGGGCTGCAGGGTCTTGACCGCCTCGGTTGGGGGGTTGCTCTTGTCTATGCAACTGCAATGGCATTGCGGCTCGCTCGGTTCAACGCTCGATTGGATGATGAAGAAGAGCCAAGGAAGCGATTAGGGTTCCTGACCGGCGTTCCTGCGCCCATGGGGGCTGCGCTGATGCTTATTCCCCTGATGCTGGACTTTGCGCTTGGTGATAATTTTCTTAAGGACTTAGGCGCAGCCGTGTCTATATATGCGGTGTTGGTCGCCATGCTTATTGTTTCTACAATTCCGACAGTTTCGCTCAAAGCCTTGCGTATACGGCGTGAGTGGTTTGTACCTGTCATGTTGCTGATCGGCATCGTTATTGCTGGATTGTTCGTACGCACATGGTTGGTGCTCATCATTATTGCAGGTATTTATGTTGCCAGTATGCCGTGGTCTTATATGGCTTACGAGAAGCGCCTGAAACATAAACGGATGGACTGACAGAAACCATCGTGATGGAGGCGTGTAGAATGGGTGTATCAGTTCTGGAGTTCGGTGCCGTACTCTTCTAGGAACCGGGTTGCAGCTTCTTGCATTACAATTCCGTACCGCAGTACAAACTGAGCCGCTTTGCCGTCTTCCTTGGCAAGCAGGGCTTGCAGCATTTTGATCTGGGCGTGGTGATGGTTGATCCGGTCAGAGATCAAAGCATCAATTCGGTTGGGTGAGACGGCCTCGGCGAAAAGGAGTGCGGCGAGGAATTCTGAGCGGTTTCTGTCCGGTTTTGGCGTGTGGGTTAGGGACGCCTCAAGTGCGCTGCGCCCAGCAGCCGTCAAACTGTATATTTTTTTATCCGGGCGATTGTCTTGTAATTCGGTACGGCAATCAATCAATCCTTCGTCTGTCAACTTGGTGAGTGCCGGATAAATCGAGCCATAACTAGCTTCGGAGAAAAAGCTGAAGGCTCCTTCAGCGACCATTTTCTTGATATCATATCCTGTTGTGTCGCCAAGGCTAAGGATGCCGAGGCATAGGGTGCGTATATCCATGACTGCCTTCAAAATTATTATATCGTTTAGAGATATATGAGGTGGGGACCTTTTAAGCAATGTAAAGATGCTGGCCATCATTGTTGGTTGTTGTCCATAATTGGCACTTATTTTGCTTTGCTTGTCATAAGTCATCTGACTTTCCGTTGGCACCGCACAAAATACAGCTTGTGCCTGATGGAAAGATTGAAAAGAGGTACAGAAAATGATCGCAGCAAATAAATTTCCCGCCGGGCCTGTCTCCAAAGCGGCAATAGTTGCCTGTTTTGCATTTTCCCTTGCAGGGTGCAAATCCACCGAGGATTTATGGCAGGGCGAAGAAGTGTTGGTTGAAGCTAGGCAAACGACACTTGAGCTCAGTGTTGGGAATGTGTCCGAAAACCATAGGGAGCTGAAAGACAGGTTCAACGCACTTGAGCGGTTGTATGTTGATCTTGTTCGGAGCGTACGTAGCCAGAGCGAGCATCTCGAAGTCATCGATCAGAAACTCGCCAACTTTCAGAAAGATCCGGAAGTTGCCGCAAGCCTAACAAGGGTCAAAGGCGAGTTGGATACTGTTCGCAAAAACATCAAGGCTATGGAAAATCGTCTTTATTCAGTTGAGGTGACAGACAGGCAGGCTGCATATCTCTCCAAGAGTAACGACGCTGTTGCTCCGACGGGAGTTTCTCAGACAGGAGCAGATGCTGCTCCCGGTCCAATGACCGGTAACGCAGGCTCATCTCTTCCTACGCCAGTTCAAAATAGTGCGCCTGCCGAAACAAAGATATACTATGGTGCCCATCTGGCGTCTTACCGTTCGAAGGATCAGGTTGCATCGGGATGGAACAGCCTTCTCAAAGCCTTTAGCGGACCGTTGAAAGACCTCAATCCGGTAATTTACACCCAAAGCCAGGAGGGCATTGGTACCTTCTTGCGTCTTATCGTGGGGCCCCTTGAAAGCGAAAGCGCTGCAGAGAGCCTTTGCAACCGTATTCGTGAAACAGGTGGTGAGCAGTATTGTCGTGTGTCCGAGTATCAAGGCGAACCTATTGATTAAATGTCAATAAATCTGACCTATAAGTATTATAAGGGGCTGAAATGCCCCTTTTTTGCGGGCATTTTCAAAAAAATGTCATTAAATCGCAATTGATCGTGCATGCACCCTTGACAGAAAGCTGCAAATCTTGTCGGATGCTGCAACCTTCGCTACACTCAGGCGTGGTTAGTCAACTTGGGGAGGTGCGACTGACCAAGGCGCTTTAGAGCAGCCACTGAATAGCGCAGGCCGGGCATACCTGGGGGTTCGCTCGGATTAGGCGCGGTGTTACGACCATATATTGGTTGTTCGCCGCGCCTTTCGTCATTTAGGGCAATGCCATTTCCAAGCTGATTGTAATGATTGAGCCCTTCCGCGACTATGTAAATGCGTAGCAGGGATTCTCGGATAATATATGTGGTCTAATCTGCGATGAACCCATTCTGAGGGTGTATGGTATCAAAAGATTGGGTGTCGGGATGTTTACGAAACAGCATCATTAGCCTGCGGTGAACCAAGGAGGCCCCGTCTTGCATAGAGGCCATACCTGCACCACCAATCAGGACGAATAGCAGCAATGTGACGATGTGAAATAAGTCTGTCATTTCGGTCTCCGTTCTTGAAATGTTCTATACGTTTGGGGTTGAGCGTGTCAAGAACAAAATGTGAACATATATCCGGCTGCACGTTCATGCTCCGCGCAATTTTGTTGTATATATGTGTCAATGGATGATAGACAGGAGCCAAGTGAGCTGCCGGTGAGCAGTGATAAAAATTATAAAATGAGATAAAATATGTCGTTAGACCCAGGGGCAGCAGGCCCAGGGCAGGCGGTTGAAGGCAAAGAAGAAAACCGCCAGCACGCCAAGAGTAATGTCCATAAACGTCGTAAGCGTCGGTCGCGTAGGCGGAGCCCGAAGAAAGAAGCTGTGTCAGCTTCCGAAGTTGTGGGGAGTACGGCAAACCAACCCACGGACGGAAAATTGGCTGAGCGCGGTGCATTGTCGTTTGATAAGCAGAGCCTTGAACAATCGGCCTCACTTTCCGGTAAACAAAAAACCATGGTTCACCAGCCTACTGTGGCTAATGCAACACAACGGCAGAGATCGCACCATGAACAACGCCGGCACGTGACGGGGCCACCACGGAACATCTACAGTGCGATTGACCTAGGCACTAATAACTGCCGCCTGCTAATTGCACGCCCCACCAAGGGCGGTTTTCGTGTGATTGATGCGTTTTCGCGGATTGTACGCCTAGGTGAGGGGGTTTCTAACGGCAACCGGCTGTCGGATGCCGCGATGGAGCGCACCATAGAGGCACTGAAAGTGTGTGCGGATAAAATCAGCCGGCGCGGTGTAACCTGTATGCGCCATGTAGCTACCGAAGCCTGTCGTGTAGCGGACAATTCTCAAGAATTTATTGCAAGGGTTAAAGAAGAAACGGGTCTGAATCTCGACGTCATTTCCGCGAAGGAGGAGGCTCGGCTAGCCGTTATGGGGTGTCAGTCCCTTATCGCGCCAGGCAATAGGCATGCGCTGGTGTTTGACATCGGTGGCGGTAGCACGGAACTGATATGGGTAAGAGTCTTGCCTGGGAACAAATCAGAAATTACCGGTTGGATGTCGATTCCATGGGGCGTCGTCAACTTGTCGGAAAGCTATGGTACAGTTGGACAAACTGTATCACCGGAGAATTACGCTCAAATGGTTTCCATTGTTGAGAGACATTTGAAAGCTTTTGAAGATGCGCACCGTGTCTCTGAGGTGGTAACGCGGCGCCAAACCCAGTTTTTGGGTACATCTGGCACGGTGACTACCCTAGCGAGCCTACACCTTAAGCTACCAAGGTATATGCGTGAAAAGGTGGACGGCGCCTGGATGAAGTCCCGTGATATTCATGCTCTCTCACGACAGGTTGCAGAGATGACTCATCTGGAACGCTCCGAACAGCCATGCATAGGGCCCGAGCGCGCGGATCTGGTTGTCGCGGGATGTGCAATCCTTGAGGCGATCCTTGGGATGTGGAATGTACCGAGCCTGCGGGTGGCGGACAGAGGTATTCGAGAAGGTATCCTGCGCGGCATGATGCAATTTGACGAACCGCCACAGCGGCACCGGAACCGTCGCCGCGGGCAGGGTGGCAGACGGCAAGACAAGGTAAAAACGAATGTCTAAGGGATGGAACACACAATCGAATACACGTAGTCGTGCCCGTGGGGCCAAGGTAAGAGTGAAAACCGCTCGGGGCCGCAAGAGTTCTTCTACCCGTTGGCTCCAGCGACAGCTCAACGATCCCTATGTTGCGGAAGCTCGCAGATTGGGCTATCGCAGCCGAGCGGCGTTCAAGCTCGCAGAGCTTGATGAACGTTATGACCTTCTAAAAGGGGCGATGCGCATTGTGGATCTGGGCTGTGCTCCTGGTGGATGGACCCAAGTGATTACCGAACGGTGTCCTAAAGGCGCGCAGGTTGTCGGGATTGATTTGCAGGAAGTGGAGCCGATACCTGGAGCCGATATCTGGGTGATGGACTTTTTGGACGAGGGAGCAGAAGAGCGTTTGATCGAGGCTCTGGATGGCCCTGCGGACATCGTGCTCTCAGATATGGCGAACTCGGCAACAGGGCACAAGCAGACGGATCATATGCGTACTATGGCGTTGTGTGAAGCAGCGCTTGATTTTGCGATCAAGGTATTGGCAGAAGGTGGAACTTTTGCGGCCAAGGTGCTGCAAGGTGGCTCTGACAATGAACTGATGAAGAGGATGCGGCGCCATTTTCGTAAGGTTAAACATACGAAACCGCCAGCCAGTAGACAGGATAGTGTAGAATGGTTTGTTGTGGCGCAGGGCTTTCGGCGGCACGCCCCAGGGGAAAAGCAAGACGAACGAGGTACCTGAAAAGCTTCTGGCCGCATTAGTTTCCCCCAGTAACAAGTTTAGCGTTGATTTTTGTCTCAGCTTGGGGTTATTGAACGGCGAATATCTCGAACCAGGGTTGGCCTGAAGTCGCATCAAAAGTGGCTTGGTCACGCGCCTCCTACGGCGCCCACTGATGAGCAGGAAAGCTAATGGATATTCGCCTCGGTCTTACTTTTGATGATGTTCTTCTTGTCCCCGCAGCCAGCGATGTGATGCCGGCACAAGTTGACGTTCGCACTAAAATCACCAAGTCAATCGAACTTAATATGCCGCTCCTGAGTGCGGCGATGGATACGGTAACAGAAGCGCCTATGGCAATTGCGATGGCGCAGGCTGGTGGTATTGGCGTACTGCACCGCAATGTGACAGAAGAAGAACAGGCCGAGATGGTTCGTCAGGTCAAGAAGTTCGAATCCGGTATGGTCGTCAATCCGGTGACTATGTTCCCTGATCAAACGCTGGCTGACGCGATGGAGTTGATGACCCGGTTCAAGATTTCCGGCATTCCGATCGTGGAGCGCGCGGAAGGGGCTGGCCCAAAAAAACTGGTTGGTATCGCCACCAACCGCGACGTGCGCTTCGCGACCCATATGGACCAGCCGGTTTCCGAGCTTATGACTCGCGAGGTTGTGACCGTCAAACAGGGGGTTTCCTCTGAGGAGGCAAAGCGGCTGTTCCATCATCACCGCATTGAAAAGCTCATTGTCGTTGATGACGACTATCGCTGTGTGGGCCTGATCACCGTGAAGGACATGGAAAAGGCAGTCGCAAACCCGCACGCCTGTAAGGACGCGCAGGGTCGCCTCCGGGTCGCGGCTGCCACCACAGTGGGTGACAAGGGCTATGAGCGCGCTGGCATGCTGGCAGACGCGGAATGTGACCTGATCGTGCTTGATACAGCACATGGTCATTCATCCCGCGTGATCGAGCAAGTCGAAAAAATTAAGAAAACCTGGGGCCATGTGCAACTTGTCGCAGGTAATGTGGCGACAGCTGCGGCCGCTGAAGCACTTATCGGTGCGGGCGCGGACTGCATTAAGGTGGGTATAGGTCCGGGTTCTATCTGTACGACACGTGTGGTGGCAGGCGTTGGTGTGCCACAGCTTACCGCTGTCAGTGACGTTGCAGGCGTGGCCGCAAAACACGGCATACCCATAATTGCGGATGGTGGCTTGCGCACCTCGGGTGACGTTGCCAAGGCGATTGCTGCTGGCGCAAGCGCTTGTATGGTCGGCTCGCTGCTCGCGGGTACAGAAGAAGCGCCGGGCGAGGTATTCCTCTATCAGGGCCGCTCCTACAAGGCATATCGCGGCATGGGCTCTGTGGGCGCGATGGCCCGGGGCTCCGCAGACCGTTACTTCCAGGACGACGTGAAGGACACGCTGAAGCTTGTGCCGGAAGGCGTTGAAGGGCAGGTACCCTACAAGGGCCTTGCCGCTAATGTGCTTCATCAACTTGTGGGCGGCTTGCGCGCCAGCATGGGGTATACGGGTAACCGTACCGTGGATGAAATGCGCAAAAACGCCAGTTTTGTGCGTATTACCAACTCGGGTCTAAAGGAAAGTCACGTGCATGATGTTACCATTACACGTGAATCGCCTAATTACCCGGCAAAATAAGCGAATAGAATGCAACTCTCAGCGCGACTTGCTGCCGTTATCGAGATATTGGCTTCAATCGAGGCTGCTATCGTGTCGAGGGGCTTACCTGCCGATCGCATTAGCGCTGAGTATTTCCGCGCCCGCCGTTTTGCAGGTTCTAAGGACAAGCGCGCCATTTCCGACCTTGTCTATGCCACTCTGCGAGAGCGCGAGTGGCTCTCATGGGGGCTTCAGACGGTGGGCTTGCCTGTTGAGGCGCGTGCACTGTTACTTGCCTATTTGGCGCATCATGATGCTGAAATGCTAGGCCTTTTCGGGGCGGAAGACAAGTTTGCACCTGTGGCTATCACCGAAGACGAGGCGCTCACCGTTGGCAAGCTGCTTGACCTCGATTGGGCTACTGCGCCCGTTGAAGCGCAATTAAATGTGCCAGCATGGGCCGTGTCAGGCCTCAAGGAGCGTTTTGGAGATGATTTTGCCGTGGCAATGGCATCGTTCCTGCGCTCGGCACCATTGGACGTTCGCATCAATGCGTTGAAAAATGTTGATTTTGATTTAAGTAAAAACATTAATGTTTCTGCAAAATATATTGAAAAAAATAGGTATTCTCAATTTGGATATCGCATTGCGACCCGAGTAAATCTTGGTGCGGAAAAAGCCTACCGCGACGGTCTTGTGGAAATTCAGGATGAAGCGGCACAAGTCGCTTCTGCGCTGGTGGCGGCGCAGCCTGGACATCAGGTTATAGACCAATGTGCCGGCGGCGGCGGCAAGAGCCTTGCGGTCGCGGCTGACATGACAAACAGAGGCCAAATTCACGCATTTGATATATCCGGCAAGCGCCTTGCGAACTTCCGCGCCCGTATCCAGCGAGCTGGGGCGCGCAATATACAGGTGACACGTATCGCGCCACAGGGTGAAGGCAGGAAAACCGCTATAAATGGTCTGCAGGGTAAAGCGGACCGGGTGTTGGTGGACGTGCCTTGTACCGGCACGGGTACATGGCGGCGCAATCCGGATCAGCGCTGGCGTTACAACAACAAGGCTCTTGCCGAATTAAACGTCCAGCAGGCCGACTTGCTACGGGAAGGTGGAGCTTTGGTTAAAGTAGGGGGCTGGCTTGTTTACATGACCTGTTCCGTTTTGCCATCAGAAAATGAGCATATAGTTCAAAGCTTTATAGAACAAAGCAAGGATGATTGGCAGCTTCTTGACTATAGGGATGTTTGGCGAAAAGTTTTTGACGGTAATCGGCCGGATACGTCAGCCCTAGAGCTGAAGTGTTTGCAGTTGGTTCCGCATATACACGATACAGATGGATTTTTCATCGCAATTCTGGAGCGCCAGTAATATCCTTAATAAGAGCGCTTCGTTTACCAATTCTTTGGACTATCCAGCATACACTCAAGAAATAGTGACTTTATCGCTTGATAAGCACGTTTTATCTAAAAGAGAAGACAACACGTGTTATTGCGGGTAGGCTGTGAAATTAGATCAGTAGTGAGGTAAGTATGCGTTTCAGGCACTTCTTTTTGATTGCGATATTAGTACACACCGGCGGTGGTGCATTTGCGCAAACCGCTGAGAGATACCGCATTCTATCCAATGACTTGGTGGTCGAAGCTCGAGTAACGCTGACTGCAGAAAAAGCTCAGGAAGCTCAAGCTCTGTATGAGCGTGCCTTGGTTGCCAATCCAGCTAATGTTGACGCACTGATTGGGCTTGGCCGTGCACACGAAGCGCAGGGACATGTCGGCAGTGGCTTGAAATATTATCGTAAGGCTCTGGAGATTGAGCCCAACGATAAAGATGCTCTTGAAGTGCAGGCAATCGCATTCTTGAAGCGCAACCTGGCTACAAAAGCTGAAGGTAACAGGGAAAAGCTTGCACGGTTGTGTCAGAGCGGTTGCGCAGAGCTTGAGGCCGTCAGCACCGCTATTGAAGAATACCGTGCCAGGCAGGCTAGTGCAGATTTGGCCAGCGAAGGCTAATCTGCAGCAGTATTCCAGTTAAAACCCGATGTTCATCTTGTTATGCTGGCAACTTCTGCCGGTTACACCTTAGATGAATGATGGTAAATACCTGAAATACATAGGTGCATATTATCTACGTGTAAAACGGCTAACTTACAATTGGGTTCGATTTTTTAACTTCGGAGTTGACCGCGTTATTTTCGCGTAATATCGGGCAATCGCAACCAGGAATTCCATATCCGATGTCTATATGTCGAGCGACCTGCAGTTCGTCATAGGTGGCGTGAGTATGCTTTCCCTCGGGGGGAAGGCCATAGCTTACGGACTGGGTCTCAAACACCATCGCACACACTGTTCGTTTCCCATTTTTATCTTGTAGCGGCAGCATTAGATATTCATCCCTCAGGCGTTTGCCGCTTTTGGTAACAAGTGTATCGCATGTGTATCCAGCCGTTGGGTACTCCAGCAGTGGTCCGTTAAAGGCGATGAAAGCTTTAGCAGCTCGTGGGGTCGCCATATGCTGAATATTCATGCCTGTGAGATTACGTCCGTATTTCTCATCAAAGGCCGTACCGCTCATGGTGACCTGAAGGTCGCGATCAGGAAGGCGGCAGTAGACCAACATGTTTGATGCCAAGCTATACAAGTGCTTGATCTGGAGCTGATGACGAAAGGGTATTTCCCCTTGATTACCGTCTCGTACCTTTGACCAAACTTCATAAAAGATCTGTAGTTTGGCGGGTAATGGTGCCAGTGAATGCATTTTTACCTCACAGGTGCCCAAAGGGTTTAGTCATAGTCTCGTACACGAACATATTTTTTAAAGTTGAAGACCAAAACATTACGCCTCGCTCATTGAGTTAGTCTTCGTTGTGATCAAGAAATTATAATCGGGAATACCGAACCCGATGTCCAGATGCCGAGCACTCAATAGCTCATTATAGGTGATACGGGTGCCGGGTCTGTCCGCAGGTTGGCCAAAGCCCTGAGTTTCCGCTTCGCACATCGAAGCAAACTGAATCCTCTTTCCTTCGCGGTTCAGCAAAGGCAGAATAAGATATTCTGCCTTAACGCGTTTTCCTACCTGATTAACGAGAATATCCTGCGCGTGTCCTCCCGCTGGGTGATCAATAAGAGCTTGATGAAATGCAGTCATAGCAGCGTTGGCTTCTGGCTCCGCCATTTCGTGACCGCAAGCCCCGGTTAGATTACGCCCAAATTGTGCATCAAGATTTGTACCGCTCATTTTAATCTGTAGATTCCCTGAGGCGACGCGTTCATAAATCATAAGGTTTGAGGTTAGCGCTCTGAGTTGAGGCAAGCCCAATTGATGACGATGAGGAATGCCGCCGCGATTAGCCTCGCGCGCGGCCTGCCAGACATCATAGAAGCGGCACAGGTTTATAGGCATGGTGGGCCATGTCTCAGGTAGTGGACGCATTTTCCTCACGGTAAGTTGGCTTTCATTCCTCCTATGGTAGCAGGCAAGCGGATAATGTCACAAAAAAAAGGCAGCAAAAGCTGCCTTCTTTTTTTTCTTACGTTAAAAGACCTAGCGGAAACTGCCCGGCCAGTCAGCGGCGAGATAGGTGAACACTACCCATGCCGCTACATTTTGCCGGAGCGCGACCGGGTCCACTTTGTCGAGCGTGTCGTCGGCGGTGTGGTGCAGGTCAAAATAGTCGGTGCCGTCCTGCATCAGGTCCACAACCGGCATGCCGACCTTGCCAAGCTGGCCCACGTCAGGCCCGCCATATGCCTTGCGGTCCGCGCGCACCACGCCAAGGGGCCCCATGAGTGCGGCCATTTTGTCCACCACATGCAAGGAGGCGGGGTTCACGGTTGAGGCCAAAGCCCACACAGGCCCGGCACCAAAATCGGATTCACCGCCGATGATGTGCTTGTCGATGTCCTTGCCTTCATGGGCTTCGGCATATTGGCGTGCACCAATAAGGCCCAGCTCTTCAGCCGAGAACAGAATCACGCGGATAGACCGGCGCGGGCGCTTTGGCGCCATATCCTGGATGAGATTGGCGGCGGCCATGGTGATGGCAACGCCCGCGCCGTCATCAATGGCACCGGTGCCCAGGTCCCAGCTGTCCAGATGGCTGCCCAGCACAACAAATTCGTCCGGTGCTTCACTGCCGGTGACCTCACCGATCACGTTGAACATCTCAACCGGCTCTTCCATCGTTGTCTGGATCGTCAGGTCCAGCTGGACGGTCTCACCATAGCCGAGGATGCGCACCAGTTGGTCTGCATCGGGGTTGGAGAGCGCAGCTGCCGCAATTTTGGGAGCGTCTTCCTCATAGTTCACGCCGCCTGTGTGGGGCAGGCGGTGTGTGTCTGTCCCGATTGAGCGGATAAGGATGGCCTTGGCCCCCTTTCTGGCGGCTTCGGACGCCCCGGCGCCACGTGCCCTGACGGCAGGGCCGTAGCCCGCGCCAGTCTTGAAGCGTTCCATACGGTTGGAGATGAAAACGATCTTGCCTTCAACCTCAGATGCGTCGGCGGCCTTGAGGTCCTCAAAGGTGGCGAAATGCGCCACCTCGGCCTGCACACCACCCTCGGGCGTGGAGACAGACTTGCCAAGCGCCGTGATCGTCAGCGGCTGCGCAAACGGCTCTGCCACATGGGCGCTCTCAGACAGGCGGGTCCATTTGGGCACCATCACCGGTTCTTTCCAAACCCGGTCAAACCCGAGTTCGAGGAATTTGGCCACGGCCCAGGCTTGCGCTTCGGCTTCCTTCGGACTGGCGGCCAGGCGCGCGCCCACCTCGGTGGTCAGGGAGGCCAGAAGCTCATAGGCCTCGTCATTCTCCAGCGCCTTGTCGCGCAGCACTTTGGCTGTTTCGACACTTTCATCGGCCAGTGGCACAAGCTCTGCCGCGGTCGCCATGCCGCCCAGTGCCATGCTCAGCGCGGCTGCCGTCAGAATATTTTTCATTGTCATGAATGCCCTCAATCTGTCTGTGCAAGAAAGACGGGAGAGTGGCGTGGAAATGGGGGATGGTCAAGAGAGCGGGATGATCACGAGGGTGTGAGAAGCCCCCGGCCTTATGTACCGAGGCCTTACCAGCCATCATGCTCGCGTGTGAAAGGTATCCAGAATGGTCGGCATGGGGCGGGACGAAAACATCGTCTGGTCTTCCGCCTGCGCGGGAGTGGCGCGTGGTGGGGGGGGAGACTTGAGCAATGTCTACCGTTTGACTTGTAACTTGGTTAATGTAGGCGGAGTTTGGCTTGTGGAAAAAGGGAGGATCACAATGGCGGATGCATTAGGTAAAGTTGGTTGGCTGGACATCACGACTGATGACGCGTCAGGGCTGAAGGATTTTTACAAGGATGTAGTCGGCTGGGGTGTTGAGGCCGTCAGCATGGGAGACTATGACGACTATGTCATGATGGATAGCGCGGGCGACGCCGTCGGCGGCATCTGCCACGCGCGTGGCGGCAACAAGGGTGTGCCGCCGGGGTGGATGCCATATTTCACCGTGGCATCGATGGATGACGCGCTGAAAGTGGCTGAGGCGGCCGGCGGCACCATCGTTGACGGTCCGCGCGGTGCAGGCGGCGGCACCATGGCGGTCCTGCGTGACCCTGCTGGCTGCCATTTTGCGCTGTATCAGAGCTAGAATGCTACATTCGCACCGTCATGCCGGAGAGAGAAAGGCAGATGAACCAAGGGGAAACCCCGCCAGGACACCTGCCGGCGTGGGAGTGACACCAAGAAAAGCACGAACGACGGTTAAGACGTGAGAGTAGTGGCTGAGGCCATTACCCCTCAACCGTCGCTTTCCAAGCTTCAAGGGCTTCCAGCGCCCGGCGGCTCATCGCCGGTTTGCGTTCTTTCTTGTAGACCTTGCCTTCAAGGGGCGGGAACAGGCCGAAGTTCACATTCATTGGCTGGAAGGTCTTGGCGTCGGCGCCGCCGGTGATGTGGCTGATAAGCGCGCCAAAAGCCGTGGTCGCGGGCGGGGTGGTGGGTGTACCGCCCTTGCGCTCTGTTGCGGCCATACGGCCCGCCATAAGCCCCATGGCGGCTGATTCCACATAACCCTCAACGCCAGTCACTTGCCCCGCGAACCTGAGGCGCGGGTCTGCCTTCATGCGCATCATGCCGTCCAGCACCTTGGGGCTGTTGAGGAAGGTATTGCGGTGCAAGCCGCCAAGGCGGAAGAAGGTGGCGTTTTCAAGCCCCGGGATCTTCTTGAAAATGCGCTGCTGCTCGCCATACTTCAGCTTGGTTTGGAAGCCGACCATGTTGTAGAGCGTGCCCAGCTTGTTATCCTGCCTGAGCTGCACCACGGCATAGGGTTTTTCGTCCCAGTGCGGGCAGGTGAGGCCCACCGGTTTCATCGGGCCATAGCGCAAGGTTTCCGGCCCGCGTTCGGCCATCACCTCGATGGGCATGCAGCCTTCAAAATAGGGCGTGTCTTTCTCCCACTGTTTGAAGTCCGTCTTCTCGCCGGTGTTGAGGTCATGGATGAACTCTTCATACTGCGCGCGGGTCATTGGCAGGTTGATATAGTCCGCGCCGTCGCCCTTATCGTACCGGCTCTGGAACCATGCGACATCAAAGTTGATGCTGTCCTTGTCCACAATCGGGGCGATGGCGTCAAAAAACGCAAGGCTGTCTTCACCGCACAGTTCCAGCACGGCTTCACTGAGCGCGGGGCTGGTGAGCGGGCCGGTGGCGATGATCACATTGTCCCATTCTGCGGGCGGCAGGCCCTCAATCTCGCCACGCTCGATAGTGATATTGGGGTGACTGTTGAGGAGGCCGGTAACTTCTTCCGAGAAACCGTCGCGGTCCACCGCAAGGGCGGAACCCGCGGGCACCTTGTGCTTTTCCGCCGCTGTCATGATGATGGAGCCAAGGCGGCGCATTTCCTCATGCAACAGGCCCACGGCGTTGTTGACGGCGTCGTCCGAGCGGAACGAGTTCGAGCATACAAGCTCCGCCAGACCATCGGTGTGGTGGGCGTCGGTCTTGCGTACCGGACGCATTTCATGCAACACCGCGGGCACGCCTGCCTCTGCCGCCTGCCACGCCGCCTCACTGCCCGCAAGCCCGCCACCAATGATGTGGATTTCCTTTAACGCATTTGTCATACCGTTACACCTTACTCTTTTTCGCATCAAACATGCCTAGTTTGCGCGCATGTTTACTGGACTTTGGGCCAATATGTAAGCCAAAAAGGCTGTCATGACCACCATAGTGGTTGCGGCTTTATCAAGGGGGATGGCGTGGCGCTTTCTGCACGCGATATATTCGAGACCTTAAGTGAATGGCCACACCGGGGTGTGGGCACGGAAGAGGAAATGGAAGCGCGCGAAATGCTGATGGCGAAGCTGTCCGGCGAGATTGATGTGGACGTGAATGAAGAAGGCTTTTTCACCCCGCGCAGTTACCTGCCGTTTTTTTGGCTGATCGCCCTGGGCCAATGCTTTTTTGTGCTGTTGGCGGGTTTTGCCCCGCTGGTGATGATGGTCGGCGGGTTAATGCTGCTTCTGAGTCACCTGTGGTTTTTTGACTGGCGCGTGGCGCGGCTTGTGTGGCTGACAGCGCGGTCCACAACGGCGAACCTTGTGGCGCGCAAGGGCGCGGGCCAGCGACTTTTCATCCTGATGGCGCATATCGACAGCGCCCCGGCGTCCTTTGCCTACCGGCCGCAGCAGGTGAAACACTTCAAGCTTAATATCTGGCTGGCGACTGGTATTGTCTCCTTTGGTGTGTGTGTGCCGTTGGCGGACCTGTCGGGTATTGATGTGCCCATGGCGGTGCAGGGCTTTTGTGCGCTTGCGCTGTTGGCGCAGGTGGTGATGGCAAGCATTGATTGCTGGCGTTTTGGCTATACGCCCGGCGCCAATGACAACCTGACAGGTGTTGCCGCTGCGACGGAAGCAGCAAGCCGTCTGTGGGCCAATATGCCCGATGATGCCGAGGTGCGACTGGTTATCACCACTGCGGAAGAAGCAGGCATGCTGGGCGCACAGCATTATTGGGAACAGCATGAAGAAGAACTGCATACGCGTGATACCCATGTGCTGAATTTCGACACCGTAGGTTCTGGCAGGCTGGGGTATGTCGTGGAAAGCGGGGGCTTTACGCCGGTTTATTATGACACACCGCTGGCACATGCCGCCCACGCACTGGTGAAACTAAACAAGAAATTTGAGCATATCGGCCCCGCGCGCCACAAGGTGGGGGACTTTGACAGCGTGTGGTTTGTGCGGGACGGTATTTCCGCACTGACACTTGCGGCTTATGACGAGCACGGCCATATGCCGCATATCCACACCATGGAAGACAGCGTGGAAAAGGTGGACCTTGACCGGGTGGAAGAGGCCGCAGGCTTTGGCGAGGCGATCATCCGCCTTGTGCCAAAACGGGCGCAAAAACAGCGCAAGACGCGAGGGAGCAGACCATGACAGCAGATGATATTCTCTATTTCTGGTTCACGGAGGCCGGGCCGGAAGCATGGTGGAAAAAATCAAAGGCGTTTGACGATCTGATCAGGCGGCGGTTTGGTGCGCTTTACGGTGCTGCGGCAAAGGGCGAGTTGTGGCGCTGGCGCGCGCGGCCTGAGGGCAGGCTGGCCGAGATTATCGTGCTGGATCAGTTTCCGCGCAACATGTTCAGGGATGACGCGCGGGCGTTTGCCACTGATGCGCTGGCGCTGGTGCTGTCACAGGAAGCGGTGCAGCAGGGTGTGGGGCAGGGCTGGAGTGCT
>NZ_JBLXGZ010000004.1:0-174496 GCF_048260245.1 Kordiimonas sp. | reverse complement strand
TACCACGATGGGGTATGGCCTCGGCAGCGCTGGCGCATCAGCGTTCAAACCAAAGGACAAGCGCGCCATCGCCATCATGGGAGACGGTGGTTTCTGGCATAATGGCCTCACCTCCGGCATCGGCAACGCTGTGTTCAACAAAGACGACACGGTCACCCTTATTGTCGACAACGGCTATTCCGCCGCCACGGGCGGGCAGGACATCCTCTCGTCACGCGCCGACAACAAAGACCGGGCCACCAAAAATCCGATCACTGAGGCCGTGCGGGGCGTGGGGGTCAAATGGGTCCGGTCAGTGAACCGCACCTATGACATCAAGAAGATGCGCGACCTGCTGAGAGAGGCGCTGACAAGCCCCGAAAAGGGCCCCAAGGTTATCGTTGCGCAGTCCGAGTGCATGCTGAACAAACAACGACGCGAAAAACCAATTCGCGCGCAGGCCATCAAGGCTGGTAAGCGCGTCGTCCGTGAACGGTTTGGCGTAGACCCTGACACCTGCACCGGCGATCACAGCTGCATACGGCTTTCCGGGTGTCCGTCATTGTCTATCAAACCCAACCCGGACCCGCTCAGGCAGGACCCGGTGGCACATGTTGACAACAGCTGCGTAGGCTGCGGCCTTTGCGGTGAGGTCAGTCATGCCGCAGTGCTCTGCCCAAGTTTTTACCGCGCCAGCATAACCACCAACCCGCGCTGGCATGAGAAACTGGGTAACCGTTTCCGCCGCGCTATCATCGGCTTTATCCAGCGACGGGACGAAAACACACGCCTGCAAAGGGGTTTCTGATGCAGAAAAGCACACAAAACCGTATCTCTATCGCAATCCTCGCTTTGGGCGGGCAGGGAGGCGGTGTTCTGGCCGACTGGATTCAGGCTGTTGGGCGGGCGCACGGCTGGCATGTTCAGGGCACGTCGGTTCCCGGCGTGGCGCAGCGTACCGGCTCAACGGTCTATTATGTAGAAATTGCCAAAAGCGAAAGCGATCAACGTCCCGTGCTGGCACAAATGCCGCTGGCTGGTGATGTGGATATCGTTATCGCATCAGAGCTTATGGAAACCGGCAGGGCAATCCTGCGGGGTTTCTCCACCGCTGAACGCACAACGCTTATCGGGTCCACGCATCGTATCTATGCGATCGGTGAAAAATCAGCGATGGCAGACGGTCGCTCGAACAGCCAACGCATTCTGGAGGTCGCGCCCGAACGATCAAAGCGCTTTATCGGTTTCGATATGGAAGCCGCTACAGAACGCTCCGGCAGCGTTGTCAGCTCGGTGATGTTTGGTGCTCTGGCCGGCAGCGGCGCTTTGCCCTTCCCGCGTGAGAGTTTTGAGGAGGCTATTCGCGCTGGCGGCAAAGCTGTGTCCAGCAACCTCAAGGGTTTTGCTGAAGGTTATACTGCGGCAAATGCGCAGGAAGTTTCCGTCCCCCGCGAAAATCAGCCCGAGGTGCCACAACCACGCACCGACGCAGGGAAACGGCTCGACGCACGCTTGCAATCCGAGTTGCCGGAAGCTGTGTGGAGCTTCGCCCGTCACGGCGTCGCCCGCCTTATGGACTATCAGGACGCCGCTTATGCCGCTGAGTATCTTGATCATCTCGCCGGCCTTGCAGCGCTGGACGCCGCCCCCTATGACCTTACCCGCGAGGCAGCAAGGCATCTGGCGCTTTGGATGGGCTACGACGATACCATACGCGTTGCCGACCTGAAGGTCCGGGCAAGTCGGCACACCCGCGTTCAAAACGAGGTGCGATTAGCTGACGGCCAGTTGATGAATGTCACTGAATTCATGCACCCCCGCCTGCAGGAAATATGCGAGACACTGCCGCGCCAGATCGGGCGCGGCATTCTCAACAGTCCTCGCCTCCGGCGCATGTTAAGCCCTCTTTTCAACAAGGGCCGACATGTGGAGGTGACAAGCCTGCGCTGGTTCCTGCTGCTGCGGGTCATGGCCGGCTTGCGGGTGATTCGCCGCTATTCCCTTCGGTATCACGACGAACATGTCCGTATTCGTGCCTGGCTTGATACAGTGCAAAAAGCAGCACATGCCGGACATTTGTCACTGGCGACGGAGCTCGTACGCTGCCAACTTTTGATCAAGGGATATGGCGATACTTTTGAACGCGGCCTGAACAATTTCGAGCATGTCATGCAGCTCTACAAGTCGTCAAAACGCAAGCCGGAAGATATGGCTGAACTGGTCAGCGGTTGGCGTGAGGCGGCTCTTTCCGACCCGGATGGCAAGGCACTGGCAAAAGCCGGTTGATCGGCCCACAGAAGCCGCGCCAGCTCAAAAGCATTGCGTTTTGCCCCCAGGCGTCCTGAAACCAGTGACGCCCTGCGCCTGAACCTCCCCCGGAGGTTCAGGCGCAGTTCAGAGAGGGGTTCAGGCAACCTTGCGGTCAGCCTGGGCACGGTATTTTTTATAGTCGAGCAAGTCACCGTCAAAGTCTGTCACGGTACCATTGTCTATAAGCCAATAGGTGTCGACCACCGTCTCGATAAGCGCTGTATCGTGGGACACCAGCACAACAGCGCCGGAGAAGTCCTGTAGCGCCATTGTCAACGCCGAGCGCACTTCAAGGTCGAGGTGGTTGGTGGGCTCATCAAGCAGCAACAGGTTAGGCCGGTCCCAGATGATCATGGCAAGCACAAGCCGCGATTTCTCGCCGCCCGACATGGTGCCTGTGTTCTGGAAGACGGTCTTGTCTGAAAAATCAAAGGTGCCCAGATAGGTTCTGAGCTCCTGCTCCCGCGCACGGGGGGCTTTCTGCTTCATGTGCCAAAGGGGCGACTGCTCAGGGTCCAGCGTTTCAAGCTGGTGCTGTGCAAAATATCCAATATTGATACGACGATCGAGAATAAGCTCGCCGCTTTCGCTTTCAATCTCACCCGCAATCAGTTTGATCAGCGTTGATTTGCCCGCCCCATTACGCCCCAGAAGCCCCACACGCGTGCCCGCGCCGATGTGAACGGTAATATCGCTCAGGATACGGGCACCCGGATAGCCTGCGTCAGCGCCCGCTGATTCCCACAAGGTTGTGGCCATCGCATCAGGCTCGCGAAACTTGAAGGTGAAGGGGGTGTCAATATGGGCGGCGGCAACACGCTCCAGTTTCGCAAGTGCCTTGATGCGGCTTTGTGCCTGCCGGGCCTTGGAAGCCTGCGCGCGAAACCGGTCAATAAACGACGAGACATGCGCGATCTGGCGCTGCTGTTTTTCATACATCGCCTGCTGTTGCATCAGCCGTTCGGCGCGCATGTTTTCATAATCCGAATAGCCGCCGGTATAGAGTGTGAGCGTGCCGCCCGCGAGTTCAAGAATGCGGTTAACCGTGGCATCAAGGAAGTTTCGGTCGTGGCTGATCATCAGCACCGTACCTTCAAATGACTTCAGCCAGTCCTGCAACCAGACGATAGCCTCAAGGTCAAGGTGGTTGGTCGGCTCGTCAAGCAGCAGCAGGTCAGACCGGCACATGAGCGCTTGCGCCAGATTGAGCCGCATCCGCCAACCGCCCGAGAAAGTGGACACCGGATTCTCATGAACCGCTTCATCAAAGCCAAGGCCAACAAGAAGGTCTGCCGCACGACGCTCAACCGAATAGGCGTCGATACGCATGAATTCCTCATAGATGCGGCCGATCTCATAGCCGTCTTCAGCTTCCTCGGCTATTGCAAGCTCAGCTTCCAGCGCGCGCAGTTCCGTATCACCATCAATGGCGAACTGCAGCGCCGACTTCGCGCTGCCTTCGGTTTCTTGCGCCACATGGGCGATACGCCACCGGTTGGGGAAATCAACCGTGCCGGTCTCAGCGATCAATTCATGCCGCAGCAATGCAAATAGCGACGATTTACCAGCCCCGTTCCCGCCCACAAGGCCCATTTTCTCCCCGGCATTGAGGTTAAAGCTGCCGTCCTTGAACAAGAGCTTGGAGCCGCGCCGCAGCGCAACATCGGAGAAAGTGATCATGAAAGGGTCCTGTAAATGATTTAAGCCGCGCTTATACAGCTATCCGCTCTACATGACACAAAAATAACAACTCGCCCCAAGAGCCGGTATACTTAGTGCCCACCGGCAGACGTTTGCTCAAAGCGGGACCCAATCAATATACAGCGATGAGGATAGAAACCCGCTGACTTGGCCAGCCAACGATTGCGGCCATGGTTGTGAATAGTGATCGTCATATAGCTCAATTCCCCTAAAACCTGATCAAAGCTGCATCGTTTGACGTTTGCCGTAGCAGCGGATACGGCTCCATCTTAGACTTCCTTACCATACCCGCCTGTTCATAAAATGGCCGCGTTTGCAACTTCACAGGCTTCTGGTTCGCGTGGATAAGAAGCGCCTCATGTCCCTGCATCTGAATAATTTCGCTTTCCTCCATCAGGTTCTCGGCCCGATAAATAGCCTCACCACCCTGCTCCATCGGTATCTGCACCTTGCCCAACCTGCGTTCCAACGCCTTGGCCGTATCCAGCCCCACGCCGGGCAGGTAGATATGGGTGCCAAAACTATCCTGAATGGTCTTTGCTCCCAACTCGCCATAGCGGGATTCCATCTGACTCATGGACTGAATGAACGACCAAATCGCAATGCGATACTTCCTGGCCGTGCTGGCCACGATATCGAAATTAGGGATAGTTAGATGCCCGAATTCATCCAGAAGACAATAGATAGGCAGATGCGCCGGATTCCGTTCAGAGAGCAGTTCGTTGAACAGCTCCGTATAAAACAAGTTCAAAAGAAAGGAATAAAAACGAAGGTCTTGTTGCCGGGCGAGGACATAGAGAGCGGTTTTGCGTTTTCTAAGGTCTGAAAAGGCAAAGCTACTCTGACTTGTCAACCGAGCTATGTCGGGATTGCCGACCGCAGACAACGCCGTTGTAGCAGTGGATAAGAACGACAGCACGGTTTTCTCGTTTCCCGCGTTCACAAAGCCTTTGTAGTCCGCGTATGTTGCGGGATCGGTGAGCGTGCTTTCAACCACAAACCGGTCGAGCCGCCCGCCGCATTCGGCAACATGCGCATCGAAGTTGTTAAGAAGGTACAGCAGGTTCGCGAGGTTGCAGTATTCTGGTTCATTCCTGTTCCGCAGGCATTGAATCAGTATGCGAATAATCTTCTCGGCACCTGCGTTCCAAAACGACTGTTCTCCTCCACCGTCGAGCGCCGACCGCACGATGAGATTGGCGGCCTGCGCCAGTTCCATATATCCCAAATCGCCCGCCAGCGGGTTATACAGTTCGCTCCTCTCCGGTTGCATCAAATTGAAGACTTTGATGTCATAGCCCTTGGAGGCCAAATACCCGCTGGTCTGCTCGTATATTTCGCCGGATGAATCACTCACGACTATGGAGCAATCATCCAGAGTGAATAAATTGGGCATCACAAAGATCGAGGATTTGCCCATCCCCATCCCACCCACAGCGATAAGGGACTGGAAAGACAGCCTTTCGTTGAGCCGCTTCTTATGCCCATCCACCAGAAAGCCTTTATGACTTCCTCCAAAGAACCTGAAACGTTCAAAGAACCCCATGAAGGTGGCGCTCGGTTTCTGCGTGGAGAACGCCCATTGCGACGTGGCCACCATCCCACGCCCTATGCCCGACATGAAAGACCACAATACGGACAGCATGGAGGTACCGAAGGCATAGGAAAGAAGCCAGAGCGTAATCATGCCAACCACGACCCAGGCAAGTGCGGAATCCGCATCCGTCTCCCCCATCACGATGACGACCGAGAGTGCGATAATAAAGCCCGCCAGTATTTTGAACGCGCCGGGTGTCATCGTTCGTCCTCCCGATCCCAACCTTCCGCTTCACGGGTGGCCACATCAGTAAGCCGCTTTCGGCGTTCCGCACATTCCGTCTCACGTTCCGCACGGAGTGAAAAACGCTCCTCCACCGCTTCATACGCGCCCAACAGCCCGAGTGTTTTCAACCGATATCGGCGTCCGCTTTCGGTATCACACACGCCCCAGGTTTTCCCTCGCCGGTATAGGGACAATCCTTCCGCTTTGAGGTGAGCGGACAGGTCTTGCGCTGAATGCGCTGTGGACAGCGCCCGAGAGACCGCCGCACACGCCTCTTCGGTGCGAGTGAGGCTTTTGCCCTCACGCTTGGCGGCCTGATAGCCATCCGATGATACCCGCACGCCCTCACGCTGCGCGCGGGTATAGATGCGATCACCGTTTAGGTCTGGATACTTCTCAAACGCATATGCCTCCACTTCCCTCTGGATAGTCGCCAGTTCCGCACGGCTCAGGCGGACACGCCGGTCACTGCGCACGCCGTTGCTGGAAATCATAAGATGGATATGCGGATACTCGGTGTCAAAGTGACATTTTCCGTACGCCAACTGCGTTGGTGCCCGCCGTGCCAGATATTGTTCTGCCAGATCATGAAGCGCAGCCACCTGCTGCTTACGAGACCATTGCTGCTGTTCCTCAAGCACCAGAACTTCATGGTAGAGAGCGTTCCCGTTTTTTCTGGCTGGAAGAAGTGTAGCATTCTTCTCAAATGCTTTCGCTACCGGACGCCAATTACCGTCATCAGGCAAGGCATAGAGATTGCGGGTATAGATGCCAGTATCATCGTGACCGTCCCGATGGAAATATCCAAGAAGCTGGGTGAACGTGGGTGCTTTCCGAGACATGCTCTTAATGATCATCGTCCCGCTCTCCATCTTCACACCTCCACGGGCGCTCAACAAATGCTGCAATGGCCTCCTCTAGCCGCGCCAATTCCACCATGACCTGTTCCGGGCGGCGCAGACACCTAAAGACGTGCTTGTCTTTGGCAATTTGGTTTATGTTATTACCTATCTGTCGCAGAGCTACGTAGAGTGAAGCAATCTGCTTCTCAATAGCCTTTGACGGGAGGTACGCACCTTCCCGGTACGCACAGCTCTCTGCAAAAATCTGCGCAAAGACGGCACGACCTTCGCGTTTGGCACGCGCAGCAATCTCGGCATATTCTTCCTGAGAAAGCGTGCCATACACCCGACGTTTCTCGGTTTTGAAACGTTTCCAATATGCTCTGCGGTATGCAGCCATTT
This sequence comes from Kordiimonas sp., assembly GCF_048260245.1. GTDB lineage: Bacteria > Pseudomonadota > Alphaproteobacteria > Sphingomonadales > Kordiimonadaceae > Kordiimonas. Next base: position 167,440 of record NZ_JBLXGZ010000004.1, on the reverse strand, counting down.
TTTCTGAGCGGGAGGTGTCAGTCATGACTGGCCTCCCGCGTCACTCGACTATGTCCTTGGATATGGTCGCGGGGGTTGTAGGGGGCAGTTCCGCCCACTGCCAAGTTTGCAATTGTGCTCCGTGCAGAATTGCAAACTTGCGCGCGTGCGAGTGGTCTTTGAACCAACCAAAATTCAGAACCAATCCCATCACCGCCTCCGCCTCGTGAAGCTCGCGAAGAAGAGCAGCACACAGATTGCGAGGAGCGCGAGCATATGAAGCGGTATGGTGAGGTGTGGCATTGTCCGGGAAAGGACGATGACACCTACTGCCAACATGATGAGGCGAATGGCACCGCCCTTCCACCCTACCACCAGAGCGAGACCGCCAAAGACAATTAAGAGCTGGGCAATCGTGGCGGTCATGACGCCACCTCTTCAGGTCCATAGAACCGAGCGAGGTGCCGATTGAGCCGATCTATCTCATCATCCAGCGCTGTCCGTTGGACCTGCTCGGCGCTCGGTTGGCGGTAAAATATATGAATATTTAGTGTCACCACCACATCGTTGGCGGGCGCTATCTGAGCAGGCGAAGTGAAAGGGTCTTTCATCGTACATCCTCCACCGTTACATCGGCCCCGAGACTCTTGAGCCACGAAATCCAGAACGCCTTGTGGGCCGCTCCCTGGTGCGCCGATGCAGCATCATGCCGGGTGATATAGAGGACGCGGACGCGGACACCGTCCAGCCGGACGCCGACACCGCGCGCATACGCGGTATGCTGAAATTGCTGGAAATCTGGCCCCGACCTGTACTGCGAAAAGCCTGCTGTATTCTCCAACATGTCGCTTACGATTATGAGCGTGCGGTTCTTAACCGATGGCGAGAACGTCGGCATCGACGCGATGGCCGCGACGGTCTCCATAATCGGAGAGTGTGGTGCCTGCGCTGCGGTGGCGAGTTTTTCAGATAGTGCTTGCACAGGGCCTGCAAAATGCCCCTTGAAATCCACGTCAAGCCAGTACGCGCCTGGAGTGGAAATGGTCGCGTCCTCAGCATTCCGTGGGCGACAGGCACTCCACACCGGCTCAGGCGACGTATCTTCGATGGTGTAAATGGAATAGCGATCACCGGCATGGAGGCCGGCAGCAAGCTCTCTCACCCTCGCGGCCAACCGCCCCCGCACCGTGGCGGAAAAGATGTCGGTGCGGTCCGCGAGCAAGACCGTATGAGAGGTCGGTACTGGCGCCGTGCAAGGGTCTGGTTTACCCAAGGCGTCACCGATGTACCCGCTAAAGAGGAGCCCGAGGATGAGAACTGCGGCCCCGCCAATCTGTGTGATATCGCGCGTGTGCATGTTCCCCCTCCTATTCAGGCAGTTGCGGACGGGCGCCGATCGGGACGCCGAGCACGGCATCAATGGTCTCGGCCTCGATCGCCCGGAGCCGTTCGACACCCGCGGCGACTGCCGCCTTGGTGTTTTTGCCCCCCACTCGGATTTCCCGCCGCAACTCTTCAAGCTGGTTCTCGTATTGCAGGAACGCCTGTTGGTGTGCGATCGGCTCGTAGTCCGAGAAATATTCGGGAACCGGCGTGGTCCGAGTTTCTGCGTTGACGTGCCGGAACAGGCGAAGCTGGCGGGTGTAGTTGCGGACGATTTGGGTCGCAGTGGGCACCATAACCGCAATGCAGTGGTCCGCGATCGAGACCGTATAAATGGCGCGCGCGGAATTGGTGATGATGGCGTCAAGGTTGTCCTGGATGTCGGCAATAGCGTCGTCAACTATACCGTGGATGCCGGCCCGCGCGCCTTGCCTGAGCGTTTTCACTTTCTCCCGCGCGGCAACCTTCCGCCGTGCAACAATTCCGTACCCTGGATAGGGATCGTCTAGGTGCTTGTCGGCGGCATATGCGACCCCGGCAGCAGACAGACTGCCCACGAAGAAAAGAACAATCGCCTCGAAGCTACCGAAAATATTCAAAGGGCTCGCGAGGAAATGCGGACCTGCCGCCACGAACGCAATTGCGGGATCAAGCGCCATGCAGATTCTAAAATGGGCGACGAGAAGATTCCATGCCACGAGGAGCGCACCACCGGCCCAGACCATGCGCGTGCCCCATGCCCGCTTGCGCTCATCGACGTGCCGGCGGTTGCGCCCGAAGATGGAACCTAGGGAGTACCCCATGCAGACGTTGATGCCGGCGATAGCCAAGCCGAGGATCGATGCTTCTTTAATGCCGCCGCGGCTGAAGTCCATAAGCATGAAGGTGTTGATTAGGAGTTCGAGGCCGACCGCCATCATCAACACAGCGGCCTTACGACCTGCCGGCGGATATTCCGCGGGACGGGCCAGGTTGTTTTCACGCTTGAACACCTCTTCTGTGCGCATGTCTTTGACGAGTTCCACCTCGGCATTCATGAGCTGTTCTTGCGCGCAGCCCTTTGCTTTGGCGAGTTCACGTTCCGCCGTTTGGAGCGGTGCACAGACATCGGCGAATGCAAGTGCGTCGATCGCTTGCCGGCAGCCTTGGACATGGCCCGCGATGTGGCTCCCGATGCCATCCAGATTGTCGCTCGCTGTGGCGGCGATCTTCTGTTCGTGAGGACAGGGAATCTGGGCATCATGGGTAGGCAGGTTGTTGGCGCCCGCTGTACGGGCGCGCTGGGTGATTTCGGAGTCCGAGATCGTCTTCATGCGCCGGCGGACTCGGGTATCCGCGACGCGGTGGCCAATGATGGCGACGAGGTTGGAAATTTGAGAAGTAGCCATGGCCTGGTCCTTTCAGCAGGCTTTGTGGGGGAGGAAAAGTTTAGTCAGGAGCCGCTTGACGATGGCTTCGCTGTGGGTAGTGGCCCGCATTTCGGAAATTGTGGCGAGCACGTCCTCGCGAGGCAGCAGGTGGAGCGCGCGCAGGGAAAACGCTTCGAGCTGCATCACCTCGCTCATGGTGCAGCCGTCGTACTGTGGGTCCGCGCGGCGACAGGCTTTGAGCGCGGCGATATACTGCCCTTTCAGGAAATGTCGGATCGCGTGGTGAAGGGCGCCCCAGGGGGCGTTAATGTCACGGAAGCGCCACCCAAATGTTGCACGAACCGTGTGATGGAGCTGGATTCTGGGGTCAGGGTCTGTGGCCATTGTGGGCACTCCTGTCATTCAGGATGCCCTGGCTACCATTTGCACGTTATTAGTGTATATGGTATCTTTAGGTAGTGGGCACCTCGGGTTGTGAACTTAACTCGGTGGAAGGTGTTCATTTTTGCCGGGGGTGATGCGCTAACATCACCACCCGGCTTTCTTTTTATGGTTGCATTCAGGACCTCATTGGCTTACGCGTTGCCCTTGAAGAGGGACCCCTCGGCGAGAGGTAAGCTCATTGTCGTTGGTTTCCGGACACAACCGCCATCCATGTCGTTTTTGGCACGATTGCCAAAAACGCTGCCAAATTGGGGATTGAAGAAAGGTTGTATCGCGCCTACCATCTATCGCCATGGTGGAGGGCGATCAGAACTTTGACGAACGAGCTGCACCCGACGAGTTAGTCGGCGCTGTAAACTTGCTTATGCGAAGCGCTCTTAATTCCGGTCACGAATACCTAGAACGCCTTGAGGGCACTGGAAGAAAAGGGGTTAAAGTACCCACCGTAGAGGGCAAAGTCTCTGAGCTGCTTAGTTGGCTCGCCATTGATCGCTCAGCCCATTCAAAGTGGACGCGCGGCAATGGTGATATCAGTCGCAGTGTCAACGTCACCAATAAGCTTCTGTCTTTGTTCCAAGGGCACACCTACATAGAGAGAAATGACCGAAACCTTCGTCGGGACGAACGGGATTTAGCAAAATTTCTCCATCAATATTGGATACGCACTCATAAGGGGCTTTTGACCGACACCATCAAGCTCTTAACGGATCACCTTCAGACCCTCAGTAGTATTAGGCAAAATGAAAGAGACCAGGCCGACGAACAGTTGCGTCAGGCAGTCGCAGTGAGTGCCGCTCAAGCAAGCTTTCCTGTAGGACTGGAAGAGCGATTCCGCGCCAGCTCAGATTATGTAGTAAGCCCAACACCCGAGACACTCCCGCCAAGGCTGAAACCGCCGCGAGAAATCGTTTATAGAGAGGATGACAGCCGTAAACTTGAGGAACTCTATCAAGCCCATTGGAACGGAGGTATTCTGATATTCCTTGAAGGCCCGCCAGGCGCCGGGAAGAGTGCGCTGTTGCAGAAATTTTCCCATACCATCTCAATGAAGTATATGCATGGCGATACTCCTGCATTTTTACATGTGGACTTCTCCGACGCCTCGCGTCCACTTCGGGCGATCTTTCTTGCTTTACATGGCCCCCGCTCTTTATTTGATGCTAATTTGGATGATGTAGATGTTGATGATGAAAGCGCTGACACCCCTCACAGCCCACTGAACTTTGAGCGCGAATTTATATCGTCATTTATTAGCCACACCCTCGGCCACCACAATCTCGTAGCCATCTTCGAAAGCCTCCCAAAGGTGACGCGTGATGCAGCACTACAAGAGCTGGAAGCGGTGCTTGACCTAAGCGTCTTTCGTAGGGCAACCGTTTTGCTTGAAGGGAATGGCGCGCACCCACCCGTTGGGCTTGGGAGAGCAAATGTTTCTGTCTCATTGGGACCGTTTACTGAACCCGATGCGCAGGCTTTTCTGATAGGTGTGGGGAGGCAACCTGAAACTCGAGCACGCGAGGCCATTGAAATTCTACGAGAGGACAAGAGCCTCCTATACCCCGGCCCGCTATTTCAGGGGGCAATCCGTTTCGGACCGGCTTTCGAGAAAACTGATGAAGTTATAACAGGCGAAAATTTGGCGCTTGCAGTAATGGAACATGCCGCAAACTTGGCGGAGTCGGTCTTACGGGTACTTTGCCAGGAGCATGGTTGCGCACTTCAACCCGCAATGGTTACGTTAATGGCAATTGCCATTCTTGATAGTCCTAATCTGACGCAAGACTCATTATGTGGGCATGAGTTGCCCACCAGGCTCATAGAGGATCTGGACCGTCTAAACTGGCTCAATATTGATAATCCATTCTTGCTTATCGGTTTTGGTAGAGACGCTATTCGTGCGCGCGCTGCACTGATATTTTCTAGTTCGTTGACACGCTCCTCTGCAGAGGAGCTACGGGCCACAATACGCGACATATGTAGCGCTTTCTTTTGTCGTCGTACCCAAGGCACCGCAGCTGTCCTTGACCGTCTGGTCGCTTGGTTTGAACAGTTTGCCCCGGAGGAGACAACACTCCTTTCGCATTTCCGAATTCTATTGGCGCAAGAAGCTGCAGCTGACCCTATTGCCCCCTCTCCGGAAAAACAACAGCAAGAAGACACTTCAAAGTATCTGCGGCAGAGTATTGATGAAGCTGATTTTGATGCAGCGTTAGCTGCTCTGACACTCAGCACTCATGGCCAATTTGGTGCTGCGGCCGATCAATTTGATGGAAGCCTCGTCAGCATCCTCAAGGTTGTAGAAACAATAGACCATATTAACTCACGACAACTTTCCGTGCTTGATACTTCACTATTCTATGGCTTGAAGAAATTTCATCGGATTGAAGCAGTTTTGGAGGCGCGCATAAGGATTGCCTCTGTTATCGCCTGCCAGTTGGAGAGCGCCCTCGGACATCATGATGAGCATTGGATACAATGTTGGGTGAGCTTCATACTAAACATGGGTGAACTTTGTCTCAGACAAGGGGATGTCTCCAAAGGCAGAGAACATTTAGAGCTAGCTCTGCAAGCGTTTACAAGAGCCACCTGGCTTCCTAATACCTCTTGGAAACAATGGCTACTAGCTCGTCTCGCCATTAGCTCATCCCATTTCATGGGCACAATAGCTAAGGAGAGAAGTGAGCTTATAAGAGCACTTGAACATGCGGCTCAATGCGTAACGCTTGCGCCAGATGACCCAAGATGTATTCAGTTTTATCTCAGGACGGTTCGTAGACTTCTTGAAGTTGAGCCGGATGAGACGCTGAGAACTAAATGGGTTGATGGTGCCCAAAACCATCTTGAGAGCATTAAAGGTACGCCCGATACATGGAACGTAGGCATTCGATCCCAAATGGCGGCCTTGATCCGCAACGAAGCACGTAGGGCTTGGAACGTACGTCATCAGGAAAAACGGATTAGATCGGCGTTGTGCATTTTACAAGCTGGAGGAGTAGAAGATATTAGTAGCGATCCCCGCGCATGTCTTGTTCATGCCCGCCTTCTCCACACTTTAGGGGACGATAAAAAAGCACTTTCCCGTAGCAAAAGAGCGTTGGAGTTAGACCCTTCACCATCCGCATGGCATCTTAAATTTCGCTTGATGGACAGTATCGCCAATGGCGCCCAAAACCTACCCACCGATCACATTAATTCTTTGTCTGAAATATATTCTCTATCGGATGACCTCGCCGAAGAAATGCGAAGATTCCGCGCATGGCTAGAAAAGGCGCCAATTAATATTCGACCATATGGCCGAACCTATTTGTGGACAATCGAAAGGGAATGGCGAGCCGAAGGTAGCATTGAGCGACATATTGACCAGCGTCTTAATGCCGAGGGGCGCAACTTTGTCGTGCTACCCAAAGCGCAGAAACTGGTGCTGTTGGCTGATGAATTTGAAAAGCGGCAGAAAAAACTAAACACGATTGAGAAATTTTTTGGGGACACGGTCCACCTGACTTTGGCCCGATTTAAAAATATGGCCCAATTCGTTAGGTCGAAATCCGTATTGACTGGAGAGCCCTCTGACGTTGAGCGGCCCCTGAAAATACTCAATGACGCTTTGGCACACAGGGAAGGAAATCAAATACTCCTACTCCAGCGAGCAAGGTACCATAGCTATATTTGGAATACCGAAAGTGCCATACAAGACTTTCGTGAGGTGCGGATGAAGAGCCTCAACGGCGAGATTCGGCGTGAGGCAGCTGCAAATTTGGCGCAACAATTATACACTTCCGCAGTCTATCGACCGAGTGTTGAAACCGAGGAGTCTATCGAATTTCTGCGAGAAGCTAAGAGCGTCGTTGAAGATTTGTCTGGAAGCTTTTACGAAGCAGAAGACGTTGCCATACTCGGAGACCAGATTGCACTTGAACTTGATAATAGCGTTGACTGGGTATCTGTTGCGAAATTGCATGAAAAAATAGTCGGAACAGTTGAAGGGTTCCCCAATACCCTTCTTGAGAATTTTGACTATTTTCAAAACCTTACCGCTGGCGCCCCAGACAATACTGCTGAAACGCTCTCCACCAATTTTGCCGACCCCAAAGTCCTTGGGTTAGTTGGTGGATTGTATCTAAGGCGAGCAGAGAAGGGGCTCGGAAACCGCATACTGGATGATTTAAATTGTGCGATGGGTTTCTTCCTGGCTGAGGCTCTTATTGAGCGATCCTGGTCAGGAAAAGAGCATCCTGCAACAAGCCTTAATATTGGACGAACAATTTTAGCCGGCGCAAAGCATTTTCATACCTTGAAGCCTCTCCCTGGCCTCCCGAGTGAAGGTCGAGCGGACCAGCTTGTATTAGCGGTATCAAAGTTTGGCAGTGCAGAAACACGCTCTACTGGAGCATTTCGTGACATAGCGCGCATGTATCAGGGTGAAACTGATATGCTGAGACTAGCCCTGTCCAGGTCATCGGTGGATAGTAGCGCACAGGACTAGACCACGCCTTAATTGGAATTGGCGATTAGCTTCACCTCTCGCCGCTCTACCTGCGGCATGCAATCCTGAATCATCTGTCTGAAACGCCACGGCTCACCCCTGACACTTTGTGCCAATGCATCTATCTTATGTATGATACATCTGTGTGCATAGAAATGCTCGGAAAACTAGTGCCTCATATGACTACGTCACGGTATACGCACTAAATGGCTTTGATGGTGCCCCATCAATCATCAGTTTGAGATAGATGTGATAATTGGCCTGCCCGATCAGGTCTTCTTGGTTGATATCGGGATAGAATTCACGGGCCAGATATCTTCAGTACTGACGGTGCGTGTCCCATAGTCCTTGTTAGCTTTAGTCTGAACATTCTCATTGCAACCAAACTCCCAACCTGATTTCCCAACTGGAACCCATGCAGTTGCACTCTCTGCTTCCACATGACCGTCCCAGCCGTGAAGCTGAGAGTGATCATACGCCGGGAATGAGTACTCTATTAAGCTTGGCGTTGTCGTGCTAACAAGGCGCCTCAATAGGGCTGCAAGTTCAGCTCTTGCCTCCAGGTTACGATCAGCCCATGCTTCAATCTGCCGTGCATGAATATCGAGAAATGACGGGGTATAGCTCTTAACGGCAAGTGTCTTTTCTCTATTTTCCAAGTCGGTGTCGTCAATGGAAGCCTGCATATCGAGCAGTTCTTGTTTGTTTGGCCCAACCACTTCTGCACCATATTTAAGGGAACACCTGATTGGATAGCGGAAACACCTAAGCTGTGTCGCAAACCCTTGGGGCTTGCCATCGGTCCATTTACGCCCGCTGCCCTCATGATTTCTTTCACCCGGCTCCAGGCCGTCGTTCGACACCATGGCCACAGCATTCTATTTGCACATCTGTGTCGTTGCTGATCAGCTTTGATGTTATGGACAGCATCAAGAGTACGGAGCAATTCACGCGGTACAGGTACGGTGCGAAAATGTCCACGACACCGCTTCTTTAGACTCTCAATGACAATAATCTCATCATCGAAGTCTATCCGGTCTGGTGACAGAGCCAATATCTCGGAAACACGCGCGCCGGTATACGCCAACACGGCGCAAAACGTAGCAACTTCAGGCGCAGCTGACATAGCAGCATCCAAAAATGCTCGGCGTTCCGCCAAGTTGAGATATTTACGCTCGCCATTAGCGTCACGAACAAAAGATGTCGATTTGATACTCATAGCCACACGAAACAGACATTGACATCGGTTGTAAGCATGGACAGAATAGTCGAACGGTTTAAAAGCGCGCATTTCTGCGGAAAATTCATCCTTTTCATCATACCATGCTCTCCGAATTTTCAGGTGCGCAGTCACATGCTCTCGGGCGTACGCTGTTGCAATCCCACAAAGGAAAAGCATAGAATATTTAGGTGCGAAGGCTGTCGCATAAGGCATGTTTCATATGCGACAGCAGGGGGAGAAACACAGTGGCGGCAATCTGCCTCAATGGAAGTTTGCTCAAAACGCTAATTATTGAGCGCTACTCCAACGGCGTTCCAGGGTTGCTTGACGCATGGACCACTTCAGAACGGAAGGCACTGTCCGATCCGCCTGACCGCTCGACCGTGTATCGATGGATGAAGGGACAACTGCCCCGCTCGGCAAGCGACTTGCTCTCGTTATGCAGCCTGCTCGATATCGATCCCTTCAGTATCCTAACGGCTAGAGATGGTAGCATATCTGACGCTATTCACTGGCTGCTCAATGCCGTACAACTCCGGCAGTGGCGACAACCCTCACTCAGCTTTTTAGCAGACCTCTTTGGACGACAGCAGGCATGGCCACCGCCTTCGCTCGCGGAGACCTTCTATGGCCGTCCATGGCATGTGAAGGAGTTCGAACACGACCCGGCGAAACGCGCACTGTATTACGCCTGTATCGGGCTATCTGGCTCCAGCGATATACGACATACAACACCGCAGGTGTTTCACTTTGCCTTCTACACACCGGGGGTCTTTGGCGAACGCTGGCTGCAATACGGATTTGTGGAGCGGTACAACAACACTATACGGCTGATTCATATTAACGGGCACACGGAAATCTACGAGGCCGAAGCACTGTCGGAGCCGAGCAGTGTGGAAACATGGTTTGGTCCGGGACATGCGGTGTTTCGTGTGGCGTCTCTGCACTCGTTTTCTCTAACTCAACGAAACGAGAATCATCAGGGCAAAAAAGTTCGCTTTCCAGCATAGAACCTGTCTCCCAGCGTTATTGGGCTGTAACGCGGCACCTGCAATTCTATGCTTTAGAGAGCGCTAAAATGACGCGACTTTGCAAATTTCGGCATTGAGTATGGTGAGTAATATTGCAATTATAGGTTTTGTTTTTTTTAGGATGCGCATGCCACAACGAGCCACTATAGATGAGGAATCAGGTAAGCAGGACGTGTACGCGTTCAAGGCCTCAGATGAGCAATGGGAAGGCATCATTGAGGCTGCCGAGGCTGGCGTGCTCAAACTTCCATGCTGCGGGATAGTGCCTAAAGTCCGAACGCCTCGCGACAGAGTGCGTCACTTCGCTCACCCGCCCTACACACTCGAACAATGCTCGTCCAAGGAAGCCGACATAGATCGAGATAGCATTGTGATTGCCGTAGCGACGAAAGCCGAAGAATTGGGCTGGGAAATTGTGACAGAGGCAAAGTTGTCACATTTCTTCTGTGATTTGGCCTGTACGCGCCCAGTATCGGGCCTGCGGATTGGTTTCGAATTTGAGACAGGCCGTCGCCCCAATAGAGAGTTGGAAGAACTCGACAAGGGACTGACGGAACAGGGTCTATCGCAAATTCATTGGTTCTTCAAAAAAGGGCGAAAGGGTGCGATCCCGGATGTGTTCTATCAGCATTTTTATAAGTCTACTGACAAGAAGCGCGTCGAAGCAATTGTTGTAGAATGTGAGCGCATTCTTCTAAACATCGAGGGCATCTTCAAAAGTGCCAATGCAACGCGCGAGACCTGCCTAGAAGCGGGCTTGGAATTCGAATGCCAGACACAGGGTGGCATTCCTTCTCGCGTCACCATTTGTGATCCAAAATCAGGTGAGAAATACCAGGTCACATTCGACACGGAAGGTTGTAAGATTCACAGTCCAACAGTGCTATGCGTTCCAAAAAACTTGGAACATGGTGAGCATGTTGCTCGGATACAAAAAAGTCTTGTTGAGGTGATAAGAAAAAACCTCGCAGCAGGTCATGCCATTTGGTGGCGAGGCCACCCCAAATTGCTGGAAGATAGCTTTAAAGAATTGCGAGACTCCATAGAAGCGGATGAAAAAGCGAAACAAGAAGTAATTGCGTCACGCAATAGCGCTTCATCTACGAATAGTTCTCAGTCCACTACCTCTGATAACGTACATCCTTCGCGCCCTTCAGCAGTCGCACACCAAACGGTTCGGCAATCGGACAGTTTGAAGACCGACTATATTTCGATGCGGCTGCAAGGCGCGCGCTGCCTCCTGAAAGATCATTTCGGCGAACAATTTGAAGAAGCTTTGCTGTACAATCCGTTACCAGAACTCGGCAGCCTTACAGCATACGACATCGTTAGCACGGATAGTCAGGGTTTGGAGACACTGGAAATCCGGTTTGGGTATCGGGACACAAAGACCAAGCAGCCTATACGGACACTTCCTTCATACACCTTGTAGGAAGGGTTATCTTTCCAAATCATCCCGATTAATCTCTCTCCCCCGATCACGCTGCTCTCGCATTTCTTCCAACTCCATAAAACGCTTGTGTTTTAGCGCAAACGCCGCTTCACCTTCAGCCATAAGCCCCTGTTCCAGCGCACGGGAAATATCCTCTTCATTCAGCTCCTCAAGCGCATAGTGCAGGCTCCGACGGGCCGTCTCCAACGCAGAAGCTATCTCTTCCTTGGTGCCTAACGCTGCATCAGGCACTTCCCCTTCCAACGCAGTCTCTGCTTCTTGATACGCGTCTGCTGCCTCTTGTAAATTGGCAACGCAGGAAACCAAATAATCTTCATCCTCGCGCTCGCGCACGATGAGGTCATCAAGAGAATAGGTCGGGTCTGTGTCGGTGGTCATGAGGCTTCCTTCGGCCACTGATTCACGCACTCGGCCCATAGGACTCGGAGTATTCGTGAAAATCAATTGCTGAAAAGTAGCATACACCTTCCATCGATTCGCGTAAAACGGTATGCTGCACTGAACATCATCTCGGGAAGAAACCGCTATATGTGAGGGCAGGAGCGCAAAGAACTGCTGAAAGAGATGGCTTTGGAAATGGATGTACCGCTCTACCGGAGGTACACCGAAGCCAACGCGTCTGGGATTCTGGGGGTATCCCCAGCGACACTCAAACGGATCAGAACTAAAGGCGCCATCGCCTATATCCGCGTTTCCGACCGACACGTTTCTTTCTTTGGGTTCCAGCTTCTGGAATATCTGTTGGAGAATATTGAATGTCCCGCTACGGCAAACGAGAATACCAAATCGGAGACTACTGGCTCTCCTAGCGCGGCAACAGCCCGGTGCCGCACATGGTTCGACACCAAAACCAGACAGACATGCCGCGCTAGCCTCGGCACGACGGATTTTGAAGAAGCCAAACAAGCACTAACGGATTGGTTTGTCGCCAACCATGTGCCAAAAAGCAAAGAGCCAGACGACCATCCCCTTGCAACCATCATTGCCCGCTACTGGCAGCACCATGGCCAACACATTATCTCTGCTGAACGCACCCGTATCTCCCTCGACTACTGGCTCGATTTCTATGGCGAACACACTCTGGCGGAAATCACCGATGTGTCTCTCCAAGAAGATTTTCATACTTGGCTAGCGGAAAAGGGTATGCGCGCCACGACAGTGCGCCGTGCCCTTTCAGCCGGACGAGCCGCCATTAACTTTGCGTGGAAACGTGGCGAAATAGCCAACGCTCCGTATATCATCCCGGTCACAGACAAGGAGCGCAAAGCAGCGCCACCAAAAGGGCGTCCGCTTGAGGTAGAGGAGGTTGCCAAAATCTTCGATACCACCAAAATCCAAGCCTGCACATGTTCATCATTCTAATGATTGCTACCGCTGCACGGCCCGACGCTATCCGCGAACTGACGCGCGGCCAGTGCGATGTGAAGAGTCGGCTGATTAAGCTGAACCCGAATGAGCGGGCTCAGACTAAGAAGTATCGCCCAACACTGCGCATGCCGGAGAGCATTGTGCCGGTTATCAAGCGATTCGATGCAGATGCACCCGAGGTCTATCTGGTAGGCGGAAGTGATGAAATGCTGAAAAGCGTGCGTACCACCTGGCTCACCGCGCGCAAGAATGCAAAACTGGATGACCAAGTGAACCCCTACTCTCTCCGCCACACGATGGCGCGTTGGTTGCGGAAGAGTGGGGTACCCGCTTGGGAAGTCTCCGCCCAGCTTGGACACAAACGTCAAGACCTCTCTATTACAGAAGTGTATGCGCCATATGATCCAGGCTATCTGGGGGAAGCGACGAAGGCAATCGACACTTTTTTTGCCGAGTTGCGTGCCAATAGCGTGTTAGTGGATGAGATGCTTGGAGAGCTAAGTGCTTGAAGATAATGGCGCACCCCAGCGGTGAGACTTCGAACGAATTGTTCGATGTTTTGGAGGATTGGGAGCACCTGCTGAAGCATTCTGACTTTGACTTCGGAGGGCCACAGCCATGAGCCAAGTAGCCCTTTCAAAAGTCAAAAAGAAACGCCCCGCTCCGCTCTCCATCAGGGTCACTGAGGAACAACGTGCCCGCCTGAAAAACCGCGCGGGCAACATGACCGTGAATGCCTATATCCTGTGGCGGCTCTTTGGGGATGACGCCCCCAAAGGACGATCACGCCATGTTGCTGGCGATATCCTGCTCTTGTCGCAACTCCTCGCCAAGCTGGGCCAATCTGGCCTTGCCTCCAATCTGCAAACGCTGGTGCGGTCTGCCCAATGCGGCGCGTTGCATGTGACGCCAGAAGTGGAAACAGAACTTTCTCAAGCCTGCGCCGATGTGCGCAGCATGAAATCCATGCTCATGCAGGCTATCGGGATCAAGGAAGGCTGACCATGATCCTCAAGGCATCCCAGCGCGGCGGCGGCAAGCAACTCGGCGTTCATCTCATGAACTCCCATGACAATGAGCATGTGGAAGTGCATGAGGTGCGCGGCTTTGTATCCGACAATGTAGTCAGTGCAATGAAAGAAGCCCATGCCGCCAGCATGGGCACAAAGTGCAAGCAGTTCCTTTTCTCCGTCTCCCTCAACCCGCCGCAAGATGCCAATGTCGATATTGCCAGCTTCGAGTCCGCCATCAATCGGATCGAAGAACGCAACAATCTCTCAGGCCAGCCCCGCATTGTCGTCTTCCATGAAAAGGAAGGCAGGCGGCATGCGCATGCTGTCTGGTCACGGATTGATGCTGATACCATGACAGCCCGTAACCTGCCCTTCTTCAAGGAACGTTTGCAGGAGCTTTCAAAAGAACTCTACCGCGAGCATGACTGGAAAATGCCGCGTGGGTTTGTGAGCAAGGACGAACGCGACCCGCGCAACTTTACTCTCGACCAGTGGCAGCAGGCCAAACGCATGGACCGCAAGGCGGGAGACCTGAAACAGGATATTCAGGACGCATGGGCCATCAGTGACAACAAGGCCAGCTTTGAAGCGGCCTTACAGGAAAAGGGCTTCATGCTGGCCCGAGGTGACAGGCGCGGCTATGTGGCCGTCCACATGATGGACAAACAGGTTCTCTCCCTGTCCCGTTACAGCGGCAAGAAACCCAAAGAACTGGAAGCCCGCTTGGGCGAAGCCGACAAGCTGCCCAATGTAGAGGATACCAGCGCTCGGATTGATAGTGATGTGAGCCACAGGCTTAAAACCCTGATGCACCAATTACAGGCGGAGAGACAGCAGGACCTCGCCCAGCTTGATACCAAGCGCATCGCCATGCGCGATGATCAGCGCCGGGAACGCCAGCGTTTTGATGGAACGCTCAAACACAGGCAGCAGGCGGAAGCAAAAGAACGCGCCTCACGCCTGCGCACAGGCGTTCTTGGCCTGTGGGATCGCATGCGCGGTGAATACAAGAAGATCGAAGCAAAGAATGCAGAGGAAGCCAAACAAGCTACTATTCGGGACAAACAGCAGCGACGTACCCTGCTCGCCAGCCAGCACACAGAGCGCCGCAAGCTACAAATCGATATTGATCGGGTGCGGAGCGATTACCGCGCCAAGGCATTGGAACTGTACCGTGACCTGAAACAGCGCGGCCAAACCCGGCCCATTCCACAGCAGACCGATAACACGCTCAACAGACTGCATAGCCAGTTCAACGTGCAGGCCAGCCAGCCTGACCGCACCGAACGAATTGACGCTTTTAAAGAAGAGAGAAAACAGCAACCGAGGAGAGATAGAAATGGACCAGACCTTGACCGCGATTAACCCTAGCCGCCGATTGACTTGCTCAACGGTAACATATATGTTACTATAATGATAACGATACGAGAATACTTGCTGGAGGATGGCAGCAGCCCTTTTGCCGACTGGTTCGACAATTTGGATGTGCAGGCCGCGCTCAAGGTAAACACCTACCTTACCCGTATAGGTAAGGGCAATTTCTCAACCCTCAAGTCTGTTGGCAACGGCGTTCATGAATGCCGCATAGACTGGGGTCCGGGATATCGGGTGTATATAGGGCAGGACGGTGACAAGCTGGTGATCCTGCTCGGCGGCGGCACAAAGAAACGCCAGCAGAAGGATATAGATGCAGCCAAGCTGCTCTGGCAGGAATACAAGAAACGTAAGAAGGAACAATAACAATGCCTATTACACGCGACTTCAAGGAAACCATTCAGGCCCGCGCTGTGCGCGATCCTGAGTTTCGTGCAGGCCTGTTCCGGGAAAGCATCGAATGCATGCTCGCAGGCGACACCGAAACGGGCAAGATGCTGCTGCGCGACTATATCAACGCCACCATTGGCTTTGAGGAACTGGGCAAGATTGCCGACAAATCACCCAAAAGCCTGATGCGTATGTTCAGTCCAAGCGGCAACCCAACTGCGAACAACCTGTTCGGCATCATTCACAAGCTGCAACAGCGTGAGGGTGTGCATTTCGAGGTGAAGACGTCAGGATAACTTGAAAAGAATCCCCTAGCTATGACAGCAAACTATGAATTTCCATGCTCACCATCAGAAAACCAATACCGAGTATTTCCTGACCATCTTGAGAATGATGAAAGCATATTCTTTCACGGCACTTCTGAGCAAAACGCGTGCAGCATTTTATCCGGCGGTTTTCAGATCAATGGCACATTATCCTCTGTGTCATTCTCAACAAACAGTAGCCTTGCATTAGGTTATGCCTGCACCAAACGCTTGGAGCAAGGTGGTCGTGGGGCTGTGCTGGCAGTACGTTTTCGCAACACAAGTCCCCCTGAGATAGCCACTGAACCCTTCGGAATCCACGTATACGACCTAAATATAGAGCACAAAATAGAAGGTATCTGCTGGGTTCCCGATGACTATCAACACACGTAAGTTTGACCTCAGAGCGAAACATACATTTCCTCTTGAATGGTCGGGGGTTGCACATGCAACCCTGCCTCGTGGCGGAACAGCGGGTGTGCAAACGGAGGGAAAAATCGGCGGCGGGCGCAGGCATCTCCCGAGCCTCGGGAGACCGACTATTTTTCATGAAGTGCGCTGAGGGCGCAGCCCTAAGCACCAGCACTACTGAATTTATGCTCGTGCAGAAGGTGGCCACACCCTCTAAATACATGATTTGTAAGAGAATTTTTCTCGGGTTTTATCAACTCTGACTACACAGAAACACTGTGTACCATAGTCGGCAGATTGAACCTCGAAATGCCCAACTCCGACACCGATTTTCTCAGTGGAATCTGGATGGCGATCTAAAGCATCCATAAGAAATCCAGCATCCACCTCTGAAACTATTTCGCCAGGCCGATAACGGTTCAACATCTCCTTTAAAAAATTTAAAGCATCGGCTTTCTTCTCAAAATGCATAGAGCCAATGCTCACAGGTTGCCTCCGCGCCATCAACTTTCTCCATTTTGTTCCGTTAGCTGATCAATGCGCTTGGAAGAAAGAAAATTAAGCGTTCCTTTTTCGAGTGTAGAATACTCTCCTACAAAGAGTTTCTCATCAATGTCCGGCGCAGGCATTGCAGTTGCCAAAATCACCTGATGTTCAACTGCTGTACGATTGGACAAGTCAATTACCTGTCGCTGGAAATTGTAGCTTCTCTCTTGCTCCATCCCCTTATCCTCGGTGATATCTACCATCAAAAATCTGGGGTGGCGAAAACTTGAATGGATAAGTGCTGCGGCCAAAAAGCCAACCAAAAATGCTGTTTTAAGTACTACCCTCGAGCTAGCTGAGAAATACGTGTGATCATCTACTGTGATAGAGTTTTTTGCAAAGGAGAAGTCGACGCGCTGGGGATTCTCAAAGGAGTCCTGCCGCTTCAGATCCCCCTTCAACAATTCAATCACATTCTCTTCTATAGCCTTTCTAGCCTTGCGAAGTTGATCAGTCTGATTTCGTTTCAGGGACACAACACGGCTTGCGAGGGATTGGATTTCTTGATCCAACTCAGATTTTCGGGCCGACAAATCACCAATTTTATTTGCTAACCGAACCTGCCGTTCAATATCCTCAATTGATTTGTCGATGTAGCCTAACTTTCGATGCAACTCGCGAATTTTTTCGCGAACCTTTGAGGTTGGTAGAACACTCAATTCCGATAGTTCATTTGCTTTGAGCTTCCATGCATCCGTTAGTTCATTATATTTATGGATAAGACCTTGACGCCGTTCGTCTCGAATGATTTGAAGCCGCTCAGACTGCTTAATTTGAATGGAAAGCTCGTTTATCAAGCCGACAACTCGCTCGCGCGCCCGCTCTGCATCTACCGGCGTTTTGCATAGATGGCATGCGGCTATCTCATCATCACTCTCGAGAACGTCAGCATAACACGCGGGGCATGTACCAAACCGTATTGCGGGTACAAGCTCGGCAGCTAGGCCCGCATCTTTCAGTGCATCAAGACGTCTCTGAAGCGTCGCTATGAATGATTTGGAATCAGCCACTTCAAATTCGATTCCGTCTATGGCCGTACGCGCATCCTGCATCGACACCTGAAGCCGTTGAACTTCTTTATACAAGGCTTTTTGAGCTTCTATGGTAATTCTATCTGTCGATTTACTAGCGTAGAACTCTGCCTCAGATATGGAGATCGCGTTGAGGAGCTTCTCGCGTTCTTCAATAAAACTTTTTCGCTTTTGCTCGATCCATTGCACGCTTAAGCTTTCATCCCCCCCTACTACACGAATGATGCTTTTCAGTTCTGCCGATACATCCGAGAATTCTTTCTCTTTGCTTTTTTGTAATTGCTGTAACTCATAAATTTCCGCATCAAATGCACCACAGAGCAAATTACCAACAGCTTCTCGCAAGTTCTCAGGGTCATAACCCTCGTAACGGAACAAGCTATCAACCGGTGTAAGCTGGTCAGCGTAAAGAAGCCGCAGAATCTGGTGAATCGTGAGGTTGGAAGTACCCTCAACAGCAACATCGGGCATCTCAAGCAAGCGAAATATTGCTTGAGAGAAACTCTCCATGTTTTTAGACCGAGCGTAGGGATACTTTACCCAATTCTCGACCGGAGCAAGCAATGCTTGAGAATACCTTCCGCCGATTATCTCCATCGATGACATGGACGATACATCAATCGCCCGACGTAACACGGCGGGTTTCCCATTGAACTCTGCTTCGAGCCATACGTAATCACACATCAACGCATGCTCGCTCCAGTCAAGCTTATTTAAATCGCCACCCAACCCATAAAACACAAAGTTCAATATTGTAGACTTCCCGGATGAATTATCTCCCCGGATAATATTCACACCTTTATGAAATGTCTCATCATAGGCAATGTGACTGCCACGCTTAACAATGAGCCGATTAACTATCAAGCAAGGCTTAAACTGAGTCATAGCGGTACTCCAGCAGACCAGTTCTATCCTTCAAACCACCCCGACCAAGAAGCGGATATTTTTTTCGAATTTGGCATAGAATATCCACAATATCTGACATCTTGGTATTGAGTTCATCACACCGCTCGAGAAGTGAGCGCGGTATTTCAGCGCCCACATATAGCACTTCGTTGTTGTTCCAAGCTTCGTCGGACAGTGCGCCGAAATGAACCAAGCTCGATATAGCGGCTCTTTGAAAGGATTCCATACGTGAAAATATCGAGTTATCATCAGGCAGTTCGCCATATGGAGCGTAATCACAGTAATTCCGACTAATTTTCCGCCACGCTCTATCCTCAGATACGAATGACATATTTTGAAGCCGGAACGGAAACAACAAGTAAAAATCTAAAATTCGCAAGGTATCGAATGGAATTGCCGTAGAAAAATCACATGCGCGGTTCAACCGGAAGAATCTAAAGGCCGCATGGAAAGGGTCAAATGCCTCATTATATGTTAATTGAGTCATACGTTTACACTCAGTTTATGATGCCACCGGATGAAACATTGTTCTGCCAACCAGTATACCATGCCCTGAACGAGGTTATAATTAACCCCCAACATGTCGCCCCCGCACTCTTCAACGATTGGATGAACAATCCGCTCTAAAACCAATGCGTTAATTTCTGCCTCGGACTTCTCCGGTATTTGTGGATAAATTACTTGATTAAATTCAACCTCAGCCTTCGCAAGAATGTGAACAAAGATTTGCTGCGCGGATGAATACAAAGACCATCTCTGTAACAACTTGGCAAACATTTCCTTTTTTTCAATAGCGTCATCAAAACAGTCAGTTTTTCCCGCAGCCGCAAGCTTTGCTTCGAGGCCAGACACCCCGTCAGGAGATCTGCGAATATGATATCTTGCGAGCTCATCAATAGTGGATTGAGTTTGTTCATCAGCTTCATATTGTTGCTGCAAAGCCAGCAGCAGTTTCTCAATCAGTCCCTTGGAGGCTGAATTTATATTTGTGATCTTGTTTCCGGCAATGATATCGCCGTCTGCCTTGGCATTTTTTTGGTTAATATTATTCATCAAGAAAGCGATCTCACAAACTTCTAGCTTTTCTTATTGCCCGCAACAATATCACCGCCAGCCTGAGCTTTGGACTGGTCTACCATTCGGCCATTACCCTGAACTCGCATATTTTTGGTCAACTTCAATGTAATGAGCGCCCCGCCGATCCCACCGGAAAGAAGTCCGCCTAAAAAGCTCCAGAATTCAAATGAAGAAAACATGATTTCGCGCCCCACTCTTGCTAATACAGTGGAATACTGGATGTTTTTCATGAATTTCGCAACACATTACGATAAATTTTATTACCTGAGATTGAATTCGAACAACGCTTTTCGGAGAGGATGCAACGGAGAACCGGGAACGGGTTCTCCTTGCCGAGCCAATGCGCCAGCATTGAGTGAGTGAAAAGATGGTGTGGTACTACCACACACATCTTGCGGAAGCCCTTAAACCAACAAAACCCCAAAGCAGCCCTTGGGCTGACGGTGACGCAACAACATGCCACCTGCCCCAGCCCATGACACTATATTGCGCTAGACGACTTTACCCGACAACGCCCGACATACCCGCGTATGCAGGCCATTTTAGCCTGATTTTAACCATTTCCCCTTATGATTGTAGCAACGATTTGGGGGAGCATGAGCGACGAAAACAGCTACAATTCCGAGGAATCCATCAAGGAACGCGCTTTAGAGAGAAAGCGCGAGGATTTCGTTGACCTTCAAAACGAGTTGGCTGGCCGGGAAACAGGCAAAACATCCCGCTTCCTTTCCAAGGAAGAACGGGACCGCCGATCCGGTAAAACGGCTTCCAATCAGACCCGCATGTCGGCCCTCGATATCCTGTTGATGGACCCCGAATACCGCGCAGCCTATAACGGACTTATGAACCTTCTCGATGACGCGGAGCAAGATACCCAGCGATCAATTGATGACGCAGAAGTTCAACTGTCCAAAGCTAAAGATGACCTTGAGGATACCCAGAACCGGGCCAGCACTCTGCCGGACGGCACGCGGGTATACCAAGATAAAGACGGCAACGTGTTCTCTGAAGATGGAACACAGATACATTCACCCGAAACAGATAGCATTGTCTGGAAGGATGGTTCGCCGGGATATGAAGAATATCTGGCTCGCCGGAAATCCATCACAGACTGGCAGCAGTATCTTGATGATTTGCGCGTCTACCAGACTGACGTTCTCGGAAGCGCGAGGGACCGCATGAGCGACCCCGACAACCCGCCGTCACTCGATGACATAAAGAAAATCGAAAACGATATCGTTTCCAAGAAACCTGCCTCTATTCGAAGCGAACAGGAAGTCGTTCTCGAAGCGGATGGCGCACGGGGACCAGAAACCACACCTGTCATGGTTCCTGACCTATAAGTCTATTTATCGTGCCCGTATTTAAGTGGCCCGCATTTCTTCTGAATGGCGGCCAAGATTAGTCCCCTCGGGTGATAGTCAGGATACTTTCGCATCACATCGAGAATGTAATCTTCCGAGGCGGTTTCATCTGCATAATACCAATCATCAATGCATTGCCCCTGCGCCTTATCATTCTGTCCGGCGATCAGGCTCGCCATTCCCACATTGGCGCGAAAATAAAATGCCTGCGTTTCGCGTTTCCATGTCAGGAACTCGGAACTTTTAAAACTATCGGCTTTCGCCGGCTGCGTAACCGCAGCCGTGAAAGCGATCAGACCTACCATCAGCGCCGCCGAAAGGCGCTGTGGATACCTGCAACAATATTCGGAATAATGTTTGCGCCCCGGAATCCGGGCGGTATTCTATGTATCAGAGGGTTGGTTAAAGCGCATTTAAATCGCGCCCATCCGGCCAGAAACGGCGAAAATCCAGAGAGTGTGAAGCGATGAAACAGAATTCCGAATTCTGTTTCAAAAAGTTTTATACGAAAGGAAAAGCCGCATGGCCTCCCCCACTCCACCCTTCCGCCGTTTGTCGCTGTTCACCGATACCGGGGACCGCAAATACCTCAATCGCAGCGAACGCGCCCGCTTCCATTCGGCTCTGTCTGCCCTCAACGATCCAATAGACCGTTCCTTCTGTGAAATGCTCTATTGGACGGGTTGCCGCCCCAGCGAAGCGCTGGGCCTTACGGCCCAGCATATTGATCTCGATGAAAACATGGTGATCATTCGCAGCCTCAAAAAACGAGGCAGCCAGAAAGGTCGTCACTACCGCCCTATACCGCTGCCACAGGATTATGTTGAACGGCTGGATACGCTGCATGGTATCCGGCAACAGCAGCTTGAACCAGCCGAGAGAACACCGCTCTGGCCGTTCCGGCGCACCACGGCATGGCGGCGCATCAAAACGGTTATGGAAGCCGCAGGCATCAATGGCACCAAAGCATCTGGCCGAGGCCTACGCCATGCTTATGGCGTTCATGCTGCGCTCAGTGATGTGCCCGAAACCCGCATCAAGAAATGGCTCGGCCACGAGTCCCTTGATACCACGGCGATCTATCTAGACATGGCCGCCTCTGAAGATCGGATGCTGGCGGCAAGAATGTGGGAGGCAACACCATAATATCGCTCAATCATATTCTACAGCACCGCAGTCAACCAACGCTTCTACTATCTCATCATATCCGCCGTAGTTATATGATCTGGCGAGTTTCAATGCCGTGATTTTCTTGCCCTCCCGGTCAATCAAGACCTTATTCAGATCAACTTTCCTATTGATCAGCAGCCTAGCGGTATGCAGACAACCAAATTCCAAGGCAACCATAAGCACGGTTGCTCCAACACTATTTTGATGTCCAATGTCAGCGCCGAGGGCTATCAACCGAACCGCGTCGCTGTCTCTACCTTGGGCACATGTAATCATAAGTGCATTCATGCCATTGGAATCGATTTGGTTAATGTCGCCCCCTTGCACAAGAAGCTTCTCAATCAACCCTTGTTGATGCATGCACGCGGCATGAATCAGCGGAGGTATTTGGGCGAGCGTATCATTCGCCAGAAGCGAAATGAGTTTCGCTGGAATGATGCCGGGCGTTTTTACAATTGTGCCTTGTTTAAGCGCAAATCCATCTATGGCATAGAGCGATGCCACATTACGTGCTGGATCGGGTATGTTCTCACAAAGATCACCAACATTGATCTGAGCTATCACTTGATCTGAAACAACGGCAATCCTATGTCCTCCGCCCACTTGTCGGATCGCCTTGACAATCTCAACGAGACTTGCATTGACCGCCCAACGCATAGGCGAGCCGAGCGCAAACTTGGCTGGGGAGAGGAACGCCAGCAAGCTTTTCCAATATGATCTGCTCTGTTCGTATACTTGTTCCGCGTCCGTCTTTGCTTTCCTGTAAGAATCTATAGACTCGTATGCGCTAAGGTCTTCATCGGGCAATTTGTCATTTAGCAAGTTTTGGGCGAGGCGCTTGATGAACCCGATAAACTCAATCGGAGCAGTGTCCTTCTTTCCTGTCGCGCCTGCCGAGACAAGTGATTGTAAAACACCGTCAAATTCATGACGGTTTTTTTCTATTTCCTCCAACAGCAGCAGAAAGTGGGTCTCTCCCAGAATATCCGGCTGAAACGCGTCAAGGCGACTGTCGCCCGTGCTTGCGGTCACACTTCTGCATAAGGCTCGAAAGTTCTTGAAGTCCTTCCTAATATCCGCTGAATCTTTCCCTTCTACACCGTGCATCAGGTCTTTATAGGCCGCGCCGCCCAACATCGTCGCAGCCGCCACAAAGCAGGCCACCCACGCCCCTTTTGCCCATATGGCGTCAGGCCCATCCAAGAGCCAAGTCAATCGTGTCGCACCTCGCAAGTACAGCCGTATCAGTTCGCGCCTGTTCAGGGAGTGGTAGGACCTTCCCCGCAATATGGCCTCCCCAACCAGTGCGGCGAAAAGGGGCTGTCGTGCTGCCGGGTTGGCATTGAGATATGCTAGCCCCTCCTGAACGGCGGGATGATTTTTAATTTTGCCACTGACGGAGCAGATAATGGCGGTCAGTACCGTTTCATCATTTTTAGGTATCTGAAGCGCGAGCGGGGTCTCTCTAAAAAGGAATTCGTCCTCAATTGTAGCAAAGTCTTCGCTCCGTCTGCTCTCAAAACCCCACCTCGGGTCTTTGAGCAAATCTGCCATGCTACCCGGCGTCGAATGATCCAAAATTAGCAGCCGAACAGGGTGCCGAAATTGATATTCCATAGCCCTTGCCACGATGTCGGCGACGACTTGATCGTAACCATAGATATAATCAATCGAGATTAAGGTCGGACATTCCGGCACCCATGCTGACCATGTGATTTTCGTAGTCGAATTGATGTCAATCGCCTGCCATCCCTCTAGAACATCGCTGTTGGCCCAGTGAATTAGGAGGCGCGTCTTGCCCGCGCCTGACGGGCCAACTATTGCCCACAACTTGAAATTATGTCCGAGCCCTTCGCAAGTGCCAGCAAATGCGTTCAGCTCCGCGATTTCACAATCACGGCCCACAAAGGGAATGAAACTTTCATTTTTAGGGCTAAGCCAATTGGATGCAGATTGAACAGTGGCGTAACGCTTGGATTGGCGGCGACCATAAATATCTATATAGCGTTCTAGCTTCCAATCATTGCCCGTCAGATTACCGTTTTTTGTGTGAGTCAGGAAATAGTTGAGCCAATTGGTTTTCGCAGAACTAAGCTGGCTCTCAATTTCGAGACGACGTTGCTCGGACAACCCCTCCTGTTCGAGATTGCGAATATGTTCTCTGATGGCGGAAATAAAATCATTGCTCTTTCTTCTGTCAGCGACAGGATCATAGATTGTACTCAATTGATCAAATATGGTCGCGCCGTCGTCGTCGTATGTTTCCGCTTTTATGCGCCTGACACTTTCGACCAGAGCAGCCGTTTTCTGGGAGGATTGAGTTTTCCTGTTGGTCTTTCTCGAAGGAACCCTGCCCATTACAGCCTCCAATTTACAGCATGAGGCTTATTATGGGCATGCATATACTACCCGCAATAGTATATTACATAATATGAATTGGGTTAGACGGGAGAAGGGTCGTAATCTGGAACCCGCTGTCCAGCATGTACAACATTTATTATATCACCTGTATTTCGATCCCGTTCTATCACGGTTGTTCCGGCTTTAAGATACTCCCCATCAATCATGTATTCTTCCCGTACCACCACACCATTTGGGGCTGTCCATGTTTTGGCCGGACGGCCACTACGCCCAATCCTGCCCCTCGTTGCCCATATCCGCAGCACATCCTCTCCACTGGTGTCTATAATTGACGGCTCGTTATTGGGCCGTGAATCTAGCCCTCCTTTGAAGAACCACTCGAACCTGAAAGGCTCCAAATTGTGGAGGTGTTTGTACACCACGGCGGGTTCATCCAAACGATGCCGCACGTCGTTTTTTGTATGGGTTTCAATATAGCAGAGACCGACCACGTCATGAGGGCCCACTGCGATTGTAAGATTATACTCTCCCAAATAAAGGTCGTCGTTTTCCATGCCGGAATAGATATCATTTTCCAGATATATTATGCAATGTTATTACATATCTTATTGAGATAACTGACACATCTCGAACAATATATTTATGGGAAATACCTAATTCTTACCTCTTCTTACCTGCTCTCTTGCTTTTTCAACCTCCTGAGAACATGGGAACATTTGCATGTCGGTAGGTACTGAAGCCTATTGATCGGTCTCAGGGCCCTTTAGACCGTAACGCGGCACGCTGCTCGAATTCCCTCCGAGGAGATAAGAAATGACCCTATGTATTCGCTGCCTCTGCCTCGGCTATTGCCGCAAACGCGCTGCAAAGCTTGTAGTGGACGGAGAGCTGAACAATCCCGACTTCATTCGCGATCTGCGCAGCTACACGTCGTCGCTTGAGGTTTCCTGCGACCAGTGGCAGGACTATCTGGCTGACCTCTACCGGGATTATCCGGGACAAATTTTAGATCAACATGGCCGGGAAGTATTCCTTGATATGGAAGTCTTCGAAGTGCCCAATATCCGCTACTGGTTTCGTGACTGGTGCAATACGCCGTGCCCCACAAATATAGTGCCTCGCTTACGTGCCGAGGCTCGAACCCGGGTACAAGTGCTTGCTACGATCTTGCGGGCACATAATCCCGGTGCCGCTACAACATGGGGCGTTCGTGCCGCAAATGACAACGAGCCGGATTGAGGCGAAGCCGCCTCTATCCCCCCGGCAACGGGCAATAGCAACCTTACATTTGCTCCTGCATCAATAGACAAGGAGCATAGCCATGCAACCGCCACAACTATCCGGACCGAAAGGCTCGCCTAACTCAATCTTCATGAGTTCAGCCAAAGGGCTCGCAAACGTGCTGGCGTTTATCGCCGCATTTCTGGGAACGCCCGCCGTATACGACAACACCGTGGGCTGGGTCACATCCTTCACAGCCTATAACTACAATGCAGCTCTCAGTGATATGGTCGCTGTCATCTGGTTTGCCGTCGTGGCGCTGACCATTTTCTTTATCTCTCGCATGACCCTGTCTACGGCCATCGTTCTTGGCAGCCTCAGTGTCGCAGCAAAATTCCTGTAGCGCAGCTTATCCCCCCGTGAGGCATCCGCGCCGGAGTTATCCTGACCCCACAAACAACCTCAACAAAGGAGAGAAATCATGGCCTTTAAAAAAGTCGGCGGCGGTTCTTTTGGCGTCTACAAAAACGAGCCGGACCAGAACTGGGGAGGCATCATCTGCGGCCTGATCGTCGCAGGCG
This sequence comes from Kordiimonas sp., assembly GCF_048260245.1. GTDB lineage: Bacteria > Pseudomonadota > Alphaproteobacteria > Sphingomonadales > Kordiimonadaceae > Kordiimonas. The sequence continues at coordinate 140,957 of NZ_JBLXGZ010000004.1, read as the reverse complement.
TCATCCTCTACGCCATCTTCAGCTAAACCAAAACATCTCAACTCTCGGGGCCGCAAGGCCCCTTTTTCTTTTGGAGGTATCAGATGGCAATACCATTCAATGAACACTACCGCTTCGGTTCCGCAGGATGGGCCAATCTGGATGACCTGAACTGTGCCGGGCTTCTTGGTGGCAAAGGTCTCCAACTTGGATACATGGGCGACTATCCTCTGCACTTGGATAGTGACGCGCCCATGATAACCTTTGGCGGAGCCGGATCAGGCAAGACACGGGACGAACTTGGATACGTGGTATGTACTTCCCCCGGCGTCCCGATGCTGGCACTTGATCCACGGGGCGAGTTATATGAAATTTCCCGCACCCAACACACCGCACATGGTGATTATGCCTTCCGCTGGGAGCCTGCCAGCCCAACCGGGCACTGCTGTAACCCCCTCGACTTTCTGACGCCAGACAGCCCAACCCTGCATGCGGATATACAGTTTTTCACAGAGGGGCTTATTCCTCTCACAGGCGGCAACTCCGCCTATTTCGAACTGAAAGCCAGAAGCTGGGCAGACTGTATCCTCAAAGGGGATGTGGAACTCCACGGCTATACCAGCCTCTCCCGCCTCTATTTGTTCGTGATGTCCAGCGCCAATCCTGACGGGTTGTGGGGCCAGTTGCTGACGCGCCTGCAACAGTCTCAGTTCATCGATGTAGCCCAAGCCGCAAGTGAGATGATCACGAAACAGGATGAAAGCCCCAAAGAATTCGGCTCGGTTATGGGCGAACTCAAAAACCATATCCAGTTTCTCTCTTCCCCCAATCTCAGGGCAGCGCTTGATGATAAACGTGATGCCGAGCCAGATGAAAACCGGGTCTATTTTTCCATCTCAGACCTTCTGCGTCTTTCGCCCCCATTCTGCAAAATACACCTCGTCGCCCCTGCCGAGTTTCTCGGTATCTGGGCACCCGCCCTGCGTATCTTTTTTATCGCAGCCATGATCCTGAAAGCTCGTGCACCAATGGCGCGGCGGATACTCCTTCTCGTGGATGAAGCCGGACAACTTGGCAAATTTGAAGCCTTGCTTCGCGCCTTCACCTATGGCCGGGGTGCGGGCGTCCGAACATGGGCGATTTTTCAGGATACGGGCCAGATCAAACGCAACTTTTCGACTGATGCGCTTCAGAGCTTCATCGGCAGCGCACAAGTGCGCCAGTTTTTCGGCGTGCGGGATTACGATACCGCCAAGTTTATTTCCGACATGCTTGGGCAGGAAACATTGCAATACAACAATGACCTCGCTCAGGACCAGGCTCGTCAGCAACGCATGAAGGTCTTCAGGTCCATCCTGAACGGGACCGACCCCTTTGAAGCCGCCAGTGACTACGCCCATTATCACCGTGCAGAATCGCACCGTTCCGTACAATCGCGGCGGCTGATGACCCCTGACGAAATCCTCAACATGCCTGAGGATCGGCAAATTCTTTTTGTTTCAGGCAAGAACCTGAAACCCATCTTCGGGCACAAATACCCCTACTACACCCGCCCGGAAATGGTGGGCCGCTATTTACCAAACCCCTATCACCCTCCCTTGGACAGAGTGCTGGTTGCAGGGCAGCGCAGCCTCCGTGTCATCACCGAACAGGTACCTGAGAAATTCGCCTTATACCCCCAGCATAGTGACGGCATCTGGTCATACTGCGAGGGCTACAGACCACATTAAGGAGAACAGATCATGTCTGACAAAACCCAACCCAAGCAACCAAGCCATCTGGCCTATCAGGTCAGTGAAGGCAAGGAAGGTCAGTCTTTCTTCAACCGGGTCGGGGCCGCTTTCCCGCACAAGGATGAGAAAGGCTATAACCTCAAACTCGACGCCATCCCGGTAGATGGCAATGTCACCATCCGCGAGAACACGCCCCGTGCAGAGCGAGACAATGAGGGTCACGAACGGTGAGCACGGCAAAGTCGTTCAACCGGGCGGGCAAACAGCCCGGCCCGGTTTCGATCCAGCAGGAGCTTGCCCGCCTGCGAGCATCACGGCCAAAACCCGCCCCGGAACGGCATCTGACACCGGGCGGATCGCTGGAGCAGCAAGTCAAGCGCGGCCTGAATACGCAGCGTGAGACCCGCATTCAGGAACTCACGATCCGCAGCCGCACACTCTCGGAGCAAACAAAAACAGGGTTTGCCCGTGCCAGAGATAAGGGCCGGGCGAAAGGCGCATTCGAGCGCTCCCGCTAGACACATACATGCGTGTGTCTAGGACTATCTTCTCCTTGAAAGGAATCATAAAGGTCCATAAAACAATGTTCCCTTTTTGTTCTTTTTAAGGAGAGGAGAAACCAAAGGACGGAAAACAGCCCAGATAACGAAAGGAAAATACGATGGCGCATGACAGCAACACCCCTCACGCACAGGACACCCGCACCTATCCGGCCATGCCTGCCATCGATTTTGACGCCTATCTGCCGTATCTCGAAGACGAGGATATCCCCGAGGAGCAGAAGCGGGAACTCATCGAAACCCTGTTCGGTATCCTGATGGGTTTTGCCGATATCGCCTTCGGCATCAGCTCGCCTCAAAACATCTGGGGAAAACTCGCGAAAATCGACTCTGACAGCCACTTTTCGCCGGATAAGGTGCTACAATTAGAGGATCAAAAAACAGCAGAAAAGTTCAAACACGCAGCGAAAGGAAATGCCCCATGAGATATACTGAACGCTGGTCTCCCGGTCCTACAAGTGACACTGGCACCACACAGAAGGCAGTCATCTATTGCCGCGTATCTTCCAAGGCACAGACCAAGCGCGGCGATGGCCTCGGCTCACAGGAAACCCGCGCCCGCGAATATGCCCGGATGAAGGGCTATGAGGTGGTCAAGGTGTTCACCGACGACCTGACGGGCCGCACCACCGCCCGCCCCGGCATGAAAGCCATGCTGTCTTTCCTTCGCAAACACCGCAAAGATAACTGCGCTGTGATCATTGATGATATCAGCCGCCTCGCCCGCAATGTGCAGGCCCACTGGGACTTGCGCCGCACCATTCTGGAAGCTGGCGGGCAACTTCAATCGCCCTCCATTGAGTTCCGGCAGGACGCCGACAGCCGCATGGTGGAGAATGTGCTGGCAGGTGCAGCACAGCACCAGAGCGAGAAGAACGCCGAGCAAACCCTGAACCGCATGCGGGCAAGGCTCATGAACGGCTATTGGGTCTTTGCCAAGCCCATCGGCTACCGCTACGAAAAGTCCAAAGGACAAGGCAATGTGCTGGTGCGGGATGAACCTCTCGCCTCCATCCTCGAAGAAGCCCTTCACGGGTTTGCCACTGGTCGCTTCGAGACAAAAGCCGAAGTGGCTCGCTTCCTTGAAACCTTCCCGGAATATCCCAAAGACAGAAACAGCACAGTTCATTACCAGCGGGTGCATGACATTCTTACCCGGCCCATCTATGCAGGCTATATCGAGCACAAGCCATGGAACATTCCCTTCATGAAGGGAAAGCACCATGACGAACACCGCCTGATTGACCTGCGCGACTATGAGAGAATACAGGACCGCCTGAATGGCGGTGCAAAAGTACCTGCTCGCGCCAATATCAATGCAGACTTCCCGTTGCGGGGCTTTATCCTCTGCGGTGACTGCAACAATCCCCTCACCGCCTGCTGGTCTAAAAGCAAGACGGGAACAAAGCATCCCTATTACCTCTGCCATCACAAGGGCTGTGCAAGCTACCGCAAGTCGATCCGTCGTGATCTCATTGAGAATGAGTTCACTGATATCCTTGCGTCCCTCAAGCCTTCCAGCAAACTTCTGGAGCTTTCAAAAGCCATGTGGAAACAGATTTGGGACTTCCGTTTGGGAAGTGCTGCATCCGTCGCGCAGGCTGCCAAGCGGGAGGTGCAGGCTGTGCAAAAGCAGATAGACACCCTTCTGGACAGACTCGTTGACGCATCAACACCGAGCGTCATTGCAGCCTATGAAAACCGCATCGACAAACTGGAACGGGAAAAGCTGATTTTGGAGGAAAGAGCCGAAAAATCGCACAAACCGCAAAGAGGCTTTGACGAAATGTTCGAACTCGCCATGCAGTTCCTCTCAAACCCTTGCAGGATATGGGAAAACGGTAATCTGCCTGAGAAGCATATGGTGCTAAAAATGGCGTTTCTGGAGAGGATTGCGTATCAGCGGAATGAGGGGTTTCGAACCCCGGAAACCACCTTACCTTTCAAGGTGTTAGGGGGTTCTGATACTGCAAATTTTAAAATGGCGCACCCGAGAGGATTCGAACCTCTGGCCTCTGCCTTCGGAGGAGTGGTTCCTATTTGAGAATTAGAGAAACGCTATATAAATCGCTCAAAACAATAGAACAAAAAATGAACATCTTGCAATGAGAGCGTGTTTTTACGCCGGATTTCTGCCTACTGCCAATAGCAGCTTATTCAATTAAATATTGAACTATGCATGCGTAAATAGTTCTATATATTCATTATTGAATTCATATTTTTCACTTATTCGAGGCAATTTTCTAGTGAAAAAGCCACTGAAATCTCCAGTCCTTTTTTCAAGTATTTGGCCAATTTCTAGTAAATCTCTTACTTATGAGATCCTATCAAAAATGCCCGAGCGTGAATTGTGGCAGCTTAAGAGAGCAATATATAAACGAGAATTTGCACGCTCCGGTTCTCATGCCTTTGCAAAGCGCAAAATTCGAGAACTAAGGCTAAAACTACACCCTTATTCAGCGCCTAAAAAGATGCCACTAGTCGTAAAAGCTAGCCGATACAAAGAGTGTCATATTTTAGATTCGTTAGTGCCAAAGCGGGAGAGATTGTGGACGACTCCGATTAAAAGAGTGAAAAGTGGCACACACGAGATTTCGAACTTTTCCCTTATTGATAATCCGGAAGAGACATTTGGGAATCTGAAAAAAATTGCTCAGGCAGAATGCGCAGAGTTAGAGGCCACACTCAACTTTCAAGATGAAAAAGTTATTGATATCGGCGCTTTCTTAGTTTTGCGAGTAATGCATGAAAGAATGCTTCCTTTCATTCGTGGCGGAAAAATGAATGAGAGCGTGAAAAAGGTAATTGAAGCAGTTGGCTTGAGAGAAGGCATGCGCATTGTCAGGTTCACCAATACCGATATGAGCGACGTCTTCCCCTTCCCGCTACATCAGCGACTTCCGCCAGAAAAGGGGCATTTTCGAAATATTGCTCTGGAGCCTTCTACTCGAGAGAAGGCATCTGATAATCTAGTAAATACAATCAACAAATGGCTGAGCAATCTCGATGAGCCTGAACAACTAACCAAGGAAGGATGTGGTTTTGTTACGGGCCTGCTGGGAGAAGTGCTTAATAATGCCGAACGCCACAGTAATCTCGACTATAGAATGAATGGAAACTGGTATACTGCTGGGTTTATGGCAAAACGACGTATTGATCCAAATGGCCCTAAAAGCGACACAAATGCAAAGTATGTTTGTCACCTTGCGTTCCTCAGTGTAGGGAAAACGATCTCGGAAACGATACAAACTGCTGACGAAAATATCGTCGAAGCAATGGCTGGTTACGTGAACCTTCACAGGAACAAGCATCTAAGTGAAGAAAGCCTTAGGACAGTCTACGCTTTGCAAGATGGTATATCTCGAACTTCACAAAGTGACGATTCATCCATCAATGGTGTAGGAATGCTTGATATTGTTGATTTGGTAAACGAATTGTCAAACGATGGTGAAAACGGTAATGCCGCTTTAACTATTGTTTCAGGAAAGACTTGTATTATCTTAAAAGACAAGTATAGGAGCTTTGACTGGGGCGATGACAACAAACGTCGGCAGTTCTTAAATGAACAGAACGATATTAATCAGCCGCCTGATCCAGATTGTATAGTGGAGCTAAAACAGAAGTTTCCTGGTGTGGTGATAAGCGTGCGCTTTGAATTGGAGCAAACAAAAAATGTTGCCTAATCACGTTACAATCGATCTAAAGGATTGTACTGCTGAAGGTACAATCTTGAACCTTTCCGGCAAGGAAAAGGGTGAAGACGCGCGAAACTTGTTCCACATTGATGAACTGGATAAAAGCGAACAGGACGTGACCGTAGTCATACCTAACAGCTTGCATGGTATTTCTAGCTCCTTTTTCCTAGGCCTATTTTCAAAGAGCGTCCGAAAATATGGCTCCATCGACAACTTTTTTCAAAAGTATAAGTTCGATGCACCTCCAACACTTTTGCGGCAAATAGAAAGCGGCGTCCGGCATTCATTGATGGACAAGAAACCTTTTAGTGTGAACTAGAAAGGTCGCAAAGTCTGTGCAAGGTAAAGTCGCTGAAACAATTGCTCCTCAACAGCCCGCAGATTTGGCAATCGCTGGAAACCCCATGAGCGAAGGGATTCCCATTCACTCATGGATATTTATCATTGTATCCATTGTGAATTTTGCCTTAGCGCTTGGGAACTTGTTATATACTAGGAAAGTGAAGAGTGAAGGCCTGAAACGGCAATCAAATCTGAATGCTTTTGATGCCGACATTTCTACGCCTATTATGACTGCCTTGAACAATGTCGAAGAGTCTACGCAGAACCTATCATGCTTGCGGTTGAAAAGTGATCTTGACGACGCGAAGAGTGACCTAAGCGAGATAAACAAAGCCTTTTCTGAAAAGAAAACAATACTGGAAGATACGATCGAGCGAGTAAGAGGAAATTATGATATTTTCTGCAATGACGGTTTCCAAGACTTGCTTGATATGTCTGATCGTTGTCTATCCATAATAAATGATATTCATTCCTCAAATAGTATCGATACATTCACCGCCAATATTCGCAGGTTTAAGAGCGAAGCAAATTCCTATTGCAACAGGATCAGAACAGAGATTCAAACGTTCCAAGCCCAGATAATTAATCAGCCCTCTAAAGCCTTTACCGCATCTTCCAAGTAAGCAGGGCTATGATGTCCATAAACCTGTTCGATCATCTTCTCACTATCGCCTAACATCCGGGCGACTTTAGCCGTTGGAACGCCAGCTTGGACAAGCCAAGTCGCGCACGTGCGGCGTAGATCGTGAATCGTACAGTGATCGATCCCGCTTCGCTTTAGCGTTTTGCCCCATGAGGTTTTCACGTCTTTGCAAGGCTGGCCATTGAACTCGATCACGTGATCCGTGACCGCCAGCTCGCGGGCTTCTGCAAGCATTTCCTGCAATACCTTCGTGGTCGGTACTATCGCCCGGCGCTTGTTGCTATCGGGCCGGCCCGGCAGGTTGAAGTTTATGAGCTTCAGATCATCACTCACACGGTCCCACGTCAGGTCCAGAATGGCTCCTTTGCGCGCGCCGGTGTAGACGGCCAGCATTAGAAACAGCTTCATGTGGCGGCTGGTAGTGGCATCCATAAGCGCGGACACTTCCTCACGGGTCAGCCACCGGCTTTTGGGGCGCGGGCGCGGCGGCACCTCGATATGCGGGGCTTTGTCGATCACAGTTTCACGCACGGCGAGCGCGAGCGCTGCCCGAAGGGTTTTCAATTGCTTGATGATCGTGCCGTCCGAAAGGCCATCTTTGCGCCGATCGGCAATATACCGGCGCACGACATCCTTTGTGATGAAACGAGGCTGATAGTGGCCTAGTTCTTCGCGGGTTTTTTTGGTGTGATATTCGAGGGTATCATATGAAGCAACCCGCCCTTTCCTGTCGTCCAGATACCGGTCCAGTATCAAGGAAATGACGATCTGGTGTTCGGAAGGGCGGGCTTGATTGGCTTCAAATTGAGCAAGCCGTTCTTTGGCTAGCCGTGCCTCTCTAGTGCGTGTTGAAAGCTCTCGGCTCCGTCCGTTTTCCGGGTCCGCGTAGTGGATATACCACCTTCCATTGCTGTGTTTAACGAGCTTTGCCATTGTGTGTTTAGGTACTCTTCAATCAATTTTTTGGGGAAGCGGATGGAGGAACCGATCTTAATATGGGGCATCTTCCCTTCCCTCACCTGATTGTAGATATGGACAGTCGAACACCCGAGTTCGTCTGCGAGTGATTTAACCGTGTGATGCTTTGCGGGTTGGGCCATAGGCTTTTCCTCCATAATCTTAATGTGGAGGCGATAATATAATCTTATATAGACTATATTCAACAAAAATCAGAAATAATAAAATCTGAATAAGTCTTAATTTGCCTAGCACTCGCCCAAAAAATGCACAACCCGGCCTATTATGCGGGTGTTTTGATCGGGGAAAATTGTGTCGTACTCGTCCGCAAAGCTCTGAGGCTCGAACCGAATCGGGTTGGCGCGATACTGCTTTACTGAGGTTCCGTCACCATTGGAGATTACATAGTACTTCCGGTCATGAAGGTCGGTGTCCGTATAATCAACAATCAGGGTGGTGCCTTCTTTAAACACCCGATCCATTGAATTTCCCTGCACCCGCAAGCCGAATATCTTGTTGTGTTTGTAATCAAACAAAATCGTCTCCATTCCCTCACCCTTTGGGTATGGGTTGGCGCTAGAGACATATCCACCAGCCTGTACATAATCGATAACAGGAATTTCGCGTATTGAGGTCCGCAGAGTTTCAAAGCCTGCGCCATCGCTCAATAGCGCCCCCTGGGGAACACCGAGAACGGGCGCGAGGCGCTCTAACCACACGTCAGACAAACGAACAGAGCCACTCTCAAGCTTATATATCTGCCCCTGAGTGGTGCCGATGGCGTCTGCCAGTTCAGTTTGCGAAAGTCCTTTTCGCTCTCGAATTTCTTTCAATCGGTTTTCCATGAACACAATAGTCACCTGTTTCGGGCTATAAAAAACCCGCCTATTTGTATTTTTTGTTTGAAATAATCTGATATAGATTTATGCTTCCTCCATTCCTCGCTGTTAATCGAGGGGCCGAGCGTGAAGCTGTGAGAGGTGGGGCGCTCGGCTCTGAGGAATAGGAAACAGGCTGCAAGATAGGACCGATGCCTTGAACTCTCCCTTAGCATTAGATTCATCTGTGATTCATGTTTTTGCATCCGCGCCTATCACTATGCCTGTCGCGGAGCAAATGGCCGGGCGCTCTCACATTACGCCCGGCCATCTTCTTTTCAGCAACCAACCGATGGCCTTTGCTCATGAATATTGACCCCATCTTAGCGCTCGATCTGCGGCCCACCATCAAGCATGTGATGACGGTGCTGACCTTCCGGGCCTATGAGGACTGTTTTGAGGCGCATATGGACTATGCGCGGCTTGTGACAGAAACCGGGCTATCCCGCCGTGCGGTTAAAACCGCCATTCAGGAACTGAAAGAGCTGGGCCTGATAGAGGCCAAAAGCAAGTGGGGGCGCGGCAACTATAATATTTACATTATCAACATGGAAAAGGTGCGGGAGATGCACCCTTTAGCTGAAAAAAAAGGTGCATCTGCTGCACCCTTACCCGATGAAAAAGGTGCAAATGGCGCACCTTTTACCGAAAAAAATTTATCCGGGGAAAAAGGTGCAAATAACGTCGAAAAGGGTGCAAATTTTGCGCTAAAAGGTGCAAATAACGTCAAAAAAGGTGCATCTGCTGCACCCATAAAACTTAAAAATAAAAAAAATAAAACACGCGCACACGTGCGCGAGGGGAAATTGCCGCCGCGCACCGGCCCTGTCGGGCCTGCGGCGAAGGAAGGGAAAAGGGTACCCGCTGTTAACCGCACCGGTGGTGCGGGCGGGGTGATGCCGCAATTCGACAAAACCACAAACGACCGAGCGCGAGACATGTGGAGCCATTGTCTTCAGGGGAAGACATCGGATTTTCGCATCCCCGAAAGCGCCCTTTTAGGCCCGATTGAGGATGGCAAAGCCTACATTTTCAACCTCAACGGCTTTCAGCGGGACCAGATCAACCAAATCCATGAGAGGTTCATCCTTGCCGACCGGCTTTCCAAGCTCAATGGCAGTAAGGTAGAGTTGGCGTTGATAACCGGGCGGCCGCAGGCGTGAGGGCGCAGAATAGGCATAGCCTGAGCCTCGCACCACCTCGAGGCCCCCAACCGTCTCTCTAAAGACAATCTCCGTAAACACTACAAGACGTGATTAGAGCGACATATACGCCAAATAGGACAATGCTCAATAAGGCCGCTGCCAGCGTTGCTAGTTTTACGACCCAATTATCAAACCTTATTTCTGAAAAGCTATAGGCGAGCACACCTATCGCGATCAGATACGGGAAGGACTCAACGGGCATGAGCAAGCCGAGCTGCGGCATTTCCCGAACGGTTGACCAAACCAACGAGAGAAGGTAGGCGCTGAAAAAGTAAGCAACGTGAGGTGCAACAAAGGTCGCGAGTATCCACCCAATGTTTTTGGCCCCGGCTGTTCTGCTCGGTGAAGTGTCAGGCATCTCAGGCATCTTTCCCCCCAAAAAAAACAACGCTACACCATAGGGCCGCAAAAACCACTACCCAACACGTTACGAATAGCGTAATATAGTGGCACTTCTTTTCGATTTTCAGCGAGGAAACTGGAAATTGAAAGGAAACCAATGCACCAGCACCCGATTGACTTCAGTCTTCCGTTCAACATGGGGCGCGTTAAAGCCCTGATTGAGCATAAGCCGCTTGATACCGAGCATATCTTACTGGTCGTGCATATCGAGCACGTGCCACCCGCCATCAAGCTTTTCATTCCCAAAGGATACAAGAACGGCCCGATCCAGAAACCGGTCAGGCGTTCACTGATCCGCACATGGTGCGGACAAGGGCTTGAATGGGCCAATGAGCCAGCAGAGGGCGCGCCCCATGCTGAGTGATTGGCTTATCCCCCTACCGCCAAACGCAACCGCCCCGGCTGCGCGTGGCAACACCAAACGGGCCATCGGCATTTACCCCTGCATCAATGGCGGCCACTGTGACCAGTTTGTCCTGGTCAAGCTGGACAACCGCGGTTGCCCTTACGGCACCTGTTCGCCTGAGGAAGTCACCGTCAAGGGATGCCGCAAGCGCGCAGTGAAGGGCGCGCCAGAAGATATCCCGCCCCAGACCTATGAAGCCTACCTAGCAGCGCTTGAGCGTGTGCAGGAGCTCAAGGGCGTGCCGGAAAGCTATGTGCGCTATCTGGACGCCGCGTGGGAGCGCTACAACAGAGAGGAGGCCACCGATGCAAGCGACAGCGCTTAAGTTTGTGGCCAGTGCCAAGCCAACGACCATGGCCACGCCCCCAACCACCCCCGCGACCAGTACCGGTCCTGACCGGTTAGAACCAGTCAGACCGGTTAAACCGGTCGTAAAACCGGTTATCCCGCCCGCCAATGATCCGTTTATGGGCCTGATCAGCGGCACGGCCCCGGACCCGGCGAGCGAAATCCCCACCGGGCCGGATCCGGTGCGACCGGTCGAGGCTGAGAGCGAGGCCACATGGCAGCCCAAGGTTCTCGACCTCGACAGTGCGCGCGAGGAAACCGGCCCCAAATATCTCGATATGGACGCCCGCACCGGCACGGTGACGGTGAGCAACATGGCCGAGGCCGAGTTTGTCGAATGGTGGGCCATTGATGTTTGGGACGCGATTGCAGCCATTGGCGGCTTTATACCGGCCCTGAACCTCGACCTGTCGGAACTGCGCACCAAAGAAGAGGATTATGAGCAGGCACGGACGGCAGCGAAGCACCTCTATAAAATCGCGCTCCGCAACCCGAGAATGCTGGGCTGGATGATCGCTGATAGCACCGTCGCCTTGGGTGACGGCATCTTCTGCCTCGCCTTCTTTGGCGGCAAGGCTTTGGCCATTATCGCGGTGATCATGGAGAAGAAACGCGAATGGGCAGAGAAGAAAAAAGCCAAGAAAGACCCGTTTAGAGACCAGTCGAACCGGTCGGAACCGGTTCAGGCGAAAGGGGGCGCACATGGCTAAATTTGGCAGACTTGGCCTCTTTGGCCGTTCGCAATCCGGCAAGTCAACCATGATGGACCGGGTGTTGCGCCACCATAGGCGGGTCATTCTCTTTGATGCCCTGCCAGCCCGTGCGGCGAATGCCGCCAAGGAAGGCTATACCCAGATCGACCGGGTTTCCGACCTGATTGACGCTGTCCAGGCGAACTATTGGGACGGGTTCCGCTACTGGTTCAAACCGGACGATGATGAGGAATATCTTGTGCTTGCGCTCTCGGATATCTCCAAGTTCATGGTCGACCACCAGAACCAGAACGCGGACCAGTACGGGTTTGATCAGATCCCCGAGCTGACGCTTGCTGTTGATGAAATGGCCGACTGTTACCCGAACCATAACCTGCCCAAGAAGCTGAACGGCTTCTCGCGCATGTGCCGGTCGGGGCGGCATAGCCGTATTCATCTGGTGGGAGCAACACAGCGCCCGGCCGAGGTGTCGACCAAGTTTAGGGGCCAGCTTGAAAAGCGGTTTCTGTTCAATCTCACCGAGCCCGCAGACCTTCGCGCCGTCGCTGAGATGGGTGGCGCGCGGGGGCGGGAGCTGGCGGAGGCGGTGAGCCTTCTCAAAGCCCTTGAATATATCCGCATGGAAGACGGCACCTATACCCGAGGCAAGCTCACTTTTCCCGGTTGAGTGTGACCGGTTCTGACTGGTCTGACCGGTTTCGACCGGTTTCGACCGGTCAGAATACCGGTTTCGACTGGTCTTTCCGCTGACCGGTCAAACCGGTTTCATCTGATCTAATCGCCTTCGACTTCAACTGAGGGAGTGTGGAAAGTGACCTTGTCCGGTGAGGCAATTTTAAAGGCGGTGATCATATCGCTGATTGTGTACGCGCTGACCAAGCCTTTCACGCTCTGGATAGACCAAGCTTTTGAAAGGACAGAAAAGTGAAGTTCACCAAAACAGACACCAAAACGCTGCTGATCGTGATTGTCGCGGTCCTCATCGTTGGCGGGCTTTTGTGGGTTGGCGACGAGTATGACGTGCCAGTTCTCAAGGATCTGCATGAAGCCTTTGGCGGTTAACCCTTAAACCTGAAAGGAACAACAGCCATGGCAGGCTTTAAAGAATACCGCCGCAATCCAAAATCAATGTCGGATGTGGCAACCAACGGCACCCCGGTAGTAGAGTTTCCGTCTTCGGTCGGCCAGATCGACTTCATGGACGTTTATTACACCGAGGGCGGCGACCCGGCGACCCAAGCCGAGATTGAGGCCAACATTATCAGTTATGAACTGATGTTTGGCGGCGATAGCTTCGGCACCTACAAGCCCGCAAACACCAATTTGCTCAACGCCTTTTATGGTCGCAGCTTTGAGCCGGGCTATTTGACCCATTTCTTTACCGAGGAATGGCGCCAGAACACGGCAGAGGCGGAAATTTCGGCCTTTATCCCCGGTCTCTTTGTGGACCCTGCACTACGCATTGTGCTCGGTGCGGCGGTGTCTCCGGCGATTACGCATTGGCTGCAATCTGAGGGCCTTGGTTCGAAAGGGCGTCAAGGCGTGAATGTGCAGCCCGAGGCGGTGACCACCATGCTTGAACAGCGCGGTTTCCCCGGCCTGATCAAGCATCTTGAACAACACGTCGATATTCAGGCATCCGGCACCACTGAAACCGACTTTTTCTTTGAGCGTTCCGCGAGCGTCATTCGCGGCTGGCACTTCAAAGGGGCCAACATCACCGGCATTCGCATGTTGGTTGATGATCAAGAGGTGCTGAACTTTGCCAGCAAACGCGCGCTGGATGTCCAGCTTGAGCGCAAAGGCTTCTTTCCACAAGACGACGTATGGTCGATTGTGCCTGAAGCGCTGGCCGGGTCTGCTCTTGCGCACTTCCGTAAAAACCATGGTAACGCTGAAAACGAGGTGCTGTTTAAAATCAAAACCAGCACCACAGCCGACGCCAACCTACTGGTTGAGCAATACGAAATGCCGCCCAAGCGCGCCAGCGTGGGGGGCTAGATCATGCCTAATGAATTCTCCATTGGCGGAAGCTTTTCCACTGATCCGGGGTACAACCCGTTCAGTAGTGGTTTCGGTGCCCTTGCGAGTTCTGCGGCGGGTGCGTCGGGTTCCTTGAACCCGGCTGTCACCACCACAAGCGCAAGTAGCACCGCGTCCAGCTCTAGCCGTTCGTCGTCATCTTCTGGCCTTTCGTCCGTCGGTGACTTTCTAGGCGGCGTTTTGCGGTCCGCTGTCGACACTGGTTCTCGGTATGTCGACCATCTTTTGACGCTCGATATTTTCGGCAAGGCGCAAGACAAAGGCATCGGTAACGGAACTTTTCCGTCAACCGGCACCGGTGGCACCGGCACCAATACCGCCACGGCCAGCGGCTTGCCCTCTTGGGCGATCCCCGCAGGCATCGGGGCGGCTGTGCTGATCGTCGTTCTTCTCCTGATGTCGAGCAAATAGATGTTTCCGGGGATTGGCGAAATCGGAGATTTAGCTGTTGGGGCCGATGGTGGCCCCATCAACAGCAGCGACCGGTTTGACACCAGTTTTGGTACCGGGAGCTTCTCACTGCGCGGCGCTAGTGCCTCCAATCAAACTTTACTCATTCTGGCCGGTTTGGTCGCAGGGATCGTACTATGCAAATTACTTTTGAACCGCTCCTAGAGTTTGATAGCCGTGCAAAACAAGGCTTCGCGCGCATTGCCGAAGGTCGCACCCTCAGTTTCTATATTGAGGAACACCGGGCAGGCCGCGCGGCGCTCTTTGCCGTCACCGAGAAGGGCAAGCGCCAAGGCTCGCTTTTGCTGGCGTCCGAGACAAAACAGACCGGCGAAAAAATCCTTGCGGTGATGGCGGCAAGCCTTGAAGGCAAGGTTGACAAAATCATTCGGGAGGGTCGCGCCTGGCTAAACTCTTATGCGGTAAAATCCGGCCATGCGACGGTCAAGTTTTACACCAGTTCGCCAAAGCTCGCGGCTGAATTCCTCAAGGCAGGCGCGCGGGCCAAACTGACGTGGAACCCGCACCATGGGTAGTACGCGCCGCAGCCAAACCAGCAACACCAACCAGATTGATAGCCGTCAAATTCATGAGACGGTGAACAATACCGAGCTGGACTATGAGCTGGACGTTGATAACAGCCAAGAAGACAGCAACAACGGCAACATCTTTGCGACTGGCAACGTCACGCTGGAGAGCGAGGGCGCGTCTATCGCGGCCAGTGAGGCGGCGGCGGCGAGTGCCGAGGCCGCAGCCAAGGCGGCAGAAGAGATTTTCGAACAAGCGGCCAAGGCGCAAGAGGCGCAGGCCAAAGCCATGGCGGAAGCGGCCAAGGGCAATGCGGACGCAGCGGCCAAGCTGGGCGAGGAAGCCCGCAGGCTGGGGGAAGGCGCGTTTGACGCGGCAACCACCCTGAGCGGCCAAATGCAGGCGCTTGCGGAAGACACTGGCAAGAATGTCACCGACACCGCCAAAAACGCCATTGATATGGCGCTATCGGCAGCAAAAGAGGCCATGGACGTGGCGACCGAGATCAACGCGGACAGCCTGAGTGCAAACCGGGATGTGGTGGCTGACGTGCTCGCCTTTGCCGACGAGGCGGCGGACGGCAACCGGGAGAGCTTGCAAGATGCGTTTAAGCTGAATGCTCTGGCGCTTGAGGAAAGCTTTGAAAGCACCGTTGGCGGTATCGCTGACCAGCAACAAAAAACCCTTCTGATGGGCCTTGGCATCGTCGCGCTTATGGGCGTGCTGATGGTGGTGGCCTTCATGGTGAACAACAGTCGGAAAGGCGGATCATGAACAAGCTGACAAGCGCAAAGAATGTCACCGTGCGCAGTGACCGGGCTGTATTACTCGTTGACGCCAACCCGCGCCGCAAGGTGCTGAACATCACGGCGGGCGACTTTGATGTATGGGTCGGACAACTGGACGTGCGCCCGGTCACCGAGCAGAACAAAATCCCCGCCAATACGCGCGGCGTGTTTAGCAATATTCAGTCTGAAATCTGGGTGATCGCAGCCGCGCCGAACACCGGCAAGATCAGTTATTCCGAAGAAATCGAGGTGTAACCATGGCCGAGATTTTAGACGGTGTAACCGATAGTGAACTTGTCGCCGCCTTGGCCGGTAAATCCAACACCGGCCACGTGCACGACCAGTATCAGACACAAGCCGAAACTGACGCCGCGCTGGCTGGCAAGGCCGACGCGGATCACGGCCACACCCTGACAAGCCTTGATGATGTTGAAGCTCTCGCGCCCTCCGACGGTCAATCGCCAGTATGGAACGCCGAGGCGGGCGAGTTCCGTTTTGCGATCTTGGCGGCGGGCGGTGTAGTTGATCATGGCGCGCTTATGGGCCTGACCGATGACGACCACCCGCAGTATCACACCGACGCGCGGGCCGATGCCCGGTATTACCTGAAGGCAACGGCTGACAGCCTGTTTTGCCTTAAAGCCGATGCGGACACCCTTTATTACCGCAAGGCCGATATTGATACAGCCCTTGCCGCCAAAGCAGATGCGAGCGCCCTTGACGGAACCGTTGATTTTGACGGCCTGACCGTCGGCGGCGAGGCAGTCTGGCACACGGGCAATGATGGCACCGGCTCCGGCCTGAATGCCGACCTTGTGCGCGGCAGGGCTTTGAGCACTGAGGCAACGCCGCTTACGGTGGCGCAGCGCGACGCAAGCGGCGACCTGAGCGCTCGCTATATGCGCACTGAGTACACACAAGTAAACCATCCCCCCGAGACGCGCACCGGCGACACGGTGTTTTTCTCGACCGTTGACACATGGATCAGGGCGAACACCAAAGCCGGGTTCAAGGCATCGCTCGGGATCAACAACGTCGACAACACCGCCGACGCTAATAAGCCGATCAGCACAGCCATGCAGGCCGCGCTTGACGGCAAGGTGAGCTTTAACCGGGTGTTGACCAATGATGATCACCCGGCGCAGCCCGAGCAGATCATTGCCGCCAATAGCAGCGCCGGGCCGGTGCTCATCACCGCGCCAGCGGCGCCCGCAGCCAACACATATTTTTATGTGGGCGACGTGGGCGGCATGGCCGCAACCAACACCATCACGATTGACTTTGGCGCGGAAAGTTTCGCCGGGGAAGCCGGAGAGGATTTTGTGATCGACATAAACGGCTTTGGCACCGGGTTTATCTACACCGGCACCACATGGAGGGTTTTCAGGTAATGGCAAAAGCAAGCGACTTTTTCGGGACCGCGACACAAGACGGCGTACTGATCCCCGCGGACGCCAGCACAGCGGCCGGGGCCGGTTGGCTCATTGATCCGGCCTTAAACACCGACGGCGTGAAAATATACGTGCTTGTGGCGCGTTCAGGGTCATCGGGGTCTAGCGGCTGGATCGGCAGTGACAAGGCCGTTCACACCAACAACAAGCAGTTTTTCGGCAACACGTGGGAGGGCGCTATCAGCCTTGCCGATTTGACACTACCGGCTGGCGAGGGGTTTTACTCTGAAGGCGTCTCAACGTGGGTTGTGTTCGATTACCTGAGCGGCTGATGGCGGGAAACCACAGCTTGAAATTCTGGCCGGTGCGTCCGGCGCTCGCATTTTGATTGGATTAGGGTATGCGCAAAACATTAGAGACAATTAACCGCTTTGCAGACGGGTCTGTCATAGCCCGGCGCGAGTACCGCGCGGGCGGTGTGCTCAAGGTGTACACGTGGACCAAGGATACAAGCGGCAATGTCATGCTGGACGCGGGCGAGCCCGAGCCGGTGGCTGTGGCCGCTATCTTTGACGGTGACACAGATCACACCGCCACACCTAGCACGCTTTCCAAGGTTGCCTTTATGGATATGGCCTATCCGCTTCTGGGCGAGGGGATGGCTGGTGTGCAGCGCTACGGTGAAGTGCTCACCGAGGCCAAGGCCAGCACAAGCCCGCTCGTGGTCGCTGCCATGGAGCGCTACACGCACGCGAATGACTTTGAGCGCGACGACGTGGCGACCTTTCTCGACATTCTTGTTTCTGATCCTGGCATCGGCTTGAGCGCCATGGAACGGGACGCGGTTATAGGTGGCTGGCCGGATGAAACCCCAGCTTAAAATTCTGGCCGGTCTAGGGGCCGGTGCCTTGATCTTAATAGGTGTAAAGATGCGAAATATTGACTTATCTGCCCGTGTGGCATGGGGCGAAGCCCGGAGCGAGGGCCTAACCGGCCTGCAAGCCGTCCTGAACGTGATGGCCAACCGGGCAAAGGATCGGCGCTGGCCGTCAAGCCTCGCGGGCGTCGCCACCCAGCCGTGGCAGTTCTCCGCCTATAACGAGAATGACCCAAACAGGGCCAAGCTTGAGGCCGTCACCGATGATGACCCAAACTTTGCTCAGGCGGTCGAGCTGGCGGCGCGGGCGGTGCGCGGTGAGCTTGAGGACGTGACAGGCGGGGCAACCCACTATCACAGCAAATATATCAGCCCGCCGTTCTGGACCAAGGACGCGACCGTCACAGCGCGCATTGGCGACCATATCTTTTATAGCGGGGTTGCGTAATGCCCGCGCTTCTCTTGCTCTTTGCTGGTGGCGGTGTGGGGGCGTGGTTCGGCTCTCAGGCCGATGATGCCATTGAAACCCTCACGGGCGAGCGCGGCGGCATACCGTGGCTGCAACTGCTGATCCTTTGCGTTGCCGCTTATTACATCTGGAAACTGATGAAAGGCTCGAAATCGTGATCGACGCGCTTCAAACCCTGACGGCCATCACCGATCCCGCCGCCAATGTCGCTATCATTGCCGGGGCGGTCTGGCTGATCCGGCATCATATCAAACTGGCGACCCATGATGTTCGCCTTGAAAACCTCGAAAGGAAGGTGTTCGCAAAATGAAACTGCATCAACGTAAAACCCGCCTTCAGCACCGCAAGATTGAGCGGTGCGAGATCCGGGCCATGAGCCATGAAGAACTGACCGCCAAGGGCAGGGCGCTAGGCTTGCCGCCGTTCTGTGGTGGCTGGCCAACTGAAACCCTCACACGCAAGATCAAGGAGTCTGAAGCCAATGGCTAAAAAGACAACAGCCGGGCGCACCAAAAGCGGCCAGTTCAAGAAAGGATCACCGGCAGCAAAACGGGCCGGGCGGCGCGGCGGGCTGGCAACGGCCAAGAAGAACGCATCGTGTCACCGCAAGCGCACCACCAAAGCCAAGGCCAGCAAAGGCCGTCAGCGTTCGCTGAGGCTAGGCTGATGGGTGGAGAAGGCCCAGTAAGGGCCTTCTCTATTATCAGATAAAAATCTGGAGGAAGATTACGAGCACTGCCCAGTGAATTCGAAGCTCTATTCTACCCGCCGCTCTATCAAAGAGAACCTTCATAGTAAGGCCTTTCATTTGATCTGAACGCAGCGAGTAACTCTGCAAATCCTCGAAATTCCGCCGAGTGGCGTGAAATATAAAATGGTGTGCCGTTGCTTTGATTGCAAGGCATACTTGAAGAAAGGCAAAGAAATGGGCATTCCGTTCCTTGACACGATACTGGACGTGGTCCGGGGTCCGATCGACAAGCTGATCCCTGACAAGAACCAGAAGATGCAGCTCGAGCATGAGGTCACCATGGCCGTGCTGGGCTCAGGCCTGTCGCAGATGGAGGTGAACAAGCAGGAAGCCGCGCACCGCTCGGTGTTTGTGGCAGGCTGGCGCCCGGCTGTAGGCTGGGTGTGTGCGGCCTCACTCGCCTGGCATTTTGTGCTCTATGACCTCGCCACCTGGGCGCAGCTCGCCTTCTTCCCCGACACACCCGCGCTACCGGCCCTGAGCGGGACCGGCGAGTTGGTGACGGTGCTGTTCAGTATGCTGGGGCTGGGTGGATTACGGAGCTTTGAAAAGATGAGGGGGTTAGCCAAATAAGCAAAAGGGTTTCACCATATCAACTCGAGGTGTAGCATTTCCCGGCAGATAGGTAATCGGGGAAGCATAATGAATTTTCAGGGGAAGCTGTTTAGAAAATATAAAACCCTCCTGCTGTTGCTAGTTTTGCTCACAACGGTCTTTGTTGTGTGGTGGTTTTTCCCTGAATACACCGCCATGGCTCACTGGGTTTGGGACAGAGCTGAAACATTGAGAAATTTTTCTCTCATTCTAACGGGAGCAATCGGCATACCGCTTCTTGTGTGGCGTTCCGTGATAGCAAACAACCAGTTGGCCCTTTCTGAAAGAAGCCAACATATCGACCTCTACCAGAAAGGCGCTGCCATGCTGGGGGATAAGCGCCAATCCGTCCGTCAAGCGGGCATTTTTGCCCTGCAAAGGTTGGCCGAAACAGATTTAGCAAATTACTACCCGACAGTGCAAAACCTCTTGTGCTCGTTTGTTCGTGACCGCAGCGCAGAACAAAGAGAGGAGCGTAAAAAGTCTGAAACGCCGGAGCATGAAGGTCAAAAAACTCGAGAGCTTGTCATTCCGGTAGCCGAAGACACTCAAACCGCCATGACCACTATCCTCAATCTGAAAAAAAGCGCGGTGATACCTGATCATTTGAAATCACAAGTCAATTTCAATCTTAAAAATACAAATTTGAGCGGAGCGAACTTGGGCGAGACGGACTTGCGCAAGGTAGACTTGAGCGGGGCGGACTTGATCGGGGCGGACTTGAGCGGGGCAGACTTGCGCGAGGCGGACTTGAGCGGGGCAGACTTGCGCGAGGCGGGCTTGAGCAGGGCAGACTTGCGCGGGTCGGACTTGATCGGGGCGGACTTGAGCGGGGCAAACTTGCGCGAGGCGGACTTGAGCGGGACGAACTTGCGCAGGCCCAACTTGCGCATGGCGAACTTGCACGAAGCGGACTTGCGCGAGGCGGACTTGCGCGGCATCCGACAGGCGCTCCGAATAAACTATAACGCGGAGCGCCTGTTGACTGATTGGGCCCTAGCAATATTCGATTGCACCCTTAATCTTGATCAAGCCTTGTTTGACGACGGCTGGAAAGTGACCGGCAGCGATGAAGAAGGCTGGGACGTTAGCTATAAGGACCCAGATTTCGACCCAAGCCGTAATGGGGAAAATGAAAAGGCGTGAGGGAAAGTCGCAAAAACAGGGTCAGTACGCCGAAATTCGGTGTATACCTATGTCAGGTAAAATTTCTAAGTCATTGAAAAATATGGCGCACCCGAGAGGATTCGAACCTCTGGCCTCTGCCTTCGGAGGGCAGCGCTCTATCCAGCTGAGCTACGGGTGCCGGTGCCAAAACTGTGCGGCAGCACACGGCGATATGATACCACCAAACGGACCAGACAACCGTCTGATTCCGGCGCGGACAGTACACGCGGCACCGCAGCCATGCAAGCCAAATTCGGGTGAATATTTATCGCTTTTGATCTGCAATGGGCAGCTGTCCCCACAGTGTCGCCCGAAAATTACCTAGAATGTGGCTGCCTGACACAAAAAAAATCAACCTGCCATGACGGAAAAACTGCAAAATTTTCATGAGCTTACCCAGCCGCCTGCCAAATAGTTAAAATTTTAGAGAATTAATTACCTATGATTAAGCGTAAGTCGCTTATAAACAATGGCATATGCTCGCGCATGGGGGTCGCGCCGTATAGGCGAACAGTACTTTCAGGCGCCCAAACGAAACCAGCTCAAATCTCGGATGGGAACCATGTTGAAAAATCTAAATGTATTTGTCGCCAGCTTGATCGCGCTTACTTTTGCCTTCACAGCCGCAAGTGCGCCCGCTCACGCTGCTGATGATATGAAAAAGTGGCAGGTCGAAGTGATCAAGGCCGTTGCCAAAAACCAGCGCTATCCGCGCTCCGCCATTGCCCGTGAAATTGAAGGCAAAGCCAAGGTTCGCCTTGTCGTTGCCTCAGACGGTTCAATCACCAGCCATGAAGTTGTGGAGCCCACAGGCGAAAGCGTGCTTGACCGCGAAATCCCGAAGCTTGTTGAAAAACTGAACCCGCTTCCGGCCCTGCCGGGCGGCCAGAACGAGCTTACCTTCCTGCTACCGCTTACATGGTCGCTGAATTAAAACAGTTTTTGTTCTGAGTACTATCTTATTCGTACCGAGTAGGAAGAGCCCCGCCGAAATAGACGGGGCTTTTTTCATCTTCGCCTCGCTCTTAGAAAAGTCGGCGTGAGTGATTCGCACCTCTCGCAGTCTAACACCCGCCACGGCACCCTGTGACTCGGGCAAAGTTGCTGCCCGAAAAATGGCGCTTTTCCTCATGTTTCAGAGCAGGGAAAATAGCTAAAATTTTAGCTAACATATGGTAACTATTAGTTAATATATTTAGCGCATAGCATTGCGCATATTTAACACGCTCGAGAGTTCTCAAAATGAAAAAAACCTCCCTGATTGCCGCTATCGTTGCTGGCGCGCTCTTCTCCACCATCGCTACCCCGGCCTTCGCTGACGACATGGACGGCTGGAAAAAAGCCGTCGTCTCCAAGCTGGTGAAAAACCAGAAATACCCCCGTGCCGCACAGGTGCGTGAAATTGAAGGCAAGGCCAAGGTTCGCCTTGTGGTATCTGCCGATGGTTCGATCACCGCGCATGAAATTGTTGAAAGCACCGGCCAAGAGGTTCTCGACAACGAAATTCCGAAACTGGTTGCCCGGCTCAACCCGCTGCCATCGCTGCCCGCTGGCCAAGGCGACCTGAGCTTTATCCTGCCGCTTGAGTGGTCGCTACGCTAATTTTTGCCAGCTATCGAGGCGACAAAAAAGGCCTTCGCAGATTGCGGAGGCCTTTTGCTTACCGGCACCCGGACAATGTTCACTCGACCCGATCAGAAATCGCGCGCCCAAACGGAATGAGCGTGGTATCACGCAAATCTTCCGATAGCTCAGGATAATCCGCTGTATAGTGCAGGCCCCGTGATTCCTTGCGCTTCTGCGCCGAGCGCACAATCAAATCCGCAACCGTCACAAGGTTTCTGAGCTCCAGCAAGTCTGCGGTCACCCGGAAGTTACCGTAATATTCCTGAATTTCAGCGGTTAGCAAGTCCACCCGGCGTTTGGCGCGGGCAAGGCGTTTGTCTGTGCGCACAATGCCCACATAATCCCACATGAAGCGCCGAAGCTCTTTCCAGTTGTGAGTCACCACCACTTCCTCGTCACTATCGGTCACCTGGCTTTCATCCCAGTCCCGCACAATGGCCGCAGCGGGCAAGCCGCCGATGTTCTCAAGGATATCATCCGCCGCAGC
Organism: Kordiimonas sp.; assembly: GCF_048260245.1. Lineage (GTDB taxonomy): Bacteria > Pseudomonadota > Alphaproteobacteria > Sphingomonadales > Kordiimonadaceae > Kordiimonas. The sequence goes on along the minus strand of NZ_JBLXGZ010000004.1, from coordinate 117,925 downwards.
GTTGCCGAGCACAAGACATTCGAGAAGACTGTTGGACGCCATGCGGTTGGCGCCGTGCAGGCCGGTGTGCGCGCACTCGCCGATAGCATAAAGCCGGTCCAGGCCCGTGCGTGCCTTCAGGTCGATGTGAATGCCGCCGCAGGTGTAGTGCGCTGCGGGCACCACCGGGATCATGTCCTTGGTGATGTCGATACCAAGGCCAAGGCAGTGCCGGTAAATCGTCGGGAAATGCGAAATGACAAAATCGGCGTCCTTGTGGGTAATATCAAGCCACACACAGTCCTGCCCCTTGCGTTTCATCTCACTGTCGATGGCGCGCGCGACAATATCACGCGGGGCCAGTTCGGCGCGCTCGTCATAGTCCGGCATAAAGCGCTCGCCGTCGCGGCCGCGCAGCACCGCGCCCTCACCGCGCATTGCCTCGGTGATCAGGAAGGTCTTGGCGTCAGGGTGATAAAGGCATGTGGGGTGGAACTGGTTAAATTCCATGTTTGTCACCCGGCAGCCCGCCCGCCACGCCATGGCGATACCGTCACCGGTGGAAGCATCGGGGTTCGAGCTATAGAGATATACCCGGCTGGCGCCACCGGTTGCAATAATAGTGGCGCGGGCGGTGAAGGTCTCCACACGGCCTTTGACAAGGTTCAGCACATAAACACCGTGGGCCTGGTCGTTATAGGAAGCCTCGCTTTTAAGGTGTCTGTTGGTGATGACGTCCACGGCCATATGATGCTCATAGACGTCAATGTTCGGCTCCTCGAGCACACGGTCATTGAGTGTCTTTTGTACCGCCTTGCCCGTTGCGTCGGCGGCATGGATAATGCGCCGGTGGCTGTGCCCACCCTCCCGGGTCAGGTGATAGTCATAGCCGTCTTCGTGGGCCTGATTGACCCGGTCAAACTCAACGCCCAGATTAATGAGGCTCTCAATGGCGTCGCGGCCACGCTCCACCACAAAACGTACGGCGTCTTCGTCACACAGGCCAGCACCTGCCACGAGCGTATCGTCTATATGGCTTTGCACGGTATCCGTGGCTTCGAGCACAGCGGCGATGCCACCCTGCGCCCAGCGGGTGGATCCCCCCGACAGTTCCGCCTTCGAGAGCACGGCCACCCGCATATGCGGCGCCAGCTTGAGCGCGGCAGTCAGGCCCGCAGCCCCGGTTCCGACGATTACTACATCATAGGTACGCCTCATTGCGCCGCGTCCTTGGGCTTGTTCTTACTGCTGGTAAGCTGGAGGAAAATATCCTCCAGATCTGTTTCGTTGGTGGAAATATCGTTGATCGTCAGCCCGGCATCTTGCACGGCGCGCAAAACCTGACCGACATTGCCATCCGCCTGAGATATCTGCACCGCAAGCTTGTTTTTGTCGCGCACATCGGCGGTAAAGGAAGCAAGGGAGGCGGGCACTGTGTCCAGCGTTTCCGCCACCTCAATCACCACTTCTTTTTCATCGATACGCCTCAGAAGCTGCGATGTCGGCTCCGAGCAGACAACCTCGCCGTTGTTGATGATGGCGATGGTGTCACAGAGCTCTTCCGCTTCTTCAAGATAATGGGTTGTGAGCACAATGGTGGTGCCGCGGCGATGCAACTCGCGCACATAATCCCACAACTGTTGCCTGAGTTCGATATCCACGCCAGCCGTTGGCTCATCAAGGATCAGGATGGGCGGGTTATGCACCAGCGCCTTGGCAACCAGCAGGCGGCGTTTCATACCACCCGACAGCGTGCGCGAATAGGCGTCGGCCTTGTCAAACAGATGCACGGCCTTCAGGAGCTCTTCCGTGCGGCGTTCGGCGGGCGGCACGCCGTACATGCCCGCCTGCACCTCAAGCATTTCACGCGGGGTGAAAAAGGCATCAAACATCAACTCCTGCGGCACAATACCGATATTGGCGCGCGCGTTCCTCGGGTTATCGTCAATATCGAAACCCCAGATGCTGGCACTGCCGGCGGTTTTGTTCACAAGGCCTGCAAGGATATTAATGGTGGTGGATTTCCCGGCGCCATTTGGCCCCAACAGGCCAAACATGGACCCCTGCGGGATATCGAGATCAATGTCCTTGAGTGCCAGTTTGTCAGGCGCGCCGCCGCGTCCCTTGTAAACTTTGTTCAGGCCCCTGATCTCAATTGCATTTTTTGCCACTATTCCACCCAATCTTTTAACGTATTTGTGCCTATTTTATCACCAAAGCGACACATGCGTGAACGGCGATGCTTGTTCGCACCGCGTCGCTTGGTTATATAAGGCTAAATTTCAATTGCACGCGTTCAATTTCCAAAAAAGAGAAGCCTCATGACGGTAGAAGCTCCTGAAACCAAACTGGTCACCACCAAAAAAGTTGCCTGTGACGGCGATGAAGGTGCCCTCGGCCATCCACGTGTTTTCCTGACCATGGATCACGACGGCAAAGTAGAGTGCCCATATTGTGACCGACTGTACATTTTGCAAGGCGGTCCGTCAGACACAAACAAGTGATTGTCACACCTTTTTTCTAACCTCAGCCGTGAGGAAAAGTTAGGGTGGGGCCTCCTCTGTGGGGGAGGTGTAAGCAACTTCAAGGATCATTCATGTCCGCATCTGACAGCAAAGAGCCGCATCTCTATCTGATCGACGGCTCAAGCTACATATTCCGCGCCTATCACGCCCTGCCGCCCATGACGCGGCCTGATGGCACGCCGGTAAATGCGGTTTACGGCTTCTCCAATATGCTGTTCAAGCTGCTGCAGGACCTGAATGACGGGGAAAAACCCACCCACCTTGCAGTCATTTTTGATGCCGCGCGCAAAAACTTCCGCAACGACATCTATGCTGAATATAAAGCCCACCGCCCACCGGCACCGGAGGACCTTGTCCCGCAGTTCTCCATCATCCGCGACGCCGCCGTCGCCTTTGGTGTGCCCGCGATTGAGATGGAAGGTTATGAGGCAGATGACCTGATCGCCACCTATGCCCATCAGGCGCGCGAAAAGCGCTGGCGCGTGACCATCGTCAGTTCCGATAAAGACCTGATGCAGTTGCTCGACGACGGCACAGATATGTTCGACAGCATGAAGAACAAACGCTTCGGGCCTGAGGGCGCGCTGGAGAAATTCGGTGTCGCGCCTGACCGCGTGGTCGACGTGCAGTCGCTTGCAGGGGACAGCGTGGATAATGTGCCCGGCGTGCCCGGTATCGGTGTCAAAACGGCGGCCCAGCTCATCAACGAATATGGCGACCTTGACACGCTGCTGGAGCGCGCGGGCGAGATCAAGCAGAACAAGCGGCGCGAAAACCTGATCGAATATGCCGAGATGGCACGCATAAGCCGCCAGCTTGTGCGCCTTGCCAAGGATGCGCCGGTTGACTTTGAGCTGGCGCACATGACGCTTGAAGACCCGGCGCCAGAGCCCTTGATGGCTTTCCTAGACGCGCAGAACTTCCGCTCGCTCAAGGTCAAGGCAACGCACTATTACGGGGTGGATGTAGGCGCGGACCCGATCACCGACGCCATTACCGTTGAAGAAACCGAGTATGAATGCGTGACCGAGATGGCCACGCTGGAACGCTGGATCAGGATGGCGACACAAAACGGCGTTGTCGCCGTGGATACCGAGACCACGTCGCTCAACCCCGCACTGGCGGACCTTGTCGGCGTGTCGCTGTCTGTTGATCCCGGCAAGGCGTGCTATATCCCCGTCGGCCATGCGATGAACGGCGGGGACCTTCTGGCCGAAAAACCGAACCAGCTTGATAAAGCCACAGTGATCAAAGCACTGAAACCGATGCTTGAAGACCCCAGCGTTCTCAAGGTCGGCCAGAACCTGAAATATGATATGTCTATTCTGGCACGCGAAGGCATCCTGATCAGCCCGATTGACGATACCATGCTGATATCCTATGCGCTGGACGCGGGCAAACACGGGCACGGCATGGATGAACTTTCAAGCCTGCATCTCGACATTACGCCAATCCCGTTCAAGGAAGTTGCGGGTACCGGTAAAAACCAGATCACTTTTGACCAGGTTCCGCTTGATAAAGCCACCGACTATGCCGCCGAAGATGCCGATATCACCGGTCGCCTGTGGCGTATCCTCAAGCCGCGCCTGGCCCAGGAAAAAGTCACCACGGTATATGAGACGCTCGAGCGCCCGCTGGTGCCTGTGCTCTCCGCCATGGAACGTGAAGGCATCAAGGTTGACGTCAGCGTGCTCAAGAAACTGTCGAACGAATTTGGCGCGGGCATCGAGCGGCTGGACAAGGAAATCCAGGAGATGGCTGGCAGGCCGTTCAACGTGAATTCTCCCAAGCAATTGGGCGAGATCCTGTTTGACGAGCAGGGCCTGCCGGGCGGCAAGAAGTCAAAAAAAACCGGCGCGTGGCAAACCAATGTGGATGTGCTCGAAAAACTGGCTGCCGAAGGGCATGACATCCCGCAGAAGGTAATGGAATATCGCCAGTTCTCGAAGCTCAAGAGCACCTATACCGACGCGCTGGTGCATCAGGTGAACAGCCGCACCGGGCGCGTGCATACAAGCTTCCATCTGGCATCCACCACCACGGGGCGTCTGTCATCCAACGACCCGAACCTACAGAATATCCCCATCCGCACCGAGGAAGGCCGCAAGATCAGGCAGGCGTTTGTAGCCGATGAGGGCAATATTCTCATCGCGGCTGACTATAGCCAGATTGAGCTGAGACTACTGGCCCATATCGCCGACATCGGCACGCTGAAGCAAGCGTTTGCCGACGGCACCGATATTCACGCCATGACGGCAAGTGAAGTTTTTGGCGTACCCATCGAAGGCATGGACCCAATGGTGCGCCGCCAGGCCAAGGCCATCAACTTCGGTATTATCTACGGTATTTCAGCCTTTGGGCTCGCACGTCAGCTTGGTATCAGCCGGGGTGACGCGCAAGGCTATATCGATGCCTATTTCGAGCGTTTCCCCGGTATCCGCAAATATATGGACACAACGGTCGAATTCGCCAAGGAGCATGGCTATGTCAGCACGCTCTTTGGTCGCAAGTGCCATATCACAGCGCTGACCGACAAAAACCCGATGCGACGCGGCTTTGGCGAACGCGCAGCCATTAACGCACCCATTCAGGGCTCTGCCGCAGATATTATCCGCCGTGCCATGATCCAGATGCCCGACGCGCTTGAGCAAGCGGGCCTGACGGACGTGCGTATGCTGTTGCAGGTGCACGATGAACTGGTGTTCGAAGCGCCCGAAGGGCTGGCGGAAAAAGCCATCCCGGTGATCCAGAAAACCATGGAGCACGCCGCCCTGCCCGCGCTTGAGATTTCCGTACCACTTGATGTGGACTGTGGCACCGGCAAAAACTGGCAGGAAGCACACTAGGGAACCACGTGACTGTGACAGCAGCAACAAGCCGGGCGGCGAGCGAGAGTGTTAGCTATCCCGCCGGTTTGGCCGCGTCATAATAGTGGTTTTCACCCTCGTCGGCATATCCATCCAGCAACGACAAGCCAGCCGCTGCCAGCACTCGCTCATAGCTGTCAGCGCCAAGCGAAACGGAGCGCCGACCGGTAAGCTGGTCATCCCATTCGCAGCGCGCGCGTGGGGCGCTGAACAGAAACCGGCCGCCCGGCCGGAGGGCCGTCGCGACCCGGTGGATCAGCTTTCGCTGGTCCTCTTCCGCCAGCAAAAACATCAACCCCACGGCAACGGCCGCATCGAACTGACGGTTAAAAAAGCGACTGTTCTGCGCTGCCTCGCACGCACTTGGTGCGTCAGGGAAATTGCAGCGGAACGCATCCAGCAGGGTCGGTGATGCATCGATACCAAATATGTGAAAACCTTCTTCATGCAACACTTTGCTGATCGGCACGCCCGAGCCGCAGCCAATGTCTGCGACCGCGCCGCGCCGGGGCAGGTTATCCCGCGTCCACGCGCGAACGAGTCCCGCACCGATGTTGCTGCGAACCGACTGGAACTGTTCGGCAACACCTTCCCAGCCTTCTGAAAGGTCTGCACTCATGTGTCTAACCCCCTTAACGCCCGTGGTTTTCTATATACCGTGCCAGTGTTGGTGCAAATGTAGCTTGTCCCATCACTGTCACCCTTTGCGGCAAACGCTTTTTTGATGTGACGCCGTCATCTGTAATATTCCATACTGCGGGACAGGGTCAACAAAGGGGATAGGGATGGGCAAACGGGCCATCGCGTTCATCACGGCATTACTCATCAGCCTGCCGGCGGCGGCAGAAGGCACGCTGTCGGACAATATCGTCATCGATAGCCAGGTGCTGGGCTATGCACTACAGTTCCGCGCCTATATCCCGGAAGGTACCAAAAAAGACGACGCATTGCCGGTTGTCTTTGTCTCTGACGGGCAATGGTATATCAGCGATGGCGCCATGGTAGATGTGCTTGATCGTGAGATTGCCGCAGGCACCCTGAAGCCTGTCATCGCCATTTTTGTCGATAGCGGTGAGCCCGGCAACCCGGCGAATAATCGCCGCAATGACCAGTTCATGTGCGACCCCACCTATGCGCAGTTCTACCGTGATGAGCTGATCCCGACAATCGAGCACGCCTTCCCGGTCAGCCGCGCGCGCGAGGACCGGCTGATCATGGGGCTGTCGTTCGGCGGGCTCAACGCCGCCTGCTTCGGGCTGATGATCCCCGACAGCTTTGGCCTGATCGGCATGCACTCGCCGGCCAGCGGCAAACACCTCAAGCTTTTAGCCGATATGTACGGCGACCGGGAAACCCTGCCGCTAAAGCTGTTTTTCTCCACCGGCACAAGGCGCGACAACACCAAGGAAGCACGCAAATTCCACCGCGTACTGAAGCGCAAGGGCTATGATGTGACCTATATTGAGGTGCCCTTCAGCCACGACTGGGACAACTGGCGCCCGCTCGTTGATGACCTTTTGCTCACTTTTTTTGCGACAAATCAGTGACTAACCTTGCCTAAGTGATCATCCGGGGCCATGTTACCGGTGTCTGCAGCCTCCCCCCTGCCTTTGGCTGTGACCCGACGAGGCACGCGTTAGCACCTCGTTTTTTAAAAACAGCGAGGCATTTCATGCATCTTAGCAAACAGAATACGTTTGGGCTGGCCCTTTTGCTTGGCACCGTCGTCGCGCTCATGCCGCTGGCGATCGATATGTACCTGCCCGCCTTTAGCGCCATCGGGGCGCATTTCGATACCAAACAGTCGCAAGTCGAGCTGTCGCTGACCGTCTATTTTATTGGCGTGGCGCTGGGACAGCTTGTGTATGGCCCACTGTCTGATCGGTACGGCCGCCGCGTGCCCATGCTCATCGGCTTGGCCATTGCGGCCGTCACCTCGGTCGCCTGTGCTTATGCGCCCACTATTGAATGGCTTATTGCCGCCCGTTTTTTCCAGGCTATCGGCATGTGTGCGGGCGGGGTTATTTCGCGCGCCATCATCCGCGACATGTATGAACCCATCGATGTCGCCAAATTCTTCTCCCTGCTGATGCTGGTGATGGGCGTGGCCCCTATCCTGGCCCCCATCCTCGGGGCGCAGATGAGCCTGTATTTCGGCTGGCAATCGATTTTCCTGCTTATGGCTGCTGTCTGTGTGATGGACATGCTGTCGGTGTTTTTCCTGCTGCCAGAAACCCATGAACCGAACCCCGGGGTACGTCTGAGCACCACCTTCAGCACTTACCGCGATATCCTGCGGGACCGGCATTTTGTCGGCTACTCAATGGCTGGGGGCGCCGCGTTTTCAAGCATGTTCGCCTATATCACCGGTTCGGCCTTTGTGCTGATCGACTATTATGGTGTGCCGCCTGAGAAGTTCGGCTTTTTGTTTGGCATTAATGCCCTGGGTTTCATCATTATGAGCCAAGTCAACAGGGTCCTTTTGAAGCATTATAGCTATAAGGTCATTTTCCACACTGCCCTCAAGGTATTGTTCGCAGCCGGCATTGCCTTGGCTGTCGGCGGCGTGGTCGGCGTAGCGCTTCCGCTGTTCCTCATCCCACTGTTTATCTTTGTCGCAGCGCTGGGGGTCATCGCACCCAACGGTATGGCTGGCGCGCTGGAGGGGGAAGCAAGACGGGCCGGAGCAGCATCGGCTCTCGCGGGGTCGCTACAGTTTTCGTTGTCGTTTGTATTTTCAGGTGCTGTCGGCCTTGTGCACGCCAAATCGCCCCTGCCCATGTGCCTGATCATGCTATCCGGCGCAACGATTGCAATGCTGTTTGCGCGCATGACCAAAGGCACTGCGCGCCGCGCTGCTTAACAAAAAAGGGGCAGCCTTGGGCTACCCCTCGGTCGATAATTTATCTGTGTGCTTCACTCAAAAACGTTGGTGAACACGTAAAAAAGTGCCGCTGACAGCAAGGCAGAAGCAGGCACCGTGATAACCCACGCAGCCGCAATGGTCAGCATCTCACGGCGGCGCACCAAGCGGCGGCGCTCACGCTTTTTCTTATCGCTCGCACTTTTCTTGAGTTTTTGGTTGGGCTGGGTCGACAGGTATTCACGCAGGAAACCCACGCCAAATACACCGCCCACAGCAATATGGGTGGAAGATACCGGCAAGCCCAGCCAGCTTGCGCCAATCACCGTAATGGCTGCCGACAACGCGACACAGAAAGCACGCATCTGGTTTAACTTGGTGATCTTTTCGCCGACCGTACGAATGAGCTTGGGGCCAAAAAGCAACAAGCCAATCGAAATACCGATCGCACCGATGATCATAACCCAAAGCGGTAAGGATACCTTCCCGGTGCCCATGTCTGTGCTTTGTGCGGCACTGACGATTGCCGCCAGCGGGCCAACCGCATTTGCCACGTCATTGGCACCGTGCGCGAAGGATAGAAGCGCCGCAGAGCAAATCAGCGGTACAGTGAAAAGCTTTGCCACTGATTTACGGCGGTTCTCAAGCGCAAAAGAACTTTTGGCCACCAGCGGTTTTGTAGCAACCCATGTGAGAGCCGCAGCGCCAAAGCCGATCAACCACAACATACCTGTGCCTGGAACCCACAACTTTTTCAGCCCCTTCATCACCAGATACATCGAAAATGCGCCCGCCATAATGGCAATAAAAACCGGCACCCAGGTACGGGAGGCTTCCAGCATGTCGTCTTTCGCCAGAATGAGCTTTTTGATCATGAACAGGAAAAGTGCCGCAACCACGCCGCCGAGAAGCGGGGAAATCACCCAACTTGCAGCAATGGCACTCATCTTCACCCAGTCGACGCTGGCCATACCGGCGGCGGCCACACCGGCACCGACGACACCGCCTACAATAGAATGGGTGGTGGATACAGGCGCACCAAACCATGTGGCAAGATTAAGCCACAGAGCGGCAGCCAGAAGCGCACCCATCATGGCCCAGATGAAGGTCATCTGGTCAGCCATGGCGGAGGGATCAACGATGCCCTTGCGAATGGTCGACACCACATCGCCGCCCGCAAGAATGGCTCCGGCCGCCTCAAAGACCGCGGCAATCAACAAGGCGCCAACCATAGTCAGTGCTTTGGACCCCACCGCAGGCCCAATATTGTTGGCAACATCGTTGGCACCGATGTTCATCGCCATGTAGGCACCGATCACAGCCGCCGCGATGACAAAAATTCCTGTTGGGCTGTCGGCCTGCGTAGCCGCTGTATAAATGAGCACAAGCACCAGAAAGACCACAGAAATACCCATGTTGGACATCGACCGGCCCTGTGCCCGCGCACCCGCTTGAAAGCCCTGCAGCTTTTCAAGATCTACATTGACCTTATGTTTTTCCATGACCTGCCCTTCCGTTGCTGGCAACCCCCGCGCCGCTTTTCGCGCCTTATAACAGCGCCGCGCAGAAAAGTAATAAAAATGTCATTATCTCGGCGTGTGCAATAAAAAAGGCGGCCGAAGCCACCTTTTTAAACCCTTATCGCACAAACGCTTAGTAGCGGAAACGCAGCGTCAGCCCATAAGTGCGCGGATCGCCGAGATAGGCGTTCAGGCTACCACCTGGAATGGTCGAATCGAAAGTGTCCACCACATAGGCTTCATTGAACAGGTTCCGTGCCCAAAGTTGCAGCGACCATGCGCCGTCGACATCACCCACACCGACACTGGCGCCGACGAGGAAGTAAGCATCCTGGAACTGACGCTCATCCTGGCTAACAGAAAGGTTGGTATAGCTGTTGTAGTAAACCTCAGTACGGAAGAAACCTTCGAGGTTGTCGTTGATCGCACGGCGGTACATCGCCGTTGCGTTACCGGTAAACTTCGGTGTCTCGGACAGTCGTTCGCCGGAAAGGTCCTGCAGTGGACGCAGGATACCGCCGCCTTCAGGTGCTACGAACTCACATCCGGTAGCGTCGTGCGCCGGGCATGGGCCGTTGGTGAAGTTGTCGTATTCCGCCGTCCAGAGCCAAGTGAAACCACCTGTGAACAACAGTTCAGGCGTCGCCTGGAACTTGCCGTCAAACTCGAGGCCCTGTGCTTTTGCGTCCACGTTGCCGGGCACGAAGCTTGAACCTGTGAAGATGTTTTCCTGGAAACCGTCAACCTTCTGGTCAAAGAGCGCAAAATCAAGGCTCATGCGGTTGTCCATAAGGCGTGCCTTCAGGCCCAACTCCCATGCGGTGGCAATTTCCTTGTCAAACTGGAAATCACCAACACGGGCGGCGGCGCTATCAAGCGCAAAACCACCAGCCTTGTAACCACGCGAATAGCTTGCGTAGACGGTGACATTGTCATCCAGTTCCATGTTCGCGATCAGGTTACCCGAAATGTTATTGTCGGTGAAACTGTCGTTCACATTCTCCGCAGGCGGGAAGAACTGAAGCCCGGTGAGACCGAGAAGCGGGTTATAGTCAGGGTTGGTCGCAACTGCACTGGCTTGCGCCGTGGCTGTCGGAATAACCGTGGACTGGATCACCTCAGGTGGCACACCTTGAGCTGTCGCCTGGGCAACAGCTTGCTGCACAGCCTGACCGACAAAAATTTCCACAAAATCAAGTGCCGCAAACGGGTCATTGATAACAATGTCCGAATCCATCGACTTCTTGTCATGTGTATAGCGCAGGCCACCTGTCAGGGTGAAGCGGTCAGTCACGTGCCAGTCAACCTGCACAAACGCGCTGAAGCTTTCATTATCCTGATTGAACAGACCTTTTTGCTGACCGCTGCCGTCCGCGAGGAACACGCCCGCAGGCAGACCAAGCCCGGCTTCAAGCTGGCTGATGGCACCGCCCGAGAGGATATCTGCGAACGGACGAAGACCCGGGCCCTGAATGGTCTGGTTATCGGCTGTCAGGTCCTGATTGAAATAATAGATGCCTGCCATCCACTCCACCGGACCATCGGTCGTGGAGGTAATGCGCAGTTCCTGCGTGAAGGTATCGTAATCCTGATCCAGCACCCGGCGCTTGTTCAGTTGCAGGTCGGAGAAGTCGGCATCGATATCCTGAAGTTCACGGTATCCGCGATACGCTGTGATCGACGTCAGGGTAAAGTTCTCAAAGTCGATATCGATCTGGCCGGAGACGCCATACGATTCGAGATTGCCGACGATCACTTCACCGTCAATCGCGGTTTGTCGGTCCTTGATATCCGGCGCACCATTAATTTGCGAGCCAAGAACGGTCAAAGCCTGCTGCGAACCGGGGGCAACAACATAAAACGGTGCCGCACAGCATTCCTCGTTCAGGTCGCTATAGTCGCCAATGATGCGGATACGCGTTGTGTCCGTTGGCTCAAACAACACCTGGCCACGCAGGCCATAGCGGTCACGCTCGTTGAGAATGCGGCCGTCAAGGTTTTCGACCGTGCCGTCCCGTTTGTTAACGTTCGCGTCAAGTCGTACCGCCAGCTTGTCTTCCATAATCGGAATGTTGACCGCGGCTTTACCGACTTTTGAGTCATAGTTGCCGTAGGTCAGTTCGCCTTCAAGCTCAAGATCGTAGTGCGGGGCCTTGGTGACATAGTTGATCACCCCCGCCGACGTGTTTTTACCGAACAGGGTGGACTGCGGCCCGCGCAGAACCTCGACCCGTTCCATACCAAGGAAGTCATTGACAGACGCGCCGTTACGCGACCGGTAAACACCGTCTACAAACACACCTACGGCTGGCTCAAGACCAAAGTTGAAGGTGGAGGAGCCGATACCCCTGACCGAAAAGCTGGTGTTCGACGCTGACGCGCGCTGAACGATTTGCAGGCTTGGTACAAGCGTCTGCAGCGAGCCGAGGTCACGCGCCTGTGCAAGTTCCATGGTGCTGCCACCGATGGCCGACACTGCAACGGGCGTTTCCAAAAGTGTGGCTTCGCGCTTTTGTGCGGTTACGAGAATTTCTTCCAGTGCATAACCTGCACTGGTCTGATCGTCCTGCGCAAAAGCGGCGCCGGTAACCAACATCGCACCTGCGGCTGTTGATAGCATAAGTTGAGCACACCGCACGCGTGTGCGCCGTTCATTACTGAATTGCATACTTCCCTCCCTTGGACCTTGAACCGGCTAGGGCTGGCACCCGTATCGCCGGTTTAAAACAATAGTGCCTCCTGATTTACGGGCACGTCAAGCAACAGTGATAGCAATTCCCGAGATTTGAGGAGCCAGTGTCACTCTCGCACCACACACCAATTTCGGCAGGTTTTAGGCAAAGCTGGCCGGGGAGTCAGGATTCCGTAACGTCATATTATACTGCTTTTTCGGATCATGCCTGAAATGCAGGCCGAATGATCAAAGCCGCATTTTTATCAAAAAATCGTGCTTGTGGCGGAAAGCTGGAAGCAAGGTCAGACAGCCGCCCCAATCACCCTGCCAGCGCCACACATTTCTGCCGGCAGAATAGCTATGCAGCTTCTGATGAAGGAAGCTGAAACCGACATAAAAAAGGGGCAGCCAAGCCACCCCTTTTCCGTCTTTTCCAAATAAGCCCATGGGTTTGGGCAAATTATTCCCTAAAACGATGCCACGATCTTGGCATAAACCATACGACCACGCGGATCATGCGTCCGGCTTTCGTAGCCGCCGTTGGTCATGACATAAGGTGGTGCCTTGTCAAAGGCGTTGATTACACCGAGCTGCAGGCTGGAGCCTTCCAAGCCATCGCTGAAAGCGCTGAGCTGCAGGGTGTATTGTGCATCAACGGTGGTCATCGAACCAACACGGTTGCCAGGATTCTGGTCATCGTCCATGCCGCTGATGTGGCGGACATAGAAGCGGGCGTCATGGTTCTCATTGGCCCATGCCAGACCCGTATTGATGCGCCATTTTGGTGTCGGGCTACCGAAGTTTGCGAAGTTACGGTTGCCAGCACCGTCAATCTCGCCTGCCTGTGGATCGTCCAGATCATACTTCAGGACGTGGGTTGCCTCGAAGAACGGCATGAAGGTACCCATATCGGTGTCCATATTATACTTCACCGATGCATCAAAGCCCTGTGTTTTCACGCTTGACGCGTTGAGATAATCCACAACCACCATGATGATGCTGCCTGACACGCCATCCGGGCCACTGCGGATAACCCGCGTTGGGTCGGTTGGGTTGGCGTTCACCACAGCCTGATAGTTTTCCTGAATGATCACATCGCTGAACTTGTAGTTCCAATAGTCGACATCAATCTCAAGCCCTGTACCTTCCGGGCTCCAGGTGGCGCCGAAGTTCCACGCGTTACCTTGCTCCGGCACGATGTTGCGGCCCCCGGCAGGTGCCACCGACCGTACCGCAGCAAAGGCGGTGCCGCCCAGCGGATCTGTAACCTGGTTCAGCGACGTGCCACCACCAGAGACCTGCAACACGCTCGGCGCACGGAAACTGGTTGAATAGCTACCCCGCAACGCAAGATTGTCATTCGGCCGGAACAACAAGGAGACTTTAGGGTCAGTTGTTGCACCAATGTCACCGCCATACATCTCGTGACGCAATGCCAGCGATAGATCAAGCTTGTCGGTAATCGGCACGAGTGATTCCGCGAAGATACCAACCGCTGAGCGGTTTTCACCGAAATCAGAGTTCCCGATCACGAATGCAAAGCCGTCGGCATTTGAGATATCGTCATAGTCACGACCCCAGAATTCATCGCGAACCTGGATACCCAGCGCAAGGCCGATATCGCCGGCAGGCAGTGAACCGACGGACCCGGAGACAACAGCATCAAAAACCGTGGTCTTGGATGTGCCGTCGATCACTTGTTCACCAATGACATAGTCAAGGATGTTCTGGCTGTTCGGCGCTGTGGTGTAGCTGGTTGCGAAAGGATTGTAGAACTCACACCCCGCTGTACCCGGCGCGACAGATCCAATCCCCGCGTCACAGGCGCCATACCCGATCAGCGCACGCTGGAAATTCGCGGTAACCACATCACGCGTGCGAATTTGATAGCTGTTTTTCGCATGGGTTACACCAAAATCATAGCTCCAGGTATCGCTGAGGCTACCGGTCAGTTCCACATTCATGCGGTACGTCTCGGAGCTGAACATATTGTTTGAGACGGCGCCGCCGTTACCGATGGCACGGCCAAGGAAGCTTACACCTTCACCAAACGGGTTTTCCGGGTGGTATGCTGGCACGCCCGCCGACCCGATCTGCAGATACGGGAAGGTTGGCGAGTTGCCGCGGATCGCGCTGGTATCGGCCCAGCCACCTTCAAGGCGAAGCTGGTGGCCGTCACCAAGGTCCTGTGTGATTACCGCGTAAGCTTGCTTGCGCTCTTCCTCAGGGACAAGGCTGTAGTAGTCACCGAAATTGAAGCCGCAGGTGCCAACATTCAAGCCATTCCCCAGGGGAACAGCGACATCAGGGATACCGCCGAATTCCTCACAACCATAGGGGTCGATGACAGGTGCTGTGGTGCCGATGGCCGCAATGATAGACGGCACATAATAAGAGCCCGGGTTACCCAGCACGGAACTGTCGTCAGCCACAGTACTGAAGCGTCGCTCAGCCGTTGTGAGCGGCGACCGGTCATAATAGCTGAACGCCCCCATAAAGTGAGTGTTCTCGCCACCAAAGCCGAACTTGGCTTCATAGAGCTGGTCGCTTTGGCTGCCCTCATCGGTCACCATCTGATATTTTGCGCTAACTTCAACACCTTCGAACTGATCATCGGTGATAAAGTTGACCACGCCGGCCACAGCATCGGTACCGTAAATGGCGGCAGCGCCGTCTTTCACAATCTCGATCCGGCGGACCGCGATTTGTGGCACAAGGGACGACGTATCAACAAAAGCGATACCATCGTTTGTGGTCGTACCAGCCACCACCTGACGGCGGCCATTCAACAAAACAAGCGTTGAGGCCACCCCAAGGCCGCGCAGGTTGAAGTTGGATGTGCCTGATGTTCCGTTCTGGGTGAAAGCATCCGGGTTGTTCTGCGCACCATTGTTGATGGTGAGCGTCTGGACAAGATCGGCCACATTGCTGGCACCAATCTGGTTCAGGTTTTCCGACCCTATCACCGCAATAGGTGACGGGCTATTGAACTGGTTTTTACCTTTAAGATACGTCCCCGTCACAACGACTTCCTCGATCTCCATCATGGAGTCGGATTCATCTTGGGCATATGCCGGGTTCAGTGCAGATAGACAGATACAGCCTGCGGCAAGCGCAGTTGTGTTAAACAAGCGGTTCTGGCGCATGTTTCCCCTCCGTTATGTTAAAAGCACCAAAAAAGTGCTTTTCCTTCCCACTATAAGTGGATAGGTCAAAAGCAAGTGCCGTCAAGGAGGGGGTGATGATTCTGAATTGCGGCCGCGAAGGTGTGGCATAAGGGCCACAGTTTTGGCGCCCTACTGGCTCAGCCTCACCCCGGTTAATTGGGGTGGATGAGCGCCTGTTTGACAAAAATCTCCGCCTTGCCGCCTCCGAGGCGATGGTCAAGGTACGGCGTCAGGTAGGCTTTGACGATATCGGGATCAATAGGACGATTTACATTAAAGTGCTGACGCGAGAGCACCGTCAGGGCCGCGTTAAAATCAGACCGCACCTGCGGTAACCGGGTGCGCACAAACTCAAAGTCGCTGGTATTGTCCATCACCAATACAAAATGCAGCGCCACCTGACCTTCCACAACACCACGTTTGATAACCGAAAGATTGAAAGGCACCATGTCAAGCTGGGGCTTGCCGACAATCTTCTCGACTTTTTCGCCGGCTTCTTCAAACGCAAAGACGGACGTGGCACCACCTAGCGCCATGATCGGCGCCAAACCCGCCCAAACCAACAGAGATAAAAACCGCATCGCTATATTGCTTCCTGTCTGTCGCCATGAATGCTGACATGCACTCTGCACCGGGATACCTGAAAGATCACTTAACATCATTCCGGCCTTTTCCAAAACCGGCCCACCGCACGCTATAATAACCTGCATTTTCGTATTCGTCTTTTTTTGCAATATTTGTTGCATTAAGCGATGAATAATTGTCTTTTTTTGCAATAAACTGGAAGCAGGAAATGATGGGAAATTATTTTTTTCGCTAACCCTTTGTTATAAATAACTTAATTTGCAGAAAATTTTTTGGCACGGCCCTTGTATATATAGAAGCACCTCTCGAGCAGGGGTGCGGGAATGGGTAATTTATTTACTCGACCCCCAATCGTGCACCTGTTCCCGCGTACCCTGCCGAGAGGTCCTATTTATCAGAATGTCAAAAAAGCCGCGCAGTCCTGTGCGGTTTTTTGTTTTCAAAAACCATTACGCCGACAGCATCGTTGCCGGTACCCGGGCCTCACCAGTTTTCACATGAATGAATTACTCAGCACAGTCCGGCAAGCCTGTCAGACAAAAAGGCTGACGCTGGATGAAGACGCGCCGGATTGCAGGCGTGCAAGCCCGGTCTGCAGATTGGCCAGTTGCGCCTGCTGGTATGGAGATACCGTGCCTTTGTTGGCATTGCCGTTTTTAAGCTGCTCGATAAGCGGATTATAGTCGAGCGACCGGTAAGCCCGCTGCACCGTGGATACCGCACTATCCAAAAGGCCCAGCACATACTTAGCTGCCTGCTTGTCATTGATATGAATGGCGCCATCAAGGCCCAGCGCAAACACGCCGCCCACATCGTCTTCAGGGGCAATATCGTCATCATCATCGCTGGAAATGTCGAACACTTCATTTTTCGGCAGGATACGGCCTGGCTCCAGCCCGATACGTTCCAGAAGGTCGCGGTCGCCCTTGCCCTTAAAAAATTCGATCGGCACGCCGTCATCAAGCGCACTGATTTTAATTTTCTGGCCTTCATCGGTATTGGACACCTCAACCTCAAGCTTGCCAAAGCCAGCGATACGCAGTTTCCGCTTCAAATCATCAAAGGTGTCGCCCTCGTCAAGTTCGACACGCTTTTTGGTGCCACCATCGACGGAGATATAAAAATAGTCATCGACCTTGGCCGAGGTTTGGGTCTGGATATCCAGGGTCTCGTCAATCTGCACAGTGCCTTGCGGCAGGCCAAGTTTTTCAAGGACAGAATCGCCCTTGCTGGTAAACGCCACACCGCCGACGGTGGAACTGGCAAGGCTTTCGCCAAACTGTTCAATGTCTTCAACGGCGCCACTGGTGCCATTGATGCGCGCCACAAAGCCGTCGCTGGAGCCGCGCCCGGTTTCACCCGCGAAGGTACCACCCGTCGAGCCTGCCACATATACCGTACCGTCAGACACCGTCACATCCGCAATGCGGTCGGTGGCAGACGTCGACAGATAGCTGGTGAAGTCGGCGCTGAGACCCGTAGCCCCTGACAGCGTCAACCCGCTGACAAAACCTTCAAAGCCACCTTCCGCCGTGCCGTTTACCGTCGCGGCACCACCGGCATCAAGGCTGGCGTTTTTGGTCACGCCGGCAATATAGACCTTGCCGTTTGTGTTATCGATTGTGACACCCTGCACCGATCCGCCGGAGCCCAGGCTGCCCAAATCAACACTTGATGTCTGGTTGGTCAGGTCGCTGCTGTCGATGCGGCGTATCACGGCATTGCCGTCTTCTTCACTCGCGACCACAAGGTTGCCGTTTGCGTCCACCGCAATGCCCTTGATGGCTTCGTTATCGCTGGTACCAAAAACGGTCGAATCCTGCAGTGTGCCCGTGCTTGAAAGCTTGAGCAGCAGGGCGTCAGACCCGCCCGAGAAACCGGATGTCGCACTAATGCCTGATTTGGTATACCCACCGACAAAAATTTCGCCCGCCGCATTCACTGCAACACCCGACGCGCCGGTCTCGCCATAGGTGTCTAGCTGGTAGCGGAAAATCTCATCGCCGCGCTTGCTGATCTTCTGCACATAAAGGTCTGTGCTGTTGATCACATCACCGCTTGAAAGCGCGCTGTCGGTCTGGCCGACCAGAATAACGTTATCGTCCGCGTCCACCGTGATGCTCTGCACGTTTGCACTCTTGGCCGCGCCCAGAAGGCGGGAAAATACCACATTACCTTCGCTGTCGAATTTGGTGAGAAACACATCCTCGTCCGACGCGGTGTTAAGCTGGTGGCCGAAACTGCCCGAAGACGTGCCCACAACATAGATCCCGCCTTCACTGTCGACTGCAACACGTTTGGCCTCAGTGTCAGCATTGACCTTGTTGTCGCTGTCGATGTTGGTCAGCGAACCTGTATTGTCGGTATCTTCCGCCTCATCGGTCTCTTCATCGTCCTCTGTTGCCTTTGCAAGGGCATCGGCGAGCATCTTGTCGCGCATTTCCTTGATCTTGGGGTCGATGTCGTCGTCGTCTTCTTCCTTGACGAGGCCCTTGACCTCGGTCGCGGCATAGTCAATCGCCGCAAACGAGGTGGTGTCGTCCACAGTGATGGTGCCATCAAGGTTGTTCAGTTCGGTGATGCGGCTAGTAACAGCATAGTCATCATCCAGCTGCTTGACCGCACTGGCCACATAAAGTGTCGGCGCGGATGCCGCCGCCGACAGGCTCACTTCTTCTGTGATCGTGCTGTCGATCTGCAGGGCATAGCGCCCGCTGCTGCCGTCCCGGCGCACGTCGAAGCGTGTCTGGTGTTTGATATATTCTTCGCCCTCGTCATCCAGCGCGGTCAATGCCTCGATCTTGGTGTTGACAAAATCCTTGATGTTATTGAGGGACAGCGTGCCGGACATCTCGCCCAGGTCGATGGTGATGTCGTCCGTCGCACCACTTTTACTGATGGAAACCGTAAAGACTTCCGTGCCCGTCAACCCGTTGATCGCCGCATTCGGATCATCGGTAACAAGGCTGCCGTCAAAGCCGGTCTCGTTTTTGCCCAGCCGGGTCGATGCTTCGGTTTTATACTGCTTTTCGCCCAGAAACAGTTCCAGCTTTTCAAGCTCGGCGGTGGAGAGATAATCCCTGACCTCGGCAAGCCCGCTTTGAAACTGCTCATTGAGCCGTGCCAGCGACGCGCTCGAGGTCGCATCCTCAGAGGCATATTCCGCCAGAATGCGCAGGTTAGAGAGCGCTTTGAAAAGCGCAAACGTCGCCTGTTTGTCAGCATTGTCCGCAACAGACTTCAGGTCATCGGCCTTCAGGTCGATAAACTTTGTCAGGTCGCGGACTTCGCGGATCTGCTGGGTGAGTGTTTTGGTTTCTTCTGTCTGCTGCCATGGCGGCACGACACCGTCATCACTGGAACCGAAATTATAGGCGGCACGGTCCTCGGCCGACAGGGAAGCAAGTGTACGCTGGGCGATCTTGGCGTTGGCAGAGGCGGAGATCAGCGACGAGTCGACGCCCACAATCTGGAACGTGCTGCTTTGGCCACCAAGGCCAAATAGTCCACCTGAATTTGAAACGCCAAAAAATGCCATGGTTTCAATCTATCAGCATTCTGCTCTACTTGCTAAGCAATCGGTTTCACCCATATTGCAGTATCAGCAACGCGGCAAATTCTGCCGCATAGGCAATATGTTCCCCACGAAATTGCCCTGTCGAAACAAACGACTCGGATCCGAGGGAATTTTTTGCCCTTCAATTGCTTTTTACCGCAATTCTCCCTACATCTCTTGCAAGGACCGTGACAATCAGCCTGAGACGCACAGGCAAGAGACAGGCGAGACAAGGAACAGATCAATGAATGCCCTTTTTACCCTACTCGACAGCTTGCTTGGCTTTTATGCCCTCATTCTCATCATCAGCGTGGTCATGAGTTGGCTGGTTGCCTTCGGCGTGATCAATGTGCAGCAGCAGTTTGTGCGCTCGGTGATGTATTTTCTCCATGCGGTAACGGAACCGGCGCTGAGGCCCATCCGGCGCTTCCTGCCCAACATGGGTGGGGTTGATATTTCGCCCATCATCCTCTGGTTTGTCATCTACGCGCTTCGCATCCTGCTCAAGCACGACATCGCGCCGCTTTTCGGTGTGAATGTCTACTGACACGTCAAGCGTTAGCCTCGCGGATATCGCGGTAAGCACACCTGAGGGTTTGCGCCTGCCCGTCCGCCTCACACCCGGCGCCCGCAAGGACAGCCTCGACGGCTTCACCGAGACCGCGGACGGCCTGCGCCTCAAGGCCTGCGTGACAGCAGTACCCGAAAAAGGCAAAGCCAATGCAGCGCTTGCAAAGCTGCTGGCTAAAAAACTCAGGTTGCCCAAGACTTCCATACGCCTTATAGCGGGGGAGCAATCCCGGAATAAAATGCTCCTGCTTGAGGGCACGCCGGACAAACTGTTAGCTGCGCTCGACGCCAAATTTCGCGACCTTGGGCTTTTGGGTTAGCCGCCACCGCGATGGGCCGCCGGGCGCACCCAAGGAGACGCCCATCCATGGCAACCACACCTGACAATATTATTGACGGCAAGGCTTTTGCCGCCCGCGTACGCGCAGACGTTGCTGCAAGTGTTGCCACTCTCAAGGCCGACCACGGCATCACGCCCGGCCTGGCCGTTGTGATCGTGGGCGAAGACCCGGCGAGCCAGGTTTATGTGCGCAACAAGGTCAAACAAACCGCAGAGGTGGGCATGTACAGCATCCACCACGAGCTGCCCGCGGACACCGCGCAGGAAGCTCTGGTCGCCAAAGTGCGGGAGCTGAACGCAGACCCCGCCATCCACGGCATTCTTGTGCAACTGCCCTTGCCTGCGCATATCGATGAAGCCGCTGTGATTGAGACCATCGCGCCCGAGAAAGACGTCGACGGTTTCCATGTGGTCAATACCGGCCTTCTCGCCACCGGCGGGCGCGGTATGGTGCCCTGCACCCCGCTGGGTTGCATCATGATGCTGAAGGACCGCCTGGGTGACCTTTCGGGGAAAAAAGCCATTGTGGTTGGGCGTTCCAACATTGTCGGCAAGCCGATGGCCCAACTGCTGCTAGATGCCAACTGTACCGTCACTATTGCCCACAGCCGTACGCGAGATCTCGCCGGTGAAGTGCGCGCCGCCGATATCGTCGTCGCCGCCGTCGGACGGCCGGAGATGGTCAAAGGCGACTGGATCAAGGACGGTGCCACCGTGATCGACGTGGGCATCAACCGCATTGACGCCCCCGAACGCGGTGAGGGTAAAACCCGTCTTGTCGGCGATGTGGAATTCGAGACAGCCGCCAAACACGCCGCTGCCATCACCCCGGTGCCGGGCGGTGTGGGGCCCATGACCATCGCCTGCCTCTTGAAAAATACCGTGACAGCCGCGTGCCGACAGAACAATATCGACCCCGACAGTGTTTAGGGCATAACGGAAACACAGGGGTAAAGGGGCGGGCAGCCGCTCCCCAAAGGGGAACCAGCGCTTATGTATGAAGCTTTCATCGCCGCCTTCATCGGCCTGTTTGTGATTGTCGATCCCATCGGCATCGCGCCCGTTTTTGCGGGCCTGACCCAAAACATGCCCAAGGCCGTTCAGCACAAGATGGCGATCAAGGGCACGGTGATCGGCACGCTGATCCTTATTTTCTTCGCCCTTGTCGGCAAACCCTTCCTCGGTGCGCTGGGTATTTCGATGGACGGCCTCCGGGTCGCGGGCGGCATTATGCTGTTCATCATCGCGCTTGAAATGGTTTTCGAAAAACGCACCGAACGCAAGCAAGAATCGGCTGAGAAAATGGACGACTATTTCGAGGACATCTCCGTCTTCCCGATCGGCCTGCCGCTACTGGCCGGCCCCGGGGCCATCGCCACCATTATGCTGACCATGTCGACGTATGAACATGACCTGATGGCGCAGGGCGCGGTGCTTGCGGCGCTCGCACTGGTGATGATTATCACTCTCGTCATCTTTTTCACTGCCGGCAAGGTGATGGACCTTCTGGGGCCGACCGTGAATGCGGTGCTGACCCGCCTGCTGGGCGTTATCCTTGCCGCCCTTGCCGCACAATATGTTCTGGACGGGCTGAAAAACACCTTTCTGGGGTAACGGATTCGCGCGCTATAGGCCATTGCACACATTTTACCGGAAACTGTCATATTCCTGCACATATCCTGCACAGGTTCTGCACATCACGCTGTGACCGAGGCACGCGTTGACAGCCCCCCGGCTTTCGGTCACTCTCGCCCGCAAATGGAACCATCAGTGTAGGGACAAGATGAAAAATATATTCACTATATCGGCCGTGGCTTTTGCGCTTGCGGCTTGCGGCGACGCTCAGAATACTGAGGAAAATCAAAGCACTGCGCCATATGAAATGAGCGCCGAAGCCTTGGGTGCACATATCAAGGAACTCGCCTCCGACGCATATGGCGGCCGCGCGCCTGCCTCCCCGGGGGAAGAGTTGACCGTGCGCTATATCGAGCAACAGTTCAAAGACGCGGGCCTGAAGGGCGCAAACGGTGGCAGCTTCATACAGGACGTGCCGCTTGTCTCCGTGGAGACCAAAGGCGCCCCTGTGATCACGCTTTCAAAGGACGGCGAGACGCTGGAACTGGCCTACCGCAACGACCATGTGCTCTGGACCCGGCACGAACAGACAGCAACCAGCGTGGCAGACAGCGAGATGGTGTTTGTCGGCTACGGCATCAATGCCCCAGAACGCGGCTGGAACGACTATGAAGATATTGATGTAAAAGGAAAAACCGTTGTCATCCTTGTCAATGACCCCGGCTTTGCGACCCAGGACGCCGACCTGTTTGAAGGCAACACCATGACCTATTATGGCCGGTGGGACTATAAGTTCGCCGAAGCCGCCCGCCAGGGTGCCGCCGCCGCCATCATCCTGCATGACACCAAGCCTGCAGCGTACGGCTGGGGTACGGTCGACAGTAGCTGGACCGGACCGCAGTTTGACATGGTGCGCGACGACAAGGGCGCGTCGCTGGCCGAGGCCGAAAGCTGGATCACCACTGAATCCGCCGACAAGCTGTTTGCGCTCGCCGGTCTCAACCGCGCTGAACTGCAGGCTGCGGCCACAAGACCCGGCTTCACGGCGGTGCCAATGGGGGTGAATTTCTCGGCCGGGTTTGCGTCTGAAGTCAACCACATCAACTCGCGCAATGTCGCCGGCTACATCAAGGGCAGCGAACATCCGGATGAAGTGTTTATCTATATGGCACACTGGGACCATATCGGCACCGACCCCAATGCGGAAGGCGACGGCATCTATAACGGCGCCCTTGATAATGCCAGCGGTACCGGTGGTCTGATCGAGCTTGCCCGCGCTTATGCGGGTGCCGGCAGCACGCCGGAGCGCTCAGTACTTTTCCTCGCTGTCACGGCAGAAGAGCAGGGTTTGCTGGGGTCGGCCTATTATGCTGCCAACCCGCTGTTCCCGCTAAATAAGACCGTCGGCGGCATCAATATGGACGGGCTTAACTATTATGGCCCCACGAAGGACGTGACCGTGATCGGTCTCGGCAATTCAGAGCTGGATGAGTACCTTGATCAGGCCGCAAAGATGCAGGACCGTGTGCTTGTCGCTGATCAGGAACCGGAAAAAGGTTACTTCTACCGCTCTGACCACTTCGAGCTGTCAAAACTTGGCGTGCCGATGCTGTATCCCAACTCGGGTTACGATCACCGCGAAAAGGGCCGCGCCTATGTTGACGGCCTCGTCGCAGACTATCTGGAAAATCGCTACCACCTACCCGCAGACGAATATGATGCCAGTTGGGAGCTTTCCGGCGCGATTGAAGACCTTCAGCTTTATTATAATACCGGACGTCTGGTGATTGATGCGACCGACTGGCCAAACTGGAGCGAAGGCAGCGAATTCAAGGCACTGCGCGACAAGCAGCGTACCGGTGAATAAAATCTGTCATTAAAGAACGGCAAAAGGCGGTCCCCGTGGCCGCCTTTTTTCATACATTGTCTGCGAGCATCTGTGTTCAGCTCGCGGCCATTTCCTAAACTAATGTCCCTCTTCTCGCACCGATCACGCAGTTTTAGTCTGACTTCAGGGTATTTGAGGGGACACGGCACATGAACAAGCGCTTTAAAGCCCTTGCCTTGATAGCACTTATGCTGAAAGCGGCTCCGGCGGCTGTTGCCGATTGGCGCAGCGGCTTAAACCTTGAGGATGCAGACCTCAAGTTATTTCGTATGGTCATGATCAGCGAGGGTGTGGAAGCCGGTGCCATGGAATATGGCTGGACCCGCATCGGCGACCGTTATCTGGTAGAGGACCGTACTCATATGGTGCCCGATACCCTTGAAAGCGCCAGCGCCCTTATCGATGCACAAACCTTGCTGCCCTATAATGTGATGATCAAATTCTCCATGACCAGAAGCATGATGAATGTGGATCTGCGCTGGGCCGACGGGCACAGGCGCGGCCAGATGATAACCCGTGGCACAGACAAAAGCGAAACCGTGCGTGACATTGATCTTGTTGAGGACAAGCATGCCCCCCTCCGCATGGCCGCTATCGGATTTATTGCCGCCATGCCGCTGGACGAAGGCTACCGAACGTCTTTTGACTGGTTCAACACCATGGCCAATCGCGTCGAAAAAGTGCGGGTTGCGGTCGCTAGCCGGACGCGGGTGTCATCCCCCGCCGGCACCTTTGTAAGCCACAAAGTGGAGTTGCGAGGCGTTGCGCCGGGGAATAATCTCTATATCACTGCCGCGAAACCACGCCGTATCGTACGCATTGATGTGGTTGGACAGGATATGTATTTCCTGCGCGCGCCGGATTAATCCGAATAGCCGAAGGCCCTGAGGGTCAGCAGCACCACCGACAAGGTCACTGCCGAGCCACCTGTCGAGATCAGCACCGTGGTGGCCGCCCGGCGGGAGCCTACACCGTGTTGCATGGCAAAACTGTAGGCGATCATGCCGGACGGCAGCGCCGCCATCAGCGTGGCCACGCCTACCCACATGTCCGCCAGCATCAGCCAATAATGCGCGACTGAGAAGACAATGACCGGCAGGACAAAAAGCTTGAGAACCATGGCCACGGCTGCCTGCATAAGGTCCCCCGATATCTGCACGCGCGAAAGCGCAAGCCCTGCTGCGAACAAGCCCACAGGCGACGCCGACGCCGCGGGCAGGCCCACAAGCCGCTCAAGCCACAAGGGATAGGGCAAGCCAAGCGCAGACCAGGAAAGCCCCGTGAGAAGGGCGAGGATAATCGGATTTTGCCGAATGCTCATGAAGGTGCGCACCAATATGCCGGGACCGTCCCCGCGTCCCTTGGCATGTTCGATAATGATCGTGGTGGTTGGCAGCAGCGTGAGCGAATGGAAGCTCAGCAGCACAAGGAAAAGCCGCACCCCTTCCGCACCGTATGCGCCTTCAATGATCGGGATACCGACAAAACCGCCGTTGGCGAAGCAGGCGGAGAGCGCAAAGATACCCTGCTCGGCAAGGGTAAGGCGAAACACAAACCGCGCGATCACCACCGCGACACCGTAAAGGAACAGCAGCGAGCCATAATAAGCGCCCACCAGCACCAGTTCACTGGGCTGTGGCAGATCGCGGGGCGCAAGCGAACTGAACAGAAGCGCGGGGATGGCGATATACCAGACAAAAGCGATCAGGATCGCGCTGGAGCCTTCAGGGAAGAGCCGGGTACGGCCAAGACCGTACCCAAGCATGATCAGGAGGAAAACCGGGGCGATAATGGTCAGGATATCAGCCACGGAACCTCGCTTGTTTTATAAGGCGCCTATGCCGCACCGGTTATTCGTATGACGGCGGCAATGGCACATTGCCGCGACGCTTGAGTAGCTGGAGCCTGAGTGCATTCAGCTTGATAAAGCCCTGTGCGTCGCGCTGGTCATAGACTGTGTCCTCCTCAAAGGTCACATGCGCCATTGAGTACAGGCTTTTCGGACTCTTGCGGCCCACAACATGTACACCGCCCTTGAACAGCATCAGCCGAACCGTGCCGACAACATGGTCCTGGCTCTTGTCAATAAGCGCCTGCATCATCTCACGCTCCGGCGAGAACCAGAAACCGTTATAAATCAGCTCGGCATATTTGGGCATGATTTCGTCCTTGAGGTGCATGGCACCGCGGTCAAGGGTGATCTGCTCAATGCCCCGGTGGGCCGCCAGCAGGATAGTGCCGCCCGGCGTCTCATAGATGCCGCGTGACTTCATGCCGACAAAACGGTTCTCCAGAAGGTCAAGCCGGCCAATACCGTGCTTCTTGCCGTGCTCATTGAGCGCGGTCAGGAGCGTGGCCGGGCTCATGCTCACACCGTTGATGGCAACAGCGTCACCCTTCTCGAAATCAATCTCGATATACTCCGGCTCGTCCGGTGCGGTCACCGGGTTGTCGGTCCGGGCGTAGACATATTCTTCCGCTTCCACCCATGGGTCTTCAAGCGCCTTGCCTTCACTGGACGTGTGCAGAAGGTTGGCGTCCACGCTGAACGGCGCTTCGCCGCGCTTGTCCTTGGGCACCGGAATCTGGTGCTGTTCGGCAAAGTTGATCAGGTCGGTGCGGCTGTGCAGGTCCCACTCACGCCAAGGTGCAATCACCTTGATATCGGGGTTGAGCGCATAATAGCCAAGTTCAAACCGTACCTGGTCATTGCCCTTGCCGGTCGCACCGTGGCAGACGGCATCAGCGCCCACTTCACGTGCAATCTCGATCTGGCGCTTGGCGATCAGCGGCCGCGCGATCGCGGTGCCCAGCAGATACATGCCTTCATAGACCGTGTTGGCGCGGAACATGGGGAAGACGTAGTTTTTGACGAAATCTTCGCGCACGTCCTCAATGTAAATTTCTTTGATACCCAGCATTTCCGCTTTTCGTCGTGCCGGCTCAAGCTCCTCACCCTGCCCCAGGTCTGCGGTAAAGGTCACAACTTCACAGTCGTAGGTCACTTGCAGCCACTTGAGGATGATCGAGGTATCAAGCCCGCCTGAATAGGCAAGCACAACTTTTTTCACTTGGTCCGACATAGGGAAACTCCGGTAATGCGTTTTGCACGGCGCAGTATAAGTAGGCAAAGGCTTTGGTCAATTGCCTTGCACGTTTATTTTTTAGGACTTTAGTGCAGAAAAACTTGTTTTTGGACACGCCAGAGCGAATTGCACTGAAAATAGAGGGCGAGCAACCCAAGCGCCAGATAAAAGCCCCCGGCACGCTCGGCAGTTGTCGGATCACGACTTATGCTATATGATACGCCAGCCTTTCAAAAGGAAAGGACGCGCAAAATGCGCGGGACGTTAGCTAGAGAACTGGCCATGCTGAGTGTGAATACCAATTCGGGCGCCTTGTCCGCCCTGCGCAATCTGGAAGCCAACCACAAGTGGCTTGAGACATTGCAGGAGCGTATCGCCACCGGCTATAAGGTCGGCTCCGTCACCGATGATGCAGCAACTTATTCGATCGCGCAGCGCATGCGCGGCGACCTCGCAGGCCTGAATGCCGCCATTGGCAGCATCGACCGCGCCACCGTTGCCGTAGACGTTGCGGTTGTCGCTACCGAAAGCATTTCCGACATTCTGACCGAGATGAAGGGCAAGATGGCCTCACTGGTCAGCGCGCGCGAGAACGGTGACGACAGCGCCGCTACCGCCTACACCCGCGACCTTGACGCCTACCGCGACCAGATCAAGACGATTATCTCAAGCGCTACCTTTAATGGCACCAACCTGATTGACCACAGCAACGGGGTGATCAGCGCGCTGGCCAATTCAGACGGCAGTGACACCATCGATTTTGAGCATCAGGACCTGTCGTTTGGCGGGGCGCTTATCACGCTGACCGATGACAGCGATTATTCTATGGCGGAGCTTGAAAACTCAATCAAAAATGTGAACGCAGCCATGTCGCACTTCGGCACTGCCTCGCGGCGGCTGGAAATTCAGAAGGAATTCACCAACAAGCTGCATAATGTGATCGAGGAGGGCATTGGCCGCCTTGTGGACGCCGACCTTGCCCGCACCGCCGCCGACCTTCAGGCCGCGCAGATCAAGGAACAGCTCGGCATTACAGCGCTGAGCATCGCCAATCAGGCACCGCGCAGCCTGCTGACGCTTTTTGGGCTGAAGTCCTAGACGGGTTTTCCGCCTTAGCCTGTCACCCAGCCAAGCGCGCTGTCGCTTTCTTCCACATGCACAGGGGCAGGGACCGCAGCGTCCGCTTCACGCGCGAGCTGCGCCTTGGATTTTTTCTCGGACGCTGACTTGAGCTGGCCGCAGGCCGCCATGATATCGCGCCCGCGCGGGGTACGAATGGGCGCCGAGATGCCGCCTTCATACACAATGTCTGAGAAACGCTGGATCTGATCCCAGTCGCTGCACTCATAAACGGTGCCCGGCCAAGGGTTGAACGGAATGAGGTTCACCTTGGCGGGCAGCTTGTATTTGCGGATGAGGCGCACCAGTTCCCGCGCGTCGGCGTCGCTGTCGTTCACGCCCTTGAGCATGGCATATTCGAACGTGATGCGGCGGGCATTATGCGCACCGGGGTAATTGGCACAGGCGGTCAGCACCTGATCAAGCGAATATTTTTTGTTGATTGGCATAATCTCGGAACGTACATCGTCGCGCACCGCATGCAGGGATACCGCCAGGTTCACACCAATTTCCGTGCCGCAGCGTTCCATGTGCGGCACCACGCCGGAGGTGGACAAGGTGATGCGGCGGCGGGAAAGCTGGATACCCTGATCGTCCATAATAATCTCGAGCGCTTTTTTGACATTGTCGAAATTATAGAGCGGCTCACCCATGCCCATCATCACGATGTTGGTCACCCGGCGGCCAGCCGTGGGGTTTTTCCATTCGTCAAGGTCATCCCGCGCGATCATCATCTGCGCCACAATCTCGCCCGCTGTCAGGTTACGCACAAGGCGCATGGTGCCAGTGTGGCAGAACTTGCAATTGAGCGTGCAGCCAACTTGGGATGACACACAGAGCGTGCCGCGGTCTTCCTCAGGAATATAAACCGCCTCGGCCTCATTGCCGTCAGCAAAGCGGATAAGATATTTGCGTGTGCCATCGTTCGAATATTGCGCTTCGACAATCTCTGGCCGTTTGATGACAAAATGCTCGGCCAGTTTGGTGCGTACATCCTTTGACACATTGCTCATGTCGTCAAAGCTGGTGACACCGTGGTGGTACACCCAGGACCACACCTGATTGGCGCGCATGCGCACCTGCTTCTCGGGCACGCCGATCTCTGCGATCACAGTTTTCAGTTCCTCACGGTCGAGGCCAAGCAGGTTGGTCTTGCCGTCAGCGTCAATCACAAGGCGTGGGGAAATAATCGGCTCATGGCCGTTGGGGGTAACTTGCATCATATGTCTCCTGCCTTTTGTGGGCATATGCTCACGCCAGGGCGTTTCGGGCAGCGGGCGTTCCACCACGGCTGCGGGCTCAAATATGGCCGCGCTTATACGCCTGCACCGCCCCAATGTAAAGATCAGTGATTGACGGCTATGGCCGCGCTTCATAAGCTTTCAACGCAACCCCGCACGAGGACCGCCACCATGCCAGTGCCCACGGGCTACACCATCGCAGCCGCCCAATATACCGCCAGACGCGGCGACATAAGCGCGAACCTTGGCAGCCATATGCGCATGGCGGGCATGGCCGCGCAGGCGGGGGTGGATTTTCTGGTATTCCCCGAGCTTTCCGTCACCGGGTATGAAATGGACTTGGCCGAAAGCCTTCAAAGCACGCCGGATGATGCGATGTTCGCCCCCTTGCAGACGTTTGCAAGCCAACATGATATGCGGGTGATGGTGGGCATGCCGCTGCGTGCACCATCGGGCAAACCCTATCTGGGTTCTGTCATCCTCGGCGGTGCCGCGCCGGTGGCCTACCACAAGGTGCATGTGCACAAAAGTGAGGAACCCTATTTCCAGCCAGACGACAAGGTAGGCATGGCCGAACACAAGGGCACAAAGCTTGGCCTTGCCATCTGTGCCGACCTCAACCACCCAAGCCACGCCGCCCGTGCCGCCGATTGCGGCGCAGACATCTATGCCGCCAGCGCGCTGATCTCGGTAGAAGGCTATGACCGCGAAGCCAAAATGCTGGAAGGTTACGCGCGCGCACACGATATCGCCGTGATGCTATCGAACTACGCCGGCAAAAGTGGCCCCTACACTCCGCCTGGCGGCAGCGCCATCTGGGCACCGGGCGGCGAACAGGTCGCCATCATGAACGATACGCAGGAAGCGCTGGTGCTCGCCACCCGCACCGAAAGCGGCTGGGTGGGCAGAACTTTGATTTCCAATAACTGAAACACGGCGGACGATTATACATCAATCCGGGTTCAGTTGCAGGCCTTGGTAATGGCGTTATAGGCCGCGGTGAAGCCTGACAGCGAATAGGTGTCCGTCGTGTTGGTGCCGCGCTGGCTGGTAGCCTTGACCACAAGGTTTGCGCCCGCTTTCATGGCGGCCACCACAGCGGCGTCATCCTTCGGGTCATAGGCCCAAGCGCCCGAACCTTCGGTGAAGAAGCGGAAGCTGTGGCGACCATCAACCGAGATGCTGGCTTCACTGCCACGGCGGATCGGGTAGCCCACCACTGCGTTCACTTCACCCGTGACACCAAATTTTGGCCGGTGGGTGACGGTCATATATATCTGGCCGCGGGTGGCGTTTTTCCGGCTCGCCGTACTGCGTTTCGGGCTTGAGATGATGTAACAGGTCTTGGCGCCATTTGCCGTACCTGCCATGGCGTCCCAATCACGGTAGCTGCCCAGCAGGCGTGGTTTGCCCTGCGCCTCGGCACCCGCGCTCAGCATAAAGGCGCTCATAAACAAAGCCAGAAGCAGAAATGAAAGTCGCATACGTCCCTCTTTTACCATGTCATCCCTTGTACCGTGTCATCAAACGGGTTTCCCCGCCCGCCGGGCCTTGCGGCTAACGGCTTTATTCCTTTGCTTCCCGCCTGGCCCGGCGCTCAAGGCGGCTGAAACGGCCACCATGCACGTGCGCAGGCTTCTCGACAGGGTCTTGCCCGGCCATCAACGGCCGATCGGCAAAACCGCCAAGCATGCGCAAACGGTCATACATGACTATAGCACCAGCTGTCGCCACGTTAAGGCTGAACTTTGTCGGTATTTTGATCATATAGTCACAGCGCGCCGCCATCTCGGCGCTGAGGCTCCTGCGCTCGGCCCCAAGCACATAGACCGCGCGGGTCGGGTGGCGAAAGCTGGGCAGGTCTATGGCGTCATCGGTGATCTCGATGCCGACAAGCTTGCACCCCTGCGGCACGTCCACCTCCGCCGCGCTGGCGTAAGCATAAAACGGGATCTGGGTGTGGGTTTTGCTGGTGTCGGCAAAGTCAGCGGTCACCGGCGCGCCCGAATGCTGCGCAACTGCGGGCTTGACCGCAAAGGCGAAGCTGGCGCCAAAACCGTGGGCGGTACGAATAAGGTTGCCCATATTACCCTCCTTGGACACCCCGTCGATCCCGATACCAAAATAGCCGCGCATGCGCCCTCACACTCCTGACAATTACGTGCTGACGTCCTGATCACCCGCCCGGACCGTCTCGGGCTTTGCTTTAGCATAGGGATGCGCCGCTGCCAAAAGGCATGACACAACAAGCACCACGGATGCGATGATCAGCGACAGCTCAAGGTTCCACTCAAAGGCAAAACCGGCAGCAATGCTGGCGATGGGCAACAGCCCGACAGACATGAACATCAGGATGCTCATCACACGCCCCAGAAGCTTCTCCGGCGTGGCTTTTTGCAGATAGGTAGTGAAATGCACCCAGATATAACTGTCGCCGCAGCCGGCGATGAAAAACACCAGCATCGCCCACCAATAGGGTGGATACAGCACAATCAGGCCGATGGTCGCGCCTGAGAAGGTGAAGATGAGGAACATGACCCGCACGACATCCTCGTCGCGCGGCCATTTGAACATGCCGCCCGCCATCGCGCCCAGAAGCGCACCGCTGCCGTAAGCCGCGATCTCAAGCCCGTACACATAGGCGCCTTCCTCAAAACGTGCGTCCGCCAGCGCCGGCAGGCCGATAAAAATCGGCGCCTGAAAAAAGGTTTCCAGTATGGCGATGCCGATGAAGCCAAGCCTGACGGTGGGGTTGGACCACACCCAGCGGATACCCTGCCAGATGGCAGACGCCATGGATTGGCCCGCCTCGCCCTCGTCCTTGTCGTATGAACGCGCCCGGATGAACAGGAGCGTGAGGAATGAAAACGCAAAGGTCAGTCCATCAAGGAAAAAAGCGCGCGCGAGGCCGATACGGTCCTCGGCAAAACTGCCGCCCGCTTGCGTCGGTTCGTGGCTCACGGTGCTGGCTTCCCCCGCGATCACAATACCCGCGATAACGGGGCCGATGATCACCCCCAGCCACATGGTGGTCTGCACCAGCGAGTTACCCGCCTGCAGATCATCCTTTTTCACAAGGCTTGGTACAATTGAGGTGGTGGCCGGATAAAAGAATGCATCGGCCAGACCAAAAGCCACCGCCGCGATAAACACAATCTCTATCGTGACCGAATCGGCATACAACAAATAAGCCAGCAGCATCACGAGGCCCAGCCGCAATATGTTGGTCCACAGCATGACACTGCGCGGGTTGGTGCGGTCCACCAGCGCACCGCCCCACAGCATCAGTACCGCCCGTGGCAGACCTTGCGCCGCGAAGACCAACCCCATCAAAAGCTTGCTGCCGGTCAGTTGCAGCACCAGCCATGGGAAGGCCAGCATGCTGATATGATCGCCGATAACCGACACAAACTGGCCAAGCCAGTAAAAGAGAAAGTTGCGATCTTTAAGAAGCTGCAGCATAACAGGGTCCGATATTCATAGGTTCGGCGGGGTCGCCATCTAGCCACGGCATCTGCGGTGCGGCAAGGCCGGATAGCTCCTGCATCCCGCATGTAAAGGTTTTGTGATCACATGGCTGATAAAAAAGCAACATCCCCCTGGCTCAGGCTCGGCATCGACTTTGGCCCGCTGATTGTCTTTTTCATCAGCTTCAAGTTTGGCGACATGTTTATCGCCACCGGGGCCTTCATGATCGCCAGCGTGGTGGCCATGGTGGCCTCGCGGGTGCTCACCGGTCATATCGCCCCCATGCTGAAGGTTACCTTCGTGATTGTCATGGTCATGGGTGGCCTGACGCTGTACCTGCAGGACGAAACTTTTGTCAAAATGAAGCTGACGGTGATCAACAGCCTGATTGCCATCATCTTGCTGGCCGGGCTTTTCACAGGGCGGCTTTATATCAAGATGGTGATGGAACTTGCACTTGAGATGGATGATGAGGGCTGGCGCAAGTTTACCCGCAACTATGTTCTTTTTCTCATAATCATGGCTGTGGTCAACGAGTTGATCTGGCGTACGCAGTCAGACGACTTCTGGGTCAACTTCAAGACTTTCGGCTACATGGGCGCAACTTTCATCTTTATCATGGCACAAATGCCCATGCTGATGAAATACATGCCCGAAGAAGACGCAGAAAAAGAAGAGGACAGCGGCAAGGCCTAGCGGCTGATGACCCCAGACGCATCCGGCGGGTTGGTAAACGGCGCAAAGCCACTTTTGCCGCGCACCGCCCTGTGGTGGTTCAGAACCCAATGCACACTCGGGAACGCAAGTTCATCCCAAGGGATATCTTCCCAGTCGAACAGCGCAACTTCCAGGCTTTCTATACCCGGCGCAAACTCCGGCGTTTTCAAGGTTGCCCGGTACATCAGATGCACCTGACTGATGTGCCTGACCGAATACACCGCCAATAGGTCGGTAATCTCAATATTAGCCGTGGCTTCTTCATAAGCCTCGCGTGCAGCGCCTTCATCGGGCGCTTCGCCGTTTTCCAGAAAGCCTGCCGGGATGGTCCAACGGCCTTTTTGCGGGAAGATGGCCCTGCGGCATAACAGGATTTTACCCGCGTGTTCCACCACAGCACCCGCAATGATACGAGGGTTTTCATAGTGAATGAAACCACAATCACTGCACACAAGCCGTTCGCGCTCGTCCCCGTCGGGGACACGTTTTTCAAATGTATCGGGAATACCGGTTGCGTTTGCCATACGCCGTAAGATAAGCCATGCGCCGCCGCCGTCCAGCGTCAATTAACGCTGGCAGCAATTCATCAAAGGCTTAAACGCGAATATCGATGATCTGACCCAAACGCACATCACGCTGCACACCGCCCTGCTGCGACAGCCGACCAACGGGTGCCTCGCGGGTATTGGCGTTCAACTGGCTGACTTTTTCGCTGGCAACCTGAAGCTCGCGCGAGCTGGAGAGTTCCCCTGTCCGGCCAGACCCTCTCGACTGTTGTGCCGGGGCCTGCCTGCTGGTGTCGGATTGTTCCCGCGCCTGCTGGTTCAGCTTGTCTTTGATCAGGTCGCTGGGCCGTGGCGTCAGGTCGGCGCTCGGGCGCACTTGCGCCTTCTTGCCAGCATTTGCCTGCAACTGTGCCTGCAGTTGAGACTGCAAACCGGTGGAATTTGAATTGATTTCAACCATCGCTCAGACCACTACACAATAATACTGACAACTCAGTTCTGGCAAATTTATGCGCTGGATAAGGCCACGGACTTCTTCGGACCAGTCGAATACATAGCTGGCAGACATGCTAACGGCTAATTGTCACCAGAGTATTAAAGATCGGGATTCGCCCTCAAATTGTCAAGTAGAGCCTTGAGCGGCGCGGCTTTCCCCGCTTCCACAACACTGATGCCGCGCTCAAGCGCCGCGACAGCCGCCTCCTGATTCCCCAGCGACAACTGCGAACGCGCCAGCATCATCCAGCCTTCCGGATCATCCGGGTTGTCCTCAAGACGGCCAGCCAGCCGCGCGATCATGCTGTCGATAAAGGCGGCGCGGTCTTCTTCGCTCATGGCGGCAACCGCAGCCATCTGATCATTGCTCAGTTTTGGTGGCTTGACCCCCAGCGCAGAAAGCTTCTGCCGCACAGACCCCATCCACGGCGCGTCAGGTGCCGACCGGTCAGCCAAAGCCGTCCACGTGGCGCGGGCCTTATCGGCGTCACCCATCTGTTCATAGGCAAGGCCCAGATAATATTGCGCCGCCGGATGATTGGGCGCCTCATTGAGCACCCGCGCCAGCACCAGTCTTGACGCTGGTGTGATACGCCCGCCCGCCATCGCCAGCATGGCTTCAAACTGGTGCACGCGCCACTGGATCTCGTTTGGCTGAAGCTCTGCCAGCCGCGCAAAGGCGTTGGCAGCGGAGGAATAATCCCTGATTGCCCGCGACGACTTTGCCAGCACATCCCAGGCCTTCACGTCTTCGGGGTTTTCATCCAGATGCTTGCGGATCGACTTCAGCGCCTCGCCGTAGGTCGGGCCGCCTTCCTCGATCTCGGTGTGGCGGCCCTCAGCAACGAAGCCGGGTTTGGCGGGCAGGTCAGGCCTGCCGACAAACCAGTAAAATACCACCGGCACCAGCACCAGAACACCTGCGATCGGCCATAGTGCCTTACCACTGCCGCGCGACAGTACGGACCCTTTACCCGCACGGGCCGCCTTGAGGATACGGCGTTCAATTTCTACCTTCGCCGCTTGCGCTGACGTATCGTCGATCACACCGCGCGCCACATCTGCGTCGAGCTCCCTGAGCTGCGACCTATAGTGGCTGACAGGATCAAGGCCCTGTGCCGTTTTGCCTTCCCCGCGCAACAGGATCATGAGCGCGGTTACCAGTATGAGGCCAAGGAAAAACCAGATCATTTTTCGCTCTCCTCATCGGCCAGAATATGTTTGAGCTCCGCCTCTTCTTCCGCGCTTAAGGGCGCAGGCGGTCCTGCCCTGCGGCGGCGGGCAAGGGCAATCAGCACCAGTGCAAGGAACAGGAACGGCGAAGCCCACAGAAAATAGGTTCGGGGCTTCACCGGTGGTTCCAGCAGCACCCAATCGCCATACCGGGCCACCAGATACGCGCGTACATCGTCAGCGCTGTCACCCTTTGCGATACGCTCGCGCACCACCTGCCTCAGGTCGCGCGCCAGATCAGCGTTCGAATCCTCAATCGACTGGTTCTGGCACACAAGGCAGCGGATATCTTTCATCAGCTCCCGCGCTGTGGCTTCCATGGCGGGGTCGTCAAGCGGCTTTTCGTCCACCGCCACGGCAAAGGCTGCGCCCGTCAGCATCAACATAACCAGCAGCATACCCACCCGGCGCATCATTTTACTGCCTCATAGGCGGGCAGCAATTTGGTCTCAAGGCCATCACCCACAATCGGACCCCAATGGCGGTAGCTAATCATGCCGTCACCACTGATGACAAAGGTTTCCGGCACGCCGGTCACGCCAAAATCGATGGCGAGGCGACCGTCACGGTCTACCGCCGCGCGGCTGTAGGGGTTGCCAAGCTCCTCAAGGAAAGCTCGCGCCTTGGCGGGGTCATCCTTGTAGGCCACGCCAATGATCGTGGCACCGTGCTCACCAGCCAGCTTCATCAGGTTTTCATGTTCAGCTCGGCAGGGCACACACCAACTGGCAAAAAAGTTCACCAGCACAGGCTGGCCTGACTTCAGGGCCTCATGGCCAATCTCTGTCTCAGCGGGCATGAGGCCGGGCAAGGTAAATTCCGGCACCGCTTTGCCGATCATCACACTTTTGATCTCGTTGGGGTTGCGGTCCTCCAGCGTCATCATGCGCAGGAACACGGCAAACAAGGCAAGGACAATGATCAGCGGCAGGAAACGTTGCATGGCTTAGCCTTTCGCCCCCTTTGCCTTGGGCGCGCCAATGCGCAACCGCCGGTCGGACAAGGACAGCATACCGCCCAGCATCATCATCAGCGAGCCGATCCAAAGGCCGGAGATAAACGGTTTGAAATACAGCCGTACAGACCAGCGGCCGGACCCCGCCGCCTCGCCGATCACCGCGTAAAGGTCACCCCGCACCAGTGGGTAAATCGATGCTTCCGTGGTGTTCATTACCGGGTCTGTATAGAGGCGGTCTTCGGGGGTGAGCGCGGTCACCGCGCGGCCATGGCGGCTGACGTCAAAATAGCCACGCACTGCTGTGAAGTTTGGCCCGGCCACAGGGCTAACACCACCAAACTTGAAGTCAAAGCCGCCAACTTCTGCGGTATCGCCCGGCGCCATCACGACCAGTTTTTCTTCCGTCCAGGCTTCGGAGATGGTGATGCCGAACAGAATCACTGCAAGGCCAAGGTGTGCAAGGCTCATGCCCCAGCTGGCGCGCGGCAGGCCCCTGAGCCTCTGCCATGCGCTGTCCGGCTTTTTGAAAAGCTGGATACGCTCGG
Source organism: Kordiimonas sp. (assembly GCF_048260245.1). Taxonomy (GTDB): domain Bacteria; phylum Pseudomonadota; class Alphaproteobacteria; order Sphingomonadales; family Kordiimonadaceae; genus Kordiimonas. Next base: position 80,448 of record NZ_JBLXGZ010000004.1, on the reverse strand, counting down.
TGATTTCAAGGAATACGCTCACGCTCAGCCACACGGCGAGGCTAAGGCCAAAGGCCGTCATGACCGCCCCGCCCACGCTTTGCCACCAAATGACAAGCCCTGCCACGGCGGCCACCACAAGGGCAGGCACCACGATCTGCGCCGCCCGGCCAAGCCGCCCGCGTTTCCACGCCAGCAAAGGGCCAAAGCCAAGTGCGACAATCAGCGGGCTCATCAGCACCGCTGCCGCATATTCAAAAAACGGCGGGCCGACGCTCAATTGCCCGGCGCCCAGCGCCTCGACAAACAACGGATAGAGCGTGCCCACCAGCACCACCGCCGCAAAGGTCGACAGCAGGATGTTATTGAGCACCAGCGCGCTTTCGCGGCTGACAAGGCCAAACACCCCGCCAGGCGCCAGGCGGGGCGCGCGCCATGCATACAGTGTGAGCGACCCGCCAACCACGACAGCGAGGAAACCAAGGATGAAAACGCCGCGGGCCGGATCAACCGCAAAGGCATGCACGCTCGTGAGCACGCCGGAGCGCACAAGGAAGGTACCAAGCAGCGAGAAGGAAAAAGCGATGATCGACAACAGGATGGTCCAGCTTTTGAGCGCGTCGCGTTTTTCGACCACAATTGCGCTGTGCAAAAGTGCTGTCGCCGCGAGCCACGGCATGAAGGCCGCATTCTCGACCGGGTCCCAGAACCACCAGCCGCCCCAGCCCAGTTCATAATAGGCCCACCATGACCCCAGCGCGAGGCCACCGGTGAGGAAAACCCACGCCGCCAGGGTCCAGGGCCGCACCCAGCGCGCCCACAAGGGGCTGACTTCGCCTTCAATCAGCGCCGCCACAGCAAACGAGAAGGCAACCGACAGGCCCACGTAACCGAGGTACAGCATCGGCGGATGAAAGGCGAGGCCGGGGTCCTGCAACAGTGGGTTAAGCCCGTTGCCTTCAATCGGTGCGGGGTCAAGCCGTGCAAAAGGATTTGAGGTCAACAGGATGAACAGCAAGAAGCCAACAACCAGAAGGCTTTGCACCGACAGCACCCGGGCCCGGAACCGCGCGGGCAAAAAGCGGCCGCGCAGGGACACCGCACAGGCAAAAAGCGTCAGGATCAGAACCCACAGCAGCAGACTGCCCTCATGGTTGCCCCATACGCCGGAAATTTTATAGAGCATCGGCTTGGCCGTGTGCGAATTGGACGCCACAGCGATCACCGAAAAATCTGAAATAACAAAGCTGTAGGTCAGCGCGGCATAAGAGATAAGCACCATGACAAACTGGCCGATGGCGGCGTTGTCTGCCAGTGCAACCAGCCGGACGTTCCCTTGCCGGATACCAATATGCGGCGCTACCGCGCCCAAAAGCGCAAATGCCAGCGCGATCATCAGCGCAAAATGGCCCAGTTCGGCGATCATCAGCGGCTGTCCCCGCCACTTGCGTAAGGCTGATTGAGCCCCTCGGGGTGGCTGCAGGCTTCTGCGTTTTTGGGCATGGTGCCGGGCGGGGCGTAGTTTTCATCATGCTTGGCCAGCACGGTGTCGGCCACAAAAGTGCCGCCCGTGTCCAGCCGGCCTTCGGTTACCACGCCCTGCCCCTCGCGGAACAGGTCTGGCAGCAAGCCCTTGAAAGTAACAGGGATATCGGCGGCACAGTCGGTAATGGTGAAATGATAGGTCAGGCCGTCTTCGGCCTTGGTGAAGGACCCCGGCGCCACCAGCCCGCCAAGGCGAAAACGTTTGCCCGGCTCAACCTCTTTGGCATGCACCGCACTGGGCTGAAGGAACAGGCTGAGGCTGTCGCCCCCCAGCGCAAACAGCACCAGAAGCACCGCCCCGGCGATCGCGGCGACAGCAACAGATGCCACCAGAAGCCTTTGCTTTTTGCGGGTTTTAAGGCCTGCCATGATTATTTTTCCTTCCGGCGACGAGGGCGCAATGCCTCAACCCGCGCCCGGGTTTTCCGCACCCCGCGCACACTGCTGACCGCAAGGCCAACAAGCGCCAGCGCCGTCAGGCCATAAGCGATCCAGACAAATGTGGCATAACCGCCCATATCAAGGAATTCCGCCATTTTCAGCCCCGTGCCTCAAGCGAACCCAGCACACTGAGTTTACGCAGGTTGATCTCAAGTTTCATGCGGTAAAGCAGCACCACAACAAAATAGGCCTTGTAAGCCAACGCAAGGGTAAGGAGCGGCCACAGCATCTCCGCTGGCATTGACGGGCCTTCCATGCGCATCACGCTTGCGGGCTGGTGCAGCGTGTTCCACCAGTCGACGGAGAATTTGATGATCGGAATATTTACAACTCCGACGAGCGCGAGGATCGACGCCGCCCGGCCCGCCTTATCTTCTTCATCGAGCCCGCGCCACAGCGCCATATAGCCGAGGTAGAGGAAAAACAGCACCAGCACCGAGGTCAACCGACCGTCCCACACCCAGTAAGTACCCCACATGGGTTTACCCCACAGCATACCTGTGAGAAGCGCTAACCCTGTGAAAACCAAGCCGATTGGTGCAGCAGCCTTACCGGCCAGCAGCGCCAGCGGATGACGCCATACAAGCGCCGTGAAGCTGGCCACCGCCACCACCATATAGGTGAACATGGCCATCCAGGCGGCGGGCACATGAATATACATGATGCGCACGCTTTCGCCCTGCTGGTAATCCGCCGGGCTCGCGTATAGCGCGAGGTATAGGCCATAGAGAAAAGCCGCCGCCATAACGACTTTGGCCCATGGCAAAATGGCGTCTGCCAGGCGGTTGAATTCAGCGGGATTGGCGAATCTGTGCATGGCTTCTACCTACCCGCAAGCGCGCGGGGGAGCAAGTGCGACGTGATGCCACGCGCCCGCGCGGGCGCTGGCGGCGGTAAATATGTGCAAAAACAGCCTGAATCTGTGCAGGATGTGTGCAACAAAAACGCCGATTCGGTGCGAATCTGTGCAATATCTGTGTTCGCATCTGTGCATCAAACTCACTCCAGCGACAGGCGGAGCGCCGCCGCAGATGCAACCGGACCGATTACCAGCGCCACAAGTGTCACCGCACCCAGAAACGCGAGATGCGGCATCGCATCGGTCATACCCGCAGCAGCATCAATGGCACCAACGCCAAAAATAAGTGTCGGCACATAAAGGGGCAACACCAGAAGCGACATCAACACCCCACCGCGCCGAACAGAGACGGTGAGCGCAGCGCCAACACTGCCGATAAGGCTGAGTGCGGGCGTCCCGATCAGAAGCGACAGCAGGAGCATGCCGTAGGCCCCGGTGTCCAAATTCATCAACATGCCAAGGACGGGTGACAGCGCCACCAGCGGCAGGATGGTCGCCACCCAGTGCGCGATGATTTTGCCAAGCGCCACCCCGGTAAGGCCCAGTGGCGACAGCGCGAGATCATCGAGGCTGCCGTCTTCATAGTCAGCCTGATAAAGCCGGTCAAGCGACAGGAGGCACGCCAGAAGCGCCACCACCCATATGACGCCGGCGGCGATGCGGCCAAGGGTTTGTGGCTCAGGCCCCACACCAAAAGGGAACAGGCTGACAGCAATAAGGAAAAAGCTGAGCGCCATGGTGCCGGTGCCGCCCTGCGACCACGCCAGCCGCACGTCGCGCAGGAAAACCGCGCGAAAGATGCCCGCACCGCTCATAACCCTGCCGCCTTCATAACCATGCCTCATCGATCTCAAGCGTTGGGGTAAAATCGTCCAGCGCAAGCTCATCCCCCACAACGCCAATGGGGTCGTGGGTGGCGGCGATGATCATACCGCCCGAGGCCAGGTGCGCGGTCATCAGGTCCGCCAGCGCTTGGCGGCTGGTGGCATCAAGCCCCACGGTGGGTTCATCCATCAGCCACAAGGGTCGGTCCAGCAGCGCAAACCGCATTAGGTTGGCGCGGTGTTTTTGCCCGCTGGAAAAAAACCGCGCCGGGCGGTCCAGAAGTGCGGTCAGGCCAAACAGCGCCGCCGCCGCATCAAGCCGCGCCTCAGCCACCGCGGCGCCGGTCATCAGCGAGGCATAGGCCAGCGCGTTTTCCCTGAGCGTCATCACCGGTTTGAGCGCATTTTCATGCCCGGCATAAATAAGCGCGGCATCATAAGCCGGGGGATTTTGCGTCCAGTCGCTGTCACCGTACATAAGCGTGCCCGCCCGCGCCTTCACGAAACCCGCAATCAGCCTGAGCAGGGTGGATTTGCCGCTGCCGTTCGGCCCGCGCAGATAAAGCAGCCCGCCCGCGTGCAGCGCAAAACCGAGGCCTTCGAAAACCCGCCGGCCGCCCCGGCTGGTGGCAAGGCCGCGCGCCACAAGGCTGTGGGCATCAAAGGAGCGGTGGTCAGGGCCGGTCATCGGGGGCAAAATTCCTCGCGCAACAGGGTTAAGGACAGGCAGGCAGGCGTGCCGAGCGCCCAAGCTAGCGGGTCGCTTTCGTGCACTCAAGCAAAACCGGCGCGCCATAATATGCCCATATGATTATGGCAGCTTCCCCTTTGTGTGAGAGTGCCTATATGATGAAGGGCATGGTTATACCGGGCCCGCACTGCCCAGTGAGGATACAGGAAAAGGTTTTAGGGGTTTATGGAGCAATACGGCAATATCTGGCCACACGGCCTGCTGGTCGCGGCGATCGTGCTGCTGCTGCAACTGGTCGCCAGTGCCCATATCCTGCGGCACAAGGATGACGTGCGCGCCGCCGTGGCGTGGATCGGCCTTGTCTGGCTTGCCCCCCTTTTTGGCCTTGTTTTTTACCTGCTGTTTGGCATCAACCGTATTGAGCGGCAGGCGAAGCGCGCGCGGATACGCCGGGGCCTGCCTGCGCGCAAAGACCTGATCACCGACCCTGACGGCCCCACGCTTTATGACGCGTTGCCCGACGCGCCCAACCGCTGGCACGCGCACGGACGGCTGGCGGGCCGGGTAACCGGCCATGCGCTGACGCTGGGTAACGAGATCAGCCCGCTTGAGGGCGGGCGCGCGGCCTATGACGCCATGATTGACGCCATCGACAACGCCGAACACACCGTGGCGCTGACCACCTATATTTTCCAGGCCGATCAGGCAGGTCGCCGGTTTATCGCTGCCCTTGCCCGCGCCCATGAGCGCGGCGTGGAGGTGCGCGTGCTGGTGGATGCCGTGGGCACCCTCTATGGCCTGAGGCCGGTGACAAACCTGCTCAGGCGTCGGGGCATTCCGGTGGCCACCTTCAACCCGGCGCGCCTGTCATGGCGGTTGGCGTTTTTTAACCTGCGCACCCACCGCAAGCTGTTGATTGTTGACGGTATCAAAGGCTTTGCCGGTGGCATGAATATCCGCAAGCACCACCTTGAGGATGAGGACGGCGGCCAGCGTGTGCGCGACACACACTTCAGCCTGAAGGGCCCCATTGTCAGCCAGATGATGGAAGCCTTCGCCGATGACTGGGCCTTCTCGAAAAAGGAAGAGCTGGGCGGCGAAAAATGGCTGCCCACCATCACCATCACCGGCACTGGCCCCGGCATCCCGGCGCGGGCGGTGCCCGACGGACCCGACGAACCGCGTCAGCGCACCGCCATGATCATGGAAAGCGCACTGGCGAGCGCACGGCAGCGCGTGCAGGTTATCACGCCCTATTTCCTGCCTGAACCCGCACTTGTCGTCGCCCTCAAACAGGCCGCCCTTCGGGGGGTGGAGGTTGATATACTGGTACCGGCCAAAAACAACCTGCCGTTTTTTATGCTGACCGCACTTTCGGGCGCGCGCCAACTGGTGGAAGCAGGCTGCAGGCTGTTCCTGTCACCGCCGCCGTTTGACCATACCAAACTGATGATCGTCGATGATGATTGGGTATTTTTCGGCTCGTCCAACTGGGACGCGCGCTCGCTGAAGCTGAATTTTGAATTTAATGTCGAATGTTACGACCGCACGTTTGCCGCACAGATGACCGACTGGGTGCATGGCCGCTATGAAACCGCGCTGGAGATGACCCGAGACGACTTCCGCGCCCGCCCCCGCCTGCACCGCGCCATGGGCCGCCTGCTATGGCTCGCCAGCCCGTATTTGTGAGGAAGGCGCGCTCATCCATTGACTAAGCCACACCTTCGCGGGAGTGACCCCCTGCTGTCATGCCCGCGAACGCGGGCATCCAGAGAGTGTTAAAAGCAGCGCGCTTTCAGACAGCGACCGCGTCGCAAGGATCTACAGCTTGGGCCTCAGCCCTCTTTCGGCAGATATTTCGGCATACGGGCTTTGATCTCGGCGTGCAGGTCTTCTTCGAGCCCGGCCATGAACAATAGCTCGGCGATGAGGAAGGAGGGGGCCATGAAAATTTGCAGGATATTGTCAAACAGTGCCGGTTTGCGGCCCTCATATTTATGGCCCCAGAACTGAATGACCCAGCCAACGATAAACAGTGTGAGAAACACCTTGAGCGGCACGCCATCCCCCATGGCGGCGATCTCAGCCGCGCCGTAGCTGAGCGCGCCATATATCAGCGCAGCAATGGTGCCCACAAGCGGGGCGGAGATAATATAAAACAGCACGAGGGTGGCCATAAGCGCCGCGCCCAGGGTGACAGGCCCCGCGCTGGTGGCAAAAAGCGGCACGGTCGAGGTGATCACCAGCACAGAGAACACGATCATCGGCACGCCGATATGGTGCGTGGCCTGATTGCGGCCATCGCGGTGATAGGCCGAATACATCGCCATTTGCTCATAGAACCAGTTTTTCATCTCGCACACTCCCCCGTTTGATTGCTTCCCTGCGTTAAAATGGACTGATCGGTCCAGCGGGTCAAGCACGGGCCGGTTGGTCAAGGCGGGAAAAGCTTTCCTTCAACGCGCGGCGCGCTAGGTTACAGGCAACAGACAAGAAGCGGAGCGAACCATGGCCTATGAAACCCTGACCCTTGAGCGCGACGGCAGCACGGCGGTGCTGAGGTTGAACCGGCCCGAGCGCATGAACGCCTTCACGCCGACCATGGCCGAGGAAATGGAGACGGTGTTTGACGCGGTGGACGCGGATGACAGCGTGCGCGCGCTGGTGGTCACCGGGGCCGGGCGTGCGTTTTGCGCCGGAATGGACCTGACAACGAGCGGCAATGTATTTGGCCTTGATGAAAGCATCGACCCCATGTCGCCCGAGATGAAGCGCAACCGCGACACCGGCGGGCGGGTGGTGCTGAGGCTGTTCCGCATGAAAAAACCGGTGATCGGTGCCATCAACGGTGCCAGCGTGGGCGTAGGCACCACCATGCAACTGCCGATGGATGCGCGCATTGCCTCCCCCTTTGCCAAGTTCGGTTTTGTGTTCGCCGAACGCGGTATCACGCTGGAGAGCTGCGCCAGTTGGTTCCTGCCGCGCCTTGTGGGCGTGGCCCAGGCGCTGGACTGGAGCCTGAGCGGGCGTGTATTTGGCGCCGAGGAAGCGCTGGCGCATGGCCTGATCAGCGAGATCGTCGAGCCTGACAGGTTGCTTGCCCGCGCGCTGGAGGTTGCGCACAGCTACACAGCCCGCACCAGTGCCATGTCGGTCGCGCTCAACCGCCAGCTTATCTGGCGCATGATGGGCGCGGCGCACCCGATGGAGGCGCACAAGGCCGAAAGCCGCACCATGCTTTACACCAGCACGCGCGACGGGCGCGAAGGTGTGCAGTCTTTTATGGAAAAGCGCGAGCCCGTGTTTGAGGACAAGGTCTCAAACGGCCCGGCGCCGGGGCTGGACTGGGACGCCGAACCCCCGTTCGAATAAGGCCGCCTGATAACGCGGCAAGAAAATGCCGGGCAAGGCAATAAGGCCCTGCCCGGCAAGGCCGGGGCAGTGGGGTGCAAGGCAAAAGCAGGATCGCCAGAGAGTTCAACCCTGCCATGCGGTGCGGGCCCCACGGCCCCGGGCATGGGGTGTTTTATTTATATTCGATCGTGACCTCACCGAGCCGGGTGCCGTGCAGGCCCTGCCCGCCGTCCTCATCCGCGAGGCCATAAGCCGACAATGGCTGGCTGTGGCGCTTCAGCAACGCATCGCTCTGCAGGTCGTGCGACAACGCGCCACCGGCTTCACCAAACTGGATATACTGGATGGTGAGCGTTGCGCCGACGGGAACATTGCCGCCTTCAGGCGGTGTGACAAAGACGTCCAGCACACCGTCAGACCGAGGGGCCACCGTGTTCATGTTCACGACGCTGTAGTTAGGGTTATTGACAACACGTTCTTCATTGATTGGCGCCCCGAGACACGGCGACTGCGATCCGAGCGTGATGGTGGTGCCATTTTCAAAGCCCTTTGCCGTCACAAGGAACATGACCGAAACCGGATAGTTGTCGAGGTTGCCGAAGGACTGGCTTTGCGACACCGTGCCAGTGCGGTTTTCCTCGATCGACAGGTTGCGCCACGCGATTGCAGGATCATCCACCACCCAGTTGATAAAGGCGCCGTTGTTGGGGAAGCCAGCCGGAATGTTGTTTGGCTCCGCGTTGGTCTGAACCTGCGCCACAAGGCAGTAATGCACATTGCGGTTTGGCGGTGTCCAGCGGAAGGGCGCACTGCCCAGCAGGTGCTGGTCATTGCCCGTGGCTGTGAAGGTGACATCGTCGCCAGGTTCCGGGATTTGTGTCCACCGGTTCGGTGTCATGAACAGGCAGGAGGGCACACTATAGAGGTTGACCCTGCCAACCACTTCGTTACCGGCACCCACATTGTCACGGCTGGCGCCGCGCACATAGATATAGTTGGTAATCCCTTCCACCAGCGGCTGGCCCATGTCGCGGTCCCAGTCGGTGGTGATCAGCTCATTCGGGTCATCCAGCAGGCGCTGCCGGGGAATGATGTCCGGTGACATCGATGCGGTGCGCGCGCCGCTCGGGATCGAGCCGGTGTCCTGAAGGTCGTCGCGCATATAGATCTGATACGGGTTTGTGACCGCAGCTTTGATATTGATCTGGTCGTCCATTGGAATATCTCCTGTGTTCCAGTTGTTGAGACGTTTCCCGACGGCGGCTTGCTCCCTAGCTATCATCGTCATCGGGACCAGTGGACCGGACCGCATTTCAGAACATCACCCTACCCCCGGCGACATCCGCAAGAAATACCGGCGGCTGGCATGAGAGAAATAGCAAAGCCCATGCCACATTTTTTATTTATTTAAATCAATATGTTAGGTATATTTTTCGCCCCCCGTCCGTGCCAGACACGCCATGCTGACATGGCTGGCACAGTTGACACCTCAGGCCGTGCGGATCGCGGCGGCAGGTGACACGCCGGAGGCACGGAAAAGGGGCACCATAAGGGATGGCGGGGTCAAGGGATCAGGCTGAAACAGGGAAAGGGGCGGCGCGCCATAGGGCCAGCACTAAAGGCCCAGCGCCTTGATACGCCGCTTCAGCGCGTCACGGCCAACCCTGAGCTCTTTCACCCAGAGGTCCAGTGAGCCGGGGTGTTGTGCCATGACGGTGCCAATACTGGCAGCGTCCAGATCCTCGGCGCGTCTTATGCTCGGGCATTGCTGCATGAGATTATAGAGCGTGCCCCGGGAAACCCCCAGTTGCTGTGCCGCTTCCTTGATCTGCCAGCCGGTGCCGTCCAGTGCTGTGAGCAGTTCCTGCTCGGACACGTCGGATGCGTCGCGGTATTGCTGCCGCGGCGCGGGTGCTGCCTTTACCGGCCCTTCCTGCGTCCCGGCACTCTGGCGGGCAAGGTAGCGCGCGACAACATCGTCCGGGTGCTCGGCCAGCACCATTTGTTCAACGATGTTTTTCAGCTCACGCACGTTCCCCGGCCAGTCATGCAAAATGAGCTTGATGACCTGTGCCGACGAAATATCCTCCATGGCGACATGAGCGTATTGCCGACGGAACTGACGGAGGAAATGCAGGATCAAGACACCCATATCAACCCGGCGGCGACGCAAGGGCGGGACTTCGATCACGAACCGTTCCATTCGCCGCAACAAAGGCTGGCTGAACGCTTCACTTTCAAGGGGTTGATCCGTCGCGGCGATAATACGCGCATTGGTGCGGCTGACCTGTGCGGAGCCGACACGGCGCACCTCGCCGGTCTCCAGCGTGCGCAGCAACATGGGCTGCACAGCCTCGGGCGCATTGCCGATTTCATCAAGGAACAGCGTGCCGTTGCTGGCCTGTTCAAACAAGCCCGCACGCCGCTGGGTGGCACCGGTAAAAGCGCCCTTCTCAACCCCGAACAATTCGGCGGCGGCCAGCTCCGGCGCCAGCGTTGCCATATTGACGCTGAGCATCTGCCCCGATGAGCGCGGGCTAAGCGCGTGCAGCGCGGCCGCCACCAGCTCCTTACCCGTGCCCGTTTCCCCGCGAATAAGCACCGGTACACCGCTTGGGGCGGCCTGTTCGATCCCACGGCGCACATATTGAATATCGCCGCTGATGCCTATCATGCCATGGTGTTGCAGGCTTCCGTCCGGGTCGACAGGTTTTTCGAAAATCGCGAGGATAACTTCATCGGACAACGTCAGGATGATCGTGCCGCCGAGCTCATCCAACGATACTGTCGCGGGGCTCAGAAGCGGCTTGCCGTTCACCGTGACACGCATTTTACTTTCCGGTGGCAAAATCTCGTAGCAGCGGCTGCCTGCACTTTTAATCCGGGTTGCCGCGCGCGACACGTGGCGGTCCTGCAAGGGGCTGCCGTCCCGGTAGGGCGGGAAGGCAAACAGCGGCGCGGCGCGGGAAATGGTCCAGCCATCCCCGGCGTGACTCAGAAGGGGAGCCACCGCACCGATTCGGGAACGATCCGGATGCCATACGATTCCGACCGCCAATATGGTGGCTTGACCATATTTTCCCTGAGACTGGTCAGAAGCAAAACTTATGGTTTTGGTATCAAGATCGAGGGAATTGTTCATATCAGGCCCTACACTCCCACAGGCAGGCGACTTGCCCGCCTTAACACGGGGCAGTTATATAAAGTGCACCCTGGATATTTATATAGATACAAAAATGCGCATATGATAGCAAATGTACAACTTTGGGGTTCGAGTGCATGGCCGTTCAGGACAATGACCGATACAAGATTTTATATGCGATCGGCTCAGGATCGCATGGTACAGTCATGTGTGCGCTCGACACTGCCCTTCAACGCAAGGTAGCGTTAAAAACCCTGAAATTCGACGATGGGGGCGGCCGCTCCTTGCAACAACATCCCGGCTGGCAGGAAGCATTGACACTGGCGCGCTTCAACCATCCAAACATCGTCAGCATCCACGAAATATACGAGGATCATACTACCGCCTATCTGGTGACAGAATTTGTCGCGGGGGAAACCCTGGGCAAACGTTTGACCGACGGGCCACTTGATTTTGGCGACGCCGTCACCCTTATGCTGAAACTGGCAGATGGGCTGCGCGGCGTACACGCCGAAGGCATCGTGCATGCGGATATCAAACCGGACAACATCATGATTCGCGAGGATGGTGAACCCGTTCTGGTGGATTTCGGCATCGCCCGTGAGGCAGCGTCATCGGCAGATGAAACCGTGACGCTGGAGACGGACAGCACCGCAGTTTCCAACAAAATCGAAGGCACCCTGGCCTATATGGCGCCAGAAGTCCTGCGCGGGGAAAGTCCGACCGCGCAGTCGGACATCTTCTCGCTTGGCACCGTGCTGTACGAGATGCTGAGCGGTGACCGGGCCTTCAAGCAGGCGACCGAAGCAGGCACGATGCATGCTGTGCTCACCAATGACCCGCGCCCGCTTCACAAGCTTTGCCGCACGGTACCTGGCGACTTTTCCGATCTGGTGCGCCGCATGATGGAAAGAGACCCTGCACGCCGCCCCGAGAGCATGCAAGCCGTGTATACAGAGCTGCATAAATGGTCCCCGGCAGGCATACGCGACAAGAAACGAAAGCGCCGCACCCTGGGCGCAGGCATTGTGGCCGTCCTCTTGATCACAGGGGCTTTGTTATGGCGTTCCGCCTTGTGGACACCGCCAACCACCGTGTCCGGCCTCATGGCCAAAGGACTTGATGGCCTAAAGGCGACGGCGACGGCAGAACATATCGAAACCTCGATTGATGCGTTCCAGCAGGTCTTGCTGCGCGCGCCCGACAACGCAGCCGCGACAGCGGGTTTAAGCCTCAGCCTTGGCCGAAAATATATCTTCGGCGAAAGGAGCCCGGCCCTGCTTGAGCAGGCTACCGCATTGGCCGAGAGCGCTGTCGCGCGGGACCATCAACTGGCACTGAGCCATGTTGCACAGGCAAGAGTTTTGGAATTTGACGGACAGGATGCCGAGGCAGAGAAAGCATACCAGACAGCGCTGCAGCTGGACCCCAGCAACTTTTTCGCGTTTCGCGGCTATGGCCGGTTTCTGATCAAACGTAACGATATGGCTGCCGCGGAAGACCTGTTCACAAACGCGATAAAATACCACCCCGCCGAAAGCAGCCTGTTCGACCTCCTGGGCCGGGTATACTTCCGGCAACAAAAATACGACCAGAGCCGCAAGGCGTTCCGCGACAGCCTCGCGCTGTCGCCTGACAACGTTTATGCCTACGCCAGCCTGAGCGCTACTCACTATATGCAGGATGATACCCCGACAGCTATCGCCGTGTTGCAGCAGGGCCTGCAGGTGCGCAAGGCAGCCGCGCTTTATAACAACCTCGGCACGTATTATTTTGCGTTGGGCCAATATCCGCAATCAGCCGATGCCTTCGAGCGTGCGCTGGCGCTTACCGGTAGCGGCGACGACTACCGCCTCTGGGCCAACCTGGCCGATGCCTACCGCGCCACCCCTGACCAGCAATCAAAAGCCGTAGCGGCCTACAGGCAGGCGCTGAGGATACTGGCGCCCCTGCTGTCGCAAACCCCGACGCGGCCAGACCTTGTCAGCCGGGCCGCACTTTATCACGCCAAGGCAGGGGACTTTGAGACAGCGCAGTCCCGGCTCACCGAGGCTATCGAACAAGCGCCCGAGGATGCCACCCTGCTGTACCGCGCAGCGGTCACTAGTGAAATTCTCGGCAAGCGAACCGAAGCGCTGGACTTCACCCGTGCCGCCCTGACCCAGGGTTACCCGATCAGCGTCATCAAGGCAGACCCGGAACTGGCAGCGTTGCGCCAGGACAAAGCGTTTTTAAACATTGTTCTCAGTCAAGGCACACCAACAGGAGGCTAACATGTATGGAATTCCCGCATCACCGCAACACCAGACCAACGCCCGTTATATTTTGTCCCTTTCATTTGACCCCTGCCAGCATTCGCAGGCGCTGAGGTATCAATTCATGCGCTCTCCGGACGGCAGCTCGGTCCAGAAAGCTGTCTACGGGAAGAAGGCCGGCTGCTATTTCTTTGAGAAAAACGATACATTGCTCGTGCAGGTTTATGCCTTATGCAGCCACGACCCGTCGATCAGCGAGCTACCCTCGATCGACATCAAGCAACTGGCACTGACCCTGAACGACTATGTTGTGGAAATGGAAATGGGCACGCATTTCGAAGGGGATTTCTACAAAATGTATGTCTCGAAAGACCCCTATGTTTTTAAATATAACCCCGAGCCCTGGCCGCTTAAGGCCTTACTCAACGTCACGATTGACGGTGAGCCGAGAACCTTCAGCTTCGACCCTGAAGTGATTGTCGGGGACGGGGAAGACTAAGCGCCGCTTTTCGCGCGTCCGCGTCAAAATACCCATGCGCTGCGGGGCAGCACCTTCGACGGGCTGCCCCGCACATGCCCAGGACTACAAATGCCCGGTATCTTGCCGGGCGTCAGATCTCGTCAAGCGTTGCTGTCGTCGCGCGCCCGGAGGCCGCTCAGGAACACGACCACGGCAAAACCACCAGCGGTATCGACAAACGCCAGCCTGCCGCCATGGGCTTTTACCACCACATCGGCAAGGCTCAGGCCCAAACCGAGGCCCGGAACATCCCAGTTTTCGCCGCGATAAAAACGCTCGGTCACACGCGGGCGTTCGTCTTGCCGGATGCCTTCGCCCTCATTTTCCACCGAGAAGCGGACGCGCTTGCCTTTCCGGGTCAGGGATACCCTGATGGTGGATTCACGCGGCGCATATTTGACCGCGTTATCAATCAGATTGGCGATCATCTGGAAAAGCAGGTTAGGGTCTCCGGCCGTGAAAACCGGCCCGGCAATCCGGCAGTCAAGGGTCAATGACCTGTTGTCCACTTCCGGCTGATACAGCTCGGCCGCGTCAGTAACCAGCGTGGTGAGATTCACACGGTCACGCACTATATCATGGCGGCCGGTTTCAATCCGGGCAATGCGCAGCAAGGCTTCAAACACCGCTTTAAGCCGCTCGGATTCCGCGATAGCGCGCGCCGCGTGTTCGGGCTCCAGCTTGCCCTGCTCCGCGCTGTCGGCCAGTTCCTCCAGTTCGGCATGCAAACGGGTAAGCGGCAAACGCAGTTCATGGGCCACACTATCGGAAACACGGCTTATCGCCTCGACGGATTTTTCGATCCGGTCGAGCATTTCATTGAGCGTTGCCGCCAGTTTGTCAAAATCGTCGCCCGTACCAAAAGTATGCACACGCCTGGACAAATCCCCGTTGATAACCTGTTGGGCGGCTGTGTTGACTGCTTCCAACCGGCGGCTGACCGCAAGGCTCATGAAAACACCACCCGCACTGCCAAGGAGCACGGCAATGACCGATGCCGCCACCAATGCCTCGATCAAACGTTCTTCACGGTCGCCGATATCCTCGATATCACGTCCGACAATCAACCGCGAACCGTCGGCAAATACCTGCTCAAGCGACAAAGCCTGATAGTCGATCTCGTCACCCTCCAGATACCGATCAGCTTCAATTTCATAGAGAGAGAACTGGGGCACACTGGGCCAGCTTGGCAGGTTGGACGTAATGGCGTCCCCCTGGGCGCTGATGAATACATGAAACGCCTTGCGCGCTGCAGGGGCCTGTGCCCTGCTCTCAAGCGCCTTGACCAGCACTGCCGCGCCTTCAAGCTTGTATATGGTCGCCAGCGTATCGCGTTCAGCCTGCACGATGGCCGCCGTTTCCTCGCGCGGGGCGGCCACCATTGCCCAATAGGTGACGCCGGTCAGGATGCTGACGGAAACCACAAACAACAGCACATAAAGCATGACCAGTTTGAAGGCAAAACTGTGTCTCAGGTAGGTCAGGAAGAATGGTTTCACGGTCTATATCCTCATGCCGACGGGCGGATCATATAACCCGTACCACGGACGGTATGGATAAGCTGGGCGTTGAACCCCTTGTCCACCTTTTGCCGCAAGCGGCTGACATGCTGATCAATGATATTGGTCTGTGGGTCGAAATGATATTCCCACACTTTTTCAAGCAGCATGGACCGGGTTACCACCCGACCGGTGTTGCGCATGAGATATTCCAGAATTTTGAATTCCCGCGCGGTAAGTTCAATGCGCCGTCCCGCCCGGATCACCTCATGCGCAAGCAGGTCGAGCTGAAGGTCCATAACGGCGAGGCTGGTTACATCCGGCTTCGCCGGACCGCGGCGCGCCAACACCTCAATGCGCGCCAGAAGTTCGGAAAAGGAAAAGGGCTTGGCAAGATAATCATCCGCGCCGGCGCGCAAACCCTTAACCCGTTCGTCCACCTCGCCAAGCGCGCTCAGGAGCAGTACAGGCGTATGGTCATCGGCGGCGCGCATGGTTTGCAAAATGGTAAGCCCGTCCACACCCGGCAACATTCGGTCAAGAATAATGACATCAAAACTCTCTGCCGCTGTCATGTAGAGGGCTTTTTTCCCATCGCTCGCGTGCTCCACCAAATGCCCTGCCTGCCGCAGGCCCGAGGCGACATATTCAGCGACGCGTTTATCGTCTTCCACTAGCAATATCTGCACAAAAACCCCGATCCCGCTATTGTGGCTATTGGGCCTTGCGTGCCCCTGTGACCGCATCGATCACAAGCTCTGTTGGACCCGCAGGGGTCATGATCTCGATTTCATATTGAGGCTGATCGTCTTCGATCTCGAACCGCATATACTGTATATCGCCGCCAACCTCTTTTTCGATCACGTGCATCCGCGGCAGCACAGACGGCACATTGCCCGCCATTTTCAGCCGCTTACCCGCTGCCACATCAATCCACAAGTTGGACAGGAAGGGTTTTTTTGCCCGCACGATGTTGCCCGTGTGACCATTGATCCATAGCTGGAAATGATCTCCCGCCCTGGATACATTCACCTTGTAGCAAAGTGTGTCATCCTTGATGTCCAGCTCCGCCTCAATGAGGCGCGCCTTCAAATTCTGCTCGGCAATCTCACCCGCCCTGATCAACCCGATCAGCGCCGGTGCATGACCCTGGCTGCCCTCATCGGCGTGTGCCGGGGCCAAAGCCAAGGACTGAAACGCAAAAAACACCGTCGCCGCCATGATGAATGCCGGAACTCTGGCAAAGATATTAACTCTGGCAAAGATATTTTTCATTGGGTCGTCCTCTTGACTATCACTGACTGAGCGCACGCTAACCGTAGTCATTAACGGCAGTGTTTGGCAAAGATTTGTTTTTTGTCATGAATGTCGGTTCCCTTTGCCTCCAGACCGGCTCAGGTGTTTCAAAATCCGTATGCAACAACAACATACGGACAAAACCGTGACCCAAACATCCCTTTTGACCGGTCCTGCGGTGCAGGCGGCACACACGGTTGCGCCGCCGACTGCCACCAGATGCCCCCGTCCCGCCATGCAACAACCGAATATCGGTTTTCTGTTCAATCATGAACAGGGCCACCAGCTTGCCCACAGCGCGCCGATCCTGGCAGCGCTGGCCACAAGGGAAGATCAACTGGCACAGTTGCACGCCTTTGTCTCAAGCCCGGCGCGGCAGCGGGAGTTGAAAGCCCTGATCCCGGCACCGGCATGGCGCAACATCACCGTGCATAACATCGCCCCGCCCACCACAGCGCGGTGGGCTGAGGCCCTCACCGGCGGTGCCGTACCGCTGCAACGTATCGGTTCGCTTGTCAAACATCGCGCACTGCTGAAAAGCATGGACGTACTTGTCGCGCCGGAGACAACCTGTACCCTGCTGAAAACTCATCTGGGTTGCCACAATACCAGATTTGTCTATACCCAGCACGGGGCCGGTGACCGCGCGGTCGGCTTCAAGAAAATCATCGCCCGCTTTGATCATGTGCTGGTACCGGGCCACAAGATCAGGAACCGTATGCTAGCCGCAGGTATCGTGCGCGAACATGGTTACAGCGTTGTCGGGTACCCTAAATTTGATGCTCTCTCTCCCTCTGCCGGGCGCAGCACCTTCCCCAATGACAACCCGACAGTGCTCTATAACCCCCACTTCCACCCGGCGCTGTCCTCCTGGTACCGGGATGGGCTGAAGGTGCTGGAATTCTTTGCCGACAACCCGCAATTCAACCTGATTTTTGCACCGCACGTCATGCTGTTTACCCGGCGTGTCCATGCGTCCTGTTCGCCGCCACGGCTACGGTTCAGCGGTACTATCCCGGCGCGTTTCCTGCGCTGCGACAATATTCTTGTCGACCCAGGCAGCCAGCGCTCGATGGATATGACCTATACGCGCGCTGCCGATATCTATCTCGGGGATGCATCCAGTCAGGTCTACGAGTTCCTGACCAGGCCCAAGCCATGCCTGTTCCTGCGCAGCCATGGCGTCAGCTGGGCTGACGACCCAAACTATGCCCATTGGCACCTGGGCAAGGTGCTGGACAGTCCGGACGGGTTGGGCGCCGCGCTGAAGAACCTTTCATGGTTTGACGACACATTGCGAACACGCCAACGCCGTGCATTCCGCGCCACGTTCGGCGAGGCTCCCTTTGGTGCATCCGACCGGGCCGCCAACGTCATTATCACCCTTGCCGCCGGGCGCCACCGGGCGACAGTCCCCTTCCTGCCGTCCCAGACCTCATACGCCGGACACGCCCAACCCGGATATCCCAAACCCGGGCGCTCCAAACCCGGGCGCTCCAAACCCCGGCGCTCCAAACAAGGAGATTATCATGCATAATGGTCTCATCCTCGCGCGCGAATCCGCGGCGCCTTTCACTGCCCCCGCGTGGCCGCAGGCGGAAAGCCGGACCGAGCCTGACAGTACCCCGCTCCCCGACAGCCCCGGCGCGGCAGCAACATGCTGCGCCATTGTGCTGGCAGGCAGGCGCGCCGAAGCCGATACCATGCAACAGCTCCGGAACGGACACGGCAAAGCCATGGCCATGATGCTTGGCAAACCGATGCTGGCCCATGTGATTGAGGCCCTGGCAAAGTCGGGCATGGTGCAGGAAATAGTGATCTCGGCGCAGGTCGACCTCACCACCGATCCCCGCCTTGTAGCCGCCGCCGGGGGAATTGCGCTCCGGCACGCCCCCGCACAGGACAGCGTATGCGCCAGCGTCCGGAAGGCCTACGCCATGGCAGGCGGGCAGGCACTGGTGACAACGGCTGATAACCCGCTGTTGCAAGCTGAAACAGTGCAAAACTTCCTGCGCGGTGCAACGGCGCATGAAGGTCTGGCGGTCGGGCTTGTCGCCAAAAGCGTGATCCGGGCGAAGTATCCTGCCAGCAAACGCACCTATTACCGCTTTCAGGACACCGCCGTTTCCGGGGCGAACCTCTTTTATCTTCGCGGGCCAAAGGCCCCGATGGTGCTGGACTTCTGGCGGCAGGTGGAAGCCCACCGCAAGCGCCCCTGGCGCGTGCTGCGCAGTTTCGGATGGGGCACAGTGCTGGGCATGGCTCTGGGCCAGTTCAGACTGCAGGAAGGATTTGAGCGCGCGTCACATGTTATCGGCTGTCCGGTAAGGCCACAGCTGCTGGAGGAACCGGAAGCCGCCATGGACGTGGACAGCCCAAAAGACTTTATCGCCGCAGAAGCTATCCTGCGCGACCGGCAACAGGAGCGTGACGAGATCACGCCGGATCGGGCGGCAAGCGGGGCACAGGGTGTCGCAGTGTTTGACCTTGACCGCACTCTCACACGGCGCGGTACCTTCACGCCGTTTTTACAATCCACACGATCAGGCGTTGTGTCGCGCTCGGTGCTGATGCTGCGATTGCTGCGCCATATGGTGCTTTATAAGGCCCGCCGCATCTCACGGCTTGAACTGAAAAACCGCATGCTGGCCGCAACCTTCCGCGGCAGGACCCCGGCAGATATCGAGGGTTTTGCCCAAAGGTTCGCACGCCGCGTGCTGGACACTGGTCTGCGCGACGGCTGCACACTGGCCCTGGCGATGCACAAGATGGAGGGCGACACAATGGTGCTGGCCACCGCGAGCGTCGACCTTTACGCCCGTCATATCGCCGCCGGTCTCGGTTTCGACGATGTCATCTGCACAAAAACTGTTTTTAGCGAAAAGGAGGTTATGCCTGTGCGCATTGATGGCGACAACTGTTATGGCGCCAGCAAGCTCCTGCGTCTGCGTGATCGCCTGCTTGCGGGCGGCACACTGGACCGGGGGCAGGTTTTTGTCTCGTTCTACAGCGACCATCATGCCGATATGCCGCTGCTGGAATGGGCTGATACCCCTGTCGTCGTCTCGCCCGGCATCCGTACCCATGCCATGGCAGTGAACCGGCAAATGGCAATCGTGGAATGGTGACCCCGACTGGATTCGAACCAGTGGCCTACAGATTAGGAATCTGTCGCTCTATCCTGCTGAGCTACGGGGCCGCACCAAAGCGATTTTGATGTACCCGCAAATCGCGCCAGACGTCAACCACCGAACGGCCATGACCTTTGAAAAGCGGCTCCGCTTTTATAGGCTGGTGAACAGGTCGGCCCTTACGATAAGTTAACGTTTTTACCCTTAGATTGGCATTGGGGTCGTCAAGGATTGAGACGTGAATTTCCGTAAACTTGTTGCACCGGTATTTCTAGCTGTCGCAGTCAGTATCGCCGCGTTTGGGGCGCTTGTTGTCTTCGCGGCCGCACGGCAGGATACAGCCGCCCTCAGCGCCGAAAAGCGGGTCGTCGCACACGGGATGGCCTCTCTGCTTGATGCGCTGGCCGTGCTCGCCGAAGACAACGCCTGGTGGGATGCCGCCGTCGAAAACATCTTCCTGAAGGAAGATATCGATTGGATCGACTATACACTTGGCGAGTCTGTCATGGGCATCAACCAGGTACACGGGGTGCTGATCATACGCGCTGATGGCACTATGGCCTATGCAAATTTCACTGCTGCATTACCCTCGCCCCACAGCATCCTCGATCACGGCCTTGCCACCTTGGTAAAGACCACGAAGCCACCACAAAAACACCAGCCGCTGAGCCGGTCCGGTTATTTGAAAATTGATGACAGCCTGATCGCATTTGGGGCGAGCATGGTGCAGTCCACAGGCGCCAATGATGTTGGGAACATTCTGGGCAAGCGACTGCCTTTTGTTGTCTTTATCTCGCTCGTCAGTTCCGGCGATGTCGCGCAAATTGGCAGGGAAAACGCCATAGAAAACCTGAGACTGGCGGAGCAAATGCCAAACCTAGACAGCAGTTTCGCGGTTATGGATATACAAGGGCAGGAGGCCGCTTTTCTCAGTTGGGAGTCTGCAGCACCCGGCAGCCAGATGATTCGCTATATGATCCTGCCTGCCATTCTCCTGCTCGTGGTCATTGGTTTTGCGATGGCGCGCTTCCTGAAAAGGGCCGGCCGGCTGATAGAGGAGCTCGCCGGTGCCAACAAGGCCAAGTCGGCCTTCCTCGCATCCACGAGCCACGAGATCCGCACCCCGCTCAACGCCATCATCGGTTTCACCGAGATGATTTCGCTCGAGCTTTACGGCAAGGTAGAGGGAGAGAAGAACAAGGAATACCTGAAGCTGATTAAAGACAGCGGCGAGCACCTGCTTTCTATTATCAATGATATTCTCGACATCTCTAAACTGGAGGCTGAGCGCTTCGAGGTATATGCGGAAAGGGTCGACCCCCGCGAGCCCATTCGCGCCGCCTGCCAGCTTGTTGCCGCATCGGCGAGAGAAAAAGACATCGAGGTTGATCTGACCTGCCTGCCTGGCGATGTATTGTCTGACGAGCGCATCATGAGACAAATTCTTATCAACTTGCTGTCAAACGCCATTAAATTCACCCCGCTAGGGGGCAAAATTATCGTAGACGGCAAAATCAAAGGCAGATTTTACGCCCTTACGGTCGAAGATACCGGCGTTGGCATGACCGACACCGAGATAAAGGTCGCGCTCTCGCTTTTTGGCCAGGTGAACGACAGTCTCACCCGATCGCAAAAAGGGACTGGCCTCGGCCTGCCCCTTGTCACACGGTTTGTGGACCTGTTGAATGGCACCTTCAATATCACATCCACACCGGGTGTCGGCACCCGGGTGACAGTGTCTTTCCCACTTTTTGAATATGACCCTCATGTGTAACAGCCATCAAAGCCTGTAGCGGCTGAGCTGCTCATAGATTGGCATTGCCTTATCGGCGATGCGGGCCAGATGGGGCTCAAGCGTCGGTATTTCTTCCTGCCGCGGTGCCATAAAACCGGTGGAAGCCGCCACACTTTTGTACCAATAGGGCGCCCAAACCCCGTCGCTGCTACGCGGCCCGGCGGGCCAATTGAGCATGGGTTCATCAAACAGGACACCAAGGGCTGAACACAGCTTTCTCAGTTTGGCTTCCGGCCGCCTGAGCACATCGGCGCTTTCGATCACAGGTGGCACTTTGCCAAGCTTGTCGGCCTCGCGGTTAAAAATCTCCAATTGGGCTTCAAGGCCAAGGTCCGCCAGCGTGACTTCTTCCCGCGTTTTTACGTAACTGGCCAGCATCAGACGCGGATCGCGAATAAGAAACGCATGCCTGAGCGCCCCAAGCCAGTCCCGTCCCATCTCCGGCAACAGATGATGGCACATGTGTTTCTGGTAGTAGATAGCTGCCCCGCCCGGTATCGGGCCGGTAAGTGCATCAGCCACCCGCCGCCAGTCAGTGGGTTGAGACGCTAGCACGTCATTCCGGCCGGGATGGTCAGCGCCTGTCGCCTTCAGGTAAGCTGCATACAGCGGTTCATCCACCACCACTGTGTCGGGCCGGTTTTCAAACGACCGCATCATCGCGGTCGAAATATTGCGCGGTCCAGACCACATGGCGATACGCACCGGCGCACTCATGCACTGCGCCCTTTCGACGCTTCTGCGGCAATGCGTGCTTTATATAAGGCACGCAGGCGTTCCACCATTGGACCCGGCATAGCGTCGCCATCTTCGCCAATGGTACGACCATCCACTTCAGCCACCGGTACAAGGCCCGCGAAAGTACCGGTGACAAAAGCTTCAACGGCACCGTACACATCCGTCAGGCTGAAATCACACTCCCGCACGGTAATGCCTGCCTCTCCCGCCAGGGTCAGCACCATTTTTCGGGTGATGCCGCCAAGGCAATACCGGCCGCTTGATGTCCAGACCTCGCCATCGCGCACGATGAAAAAATGCGTGCTGTTGCAGGTGGCGACAAAGCCGTGCGGGTCCAGCATCAGCGCTTCATCCGCGCCCGCCTTTGCCGCCTGAATGCAGGCCGTAATGCAGTTAAGCTTGGAATGACTGTTGAGCTTGGGGTCCTGCACATCCGGGTAACCCCGCCGCACATGGGCGGTAAAAAGTCGGATCCCACGGTCAAGCGTCGCCTTCATCGGCGCCTTGAATTCCGGGATGATCACAATCGTTGCCGGGCTGATGGTAACGCGCGGGTCCTGATAGGGCGTAGCTTTAATGCCGCGTGTCACCATCAGGCGAATATGCACACCGTCATGCATCTTATTAGCGTCCAACGTATCATACAGGCGCTTTATAAGCTCGGCCTTGGTGACGCCTATATCCATATCAATGGCCTTGGCGCCCTCATAAAGCCGTTTCATATGCGCCTCGAGGAAGACAATCACACCGTCGTGGACGCGCAAGCCCTCCCAAACGCCGTCACCAAGGATATAGCCGCTATCGAATACCGACACTTTGGCGTCCTCACGCGGGTACAACGTGCCACCAATATTGATAAGAATATCGCGGTTGCGCGGGTCGTCTTCATAGTCATGGGTACCGTGGGCCAAAGCAGTTTCTCTTTCTTGTCAAGAACGGGAATCGGTGTAACGCTGAACAGGTTGTTGGGAAGGATGAAACATGCTTCGGATACTTGCAATCCTCTTTCTGATTCTGGGCACGCACCCCCTCGCGGCCCAGCCGTTTGATCCTGCCTCGCTCAAAGCGTGCGGCTCGACGGTGGCAGGCGAAGCCATAAGCGGCGCCCGCTTCAAGTCGGCAGAAGGACAAACCGTTAAAATCGCATTGGTAAAGGCGCCCGAGCTTTGGGCCCCGGATGCGGCGTATAAAAGCTGGCCGTATGGCCCCGAAGCAAAGGCTGCGCTTGATGCGAGGATTCGCGGCAAAATTGTCACGCTTTATTGCGAGGGACCCAGCACAAACCGGTTGGGGGAGTTGGTCGCCCATGTCGTGATGGAAAATGGTGACTGGCTCGCGCTTGACCTTGTACGCGAAGGCCATGTTTTTGTTTTCCCCGGTGCGATACGGCGACATGGCCTGACAACCCTGTTCCAGGAGGAGGAAGGCGCAAGAAACGACCGCCGCGGCTTGTGGCGATTTAGTAACCTCGACCCCGTGGAAGCGCAAAGCGAAGCCGTCAATCCCGGCTGGTTCCAGATTATACGTGGTCAGGTACAGGACGTATCCATCGTGCGCGGCACCTACTACATCAATTTTGGCGAAGACTGGCGAACCGACTTCACCATTGAAATCCCACCGCTTGTCGCACGGCAGTTTGCCAAACAGTCGGTCGACCCCATGAGCCTGAAGGGCGAAAGAGTGGAAGGCCGGGGGTGGGTTGACTTTAAATCAGGGCCACGGTTGCTGGTGCAGGGTCCGGGCCAACTGCGGCAACTGCCAGCCCTACCCTCTCCGTAATACCCAACCCTCACAACATATGCCAAATCACAAGAGCCAAAATCAGTTGGCCAAAGCTGAAGAGCGCAAGACCTTGTCGCACGACGTTCTTTGGCGGACCATCCTACCCGGTGATGAGCTCAATCGAGCCGTGCTGCCCGCCGTTGTCCGCGTGTTGGAAGACAGCGCCTTCAGGACCGAAACTGCCACCGGCACCGCCGCCACCACTAAAGCTCACCCCGCCATCACCGCCAGCCCCGCCGCCCCAGCCGCCGCCACCGCCGCCGCCGTAGCTCCAGTTGCCCTGGCTGCTGCCGCCGCTACCGCCGTTACCACCACCGTTATAACCGATACCGCCTCCACCACCGGTGCCGGTATTGCCTCCGGCACCGCCAGAACCTCCATTGCCGGTACCACCCGCGCCACCATTACCGCCACCCGGACAGTCTCCGCCGGAACCCAGCTCACCGCCCTGGCCACCCGGTCCGCCGCCGTTGGAGCTTCCGTATTGGCCCGCACCGCCGGACCCGTCTGAATTGCCCGCGTCCCCGCCCTTGACGGGCAGGTTCATGCCCGCACTGCAGCCGCCACCGCCGCCTGCGATGATCATATTGGGGCCATTCGGGTCCAGCACGCTGGCACCACCGCCACCGCCAGCATTGTTGCCGTTTTCGCCGCCATACCCGCCCGCACCGCCGACAAACATATGCAGTGTCTGGCCAGCTTGGACGGGCAGTACAGCGGTCACAAGGGCACCGCTACCGCCCGGCACCCTAACGGCGCCACCACCGCCGCCGCCTTTCACAATCGCCTTCAGGCTTGTCACGCCACTTGGCACCGTGTAGCTGCAAGCGCCCGGGTTGGCAAAAAGCGCGCGGGTCGCAAAGCTCAGGGTGTCACTGGTCACGGTTCCGCTGGTGGTCGTCACCGATACCCGGTAATAATATGTCTGACCGACCTGGAGGTTGGATAAATTTGCCACGACCTTAACCGGCGTATTGGCATCCACGGTTGAAGGCGAAATGTCCGCCACCGAACCACCACCAAGATTGATACTGGCCTGATTGGTACTGTAGTGAATCGATAGCGCGGTGCTGGTATCGCCAAATGTATCGACAAGACAGCCAAGGGTCGCGCTATTCCCGGTAATATCTGTCGCCTGGCATTTGGTGATGGTCGCCTTTGGGAAGGGCGTCGTGAATTGTGTCGCGCTGGATGCGGACGAACCACCGTCATTGCTCGCCGTCGCTTTAAAATAATAGACTGTGCCATACTCAAGCCCGTCAATGGTTGCAGAGACCTCGGTCGGGGCGTCGCCGCTAATATTGGCCGGTGTCGGAGTAACCGCTGTTCCTTCTGCGGTTTTGTCTGTGCCATACTGCATGGAGACCGCTGTATCCGTATCCTTGGATGCGGTGACAAGGCAGCTGAGCGTCGCCGTATCACTGGTGACAGACGTTGCCTCGCACTGGCTGAACGTTGCCACGGAGGCTTCTGTAGCAAATCTGGCCGGGGTGGAGGTTGAAGAACCAAGCTCGTTGTTGGCTGTCACTTTGAAATAATAGACGGTGTCAGGCGAAAGCCCTTCAATGCTTGCTGAAACGTCGCTCTCGGCTCCCGCACCAATACTGGCTGGCGACAGCGTGGCGCTCATGCCTTCGGCATTTTCGTCGGTGCCGTAATGGAGAGAAAGGGTGGTATCGGTCTTGCCGTAGCTTTGCACACGACCGCTTATTTTCACACTGTCACTGGTAATATCTGACGCTTGGCATTGGCTGAAAGTAGCCGCTGTCAATGATGTGGTGAAATGGGATGGCACACTGGGAGAAGAGCCGTTTTCGTTGCTGGCGACAACCATATAATAATAGGTCGTGTCGGGCGTTAGACCTTCAACCGTGACCGAAACATTTATTTGCCCATCAGGGTCTACGACACTTGAGGTTGGGTATGCCGTGTTGCCAGACGCATTGGCATCGGTGCCATAGCTGATGTAAATGTCGGTTTCAGGTACGCCGCAAGGTTCCACATAACCACTCAGTAAAGCGCTGGTCGCCTGAACGTCGGTTGCTGACTGCGAATATACCATTGGGGGCGGGCCGCCATAGGTGCCTTTTGTCTTGCCGGTGTCCGTCACTGTGAATTCCCCCTCAAAGCATTGTATTCAGGTTATAAAATACTGTTCACCGATTGGCCTTGGAGGGGGTAGGGGAGAGAACAGGAGGATGTCGCATCAGAGAGTGAAATCCTCCCTGAAACTGGACCGCCCCCCAAGCGCCGCCCACAGCCCTCAACGTCACTTCAGAAGCAACGGTTCAAGACTACAAGCGCGTTATACAATTAAAGCGTGTATAAAGTAAAGTTCGAGTTTGGGCGGTCAGGTTTAAAAGGGATATACGGCATCCGAGGGGAAGAGACACCGGCGCCACCAGAGCAGCGCCGGGGTTGTATGACCGACGCCTAGCCGCCGGCAAGACCCGCCAGCACAGGATCACCAACGTCGGCTGTCAAAGCCTGCCGCAGTTTGCCCAGTGCCTGGGCTTCAAGCTGGCGGACGCGTTCTTTCGAGATGCCAAGCTGCGTGCCAAGAACGGCCAAGGTTACACCTTCTTCGCGCAGTTGACGTTCGCGGATGATATAGCTCTCCCGTTCGGTCAACTGGCCCATGGCTTTTTCAATAAGAACGGCTTTTTTGTTGCCATCATGGCTTTCCATGAACAATTGATCAGGTTGCGGTGTATCGCTGACCAGAAGGTCCTGCCATTCCTGCGCACTTTCGTCCGCGACCGGGGCATTAAGCGACCGGTCAACCCCCGACAAGCGCCCCTCCATGGCTTCCACGTCACGCAGCCGCACACCCATTTCGTCAGCGATCTGGTTTCTTGATCCCATAGACAGGGGCCGGTCAGGGTCCACACCCATACGGGCCTTGAGCCGCTTGAGGTTAAAGAACAGTGCCTTGTGGGCGCTTGTGGTACCGGTACGCACAATAGACCAGTTCCTGAGAACATAATCCTGCACGGCGGCCCGTACCCACCAACTGGCATAGGTTGAGAAACGCACATCGCGTTCCGGCTCGAAGCGGTAGCCAGCCTCCATAAGGCCGACGGTTCCTTCCTGAATGAGATCAGCAACCGGCAAACCATAGTGCCGGTAACGGCTTGCTGCGGCAATCGCCAAGCGCAGATGCGCTTCGGTCAAGCGCTTAAGCGCACGTTCGTCCCGTTCCATCTGCCATGCCAGCGCCAGTTCACACTCTTCTTCCCGGTCGAGCATCGGCGCACGCATTGCAAAACGAATCAAGCGGCGATCTTCCCCAGTGGCCCAGTTTCCTCGGCTCACGCTCACCTCCCAATTTTTAATGACCTTGATTAATGTAGTGCATTATGACGAGTTTTTTTTACCAATGCAGCAACTTTTTTGTCGCATACCGTAAAATCGGTGTGAGCGCCGGGATTCCGCGGCACTGATAAACAGGCACAGCAAAAGTGACGGTGTATTTTCCCCCGACTCGGATTGTTTACATATGTAATCATAATGCTTGCTTTTATCGATTACATATGTAAACGTTGATTCATGAGCGAGGATAAAAAACAGATCAGCATAGCTGAAAGCAAGGTGATGGAAGCGCTTTGGCGCGCCCATCCCCTGAGTGCGGAAGATGTCACCACCGACGTCGCCGCAGAGCACAACTGGAGCGTGGGCACCGTAAAGTCCCTGCTGAACCGCCTTCTGTCAAAAGGCGCGATTTCGGCGGAGAAAGACGGCCGACGATATCTCTATAGCCCGGTGCTGAGTCACGACGACTATATGACCCGCGAGGGCCAAGGCGTGCTGGACCGACTTTTTGACGGTCGGGTTTCCGCCTTGCTGACACACTTCTCCCGGCACGAAAAACTGAGCGGCGACGACATTGCCGAGCTCAAAAAACTGATAAAGGAGCTGGACGATGATGAGTAATATTTTCGACCTCAGGATACAGGCCGCCATCGGCACCAGCGCCGCCATACTTCTGGTTCTTCTTGTGCGAAAGCGCGTGCGCGCCGCCTTTGGCGCGCATACCGCCTATGCGATGTGGCTTCTTGTACCCGTTGCCATGCTGGCAAGCCTTCTGCCGGCAGACCTTGTCGTCCGGGAAACCGCCTATGTTGGCGACCGCACTGGCGGCACCATCCCAGCGGCGGAAACCGCATCTGCCGACCTGCCCGCCAGCCTGCCTGTCCGGGGAACAACCTTCCTTGGTGACCGCACCGAAGTCAGGGCGCCGATGCTGGAACCTGAGGCGTTTAACGGACAGGCTGCCGCAGGCATGCGCATGCCCGAGCTACCACACGGCTGGGTTTTGGGTCTTTGGCTCATTGGAGCCGCGGCAAGCCTTGGCACTCTTGCCTATGGTCAGCACCGTTTCATGAAGCGGCATGGCCTGAGGACACAGTCCAGCAAAAAAAGAGTATCACGGCACGCAGATGTCGGTCCCGCCGTGCTTGGTTTCGTTGCGCCGCGCATCGTTGTGCCGAGCGACTTTCGAGATGCCTACAACCGGCTGGAACGTAAGCTTATCCTGGCGCATGAACAGGCGCATATTCGCGCCGGTGATATGCAGGCAAACGCGCTTGCTATCGCCATCCGCAGCCTGAACTGGTTCAATCCGCTTGCCTATATTGCGTACGGCTTTTTCCGTATCGATCAGGAAATGGCATGCGACGAACGCGTGATGCGCCGTTTCGGCCAGCACCGCAGGACCTATGCCGAAACGCTGTTGAAATCACAGTTGATGGGCGAACGCGCACCGCTTGGCTGTTCATGGTTTGGCGACACAAGACATCCGCTCAAGGACCGCGTGGCACGGCTCGCACGGCGTGAGCTGAGCCCCACGCGGCGCATGCTGGGTGTTGCACTTTTGCTTGGCGCCACCAGCCTGACCGGTGTGGCCGCATGGGCGACGCTTTCAACACAGGTGATTTATGTCGCAGCCGCTAACACTCCGGGCACCAACACTCAGGGATCCAACACTCAGGGGCAAGTCGCCCAAGTGGACGCTTTCATCAATCCCGAAATCGGAATGGGTGGCGGTTTGGGCGGCGCCGCTGCGGAGGAACGCGATAATCTCGCTGATGATCTCGCCGACGCGCAAGCCGCTGCGCTTGTGCATGCCATTCTGGAACGCCGGGACAATCATGCCCGCGCGCTTCTGACCGCAGGCGTTAACGTGAACTATCATGCCAAGCGCGACGGCACACCGCTTCTGGCCGCTACCCTCACCGGCAACCGCGAGATGGTGCAAGCCTTGCTGAAGGCCGGGGCCGATATCAACCAGACCTCGCCCGGCGACGGCACGCCCCTACTGGTCGCTGCCAGACGCGGTGACATGGCTATGGTGCAGTATCTGCTGGGGGCTGGTGCTGACGTAAACGGGTATTCGCCCGGCGACGGCACACCCCTGCTGGTTGCTGCCCGCAATGGTGAACCAACCATCGTCAAGCTGTTGCTGGAGGCCGGGGCTGACATAAATCAGGTTGCACCTGGTGACGGAACGCCCCTGCTGGTCGCGGTGCGGCAGGGCAACCCAGCCATGGTTGAGCTACTGCTGGAGGCTGGCGGTGACATCAATGCGGTTGCACCCGGCGACGGAACACCGCTTATTGTGGCCGCCAGCCGCGGCAGCGAAAAAATGGTCAAAGCACTGCTTGACGTGGGCGCCGATGTCAACGGATACGCCCCCGGCGACGGCACACCCCTGCTGGTTGCTGCCCGCCACGGCGACGAAAAAATGGTTGAACTTCTGCTGAAGTCGGGCGCAGACGTTAACCTGGCCGCGCCCGGAGACGGGAATCCCCTGATTGCCGCCGCAACTGTGGGCGACCTCGATATGGTTAAACGGTTTGTTGATATCGGTGCAGACGTGAACGGTTTTGTGCTGCATGACGAAACCCCGCTCATCGGCGCGGCACGCAGCGGTGAACTGGAGATCGTGAAATATCTGGTGGAAAAGGGCGCCGACGTGAATATGCGGGTGCTGTCTGGCCACGAACACCCGCGCAGCCGCTACCGCACGGCGCTTGGACAAGCGCTGCGCTACGGCCATGATGATGTTGTCACCTACCTGCGCAAAAAAGGGGCAGCCGACCCGGCGGAACAGGAGGACCGCTAGGCCGGAGCAGCGGCCGGAACAAACAAAAAACCCGCCTCGGCTTGAGGCGGGTTTTCTTTGAATGACTTGAAAATATCGTGGCTTAGGCAGCCAGTTCTTTCTCAAGCTTCACCATCGCTGCTGCTTCGTCGATATCTTCGACAGCTGCAAGCTCGCGTGCGAGACGACCAAGGGCCGATTCGTAAATCTGGCGTTCGCTGTAGGACTGTTCAGGCTGGTCCGCACCACGGTGCAGGTCACGCACGACCTCCGCGATGGAAACAAGATCACCGGAGTTGATCTTTGCTTCATATTCCTGCGCCCTGCGGCTCCACATCGTGCGTTTGATCCGTGCCTTGCCCTTAAGCGTGGTGAAAGCTTCCTTGAGCGTGGCATCGTTGGACAGACGGCGCATGCCGCTGACTTCTGCCTTGCCCGTCGGAACACGCAGGGTCATGCGCTCTTTTTCAAACCTGATCACGTACAGTTCAAGCTTGAGGCCGGAGATTTCCTGCACTTCAAGTTCCGTGACCCGGCCTACGCCGTGCTTGGGGTAAACGATATAATCGCCAACTGAAAAGGGATGTTTAGTGGATTTTGCCATAGTGGTTCTATGTCCTTCTTATCTAAAACAGGCACACCTGGCTGGGTCAGGCTTACCGGCTATAAAATAGGCTCCCGCTGGGCACGGTCCTCGCATGGCAGATACCTGCCAAGGCCGCGGAAACCCTTGAGAAAAGCGGCAACTCACGCTTTTCTGGCAAACTGCGTCAAAAAAAGCCTTGCACCGCCCCGCTTGGGGAGGCACAGTCAGGCCTCAGATCAGCATCTTCATTTTTCGGCGGTCCAGCCACCACGCACCCACCCGTTCGCCACAAACAGGTCGCGTAATCCCTTCTTGTAACACAATTTTAGTGATTTTGACAGTCTAATTACGTGTTTTTGGCTCTATTGCTGAATTGCGCGGCACTTTGGCGCAATAAAAAAGCCGGGCAAAGGCCCGACTTTCCTGATGATTCAGTGAATGCTCACGCAACAATATTGCGGCAGATACCCTAGTTGCCGGACCCCGGATTCGGCGAGAAATGCGCCATCTTGCCGTCTTTGTCTTTCCAGTCATCCGCGTCGGCAGGCTGCTCACCCTTGACGGTAATGTTCGGCCATTCTTCGGAATATTTGGTATTGAGCTCAAGCCATTCTTCCATGCCGTCTTCGGTATCGGGCAGGATGGCTTCGGCCGGGCACTCAGGCTCGCACACGCCGCAGTCAATGCATTCATTCGGGTTG
The DNA here is from genome assembly GCF_048260245.1 of Kordiimonas sp. Classification (GTDB taxonomy): domain Bacteria; phylum Pseudomonadota; class Alphaproteobacteria; order Sphingomonadales; family Kordiimonadaceae; genus Kordiimonas. Next base: position 49,207 of record NZ_JBLXGZ010000004.1, on the reverse strand, counting down.
ATCACGAGCATGTTTTCACCCTCGTAGAAACAGTCAACCGGGCAGACCTCGACACAGTCCATGAATTTACATTTGATGCAGGCCTCAGTGACAACATAGGTCATGAGCGTCTCCTTATATTCCGCAACAGTGGAAAACGGTCGTTTTCATTTATCTGGCTTTATGCCGAAAAGCGAAAGCCGGGGCAACGCCTTTATCTGCAATAGATTCTTATGTGCACAAATTGTTTAGCTTACGATCGGAGGCTTAGTCCCAGTCCTTCAGCTTGTCTGTGGCGCGGCGGTCGGCTTTGGTGGGGCGGCCACTGCCTGCTTCGCGCACCGCGACGGCGGTCTTGCGCTCTTCCTTGAGAGCTTCTTTTTGTGCTTCAATGGGCGAGAGGTCATCATAAAGCGCCTGCGCTTCGGTGGCGGGGCCACGGCGGGTGCCGAGCGCGAGGATTTTCACCACGCGGATATGCGGGCCTTGGGGGAAGGTCAGCACCTGGCCCGTGCGTACAGTGACAGACGCCTTGGCGGCGATAGTGCCGTCAACGCGCACCTTGCGGGCCTTGCAAACCGTTGAAGCGATGGAGCGGGACCGAAAAAACCGGGCATGCCAGAGCCATTTATCCAGCCTGATCTGCCCGGTCTCGAGATTTTCAGCCATAAGACGCGGCTATTTTTTCTTTTGCAGGCTTTCTTTCAGACCTGCGAGTGCCGCGAACGGCGAATCGGGGTCCGCCTGCTTTTCCTTGCGGGGCGGGCGCGCGGTGTGCACACGCGGGCCCTGCGGCTTGCCGCCCTTGCCCTTTGGTCCCTTACCACGCGGGCGGTCAGCTTTTGCACGGTCCCCTTTAGGGCGGTCGCCCTGACGGTCACCACGATCACCCCGCTCACCGGGCTTGCCGCTACGGCGGCCTTCGCCAGCCGGGCGTGCCTTGCGCTTGGGCGCCCACGCGAAGAAGTAACGCTCAACAAGCTCTTCCCCGCCGGTTTCGGCGTCCGCAGCGGCGGCATTCTCTGCCGCACCGTCAGCCTTTTCGGCAACATCGGTAGCGTCACTAACTTCAGCGACAGGTGCTTCGGCGGGCGCTTCGGCAGGCGCAACGTCCACGGGCTTCGGCTCTTCCGCTTTGGCGGCTTCAGTCTCGGCCTCGCCGGTTTTGGCGTCTTCAGGCTTGGCCTCAGGCGCAGGGGCCTCTGCCACTGCTTCGGTTTTTGCTTCAGCTTCCGCCGCCACTTCAGCGGCGGGCGCGGCAACGCCGTCTGGCTTGGCGTCCGTGCCTTCTGCTGCGGTTTCTTCTTTGGCTGGTGCTTCTTCCTTAGCAGCGGGGGCCACTTTGCGCACTTCGTTCTTGTAGCCCGCAGCCTGCATCACTTCGGCAAAGTCTTCACCTGACAAGCCAACAAGGCCCATGATCTCCGGCGTGACTTCAAACCAGTCACCGCCCTGACCCATGGGCCGCACGGCGTCGGCGAGACGCTCCAGCATGTCCATGCGTACGGCTTTTTTGCCGCACACTTGGAAACCTGCCATCTCATAGAACTCACGCGGGGCCGTCGCTTCGGTCTCAACCCAGACCATGCCGGGGGTTGGCAAGCTTGGCAGCGCCGTCAGCTTGCCGGCCATTGCCCACATCATCAGCCTGAGCTCATTGGCATGCGGCTTGAGGATCACAGGGATATAAAGCGAGCTGGCACCAATGCGGATACCAAAGCGGCGCAAGCCTTTGCGGGCGTCCTGGTCAAGCTGGCGTAGGTCACCATCCACTAGCGCGCGGGAGATAACACCGTAATTTTCCAGCAAGCGGTACGCCACGCCCCGGGCAAGCCCGCTGAGCGGCGCGGCACCTTCAGGTGCTTCGGTATCGCCGTTCAGCTCACCCGCCAGCTTCATCAGTGGCTCAAGCTTTTCAGCGATGCGGCTATCAAGCCATTCCTGCGCTTTTTCCCGCACGAGGTCGGCATTGTCACCCTGCAGCAGCGTTGAGGCCACCAGCTTCACACGGGGCGCAAACAGGGCACCGCTGTCGTGCAGGGTCGCGATGGGCGCGCCCTCCCACACCAGCTTGGGATACGCGAGGCCTTCCGAAAAATCGAAGCCCAGCGTCTTGTAGCCCACATTGGCAAACAATTTGGCCCGGCGGGTCAGTTCCACCTGCAAGGCCGCTTCGGCTGCTGCTTTCAGGGTCTTCTGGTCGTCACGAGCGGCGCCCGGCTCGACACGGAAGGAAAATCCATTCAGTTCACCGATCTCGTGTCCTTCGACCGAAACCTGGTTTGTCTCTTCATCAATGCTCACGCTAAGTTCGCCCCTATGCCTGAGCGAGCGCATGAGAACAGCCGTTCGCCTGTCCACAAAACGCTGGGTTAATTTTTCATGCAGCGCGTCGGACAAACGGTCCTCGACACTGCGCGTTACATGGGCCCAATGGGCCGCATCCTTGAGCCAGCCTTTCCGGTGCGAAACGTAAGTCCAAATCCGGATACTGGCAATTCGACCGGCCAAGGTATCTATATCGCCGCTTGTATTGTCAAGGCGCTTAACCTGCCGGGCAATCCAATCATGCGGGATTGTGCCCCCAGGGCCCATCAGATCGACATAAATACGACGTAGAAGGGATATGTGGTCATCATGTGACAATTTCCTGAAATCCGGAATTTGGCAGACATTCCAAAGCCTTTCGACAGCCTCGGGGTGTGCGGCAAGCCCGGATATCTCCTCATCTTCCGCAAGCCGCTTCAGCGCAACGAGGTCGACCGCGTCGCGCGTGCGGTGCAGCCCCTCCGTGCTTGCCGGGGCCTCAAGCGCACGCACGAGCCGCGGAATCGTTGCAAAATCAAGCCGGTGATTCCGCCAATACAGCCGTTTGACGGGCGCGAACTGATGCTCCTCGATCTGCGCGATCATGAGGGGGTCCATCGGCTCCCCTCCCGTGAGCGTGGTGAAGGTGCCGTTCTTCTTGTAACGTCCGGCGCGGCCCGCGATTTGGGCAGCCTCGGCCGCTGTCAGTTCGCGGTAACTGCGGCCGTCAAATTTCGAAAGCCCGGCAAACGACACATGGCCGATATCAAGGTTCAGCCCCATGCCGATAGCGTCGGTGGCGACCAGATGATCGACCTCGCCGCTCAGGTACATGTCTACCTGTGCATTCCGTGTGCGGGGGCTTAGCGCGCCCATGACAATCGCCGCGCCTCCCTTTTGCCGGCGGATGAGCTCCGCCATGCCGTATACATCAGCCGAAGAAAAGCCTACCACAGCAGACCGTCGCGGCAGGCGCGACAGCTTGTTTGGCTTGACCGCCTTGAGCTCCGAGAAGCGCGGGCGGGAGATAATCTCGGCCTCAGGGATCAGGCGGCGCACCACATGGTGCATGGTGTCTGCGCCCAGAAGCAGGGTTTCATGTGTGCCGCGACTGTGCAGCAGGTGTTCGGTAAAGATATGGCCGCGCTGCGCGTCGGCGGCCATCTGGATCTCGTCAAGCGCGACAAAATCCGCGACCGCATGGCGCGGCATGGCTTCAGCGGTACACAGGAAATAGCGCGCGCCCTCAGGCACGACGCGTTCCTCGCCGGTCACGAGCGCCACCTGGTTTTTGCCTTTGACCGCCACGACGCGGTCATACACCTCACGCGCAAGCAGCCTGAGCGGGAAGCCCATGACGCCGGAGGCATAGCCCATCATACGCTCCACCGCATAATGGGTTTTACCCGTATTGGTGGGGCCAAGAACCGCCTTGATGATGCCAGCCATAAAAACGCCTAACAGTGACTTAATAGTAAAGTTTTAGATAACGGTTCCCCGCCAGAAAGTGAAACCCTATAATAAAATTAAACGGGAGCGTGTATGGCTAAACTTGGAATGGACAGGCGACAGATCCTTAAGGGTGCAGGCATATTAGGTGGTATTGCGGCGGCAAGAGCGGCCTATGCCTACACGCCCGAAACACCGAACCCGCCGTTGAAGAACCCTGACGATCTGGCCATTGCCGAACGTATCGCCGGTGTGACTTACACGCCGGATGAACGCGCCATGATCCTCGATGAGCTTGAGGACATGCTCGACCGTCTCAGGCGTCGGCGCGCAGGTGTAACGCTTAAAAACAGCGATGCCCCAGCCATGGCGTTCGACCCACGCCTGCCCGGCAAAACCTATGCAGTGCAGGCGGGCGGGGTACGGCTGGCGTCAGAAACGCCGGGAAGTTTGCCAAGCGATGAAGGCATCGCCTTCGCGCCTGTGCATGCGCAGGCGCACTGGATCAAGAACGGGCTTCTGACCTCAAGCCGCCTGACAGATATCTATATATCGCGCATCAAGCGCCTTGATAGCAAGCTGCACAGCTTTATTACACTGACCGAAAGTGTCGCCCGTGAACAGGCCCGGCAGGCAGACGTCGAGATTCGCTCCGGCCGCTACCGGGGGCGGCTGCACGGCATCCCATACGGCATGAAAGATATCATCGACACCAAAGGCACCCAAACCACCTGGGGCGCAGCCCCTTATCAGGACCGGGTGGCACAGGACGATGCTGTGGTGACAAAGCGGCTCAGGGACGCAGGTGCGGTGTTGCTGGGCAAGGTTGCACTGGGGGCGCTGGCATACGGCGACCTGTGGTTTGGCGGAGTGGTGCGCAATCCGTGGAATCTGGATGAAGGGGCCTCAGGCTCAAGCGCGGGTTCGGCGTCCGCGACCGTGGCGGGCTTGTGCAGTTTTGCTATCGGGACCGAGACCATGGGCTCCATTGTCTCGCCGTCCACGCGTTGTGGTGCGGTGGGGTTGAGGCCTACCTTCGGCCGTGTACCGCGCACCGGCGCCATGGCGCTGTGTTGGTCGCTTGATAAAATCGGCCCGATCTGCCGTAGCGTTGAAGACACCGCATTGGTGCTGGAAGCCATCAACGGGCACGACGCGGGCGACCCCGGCTCGCTTGACTGGGGCTTTAGCTATGACGGCAAAACCGCCGCGGCAGGTGAGATCAAAATCGGCTATGACCCTGCGTGGTTCAACGGCAAGGATGCCACCGACCTTGACCGGCAGGTGCTGGACCAGCTCAAGGGCATGGGTTTCAAGCTGGTAGAAATCCGCCTGCCCAAACTGCCCTATTCCACACTTCTGACCACAGTGGAAGTTGAAGCCGCCGCCGCCTTTGAGGAGTTGACCCTCTCGGACGAGGATGACGCGCTTATGTGGCAAGGCGAAAAGGCATGGCCTAACACGCTGCGCGCCGCCCGGTTCCACAGCGCCATTGAATATGTGCAGCTTGACCGCTTTCGCCGACAGGTGATGGAGATGATGCACGGCATCTATGAGACGGTGGACATGATCGCCTGCCCGAATTTTGCCGGGCACATGCTGGTGATCACCAATTATACCGGCCACCCAAGCCTGACCCTGCCGCTTGGCCTGATCAAGCGCGAAACTTTCCCGCTCACGGGGGCAGACAATAAGAAACTCGGCTTTGAGCGGCGCGTGCCCTACGGCTTCAGCCTGTGGGGCAACATGTTCCGTGAGGATCAACTGGTGGGCGTCGGTCGGCTGCTGGAACGCGCCGCCAACTTCACCACCCACCGCCCAGTGCTTCTTGAAAGCCTGAACCGGGAGGCGTAAACCGCGCAAAGCCGCGCAAATGCTATGGTGTGCGAGTCAAAAGGCTTGACCGGGGATGACGAATCGTCTACCTACCGCGCCAGCTATTGCCCAAAACGGTCATTAGCGAACATGGTTTCATAAAGATTCCCGGGGCATATCCCCGAGCAGAAAAACAAGGATAACGAACATGTCGCGCGTATGTGAACTGACCGGCAAGAAAGTCATGACTGGTAATAACGTGTCTCACGCTAATAACCGCTCCCGTCGTCGCTTCCTGCCAAACCTGACCAAAGCAACCCTGATTTCCGACACACTGGGCCGCTCTGTGAGCCTGCGTATCTCGACCCACGCCCTGCGCTCTGTTGAGCACAACCACGGCCTGGACAACTTCATCCTCAAAGCTCGCGACACCGACCTGTCGGCTGCGGCACAGAAGCTGAAGCGCGAGATCAAGAAGAAACAGGCTGCTGCGAAGGCCTAAGGGCAAGCCTCAACTGAGGCAAAAGCGCAAGTTTCAGAAAAACGCCGTAGCTTCCCGCCGCGGCGTTTTTTAGTGGCTGTCAGGTTGCCTACCGGTCGAGCCGGAAAACCAGCAAAAGCGTGCGCTGGCTTGAGCGGAAGTTATCATCGGAGATCATCACCACCAGCGGTGCCTCGCCCAAACGTTCGATCACATCCAGCCCTTCCATGTTATCGACCGTCTGGGGTGGTTCAAGATGCAACAGCTCCGTGCCCACCAAGGTGGCACCGGGCGTGATGTCGGCCGCAGCGATGCGCAGCAGTTTCACCGACACCCCGTCCATCAGGGAATATCGCCGCAGCAACACCAGCACGTCGCCGTTTTTCATGGTGGCGGCATCTGTCGGCGAATAGTTGCGCGGCGGCTTGAGATAAACCGTCTCGCTACCGCCGTCCCCCACAAGCCAGCCGCGCAAGCGGCCAAGTTCGTCAACCCCGCGTTCAGGGAAAGCAAGCAGCTTGCCACCCACCTTCGCCAGCGCCTCAATACCGCTATTGTTGGCAACACCGGAAAAATCCATCAACGCCGTCAGGGGAGACGGCGTAACGCCGCCATCGGCAGCCACCTGCATCAGCCGGTGGTCTCCCTCAAAAGCCACGAGAAAGCCGTCGCCGTCCGTGATGATACTTTCGGAATCAAACGCGGCTTTGCTTTTGCCGCGCGCCTCTTTGGAGAAGGGGCGCATGAATGCATTGCTGATCGGTGTTTCTGTGGTGAAGCTGAAGTCGGCCTCCAGCCATTCGCCCCTGTCGCTGATGGCTGTCAGTTGACCGCGCTCGCTGACCACAAGGCCTGAAAAACCGCCGAAATGGTCGTTATCTGCCGTCAGCGCCCAGCCCGCCACATACTCAAGCGCCCCCGCGCGCCTTACAGTCGGATCACTTTCAAGCAAGGGAACCTTCCGGGCTTTCACCTCTATCGCTGCGCGTTCTGAAAGGACATCTTCGGGTTTGTTACCGCGGATATGCTGATATCCGGCAAAACCTGCAAGGAACAGCGCTGACAGAAGGAGCGCTGCGAGCTTTTTTGAATGCCTGGCCATGGTATCTACCGCTTGCGCCTTGGTGTGGGCAACGTTTCCTCAAAAAGCGAAGCAAGCTGTTCCGTCATGGCGCCGCCGAGCTGTTCGGCATCCAGAATGGTCACCGCGCGTTTATAATAGCGCGTGACATCATGGCCGATGCCGATGGCTATCAGCTCTACCGGTGAGCGGTCCTCGATCCAGCCAATGACCTGCCGCAGGTGGTTCTCAAGATAGACGCCTGAGTTGACGCTGAGCGTGCTGTCATCCACCGGCGCACCGTCCGAGATCACCATCAGGATGCGCCGCTCTTCCGACCGTGCCATCAGGCGGTTATGCGCCCACATCAACGCCTCGCCGTCGATGTTTTCCTTCAGCAACCCCTCGCGCATCATCAGGCCGAGATTGCGGCGCGACCGCCGCCAAGGGGCATCACCGGTTTTATAAATGATATGCCGCAAGTCATTGAGCCGTCCCGGTGCCTTTGGCCGACCGGCCTGCAACCATTTTTCGCGGCTTTGCCCACCCTTCCAAGCCTTGGTGGTGAAGCCGAGAATTTCCACCTTCACGCCGCAACGCTCAAGCGTACGAGCCAGAATATCGGCGGAAATGGCCGCGATAGAGATCGGCCTGCCACGCATGGAGCCGGAATTGTCCAGCAGAAGCGTAACCACCGTGTCCTTGAATTCGGTTTCGCTTTCCAGCTTGTAGGAAAGCGGCTTGGTCGGGCTTGAGACCACGCGCGCCAACCGTCCGGCATCAAGGATGCCTTCCTCAAGGTCAAACTGCCAGTGGCGGCGTTGCTGCGCAAGCAGGCGGCGCTGTAGCCGGTTAGCAAGCTTGGACACGGCGCCCGAGAGATGGGCCATCTGCTGGTCGAGATATTTACGCAAGCGTTCAAGCTCTTCCACATCACACAGCTCTTCCGCCTTCAGAACCTCGTCATACTCTTCGGTGAACACTTTATAGAAGGGACTGTCCGGCAACTGGTCCAGCGGGCGATTGGGTCGCCACGGGATCGCACCTTCGTGCTTGCCGTCCCCGGCCTCCGCTTCGCTGTCGTCCATTTCTTCCATGGCAGCTTCGGAGGATGCCTCATCTTCGGCGGTATCCCCTTCGCCGTCATCGGACGACTCGGCACCGTCGGCATCGCCGTCTTCATCCTCACCCGGATCACCGTCCGGGCTGTCGGGCGCGCCGCCGTCACCGTCCTCGGGCTGGTCGTCCTCTTCATCGCGGTCCCGTTTCTCACCGTCACCATCGCCGATAAGCTCAGCGATGATACTGCGCGAGACAACCGAAAGGCTGCGCTGGTCGTCCACTTTGTCTTCAAGGCTATCGAGCAGATGACCGACACTTTCCTCAAGCCACTTGCGCTGCCCTTCTACGGCGACAACAGCGTTTTCAGGCGGCGGGGCGCCGGTCAGCCGTTCACGCACCAAAAGCCCAATCACGGACGCGAGCTTGCCTTCTTCATCATCGCTCGGGCGTGCAAGGCCGCTTTCCAGTGCGCGGCGTTCGGTGACAGCGGCGAGGTTAGCTTTCATACCCGACATGGCCCGCGCGCCGATGGCCTCATAGCGTGCCTGTTCCACCGCGTCAAAAATAGCACGACCAATGGCACCGCCGGGGGCAAGCTTTGAATGCAGCCGGGCGTCATGGTGGCGGTGGCGGAGGGCATAACTGTCGGCCTGCCCACGGATTTCGGCAACGTCTTGCGCGCGCACTTTATGTGGCAGGAGGGAAACACGCATCTCTCCGGCAGCATAGCCGGGCACGTCAGCGGTAAACTTGACCTCAAGGGCCTTGTCTTCCGCCACGGCACGCGCGGCGGCCGCAACCGCGTGCTCAAACGTCTCTTTCGGATTTTGGCTGCCGTCTGCCATTTGGTTTACCCTAATCTCGCTTTCACCGCCATGTGGCCTCAGGCGCTAATAACCAGGTTACTGGCCGATTCCTTCAGCTCTTCGCCAAAAGAACGCTGGTAATATTCAGCGACAATCGCGCGCTCTGCCTCATCACATTTGTTGAGGAAGCTGACGCGGAAAGCAAAAGCCACGTCATTAAAGATGCGGGCATTTTGCGCCCAGGTCAGCACGGTGCGCGGGCTCATGACGGTGGAGATATCACCCGCCATGAAACCGGTACGGCTGAGGTCCGCCACCCGCACCATATTGGCAACGGTCTTGCGGCCTTCGTCGCTGTCATAACCCGGTTCCTTGGCGATCATTATCTCGGTTTCAGTGGCGTGCGGCAGATAGTTGAGCGTGGCCACAATGTTCCAGCGGTCCATCTGGCCCTGATTGATCTGCTGGGTGCCGTGGTACAGCCCCGTGGTATCACCAAGGCCGACTGTGTTCGATGTGGCAAAAATACGGAAGGCCGGATGCGGGCGGATGACACGGTTCTGATCGAGAAGTGTCAGCTTGCCCTCGACTTCCAGCACCCGCTGGATCACAAACATGACATCGGGACGACCGGCATCATATTCATCAAAGACAATCGCGGTCGGGCTCTGGAGCGCCCACGGCAGGATGCCTTCCTGAAATTCGGTCACCTGTTTGCCGTCGCGCAGCACAATGGCGTCCTTGCCGACAAGGTCGATGCGGCTGATGTGACTGTCGAGGTTCACACGAATGGTCGGCCAGTTGAGGCGCGCGGCCACCTGCTCAATGTGGGTGGATTTACCGGTGCCGTGATAGCCTTGGATCATCACCCGCCTATTGTGGGCAAAGCCGGCGAGAATCGCCAGCGTGGTGTCAGGGTCAAACACATAGGTGCTGTCGATGTCCGGCACATGCTCGGTTCGCTCGCCAAATGCAGGCACTTCCATGTCGAGATCAAGGCCAAAGGCCTCACGCACGGAAACTTTTTTCTCTGGCAAGGTCAGGCTAGGGAGCTTTTCAGCCGCAGCGGCACTCATGGACAGTATCCTCTTGTCTAAAAACTTTTGATAACCATTCTAAAGAATGCATCTTGGGTTTACCAGTGACTGGGTCAATATGAAACAGCACATTTCGCATGAACGGTATACGCATGGGCTCACGCATTAGCCTTTGTTGCCGGTCACCAGAATAGGAAAGTATGTCAAATATGGGTGAAGTCACCGAGAGAATCGAAAAAAAACTGCGCGCTGCGCTCGCGCCAACCCACCTTGAGGTGATTGACGAATCGGAAAGTCACCGCGGCCACGCGGGCTTTCGCGACGGCGGGGAAAGTCATTTCCGCGTGGTCATCCGCTCGCAGGCGTTTGAGGGCCAGAGCCGCGTCGCGCGGCAGCGCCTCGTTATGGGCGCGCTCAAGGAAGAGCTCGCTGGCCCCGTGCATGCACTCTCCATTCAGGCGGACGTGCCGCAAGGCTGAAATTGCTTTCGGCGCAGACAAGACAGAGCGATGGCGGGGGACATGGTAAAAGCCATGAGGCATGTAACTCAAAATTTCATCGCTCCCGAATAAATTAAACCTGATTATGCTCAAAAAATTCAGTATAGAGAGTACAATTTTTTGATGATTTTGACTGTCAGGCGTTGCAATGAAAATATTAATGATATGCGAGTTCTATAACGAGAAACTTGAGTATCAGGAGAACCTGCTCACCAAATATTATGCCAAACACGGCCATGACGTAACGGTGATTACGTCCACTTACGAATCCGTTTTTGACTATTATGAAAACCGCCACGACAACGCCTGGCCCGCGCGTGAATACCGCACCGAAAATTGCACGGTTATCAAGCTGCCGTTTCGGTACAATATTTTATACAAAATGCGTGCCTACACCCGGATTGATGACATCCTTGAGCGCGAAAAACCTGATCTGATTTTCATTCACGACATTATGCTCAATATTCCGGAAATCATCCGGTACAAAAAAAAGCATCCAGACTGTGTGATCATTCTCGACTATCATGCCGACTATAGCAATTCGGGCAAAAACTGGTTGTCGCTGCGTATCCTGCACGGTGTTCTGCGCAAATGGTTTCTCGACCGCATCCGCAAATATACCAGCCGTATCTTCCCGATTGTACCGGCGGGCACCACCTTCCTGCATGAGGTATACAAGGTACCGCTTGAGGAAATGGAGGTGCTGCCCCTTGGAGCGGACACGGACCTGGGCGCAGAGGCGAAACAATCACCGCGCCTGCCGGAATTGAGAAAAGCCTACGGCATTGCACAAGGGGACCGCGTGATACTGACGGGCGGCAAACTGAGCCCCCGCAAACGCACAGAACTGATTATTGACGCCGTCAACGAGCTTGAAGACAAAAGCCTGCACCTGATTATTGTCGGCGACGCCAGCGAGGAAGATCAGGACTATAAGAACCTGCTGCTGTCCCGGGCACAGCAGGGCGGCAACATCCATTTCGCCGGCTGGCTGGGAACGCGCGAGATATATGAGCACATGGCGATCAGCGATATTGCTGTATTCCCGGCAAGCCAATCTATTTTATGGCAGCAGGCCATCAGCATGGGTTTACCGCTCATTGCCGGCAATACCGGCCACCAAAGCATTCAATATTTAAATTTATACGAAAATATAGTGATTCTGGATAAAGACCGCATTAACACTAGGGCAATCAAAAAAGAACTGACGGCAATTCTGGAAAACAGTGAGCGGCATCAGGAGATGCGGGAAGGGGCAGAGCGGGTCACCCGAGAACAGCTGGACTGGAACACACTGATTGACAGGACACTCACATTGCCGCCCAAACGGGGCTGAGTTCGCGTACACTCTTTTTCTGGTGCGCGCCGCTCAGGATTTATATTTAGATAATATGTTTTGAATTTGAGTATTGATCAGATGAATTACAAAGACACGTTTTGTGCTCGTATCACAGAAAAGACGGCGGTCATCGGTATCGTAGGCTTGGGATATGTCGGCCTGCCACTGATGTTACGGTACAACAGCCTGGGTTTTAAGGTCATTGGCATTGATATTGATGCTGACAAGGTCGAAAAACTCAACGCCGGTAAAAGCTATATCGAGCATATCGACGCAGCATCGATTGCCGACGCCTGCAAAAGTGGCTTTGTCGCCACGTCCGACTTCGCAGACGCATCGCGATGCGACGCTATTATCATTTGCGTGCCAACCCCACTGAACAAATACCGTGAACCGGACATCAGTTTTGTCACCAAGACAACCGACGCGCTGGTGCCTCACCTCAGGGCCGGGCAGGTCCTTTCCCTTGAAAGCACCACCTACCCCGGCACTACCGAAGAAGAATTGTTGCCACGCGCACAGTCTACCGGGCTGAAAGCTGGCGAGGAAATATTTCTCGTCTACTCACCAGAACGAGAAGACCCAGGCAACCCGAATTTTGAAACCAGCACCATTCCCAAGGTCGTCGGCGGGCACACACAGGCTTGCCTCGAGGCCGGGATCGCGCTTTATAGCCCCGCAATCAACAAGGTGGTGCCGGTAAGCTCCACCAAAGCGGCGGAAATGACCAAGCTGCTGGAGAACATCCACCGGGCTGTCAACATCGGGCTGGTCAATGAAATGAAGATCGTCGCGGACCGCATGGGTATCGATATCTTCGAGGTGGTAGACGCGGCGGCGACCAAGCCTTTTGGCTTCACACCCTATTATCCGGGGCCCGGCCTTGGTGGCCACTGTATCCCGATCGATCCCTTTTACCTGACATGGAAAGCCCGCGAATACGGCGTTAACACCCGCTTTATTGAACTGTCCGGCGAGGTGAATCAGGCTATGCCGGACTATGTCGTCGGCAAGCTGACGGAAGGGCTGAACAATCGGGGCAAAGCCCTCAAAGGCAGCCGCGTTCTGGTGCTTGGGATCGCCTACAAGAAAAATGTCGATGACATGCGCGAGTCGCCGTCCGTGCGCATCATGGAACTGGTCAGGGACAGGGGCGCCATAGTCGCCTACAGCGACCCGCATGTGCCGGCCTTCCCGAAAATGCGGGAACACCATTTTGACCTCACGAGCGAGGAACTGACTGCGAAGAACCTCGCGAGCTTCGACGCCGTGCTGTTGTGCACCGACCATAGCCGCTTTGACTATGACCATATTAAAGCCCACGCAAAACTGATTATTGATAGCCGGGGTATATACCGCACCCCGGCCGACCATATTATCAAGGCATAACGGAAAGACTGTCTGATGAAAAACTTTGCCATGATCGGGGCGGCTGGCTATATCGCGCCTCGGCACATGAAGGCCATCAAAGACACTGGCAACACCCTGATTGCCGCGATGGACCCAAACGACAGCGTCGGCATTATCGACAGCCATTTCCCCGACGCTGCTTTTTTTACCGAGTTCGAACGTTTTGAAAGCTATCTCGACAGCCTGCGTCGGGCCCAAGCAGACACCGCAGACTATATTGCCATCTGCTCACCCAATTACCTGCACGAGCCACACATGCGCTTTGCGCTGAAATCGGGTGCCGACGCCATCTGCGAAAAACCGCTTGTGCTGGACCCGGCGGACATCGATGCCCTGCAAGCCATTGAAGGTGATACCGGCCAACGGGTGAATACGATTTTGCAGCTGCGCCTGCACCCGGCGATCATCGCCCTGCGGGACAAAGTGGCCGCGGGCGGGCACGACAAAAAACATGAAGTTGACCTGACCTATATCACCTCCCGCGGGAACTGGTATCTGCAGTCATGGAAAGGCGATACCCGTAAATCCGGCGGCATTGCCACCAATATCGGCGTACATTTCTATGACATGCTGCATTTTGTTTTCGGCGCTTTGCAGGACAATGTCGTACATTATACCTCTGATACCAAGGCTGCCGGATATCTCGAATATGAACACGCCCGCGTGCGCTGGTTCCTGTCCATTGACGTAACCGATGTACCGGAGGACGTGCGGGCGACAGGCCAACGGACCTACCGGTCAATCACCTGTGACGGTGACGAAATAGAATTCTCGGGCGGATTCACCGACCTGCATACCCGTAGTTATGAAGAAATTCTGGCCGGACGCGGCTTCGGGCTTGAGGACAACCGGGTGGCCATCGACACAGTAACAAATATCCGGACAATGACACCGAACGGTGCCACTGGCGACTATCATCCGTTCATCAAAGGCCTGCTGTGATGCCCTACCAGCAACACCCAACCGCTATTGTGGATGACGGCGCCACCATCGGTGACGGCAGCCGGATATGGCATTTTGTGCATGTTTGCGGCGGCGCCGTGATTGGCGAAGGTGTGTCGCTGGGTCAGGGTGTCTTCATTGGTAACCGGGTAACAATCGGCAACCGCTGTAAAATTCAGAACAATGTATCCGTATATGACAATGTGCACCTTGAAGACGGGGTTTTTTGCGGTCCCAGCATGGTGTTCACCAATGTCTACAACCCACGCGCGCTGATTGAACGCAAGGCGGAATACCGAGATACTCTGGTAAAAAGGGGCGCGACTCTGGGCGCCAACTGTACCGTGGTCTGCGGTGTCAGCATCGGCGAATACGCATTTGTCGCGGCCGGTGCGGTGGTCAACAAGGATGTTCCAGCCTATGCACTGATGGTGGGTGTCCCTGCAAAACAGATCGGCTGGATGAGTGAATTTGGTGAAAAGCTGGACTTGCCGATTGAAGGCGAAGCCATAACCGTTTGCCCGCATACCGGTACGCGCTATGCCCTTGAAGGCAAAACCCTGCGTACCACCCCGGCGTCGTAGGAGCGCATATTCATGCAGTTTATCGACCTGAAAGCCCAATATGCCAGCCTCAAGGCGCGCATTGATGCGCGTATTCAGGCGGTGCTGGACCACGGCCATTTTATCATGGGGCCGGAAGTTGCGGCACTGGAAGACGAACTCAGCGCCTATACCGGCGCAAAACATGCCATTACATGTGCCAACGGCACCGATGCGCTGCAACTGGCCTTGATGGTATATGGTATAGGCCCCGGCGACATTGTCTTCACCACGCCTTTTACCTTTTTTGCAACTGCAGAGACCATTGCACTTGTGGGCGCCACGCCTGTTTTTGTGGATATCGACCCGGACACCTTCAATATCGACCCTGACAAGCTGGAAGAAGCCATTGCGGAACATCAGCCAGGCACAGCGAAGGCTGTTATCAGTGTTGACCTTTTTGGCCTGCCAGCCGACTACACCCGGCTGGAACATATCTGCCAACACCACGGCCTGAAACTTATTGAGGATGCAGCCCAAGGATTTGGCGGTTCGATTGAGGGCCGCCGTGCGGGTACGTTCGGCGACCTGGCAACAACCAGCTTTTTCCCGGCCAAGCCACTCGGCTGCTACGGCGATGGCGGTGCGCTCTTTACAGATGACGACGAGGTGGCAGAACTGCTGCGCTCCCTGCGCTTCCACGGCAAGGGGGCCGACAAATATGATAACGTGCGGATCGGCCTGAACAGCCGTCTCGATACACTGCAGGCCGCCATACTGCTGGAAAAGCTGGCCGCGTTCCCGTCGGAGGCCAAAGCCAGGCAAACCCTGGCCGACTATTACACCAGCAACCTCGGGGACCGGTACAAAACGCCGTTTGTACCGCACGGGTACCAAAGCATCTGGGCGCAATACTCCCTTATCGCGGAAGATAGCGACATGCGGACGCGGTTACAGTCCGCCTGCAAGGCGCGCGACATCCCCACGATGGTCTATTATCCGCGCCCCATGCATCTTCTTGGCGCTTTTACGCACCTGGGCTACAAGGCCGGGGATTTCCCAGCATCGGAGGACGTAGCCCGCCGGATTTTCAGCCTGCCCATGCACCCCTATATGCAAGAAGACGCAGCGGCAGAGGTGGTCGACTGCCTCCTGAGCGCCAATTAGGCAATGCGCGAATTTCTGCAAAAAAACGCCTTCGTGAAAAATGTCCTGACGCTTGTTTCCGGCACAGCGATTGCGCAGGCGATACCGATCCTTGCCGCACCGGTACTCACCCGGCTGTATACCCCTGCAGATTTTGGTGTTTATGGTCTCTTTACTGCAATTTCGATCATTCTGGTCTCGGTCGTAACACTTCGGTATGAGGCAACAATCGTGCTGCCCAAGGAAGAGGACGATGCCTATCATCTTCTGATCACCGCGCTGGGCATCACCTTTGGCATCAGTGCTATTGTTATGATCCTTGTCACCCTCTTTGGCGAACAGTTTGCCGCCCTGCTGAAATCCCCCGACATTGCACCCGTGTTGTTCTGGGTACCGCTTTACATCTGTGCCAGCGGCATTTTCCAAAGCCTGCTGTACTGGAGCATCCGCACATCCCGCTTCAGCGCCATCTCCAAAGCAAAAATCCTCCAGAGCGGCGCTCTCGTCGCTGGGCAAACCACGCTGTTCGGCCTGCTGGGCAGCGCTATGGGTTTGGTGGCCGGGCATATTATCGGCATTGTGGCAGCTGTGATCGCATTTGCACGCTACGGCAGGGTGCCGAGACGCGCGGTCGACATCAACCGCCTGCGCCGCAACATCGCGACCTATTCTGATTATCCCAAATACAGTGCGCTGCCCTCCCTGCTTGATGCCTTCACTATTCAGGCTGTGCTGTTTTTTGTCACACGCTCGTACGACTTGGCGATGGTCGGCTTTTTTGCTCTGGCGATGCGTATTCTCGCCGCACCGTCGGCGCTGATAAGTACGGCGATCGGGCAGGTTTATTTCCAGCGCATTTCAGAGCTGGTACACGAAGACCCATCAAAACTCAGGGCTGAAATACTGGCGACAACAAAAAAGCTGGTGCCCTTTTCGGTACTGATTTTTGCGCCGGTTTTTTTCTTTGGCGAATTTTTGTTCGGCCTCGTATTCGGGGCAGAATGGACACAGGCCGGACACTATGCAGAAACATTAAGCATCGTGCTGGCCGTACGTTTTATTGTCTCACCCCTCAGCACCGTCTTTGGCGTGACCAATACATTAAAGCTGGGAGCCATATGGAAAGTTATATATTTTGTCGGCTCTGTTGTGGTTCTTTATTACGCCACACAATTTGAAATCGAGACTTTCTTATATATTTTCGCACTGAACGAAGTGGTGATGTATGCCCTATATTACATCCTGATCCTGTATTCGAGTGCGCGCTATCAACACCGGGGGCTTAAGTAATGTGTGGTTTGGTTTTTCTGGCATCTCGCGAGGCGATTGATCCTGCCGCTCTGAAGGCGATGGGCGATAGCATCAGCCACCGCGGCCCCGATGACGAAGGTTTCCTCCTGTTGGGAGACAGCACAGCATCCGGGACCACGATGGAGGTTCGCCCTCACGCCCTTGAGGGGCTTAATATCGGCCTCGCCCACAGGCGATTATCCATTCTGGACCTGAGCGCACTGGGGCACCAACCCATGGCGTATAAGGACGACCGTTACTGGATCGTCTATAACGGTGAGATCTACAATCATCTCGAGCTGCGCCAGGAGCTCGAAGGCCATGGTTACAGCTTCCGTTCGCACTGTGATACCGAGGTCATCCTCGCCGCCTATGACTTCTGGGGCGCAGCCTGCCAGAACCGCTTCAATGGCATGTGGGCCTTGACCATCATCGATTTGCACAAAAAAGAGCTGTTTGTATCGCGTGACCGTTTCGGCATCAAACCGCTCTATTATTATCAGAACGACAAAACCTTCGCCATGGCGTCCGAAGTGAAGGCCTTGCTTGCGCATCCAGACATAAAAAGCGAGCCCAATGTCAAATATTGCCAGCGCTTTCTGGAAGCGGGCGCGCTTGAATACGAGCATGAAACCGCCTTCGCCAATATCTACCGGTTCGACTTTGCCTCAGGCGTCACCATTGCGCTGGACGCGGTTTTTGCCCCCTTCACGCCTACCCGCTTCTGGGATTATGAGATTGACACCTCGGACGAACCCTTTTGCCCGGAAAAAGCGCAAAAGATTGCCGCAGACTATTACGCACTGCTTCAGGATGCCATACGCCTGCGGCTGCGCGCCGATGTGCCGTTTGGCAGCGCGCTTTCCGGCGGACTGGACAGCGCGTCCATCGTCTACATGATCGAAGAAGAACTGAAAAATACCGACTCCGCCTATAAACAGCAGACATTCTCAACCGTTTATTCCGACGCCTACAAAGACTGTGACGAAAGCGTTTATATAAAGCTGATCACCGATACGCTCAGATTGAAAAGAAACTTTATTGAACCCGATGTCGGGGAGGTCCCCGACCTTCATACACTGGCTGTCGGCAGCCTCGAGTCCCCGTCAGATGGCTTGGGAATGGGAGGGATGAACGTTTACAAACTTATTGATCGGTCAAACGTGGTTGTCACACTGGATGGGCAAGGAGCAGATGAGCAACAGGCGGGATACCTGCCGTATATCGTCAACTTTTTATGCAATAGTCGCCTCCGCGACGCCTACAAGGATCTCAAAGCGCTATCCAGAATCCCCGGCGCTAGAAAAATGACCTATATAGGGTTAGGCCTCTGCTTTTTAAGGAATATTCTTGGAGGCAGCAATCTAGAACGCTTGGTGAAGGGTACCTTTGGCACCAAAAGGCTCCGCCTCCTTTTACCGCTGAATGAAGTGCTGAAAAAAGACACCAACAGCGCGCTTATCAACCTAATCCATTATAGCGACGCCCGTTCCATGCACTATTCGATTGAGGCCCGCATGCCCTTCATGGACTACCGCCTTGTCGAGTTTACCGCCAAAATACCGGCAACTTATAAAATTCATGATGGCTGGACCAAATATTTTGCGCGCGTCGCATTTGATAAAAAGTTACCTGACGAAATTTGCTGGCGTAAAGACAAGCTCGGTTGGCCCGTACCGCACCGGCAATGGTTTAATGGACCCTTGCGGCAATGGCTGACCGATACAATCAATGGGTCGAATTTTGTACAAAATCACTTCAAAGACAGCAAAGTCCCGGATGACCTCAGTACCTTCAGCCTTGACCGGGCAATTCGGCTTTTGAACCTGTCAGAATGGCATAAACGGTTTTTTGAGAGATGAAAATTTGTTTGACCGGAGACCTGTTCCTTGGCGGAGATTTAAACAATAAGTCTGCGACGGATATCGTGCGTGCAGCTGCCTTCAAAAACGCAGATGTGCGCGTCAGCAATCTGGAACAACCCATCAGCAACTCAGCGGATGTTGCCGAAAAATGCACCCTTCACACGGGTTCATATGCTGTGGCCCAACTCGAGCAGTTGGGCATTTCGGTGGTAAATCTGGCTAATAACCATATCCATGACAAAGGCTTGGCTGGCATCATTGAAACAACCGAACACCTCAAAAACGGTCGTGTAAACCAATTTAGCGATGGCGAGAAACTGAAGGACCGCGCATGAGCTATCCGCAGCACGCCCGCTCTTCGTCCTCCGCCGCGGCTATTGTCCTTGGGGGCTATGTGAACGGATATTCCATTATCCGGGAGCTGCATGCCGAAGGTGTGCCGGATATTTGGCTGCTGGATTATGGTACCTCGCTGGCACGGTACAGCAACAAGATTACCGGTTGCAGGGCAATCGACAACTCGGCAAAAAGCCTGCGTGAGGCCCTTTTTGTGCTCAAGGCAAGCTATGACCGGCTTGTCATTTTCCCGACGGACGACCGGCAACTTGAAAACCTGCACAGCCTGTATGACGAGATTGGCGATTTCTGCTTCCTCCCGTTCAACCGCGACACCATTCTTGGTAGCCTTGACAAATACACCCAGTATGAATTTTGCGAGAAGCTGGGCGTTCCGTATCCCAAAACGCGCGCCCTGAACACCACCGCAGACATCGCCGCACTGGACAGCCTCACCTATCCTGTGCTTATCAAACCCAACACCCGCCAGGACCTGACAACACCCGTTTTTCGCAGCCTCTATCTTGAAAGTCCCGCCGCCCTTGCCACAAACCGGAACCAGCTTGTTGGCTTTCTCGAAAGCGGCACAACCTTCCTTGCATCGGAATATATCCCCGGCGACGACACCCACATATACGCCTACACAGGCTACCGGTCACCGCGCGGTAAAATCATCCGGGAGTGGATCGGCAAAAAACTAACCCAGTATCCCGACCTTTTTGGAGTATTTGCCAGCGCCAGCAACGAGGCCCCGGAGGTCGTTCGCTCTCAGGGACGTGCCCTGCTTGACGGTATGAACCTGATCGGCATCGCCGAGCCCGAGTTCAAGCTCGACCACCGGGACGGACAATATAAGCTGATGGAAATCAACCTTCGCTCCATGATGTGGCACCGCATGGGAAACCTCAGCGGGGTAAAACTACAACATGCCCAGTGGCTGGATGCGCAGGGCATGGACATCCCGCCACAAACGCAGGACCTCACGACGATCATACATTTTGTCTATATGAAGCACGAGATCGTCAACCTCCTGAGCCGACCACGGTACGCCCGGCATTTCCGCCAGAATATATGGGGCGGCGACACGCGCTATTTTGCTATATTTGACAAAACCGACATGAAGCCGTTCTTCTATGATCTGCTTAGTCTGCCAAGGGGGATACTTGCAGGATGCCTAAAAGCCTGGCTCAAGCGCTCAAAATTCGAGTGAACCGCCTGCTGCTGCGGCGGCGCGGGGTGATCATCTATAATAACTGCGTGTTTTCGCGAACCGAATTTCGCGGTACCGCAAAAATAGAGCCTTATTGCCGTCTGGTCGGTGATCCGCTGATCTCGGCAGGGAATAATTTTTACCTCAATGCCGGCTGTCACCTGCTGGGGGAAATCCACATTGGCGACGAAGTTATGATAGGCCCGAAAACCGTCATTTGGGGCCGTGACCACGAGATGAAGCCGGGGATACCCATGCGGCACCAGGGTCATCTGCGGGCGCCCATCACCATCGGCAACGATGTCTGGATTTCGGCCAATGTCACCATCCTCAAGGGGGTGACGATCGGGGACGGCGCCGTTATTGGCGCTGGAGCTGTTGTCACAAAGGACGTACCGCCCAACGCCATCGCCGTGGGCAACCCGGCAAAGGTTATTCGGTACCGCGAACAAAAGCCGTGATTGCAGCTAACATTTTTTGCGCCAACGTCTTGCGGTCATAAGCGGTGGCCAGCTGCCGGCACCCTGCCTGACACGCACTATAGCGTGATTTATCTTCTTTCAGCGCAACAATGGCAGCGCGCAACGCTTCGCCGTTCTCAGGTTCGAAATAGAGGCCCGCGTCATATTCTTCGATGATCTTGCGCGCCTGTCCGTCCACCCCCAGAAGAATAGGCTTTTCCATCGCTGCAGCTTCAAAAATTTTCGACGGGATAACTGTCTTGAAGGTGTCGGATTTTCTGAGCGGCACCAATACCGCATCCAGAATGGACAGATAGTCACCCACCCGTGATTTTTCGACCGGATCAAGAAAAGTAACATTCTTCAAGCCCAAAGCGTGAGCACGCGCCACGACATCAGCTTTAGCGGCACCGTCCCCCACGCACAGCAGATGCACATCGCTGTCATCAATTTCCGACAGGGTCTGAACGACAAAATCCAGCCCATGGGCCATGCCGTGCGTTCCGACATACCCCAGGATAAACTTACCCTTGAGCCCAAGGCTATCCAGAAGGTCTTCATCAGGCGCCCTCACGGGAAACACCGATTTATCCACCCCGTTGGTCACGACCGTAATCTTCTCAGGCGCAACGCCGTAGTCAATAAGCCGGTCGCGAAAGGCGTCCGTCACCGGCACGATCATGTCAGCCTGCCTGTACATAAACTGCTCTGCCTTCTCCAGCATGCGGATCGCGGCGCCCTTTTTCATTGCGCCTACCGTAATGATAGATTCAGGCCACAGGTCACGCAGCTCAAAAACCCAAGGTCTGCGTTTCGCAAATGACAGGCTGTATCCAGTGAAGGTGGTGAAAAACTGCGGGGACGTCGCCACAATAATATGTGTTTCCTGAGACAACCCGACAATGAACGCACTCATGGCGAAGCTCATGTAATCCAGAACGCGTCTCATGAAACCGGCGTTTGCCGTGATGTAGCTCCAGACCCGAATGACCTTTATACCGTCCATAATCTCTTGGCTATATAGACGATTTTTATATCCCGGGTACACTTTGCCCTGCGGGAAGTTTGGCGCGCATGTGATCACGGTTACCTCCGCACCCTGTCGGACCCACTCACGGCAATGTTCGTAAGTGCGTGAAGCAGGCGCATTTACCTCGGGCGGGAAATTATCGGTAATAAAAAGAATTTTCATAGCTGGATTTCAGTTATCAAATGCGTGTCAAAATGAACGTCGATACACAAGGCTGGCAGCCGCCGGTTAAATTCGGGCGCATATTCATAGGGTGAAAGCGCTACTTTCCGGGCATGAGTGAAACGAAAACTCGCCATTCCTGCCTCAACCATATTGCCTGACAGCTCAGGCTGGATATCGGGGTGAAGGTGAAAGCGCGCGACCGCCGGCGCGGCAGGCGTCGAGCCCCGAACGCTATCTTCAAGGGTTATACTGCCGGGAGAGAAGGTGAACCTACGTTCGTGGAGCGAGCCAAACCCGTTGTGAGAAGCCTTCAACCAGTCAGGTCCCACTTCGCGGGCCGTTATGCGGGCACGCCGCCCCACCCGAAAACCTGCCCATATTTCGCTTTGCTCACAGTCGCCCAGTTGCACGGTGTTATGCGACTGCGTGGACCGTTCCAGCTGTCGCCGCTCACCAATATCATAGGTAGACGTGCCGGTATCGACCACAAGGGGCGCACCGTGTGCATACAATTCAAACCCCAGCATGTCACAGTGGGCGTGGCCAGGGATATAGTCAGGGCCGATTTGCCCCGCATCACCCCAAAACCCGTAAGTATCTCCGGTATAGCGAAAGTAGCCGCTTGCCGGTAGGTCAACCAACCCCGCCTCCGGCGCGGCGGCCAAGGGCACAGCAAGTCTGCGGGCATAGTCCTGCAGGCTGGCGAGGGATGGACTGATACCATAAGCCGCATCATTAAAAAGTGGCGGCAGTCCGTCGGGGCGGGTCATCACCTCAAGCCAGAAAATCGCCCGCTCTGCATGGGTCAGCAAAGGTATGGGCACAGCGCGACCAAAGGCGCGCATGATATTGACCAGATCCAGCAGATCTTCCGTCAGAGTGGCCTGATAGCTGGTGCTCAGCTCAAAATGTGCTCCGTCGCCTAGAAACTGTTCGGACAGTTCACCCCTGAGAATTTTCTCCCCCTTGTCAAGCCACTGTTCTGTTTGCGGACCGCCAAGAAACAGGCCACCAAAGATCAATGCCTTTGCGTTGGCAAATAAATGATTGCCCAACAAGTGATATTCAACCTGCTGATAAAGCGCCGCGCATTGCTGGGCGAGGTGGCTGTCCATGGCAGGGGACCATGCCCCGCCAGCCATCGCCCATTTAACCCAGTTCACGATGCGCAGCGACGTCGGATAAGGCTCCCACGCATTTCCCTCAAATGTTGGGTTTTCGCTGATCCAACGCTGCAGGAATGCGTGCTTGTCCACGTCATCACCATCGGGGGCCAACAGACCATCATGGTAATGCAGGTTATAGAGCCATAACTTGGACGTTGCGGCGTCGTTCCAGTCATTCGCGGACGTGACCGCCCTCGTCTCGTTCAGGAAGGTGAAACGGCCACCCGGCAAGATGGACTGTGGCCGGGCAAGCGCCGGTTGCCATTCGCCGCAAGCTTCGGCCCGGCACACCGCACTGACATCTGATTGCTGGAGCCTGGTGAACCGTCGCTGCACGCGGTTTATCACCTGGCCGGGTTTCAGGTGGGCCACCGTGCGAACAAACCGCGGTATGGATCGCAGCGACACAGACCTTATCCGGGTTTCTTCAAGCTGGTCACCAGAAGAATGGCGAAACGCCGCATAAAGCCGACCTTGTTGACCAGACGTTCATAAAAAATGCCAAACAGGTACAGCACAAAGAAAATACGCAGATACTCCGGCCGCCCTTCATAGAGGGCAACATCAACGGTTTCAAGGTTGGCGCCGGACGCAAGCCGGCGAACATCTGCAGGGGTATTCAACCGGTAATGGGTGGGGAAGGTGTCTTCCTCGTTCCGTCCACGCAGCTTATTGTAAAACTTGTGAAACCATAAAGGGGTATTGGCGGCGATCAAGGGCATATAATGCCACTTGTTTGGCGTTTTGCCGAGAAAGATACCACCGGGTTTGAGCAGGCGCGCAACCTCATCCAGAAACGCCTCCGGCTTTTCGATATGTTCCATCACATTATCACAAATGATGATGTCAAAACTGCCGTCGTCAAAGGGCGTCTGTGTTACATCGCCGATAAAACCTTTATCGAGAAAAGGGTTTTCCGTTACCCGCTCATCAAGATCAATCCCCGTTGCTGACCTGACCAGCCCCCGGAAATTCATGCAGTCAATAATACCAGCGCCAGCCCCCATATCCAGCAGGTCATGCTCGGGCCGAATGACCGCCAGTACCTTCTCGCGAAACAGGTGGTCGTCCCAGTTTTTCTGAAAATCGGGGTAAAACTTATTGTCGAGATATTCGACCAGGCTCATCCTGTACTCCTATCCATCCGACATTCCAATCATCTCTGCCGCCTGAATGCTGGCGCGTGATACTTCCATGACTTCCTGAAAGGGAATTGGCGCTGCCCCGCCACTTTTCAAAGCGCTGACAAAGGCGGCGCAGCATTCATCCTGCCCCTTTTGTTGCGAAAACGAACGCTTTTTTGGCAATGTTTCGCCAAACCCGACCAACGAGCGGAAGTTGTCGAGCACAAAGGTTTTACCGGCCTGAAAAACCTCGACCCGTTCCTTCGGGAACGCACGGTGCCCATTGGCAAAATAATGCACCGTTGCAACAGAGCCATTTTCAAATTTAACAGTGATGGAAGCCGTATCGTGGCAATCGGCCACAGGCAAGCTCATGCCCACAGCGTGGATTGATATAATGGGGGAACCGGCCAGAAACCGCGCAATATCGATAAAATGGCAGGCTTCGCCGATAATGCGGCCCCCGCCTTTTTGCGGGTCTTGCACCCAACTGTCCGCCGGAATGACACCCGCATTACACGTATAGACAATGCTCATCGGCATGTCGGTTTTGCTGGTTGCTTTTTTCAGCTTCTGCATAAGAGGCGCGAAACGACGATTGAAACCCACCATCACAAGCGGAGGAGACCCGCTTTCGCCAGCCGCAGCATATGCAGTTTCAATCTGGTCAAGCTCTGTATTCGTCAGGGCAAGGGGCTTTTCTACAAATACGCTTTTGCCAGCCTTCAGCGCGTCGATAACAAAACGGCCATGGCTGTTATGTTGCGTACCGACAATAACAGCATCGACATCCTGATCCTCAAACAATGCTTCCGTGTCGGTGGTGGTCTGCTCAAAGCCCAGCTTTTTACCGTAGTGGGTACCCGTTACGCCACCAGATGAAGCAACCGTCTTGAGCCGGGCTTCTGTTTTTGCAAATGCAGGCAGAAGCATGCGGCCGGCATAGTTTCCCGCACCCACCGCAGCCAGCACCGGCGCCGAAGCGCCAGCCCGCCGTCCTCCCCTTTCAAGAGGAAGCGTCTTCTGGCGTGAGGCCGCCTCTGCCTGCGCTGGATAGTCAAGCAACACACCCAGCGCCTGCTTGTCATTCAGCAAGAACTGATACGCCTCGGGCGCTGAGTCGACTGGAAACGTTCTGGTTTTGAGGTCCGCAAGCTGCAACGTGCCTGCCGCCATGATGTCCAGCACCGCTTCAAAATTACGCTGCTCAGTCCAGCGCACAAAACCTACCGGATAGTCATGCCCCTCGTCCTCGTACCGGCTGTCATAACGGCCGGGGCCATAAGAACATGAAACCTGAAAACTTAACTCTTTCTCGTAAAAGTCCGACCGGTTGAGCTCAAGGCCCGCAACACCCACCAGCACAATGCGGCCACGCTTGCGGCACATGGTTGCCGCCTGATGAACCGGATCACTGCTTTTGGTCGACGCTGTGATAATCACCGCGTCAACGCCGCGACCACGTGAAAAGCTCTCCGCCACTTGAACAGGGTCCTGTCCTTCGGCCAGGTTTACCACCTCAGCGCCAAACGCGCGGGCAAGGGCAAGTTTGCTCTCGTCAAAATCCAGCCCGAGGACCCGGCAGCCCTGCGCCTTCAGAAGCTGAACCGTCATGAGGCCAATAAGCCCCAACCCGGTAACCACCACACATTCGCCCAAGGTGGGTTCCGCAATCCGGATGCCCTGAAGGGCAATCGCCCCTACCACGGTGAAGACGGCATCATCGGCGCGAACACCCTCAGGCACTTTGGCGCACAGGTTTTTGGGCACGCACACCATACCTGCATGATGGCCATTGGAGACAACAAGATCACCAATTTGAAATGCCTCGGCGCCCCGACCGACCTCAACAACCCGACCAACATTGGAATAACCCATAGGGACCGGTTGATCGAGCTTCGACCGCACGGCATCAATGGTGGGCAACAGACCATCGGTTTTAACCTTATCAAGCACCATTTTTACTTTTTCAGGTTGCTGTCGGGCCTTTTCCAGATAACTGGAGCGACCAAAATCAACCAGCATGCGCTCAGTCCCTGCAGAAATAAGCGAGGTCAGCGTCTCAATCAGCACGTGGCCTGCCTTCACCTGCGGCATCGGAATATCTGCAACAATGGTTTTGCCGGACCCTAGGTCCTGGAGAATCTGTTTCATTGAAATGAACTAACCTGATTAAAGAGAGCATCCTTGTCGGCGCGCTGGGGATAATTGATCAGCACAGCACGATAGACGCCTTTGAAAACAAATAGGCTGCCAGCGGCAGCACCAATAATACCGTATTGCTCAATCAGCTGCCTTATATCATCCAGACTGCCGGCTCCGCCGAGGACCGTGATAGGCACATGGGTGGCTTCCCGCACCTTGGCTATAAGCTTTTCGTCATAACCTTTCATCATGCCGTCCTGGTCAATGGCATTGACGACGATTTCACCAACCCCCAGACGCTCAAGCTCCCGACAATATTCTATCAGGTCACGCTTGACCTTCTTTTGACCGTTGTGCGTGAAAATTTCATAAGATCCGAACAAGCCCACTTTCTTGACGTCAACCACCGCAACAACACTCTGGCTGCCCACGGCTTCAACAAGATCTGTCACCAAGGAGGGATTAGCTGCAAAAGCTGCGCTCAGGGCGACTTTCTCAACGCCTGAGTTGATGATCTTCACCGCCTGTTCTACCGTTGTTACCCCGCCGCCATAACAAAATGGCATCCTGCATTCGGCGGCCAGATCTTCGATCATGCGATAGTCGGGTTCGCGTCCTTCGGCGGTCGCGTCAATGTCCAGCACGATCAGTTCATCGACTTCTTTTTCATTGAAAATCTTCACTGCATTGATCGGGTCACCCACATATTTGGGGTCCTTGAACTTCACAGTTTTAACCAGTCCCTGATTGTGGACCAGCAGACACGGTATAATTCGGGAGCGCAACATGGCTAAAATCTCGCGAAATTCTTGAAAAGCCGGATACCGTTTTGATGGCTTTTTTCAGGATGGAACTGAACACCGAACACATTGCCCGCATTAACCGAGGACGTAAAAGTGGTGCCGTAATGGGTGGTCGCGAGGACGTCATCGTCATTGCAGCATTCAAAATAGTAGGAGTGGAGGAAGTAAAAACCCCGTTCGACATCAATACCCTCAAAGAGTGGCACGGGTTTGACCGGCGTCGCGACATTCCAGCCAAGATGCGGGATATGTGGCTTGTGCGCCAGCGTGGCGGTATCGAACCTGCGCACATGAGCATCCACCCAGCCCAGGCCTCCGCGCTGGCCTTCCTCGCTCGACTTCGCCATGATCTGCATACCAACACAGACCCCGATAACAGGTGTATGGTCTTCCAACACCTTTTTATCAAGCATCGGTCGCATGCCAGACCGGTCCAGCTGATCGATGGTCGCGTCAAACGCACCAACGCCCGGCAAAACAAGGTGTGTCGCTTGCGCGATCGCATCTGCCCCGGTCGCCACAACACAGGGTATGTTCAGCCGTTTGTATATATTTGTTATGGCGCTGATATTGCCGGAACCATAATTAACGACGGTGATCATCGCTTGCCACCGAGTTCCATTCCCAGCGCCCGCATCACTTTGGCACCCACAGTATAGATGGACCGCTGGTTGCGGTAATCCTTATAGCTTTTGTTGGGCGCATTGAAATAGCCGCGAAGTTCGTCTGTCGTAATACCCAGCTTCGTCGCAATATACTCAAAATCCTGATCAATTGTCTCAGGATCGAAAGCGGGTACCCTGAGCTTCTCAAGCGCTTCTTCCCGCGTCATCTGGCCGGTGACAATAAGGCTTGAATACTGTACTTTTCGCGTATCAAAACCAAACTTCTCCGGCAACCAATAAGCCTCGTAAAACTTGGTGAAACGTGATTCAAAATGTTTTTGTGGATAAGGTTGCCAGCCAAACCGTTCCGTCAACAGTTTTACAGCGTCAGACTTGATGTAAGGGATATAATTTAGCGGCCGTTCAACCTTGATGCCCTTGATATACGGCAGGTATAATTTGTGTTTCAAAATTGACGTAATAGGGAAGTTTTTCAGTGGTCTTGAACCAAACTTGCGGTGGATGTCTTTAAGCTGGATGGAATCAGACTGGTAATACATCCACTCAATAGGGTTGCGGATGCACTCCGTCGAATAATTGGCGCCCGTGAGCACGTTGCGCACCTTATGCTCTTCCGCAAATTTGTACATGGTGGCAAAAAACGCGTGATCCTGCGGCGTATCGATGTGCGGCACACCTGACTTGAAGTAAGCCAACTGCAGATCTTTGATTTCCTGCCAGTCAATCACTTCTGTGTAGAGATCAAGGCCCAACCCATCGACGAGCTTTTCGATGTTGTTTACCGCGATCTGGGAGTTCCAGCCCGCATCGACATGAAAGACGAGCGGCCGAAGGCCCATCATTTCTTTTGCCGCGTAAACGAGGTAGGAACTGTCGATACCGCCGCTCATGCCGATGATGCAGTCGAAATCACGACCCTTGCCGTCTGCCTTGATACGTTCGATAATGCCGTCCAACTGTTCACGGCCCCGGGCATCGGTATGCCAATTAGGTTCGACTTGAGTATAAAAACCCTTGCAATGGTCACATACACCCGCACTGTCAAAAACAATAGCCGAGTCTGTCGTATCCATTACACAATTGGTGCAGATTTGATATTTACGATCGTCCACCACGAGGCGTCCCTCTAATTATTTGCGTAAATTTAATAAAATTCAGTTTTAAAAATTTAAGTTCAACTGGAATGAGCATCCCTACCTTGTGTCACCCTCGCGCCTGATTTGCGTATCCGGAACCCCGCCAAGACGCCGCTTCAGGCCGCCGTTCCGGGTCTTTGCGAACAGCCAGCAATAAAATTACAGACCAGAGGAAGCCATGGCTTACCAAACTGGTGAAAAGATCACTAGAAAAAATCACGGTTCTGATCGGAATCGCTGTCACACAGAGACTAACCCACAAAGGCACACCGGACTGTGTGAGGCTGTCGAGGAATTTCAACAGTATGCACAGCATAAGCACGTAAATGCCAACACCAAATAAACCTGCATGAGCATACCCCCGGCTGATGAAGCCATTGTTGGCACCCATTTCAGGGTTCAGCATAAAGTCACCAATGATGTAGCTCAGCGGCATACTATAATCATAGCTGATAAAAGGCGATAATACGGAGTCAGCCCAGTATACATAAGGTGTCGTACTAAAAAATTCGAAATAGCTGAAGGTTGCTGCAGCAGGCACAAAGAAGACCCGCCGGATGATCATCGAGGCCAGCATTTGCGCATCAAACAAGGCATATCCGGCATAGGCGATCAGCACCGCCAAACCGAACGTGACAGGCAGCGCAATAGCAAGGTTATTGCGTTTGAAGTAGTACCAGATGGCAAAAACGAGAAACGGGAAAAACAAGACTGCTTTGTGGGCCGTGACGCCAAAGAAAAATACCTGTAAAACCACAATCGCGACCACCGCAGTTTTTTTCTTCTTCCACACGGCATAGGTTAGCAAGAATATGCTGAATACCTTGTAGGCCCATATGTTGAGATAGGCGACAAAGCCCACATCTGTGATCTGCGAATTGACGGCACGAAACTCATAAACTGCCGACAGATCAAAGTTCAGGTTGGCAACCGCTCCCGAGAATACATACCACATGGCAACAAAAGCCACTACAAAACCCGACGCAGTTAAAGCCCAGGAAGACACGCCCGGCAAATGCGGTATTCGGATAAGCCTGATTTGTTCTTTACGGCAAACAACAGCGATCACCATGATTGCCGCCGCACTGACCAGCACCGGGTAGAGTGACCGGGACGCGTCAAGACCGGCCACTGTACATAGTGGCCCTATCAGGCCAAGGACCGCCGTCGAGCTGAAATAATCGCTCACCTGAAGCAACCTGTGCCGCAACACCGGCATGAAACTTAAATATATCAACCAGCAGAACACATAGTTCTGTATCTCGACCTCAATAAAAAAACGGTGATAGCTTGCAGCGTACACCACATTGATGAAATTTACATATGCGAAGTCCAGAATGACCTTAAACAGGATCAGCGACAGGATGAAGGTACCGCGACTATGGAGTAATTTGTTTTTCATCTTGGATACAATACTCGAATAATTCCCTGTCGCGCCGGGTCAACAAATTTGAGTTGTGCCAAAGTACGGTAAAGTTGCCACCATACCGCAAAGCGCGATCTTTCATGGCCGCTACATGT
Organism: Kordiimonas sp.; assembly: GCF_048260245.1. Lineage (GTDB taxonomy): Bacteria > Pseudomonadota > Alphaproteobacteria > Sphingomonadales > Kordiimonadaceae > Kordiimonas. The sequence continues at coordinate 18,454 of NZ_JBLXGZ010000004.1, read as the reverse complement.
TCGTTTACAGCATTTCCATAGCCCAGCGCCATATATTCCTGCGACAACAAGGTTACGTCCATCACAATAAGCGGCCGCTGTATGATATGCAGTCTTTCCTGCTTGTGCCAACACCACATGGGAAATTCGCGGGCGGTTCCAAAACGGAACCCTGTATGATCAGCATATCCACCCGTCGTATCGTATATATATCCAGCGTCGTCCAGAAACCCAGCGGTTGTTTTGGTATTCCAGCGCAGATAATGCTGGCGATTGCCTGCTACAACGGAGTCGATACCCAGTCTTGTCAGGCAGTTTTCCAACAGCTGCTTCTCATGCACTATCTGCTTTTCATCCAGAATTGAATTGTAACTGCCGTGGATACCGACTTCATGGCCACGCGATGATGCACTTCGGATCAAGGCTTCTATCCTGTCATCCTCAAGGCTATAATCTCCATCCAGATCCGATGTGCCAGCCACAAGAAAATAAAATGCTGCCCGCCTGCCATACTGCTCGCATACCGACATATACCAATCGAAGGTATTGTACGGATCAAGCCTGTCCCCAAAACGCCCACGTGCCACGGATGCCAACAGCCGACGTACAGCCGTTCCCGGGCTGCGCCGGCGCAAAACGTCAGCCCCCAGCGATTTGACGGTGCCCATCACCGATGCCGCTGCGGGCAGGAACGGTCTGTCGACATCACAACTAACAAGAATTTCGCCTCTGGGCTGTTTGCGAACAAGAGAAGGCCAAAGCCTCTTCATACACAACCACAATATCTCGACATATTCATCAAGTAATGGGCGGTCAAGAAATCCCCCGGCATATGCTCGCGACGACTTCGCAGAAAACCGGCCATGGCAATCGCGGTTCTCGCTGTGAAAAGCATCAAAATCGCTGAGCATAAAAAATGCGGACGATAAAATATCAAGATGCAACCGCAAACCATCAGCACAGGTTTCAACGCCAGGCGCCCCAAACAAAACAGGCACCTCGGGCCTTACAAAATTACCGTTCAGCCCATTGTCTGCGGGCCGCCACATCGGCAATCGGCCGGAAGGAGGCTCGAATGCGAAGCTCCCATCCCCAACGCTCAGGGCAACCTCCGGCAAATACAAAGTACCTCCTGAAAAAGGTAGCGAGAGTGAGAGGGTCTGAGTTATTTCGCCATCAGACAGAACCTCGCTAACCCAATCAAATCCGAGAAAGTTTCGCAGAACTATATCTAGGATATACTGCTCATATGACGTAAGGGGTTTCCGACTTTTTACCTTAAACCTAGTCACGAACGGTTCAGCTTTCCCGCTTCAATCAATGAACATTTATTCAAATGCGCCGTAAGGCATGTTTTTTGAGGCGAAGCGCGGGCCTCTCCACAAAATGCCAAGAGGCCGCTGCGAATGCGAAGGTGAGGGCTAACGTAAACAGTAGCGAATAAATAGACTGGGATATTCCATAGAACAACAGCACGTTAATTATGGGCATGTGATATATATATATGCCGTAAGAGTAGTCGTTCCGACCCAGTATTCGATCGGAAAAAACTGGCAGTTTGTAAGCTACCTGAAAAACAATTGCCGCCAACAACAAATAACTGACCACATTGATTTCATTACCAGTTCCAAAAGACAGGGACGCCGAAATAAAGTTTAATATAATATAAGAAAAAACTAGTGTGTAACTATTTAGGGACATAATAAATGCTTGCACTTTTACTGAGTGGGCAACATATGCACCAAGCATAAACATGTATATCCAAGGTAGAAAAGAAACAAAAAATAATTTAGAAATTATATCATCGCGGCCATCCATTGTAATCTGCAAATAGTTTAACATAATAAATATCAATATTGCAAAGTATGTAAATATTCTTCTATAATTGAAAATTAGAAATATTAATGGTGTTAGTATATAAAATTGTATTTCTACAGAAATTGTCCACAAACTACCATTTAAAACCCCAACGCCGAACGACCTAATTGCATCGGGGTTGTAGAATTGCATAACGCTTAGCTGCGCGATCACCCAAAACCAAAACTCACCATCTGCCATTTGGGTGAATATTTTGGCATCAACAAGCCAGACCGCGAATAATGAAAATGCGAAACATACATACAGCGCAGGAAACAACCGGAGCACTCGGTTTACGACAAAGGTTTTATAGTGCTGGAAGCCAGTATTTTGCCAAGAGCGATAAATCAAATATCCACTGACAAAAAAGAAAATGGGGACACCAGGGATGTACTGCAATACTGAAATTAACTTAGGGAATATTTCGAGATGATGACAGGCATGAACTAGCACTACTTGGCTCGCGGCCACTAATCTTACGATATCAAAATTATTACGTCCCTCAAATTTCACTCCACACCCCTTTTCCTGATCTTCTCCTGTGGCTTGCTGCGGCGCCAAAAGAGAGAAATATCCACTGAAAGTAAAGCCAAAAAAACAAACAATATGGCTGGTATCTGTATAGGAAAATCTATCAACCCATGCGCCATCACCAACATGCATGCGGGAAAAGATATGGCGAAAGTCAGATGTGACGATGACATCTGCCAAAGCCTCACGAGCCCACACACCCCGAAGGCCATCAGAGCCAGAAACGGAACCAAACCCAGCCCCCATATCATCTCCAGATATTCGCTATGCGCGCGGCGGAAATACTGGTGGATCTCCGGTGGCCGAAACAGGGGGAATATCTGCTCAAATGTGCCCAAACCGTACCCGAAGACAGGGCGCTGTGCCATAGCCTCAAACACTGTCTGGTAGATATGTACACGAGGTGACTGCGACAGATCGAGCGTAAACCGGTGCCCTGCCCCACTCAGCAAAAGAAACACAAACACCAGCCCCATCACGCCGAGCGACACCGCAAGCCTGCGCACAATAGTGCTGTATTGAGCAGGGCCACGCAACCCTCGTTGCATAAACATATACACCCCACAGGCAACAACCGTCGCGGCGATAGCCCCGCGAGACCCGGCGAATGCAAGAGCAGAAAAATTAACCAGAAGAGCAACAACAAGTAGCCCGCCGGGTCCAACAAGCGCTCTTATGGTTGGCAGGAGACCTTTTTCGCTGCCCTTGGCCAGCCGAATAAACCGCCGAAGCCAGTCCATATTAGCCAAAAGCACCAGCCCGCAAAAGGTTGCGAAGTTGTTCCGGTTCACAAAGGTCGAACTGAGGCCTGTATGAGGAATACGGAGCCCCTCAAACCAGAGGATGGAGTTACTGTCCTGCAGGTAGGCGCCCAAGCCATAAATGCTCAGAGCAGTTCCCACCAGAGTGATGAAAGCCACAACCTGTGTCGCGAACTGCCGGTCACGTAAGCCCGTGTTGATGCACAACAAAAAGAAAATAGATGTACCACATATCCACAACGCGGCCTTTAGCGTCTCTTTTGGTACAAAACTTTGCGGCAAATAAACATTTTCAGCGATCCGCGTCATTGGATCGGCATATACAGAAAGGTCTGGCGCCAGCATATATTGCACCAGAAGAAAAACCAGCAAACCAAACACCACAAACAGAGCCATGCGCATACGCTTGAGTGTTTCAATCAAATAGACTGCGCGCGACGTGTGGCGAAAACCAGCAGCAGCCTCACCCATTAGCATTAGGGATATAATGATCGCCCAAAACCAGAGAAAAACAGGCTTAACACTGCCAAGGGCAATTGGCGCCAAGCCAAGTATTATGAAAATTGCCCCCTTCACATCATGCCCCTCCTCAATTGCCCGCCCACGCGAGGCCATATGTCGCCGTTACGTCACAACAGCTCACCGCGCCCAAATAGATAGTCCCGGCACGGGAGAAAAAACAAGAAATAAAGCAGATCAGGCAACCAGATAGCGATGAGAGCAGAATGACAAGAGGAGGCGGTTTGCATCAATGCTAGCGCGGTACCTGGCACAAAGGTGTGGGAAAGGGCGGATTACAGCCGGAAACGTTTCACCTGTACATGGCTGTGAACCATGCCTGCAGCCGCTACCGCGATCAACAACATGGAAAGCAAAAACTCCGCGCCTGTGAATTCCGTCATTTTTTATCCTTCGTAAGGGATTTTTATTCTCCGATTTGGCTATCATGCCGCCGCAATAAGGCGGGAAAGTGAAGGAATTGCGGTCAGTTTGTTGCGGTTTTCCGCGACGAGCGCCGCAACACTGCGGGGCAACGCACAAGATAAATATCTTGTGGTCACCGCATATCTGCCTGATCAGAGGGAAGCTAACTCAGGCCTTGCACAACCCTGCGGCAGTGAGCAGCATTCTTACCACTGGCGTATGGTGTCGGCCCGTCCCAATGCGGCTAGTGTATGGCGCCATGCCGGGGTTGCCAGCAGCGCGGACTGCGCGCTGCCGGTTTATCTGGATATCAGCTTTGTCCGGATAGCAGGCAACCGACACGGTTGCCTGCGCCAGTGTCTAGTGATGGCTTGCGGTAACCGGCGGCTTACCGAGCGGCGGTGCGAAGCTGGTGAGGTTGATACCCTCTACAGCGGCTTCATACTCGGCAATATTTGGTGTACGGCCAAGAACCGTGGCCAGCACCACAACAGGTGTGGAGGCCAGGAGCGATTCGCCCTTCTTCTCGTCGGAGTCCTCGACAACACGGCCTTTAAAGAGGCGGGTGGATGTCGCCATCACAGTGTCGCCCTTCCCGGCTTTCTCCTGGTTGCCCATGCACAGGTTGCAGCCCGGGCGCTCGAGATAGAGGGTGTTTTCATACTGGGTGCGGGCTGTGCTCTTGGGCGCGCTGTCGTCAAACTCGAAGCCCGCGTATTTCTGCAGCACTTCCCAGTCGCCTTCGGCCTTCAGCTCATCAACGATATTGTAGGTCGGCGGCGCGATCACGAGCGGGGCCTTGAACTCCACCTTGCCGTTCTGCTTCTCGATGTTCCTCAGCATCTGCGCGACGATTTTCATGTCGCCCTTGTGTACCATGCAGGAACCGACAAAGCCGAGGTCGACTTTCTTCTCACCTCCATAGAAGGAAACCGGGCGGATGGTGTCGTGCGTGTAGCGGCGGGATACGTCCGCGTTGTTCACGTCCGGGTCCGCGATCATCGGCTCGATGATCTGGTCGAGGTCCACGACAAATTCGGCGAAATATTTGGCGTTGGCATCTGGCTGCAATGCAGGTTTCCCACCCGACTTGATCTCGGCAATGCGCTGGTCCGCGATGGCGATCAGGCCCCTCAGGGTCCCCGCTGCATTGTCCATGCCCTTGTCGATCATGATCTGGATACGGCTTTTCGAGATCTCGAGCGACTGGATCAAGGTCGCGTCCTCGGAAATACAGATCGAGGCTTTTGCCTTCATTTCCGCTGTCCAGTCGGTGAAGGTAAAGGCCTGGTCGGCGATCAGCGTGCCGATATGCACTTCAATCACACGGCCCTGAAAGACGTTGTCGCCAAACTGCTTCAGCATCTGGGCTTGCGTTGCGTGTACAACATCGCGGAAGTCCATGTGCGACTTAAGGCTGCCCTTAAAGGTGACCTTGACCGATTCCGGGATCGGCATGGTGGCCTCGCCCGTTGCGAGCGCAAGTGCTACGGTGCCCGAATCCGCCCCAAAGGCCACGCCTTTGGACATGCGGGTGTGGCTGTCGCCGCCGATGATCACCGACCAGTCGTCCACGGTGATGTCATTGAGCACCTTGTGGATCACGTCCGTCATCGGGTGATACACACCCTTCGGGTCGCGCGCGGTGATAAGGCCGAACTTGTTCATGAAACTCATGAGCTTGGGGATGTTGGCTTGCGCTTTGGTGTCCCACACAGACGCGGTGTGGCAGCCGGACTGGTAGGCACCGTCTACCGTGGGCGAGATAACCGTTGCAGCCATCGCCTCAAGTTCCTGCGCCGTCATCAGGCCCGTAGTATCCTGCGAACCAACGATGTTGACTTTCACCCGAACGTCCGAGCCCGCATGCAGCACTTTGCCCGGTGCCACACCAACAGCGTTTTTATTGAAGATTTTCTCAACCGCCGTCAGGCCCTGATCTTCATGGGAAACTTCTTTCGATGCAGCAAAAACAGCCGGAGCATTGGTGCCCAGGGTCGAGGCAGCAAAAGTTTGCAACTTCTTGCCGAAAACAACCGCATAAGAGCCACCCGCCTTGATGAATTCGACCTTTGGCGAGGTCAGCGCCGACGAGATATCAACGAGCTCTTTTTCGCCCGTCGCATCATAAAGCTTCTTCGTTTTTGTGTTGATCGTGAAAACCGTACCTGTCTCAACGGAATAAACCTGCTCAAGAACAGGGTCCCCATTTGCGTCCACAACCGGCTTGCCTTCCCCATCAAGCTTCTTGACCCAGTTCTTGAGGTCGAGACCAATACCGCCCGTGACACCGACCGTGGTCAGAAAGATCGGAGAGATACCGTTCGTGCCCCCCACAATTGGAGCAATATTCACGAAAGGCACATAGGGGCTGGCTTGTTTGCCTGTCCAGAGCGCGACGTTATTCACGCCGGACATGCGGCTTGACCCCACACCCATCGTGCCCTTCTCGGCCACCAGCATCACACGTGCATCAGGATGCTGCCTCTGCAACGCCTGAATTTCAGCCTGCGCTTCCTCGGAGATCATGCACTTGCCGTGCAGCTCACGGTCTGAGCGGGAGTGGGCCTGATTGCCGGGCGACAGAAGGTCAGTGGAAACATCGCCTTCAGCCGCGATGTAGGTAACAACCTTGATGTGCTCTTCAATATCAGGAAGCTTGGTAAAGAACTCGGCCTTTGCATAGCTCTCCAGAATATCTTTGGCGATCACATTCCCGGCGGCAAAAGCAGCGGCAAGCCGCTCGGTATCGGCTTCATAAAGGAATACCTGCGACTTCAGCACCTCAGCAGCTTTGTTCGCAACTGCCTGATTGTCACCGAACGCCAGATCGAGAAGTACCTCAACAGACGGGCCACCCTTCATGTGAGACAAAAGCTCATAGGCGAAGTCTGCGGAGATTTCCTCAACAACAGCACCACCAAGGATAATTTCCTTCAGGAATCTGGCTTTTGCGCCCGCAGCACTCGTGGTGCCGGGCATGGTGTTGTAGATGAAAAACTCAAGTGACGCTTTTCTGTGCTCATTGCCCTGATCTCTGAGCTGGTCAATGATCTCTTGTGTAAGCGCTCCATCTTCAATGGGCTTTGGATTCAATCCCTGGTTTCTGCGCGTTGCGATCTCGTTCAAATATTCCGTGTACAAACCCATGACTATCCTGACAAAAAGTGTTAGATGAAGCTTGAACCCCGGGCCGCAGATAAATCTGCCAAGCAAGGGAAAAGCGGGCCGGCGCGGATACTATTTCAACATACCCTTGCTTGCAAGAAGGTTCGGCTCGAAAAACATTAGTTTTCGGCCAATTTTTGCGCTTCCCCATGCGTAAAATCGGCCTACCTCAAACCCTTTAAGTGGAGTTCTTGATCTCATGGCATCCGTTGGCAACGACACGCTTAAAACACGCCGCACACTCACGGTGGGCGACAAAGAATATGATTATTACAGCCTCAAGGCGGCGGCTGAAAAAATTGGTGACGTAACCCGCCTGCCATACACACTCAAGGTTCTGCTTGAGAATCTCTTGCGTTTTGAGGACGGTACGTCAGTAACCACCGCCGACATTCAGGCTCTCGCCGACTGGCAGAAAAACAAACGCTCAGACCACGAGATCGCCTACCGCCCGGCCCGTGTGCTGATGCAGGATTTTACCGGTGTCCCTGCCGTGGTTGACCTCGCCGCCATGCGCGATGCAATGGCCGAATTGGGCGGTGACCCTGAAAAGATCAACCCGCTGGCGCAGTGTGACCTTGTGATCGACCACTCCGTGATGGTTGACAAATTTGGCACCCCACAGGCATTTAAACAGAACGTCGACCTTGAGATGGAGCGCAACAAAGAGCGTTACGAATTCCTCAAATGGGGCCAGAACAGCCTGAATAACTTCAATGCTGTGCCTCCGGGGACCGGCATCTGCCATCAGGTAAACCTTGAATATCTGGCGAAAACCGTCTGGACATCCGAGGAAGACGGCCGCACCGTTGCCTACCCTGACACCTGCGTCGGCACCGACAGCCACACCACCATGATCAACGGTCTTGCCGTGCTGGGCTGGGGTGTAGGCGGTATCGAGGCTGAGGCTGCCATGCTTGGCCAACCGGTATCCATGCTGATCCCCGAGGTGGTCGGGTTCAAACTGACCGGCAAGCTCAAGGAAGGCATCACAGCAACTGACCTTGTGCTGACCGTTGTGCAGATGCTGCGCGAGCGCGGCGTGGTTGGCAAGTTTGTCGAATTTTACGGTAACGGCCTTGACCAGTTGACCCTCGCCGACCAGGCGACTATCGCCAACATGGGGCCTGAATACGGTGCAACCTGCGGCTTTTTCCCGATCAGCCAGCAAACGCTTGATTATATGAACTTCACCGGCCGCGATGAAGGGACCATCGCGCTTGTGGAAGCCTACGCCAAAGAGCAGGGCATGTGGCGTGACGCAGACGCGCCCGAACCTGAGTTCACCGACACGCTTGAGCTTGATATCTCCACAGTCATGCCGTCGCTTGCAGGCCCCAAACGCCCGCAGGACCGAGTGGAACTGGCGAATGCTGCCCCTGCCTTCGACGAGGTTATGGCCTCCTACGGTAAGGACGGTACTGGCGAGTTTGCGGTGGCTGGCGAAGACTATAAGTTGAAAAACGGTGACGTCTGCATCGCGGCCATCACCAGCTGTACCAACACATCGAACCCGGGTGTGTTGATCGCGGCGGGCCTTGTTGCGAAAAAGGCGCATGAGCTAGGCCTTGAGCGCAAGCCTTGGGTCAAAACCTCGCTTGCGCCCGGTTCACAGGTTGTGACCGACTATCTTGACCGCGCCGGCCTGACAGAGCATCTGAATGCCCTCGGTTTCAACCTTGTCGGTTACGGCTGCACCACCTGTATCGGTAACTCCGGCCCGCTGGATGGCCCGATCTCCAAAGCCATCAATGAAAACGATATGGTCTGCACCAGTGTGCTGTCCGGTAACCGTAACTTCGAAGGCCGCGTCAGTCAGGACCTGAAGGCAAACTATCTGGCGTCACCGCCGCTTGTGGTGGCCTACGCCATTGCCGGTTCCATGCGCATAGATATCACCACCCAGCCCCTGGCACAGGACAGGGACGGCAATGACGTATACCTCAAGGACCTCTGGCCATCCAACCAGGAGGTACATGACGCCATCACCAAATCACTGACGCGCGAAATGTTCATTGAGCGTTACGCCGATGTGTTTACCGGCACGCCTGAGTGGCAGGCCATCCCGGTTGTGGAAGGCAAAACATACGAGTGGAACAAAAAATCCACCTATGTACAGCACCCGCCTTACTTCCTGGGCATGGGCCCGGATGTGGCCGACACAGCCAATATCATAGGCGCGCGTCCGCTCGCGCTTCTGGGCGACAGCATCACCACCGACCACATCAGCCCGGCAGGCGCCATCAAACCGGACAGCCCGGCGGGCCATTACCTTCAGTCGAAAGGCGTCGCGGTCGCTGACTTCAACAGCTACGGCTCCCGCCGCGGCAACCACAAAGTCATGATGCGCGGCACCTTTGCCAACATTCGCCTGCGCAACCTGATGGCGCCGGGTACCGAGGGTGGCTGGACCACGCACCAGCCGAGCGGCGAAGTGATGAGCATCTATGATGCCTCGATGAAGTATCAGGAAGCGGGTACACCGCTTGTTGTGATCGGCGGCAAGGAATACGGCACGGGCTCAAGCCGTGACTGGGCTGCCAAAGGCACCAACCTTCTGGGGGTCAAAGCGGTTCTGGTTGAGAGCTTCGAGCGCATCCACCGGTCGAACCTGGTTGGCATGGGCGTGCTGCCACTGCAGTTTGCTGAAGGCGACAGCCGCGAGAGCCTCGGCCTTGTCGGCACTGAAACCTTTGACGTCACTGGCATTGAAGGCACCATCAAACCACGCCAGGACGTGACGGTGACGATCCACTATGCGGACGGCACGCATAAAACGATTACCGTTCTCTGCCGTGTGGATACGGAAGACGAGGTTGCCTATTACAGGAATGGCGGCATTTTGCACTATGTGCTGCGCCGCCTTGCCTCGTAACACAGAACCAGAAACCAGAAAAAGGCGGCCGATGGGCCGCCTTTTTCATTGCCTGCCGCCTTAAGTCCGCTACCTTGGGTGGACAGCAACCGACCGTGGCCCAAAAATGCTACTGGTAGCCCTCCCTCACACACAGGTGATTGGCAAGTGACCCCTGCAACTCGTAAGTAATAAGCATGAAAAATTTAATACTGTCCGCACTGATTCTTCTGTTCACAGGCTTATCATCTAGCCTGGCGCAGGCCGATGATAGTAACCGCCTTACTGTTGTTGAACTGTTCACAAGCCAAGGTTGCTCATCGTGCCCACCTGCCGACGCGGCACTGAAGTCTCTGCGCAACCGGCCGGGCACTCTGACCCTGTCGTGGCCAGTTGATTATTGGGACCGTCTGGGTTGGGAAGATACATTCGCGCATCCGCACAATGCGATCAGGCAAGCCGCCTACAACAAGCGGCTCGGCCGCGGTGGCGTGTTTACCCCGCAGATGATTCTGGACGGGCGGGTACAATGCGTCGGTTCAAAGCCCGAAAAGGTGCGCGCATCCATCGCTAAAGTGCGGTCAATGAATCACCCTTGGGTAAGGCCGTCCCTGACATCCATGGCTGACAACACCGTCCGGGTGACCTTGCCTGCGACTGACGTTGAAGGCCCTGTGTCCATCCGCGTGGTGTGGTACCTTGGTGATGCAGAGGTTGAGATTGGTGACGGTGAAAACCAAGGTCGTCGGCTGTATTATACCAATGTGGTGCGTGCTTCGGATGTTGTCGATATGGAATGGCAGGGCAAGGCTGAAACACTGACGCTTGATTTGGGCGCGGGCCGTGCCGCTGGCGCGGATCATGTCGCCATCCTGCTGCAACAGGACTATGTACACGGACCCATCATAGGGGCCGCAAGCCTGACCCTCCCCGAGGCATCAACACAGGCTTCCGCCAAACGCTAGTCGACAAAACAGCGCTCACTGGCCACTCATTCCTTGACATTGTCCCGCAATACCGTCATAGAGCGCGGCGGCGAATATGACCACCCTATGTGATTTATAGGGGTAAGGGCCCACAAGCACCCCGGCAAGATCGGACAGCGAAGCGGCCTCATTAGAACGAAGTTTCCGTGCGAAGGTCGCACTAACCATCTGTGTCTTGGCTGAGCAAAGTCTCAGACTGCCAAACCATCGGTTCAGGAAAAGGCGTTCCCGCCACAAATATAAACGCCGGAAGATGCTGTGTGATGCGGCACTTCGGGACTAACCGATGCTAGGACATACATGACTGACTTCAGTACGCTCTCCTTGAGCGCACCGGTTCTTCGCGCGATCGAGGAACAGGGCTTTACCACAACGACCGAAATTCAAGCTGCGACCATCCCGGCCCTGATGACAGGGCAGGACGTTATTGGCATCTCGCAAACGGGCGGCGGCAAGACCGCGGCTTTTGTACTGCCGATGATCGAACGTCTGATGGCCTATGAAGATAAACCAAAAAGCGGCATGCCGCGCGCGCTGATCCTGGCGCCAACACGTGAGCTTGCGCTGCAAATTTCCGAGACAGTGAAGGCGCTGAGCCGCCACACCGAGCTCAAGAACTGCACCATTTTCGGTGGCGCGCCTTACCGCACCCAAATTCACATACTGCGTCGCGGTGTCGACATCCTTGTCGCCACACCCGGTCGTCTGCTGGACCATATGAAACAGGGCAACATCTATCTGGATGAAACCGAGTATTTTGTGCTCGATGAGGCCGACCGCATGCTCGACATGGGCTTTGTGGACGATGTGCGCCTTGTCGCGGCCAAAATGATGTCCGACCACCAGTCGGTCATGTTCTCGGCCACCATGAACGGCGGCATCCGGACACTTGCGAATACACTCCTGAAAAACCCTGCGCAGATTGAAGTGGCCCGTGAAGCGACGATCGCCGACAATCTGACCCACAAAGTCATGTTTGTGCCCTATGACAAAAAACATGATCTGCTGCTGCACATGATTGAAACCAAGAAAGTGACCAAGTCGCTGATCTTCGTGCGTACCAAGCGCGAAGCTGACGAACTGGCAGGTTTCATGGAAGCCTCTGGTTTCAGCGCCGATTCGATCCACGGAGACAAACAACAGCGTCAGCGCGAGCGCATAATCCGTGGCTTCAAGGGCGACCGCACCGACTTCCTCGTGGCAACAGACGTCGCTGCACGCGGCATTGATGTCAAAGACATCGGCCATGTGTTCAACATCGACGTGCCGGTTGAAGCAGAATCATATGTACACCGTATTGGTCGTACCGCCCGTGGCGGCAAGTCCGGCGAAGCGTATACCTTCTGCAGCAAAGGCGAATTTGGCCTGCTACGCGCCGTTGAGCGAGTGATCAAGATGGAAATCGAGACGGAAGAGGACAACCCTTTCCCGCTGAAGATCGACCGTCACAAGGTCAAGCCACGTGGTGACCGTCCTGCACACCGGCGCGGCGGTGCTCGCCCCTTCGCCAAGGACGGCAAACCAGGGTTCAAAGGCGGGAAACGCCCATCCGGCAAACCATTTACCGGCAAGCGCGCCGATGGTGGACGTGTTGAAGGCAAACGCTTTGATGATCGCCGTGCCGAAGGCCGCAGCGAAGGTAAGCGTTTTGAGGGCAAGCGTTCAGAAGGTGCCAGCTCCGACGGCAAGCGCTTTGACGGTCGCCGTTCCGAGGGGGGGCGCAATGAGAGCAAGCAATTTGAAGGCAAACGTCCTGAAGGCAAACGCTTTGAAGGAAAAAAACCGGCAGGAAAATGGACCGACAGCAAACGCGCTGACGGCGGCAAGCCTGAAGGCCGGCGCGCGGGCCCCGCAAAACCGGCCGGAAAACCGGCAGGCAAAAAGTTCGGACCCAAAAAAGCGGCAGGCAAGCCAGCCCTTAAATCAGGCTTTAAAGCGGGCGGCGCACGCAAAGCTAAAACCGGCGGAAACCAACCACTGAAACGCCGGTCAGCTTAAAGCTTGCAGGTTAGCAATACAGAAAAAAACTGTAGAGGAAGGCGACATTGCCTTCCTCATCGGCTGCTGGCAGGTCCAGGACCTCAAAGCGACTCTGCTGGCTACCCCGAAAAGGCACCATACCAGCGTGTCGGCCGTATGTGGCACCCGCCTGAATGGCCTTGAAATAATCGGCATAGTCACTGAAGGTAATATCTGGCAGGTCAGAGAAGCGACTTCCTTTGCGGATACGGACTCCGAACATTCCCATCGCATTCTCCCCAATCACACGGAAACGCAAGTTTCCGTCCTGTGGCAGTTCTGCGAGAATCATACGAGAGTGCCAGCCGGCAAAATCTTCAAAACGCAAATTAGATCGCTTTGGGACAAAGCCACATCCGTTGCTATCCAGCCAGAGAGGGAGCAACATGCTGAAAGAACACAGAGGTGCATCTTCAGCCTGGTTGGCCCAGATTGACGCCAAATCATTGGTCGTCGCTTTATAACTCTGTCGCTGCAGGCGGACGGCACGCCCGTCTGGCTTATTACTCGATACGTTTAACATCTTTACATATACACTCTTACTAACCCACCACTTGCAGCCGTTATAAGAGGAAAGCTATGAAGAAAACGTTAGCGCTTACTCTCTGCCTTTTGTCGTTGTCGTATCCGGCAGCTTCTGAAAGTCAATCCGCCTTTGAAGCAGGGCAAGCTGCGCGAACGCGCGGCGCCGAAGCCTTCCGCGATGGCGACATCCCTGCAGCGCTTGCCGCGATGGAAGAAGCCCTGAGCTTTCGGCCCACGCATCCCGGCCTTCTTGGTAATGTCGCATATCTGGCAGCCACTACCGGTGACGGCGGACGCGCCTATGCGGCAGCCACGGCGTATGCGGCCCTCGGGCTCGTGCCCGGCGAGGAAGTGCAAGCCAAGATCAAACAGGCTGTTACAGCTGATGCCTGGCGCAGGCTTGAGGCGCTTTTTGCCAAAAATAATCAAAAAATAGGCATGTTCGAGATTTCAGCCTCGTTCGAGCGCGACCTCGTTCTGATCGAGGGAATCACCGAAGATGACGAAGGTACGCTTTATGCCTCAACAGTGGTGTCGGGTGGTATATATCGCCGGGACGGCTGGAAGGCAGTGCAAATCGTCGATGCAAAAGACCATGAATTTGGCAGTTTTTTCGGCATGGCGTTTCATCATGGCGCCCTATACGTGACCTTCGGCCGCATTGCACAAACGCCCGGCTACGAGCCGGACCAGGGCCAGACCGGCCTTGCAAAGATCGACCCGAAAACCGGAAATGTGCTGAAGGTCTGGACGTTGCCGGACGGGACCGACGGCCAGCAGATCGCCGACCTTACCATTACCGAGAACGGCACCATCTACCTCAGTGATGCGCAGGGCGGCAGGGTTTATAAAGTTGTTGGCGATGCGCTGCAACCTGCCTTTACCCATAAAGGCTTCATGAGCCCACAGGGTCTCGCGGAACTGCCCGGCATCGGGCTTTTCCTCGCCGATTACGGTCGCGGCATATGGCGTCTTGATGAAAAATCAGGCGGCATAATCCTTATGGAGCCACCGAAAAACACAAGCCTTCTCGGGATTGATGGTCTTATCGCCCATAAAGGCCAGCTATATGCTATCCAGAACGGTGTGTCCCCACAGCGCATTATCAAGGTTGGCTTTATTGAAGGCGAGATAACATCAATCGATGTTGTCGCGCAAAACCTTGAGCCGTGGAACGAACCAACTCTGGGCGTCAGTACTGATGACGGCGTGCTCTATGTCGCCGCCAGCCAGTGGCCCAAATATGATAAATGGGGTGCCGTTCGTCAGGGGGCGAAACCACCGGCACCCACCCCGATCATGCTGATTAGGGATTAGTCTTCCAACGCACTCTCAGCAACAATGTCGTAGTGATCCGGCAAAAGGTATCGTTCAAAAACACCAACTTTTGCTGTGTAGCCTGGTTTGAAGAAAAAAGGCGCAAGCGTCTCAATCTTCCTGGTGCGGCCATCCGGGAACCGGACCGTGATCGTGCGCCACCCTTCGGCGCCATCTTCAAGTGCAATCACCTCGGCGCTGACCACACGGGTCGGCGCGTCGGGCAAGCGAAACGCAAACCACACGGCGCCAACCACCAAAAGCGCGGCGAACAACAGCCGCCAACCATATACCTTCATGCTTCCCTCTCCAGCTGTGCCTTGGCCCATCCCGCCGCATCGCGCACAACATCGCTGGCATCATGGCAAAGATTGTTCACTGCTGGCAAGTGTTCCCGGTCTCCCGTGTTGCCGATGGCATAAAGCACATTGCGCACGAAGCGGTCGCGCCCGATGCGCTTGATCGGGCTGCCGGAGAAAACCTCGCGGAAGGTGGCATCATCCAGCACGACAAGGTCAGCCAGCGCGGGCGCACCAAGCTCAACCCGCGCGTGGAAAGCGGCTTCATGGCTAGCTTTTGCAAACTTGTTCCATGGGCAGGCGGCCAGACAGTCGTCACAGCCATAGATGCGGTTGCCTAGCGCGCGGCGGAACGCCTCGTCAATCGGGCCCTTGTGCTCAATGGTGAGGTAAGAGATACAGCGCCGTGCGTCGATCTGGTAGGGAGCCGGGAAAGCATCCGTCGGGCAGGCATCAATGCAGACCCGACAACTGCCGCACTGGTCACGGTGCGGAGCATCGGCGGGCAATTCCATGTCGGTATAAATCGCGCCAAGGAAAAGCCAGCTGCCAAACCTTGGGCTGACCATATTGGTGTGTTTGCCTTGCCAACCCAGGCCCGCCGCCGCCGCCAGCGGCTTTTCCGGCACCGGTGCTGTGTCGACAAAAACTTTCAGTTCGCAGTGATAGCTCTCGACAATCCAGCGTGCGAAGGCCTTGAGACGTTTTTTAATCAGGTCGTGATAGTCCTTGCCACGCGCATAAACCGAGATATTGCCATATTCCGGCGCTTCCAGCAGCACCCGAGGATCGTCCTTGGGGCCATAATTGACGCCCAGCATGATCGCGGACCGAGCCTCTGGCCAAAGACCCTGCGGGCTTTCCCGGTGATGCAGGCGCGTTTCCATCCATTCCATAGTGCCATGGCGACCCTTGGCCACGAACGTGCGCAATCGCCCCGAGACCTCATCAGGCAAAACGGCTCCGGTAATACCAAAGGCATCAAAGCCGAGCTCGGTTGCTTTGGCTTCAAGCCCGGCCCGAAGATCGCCAGACCCGGAGCTTCTGCCCGCAAGCATCTAAAAATCCAGTTCCTGATAATGCTTGGGTGGGGTCAGCCCGGTGATACGGTCGGTCAGCAACGCGCGGATGGACCGGCGGGACTTCACTCGCACATACCATTCTTTGACCATGGGCCACTGCTCCCAGGCGATGTCACCAAAATAGTCAATGACCGAGATATGCGCGGCGGCCGCGGCATCCGCCATGGTAAACTGTGGCCCTGCAAGATAGTGCCGGCGTTCAGCCAGATAGGTGATGTAGCGCAAGTGTACCTTGAGGTTATGAGAGGCGCAGCGGATAGTTTCCGAATCCGGCTCACCCATACCCAGGAAGCGCTTGAACAGCTTTTCAGACACCGTGTGTCGCGTGACTTCCGTGCCGACTTTGGAATGGAACCAGCCCGCGAGACGCCTGATTTCATAACGTTCGTCGGCATCACCGATCAGCAGTGCAGGCTCGGGAATCACCTCTTCCAGATATTCCGCAATCGCCATCGTGCCCGAGTAGGCATGGCCGTCATCCATTACGAGTACAGGCACTTCACCCGCCGGGTTCAGCGCCAGAAAGGCGGGCCTTCGCTCCCATTCCTGCTCAAGGCGCAAGTCAAAGTCTACGCGCTTCTCGGCAAGAAGCACACGGACAAAACGAGCGGCGGGACTGAGCCAGTGATGATACAAAGTTGGCATGACAGCCCTCTTCATAACGTATGTTTGGAGGGTCGCCAATTCGGAAATTGCGCCAGAGGAGGATTATCTGGCGCAAAGGTTGCTCACTTTATGCTCACGTCAAGCCGTCAGTTTTTCACCTGACTGCTCATCGCTTACCGGATGCTCAAGACGGTTGATCATTTCCTTCGGTACAATCTGGAAGAAACCGCCTTTTTTGGACTCCCAGTTCGAAAGAACCGTCGCGCCCCAGCGAGAGTGCGTCTCAGCGACATGCTCTTCGATAAGGGACTTCAGTTTCGCTTCCCAGTGTGCGCTCGAAATCCGGTTATACAGCACCGAGTCGCCGTTCACATGCTCCTCAAACGTACCGTCTTCATCCAGCACAAAAGCCATGCCGCCGGTCATGCCGGCACCGAAGTTGTCGCCAACGGACCCGAGGATCACCGCGGTGCCACCGGTCATATATTCACAACCGTTAGCGCCACAGCCTTCAATAACGACTTCCACCCCGGAGTTCCGCACCGCAAAACGCTCCCCGGCCTGGCCCGCAGCAAACAGTTTACCTGCGGTCGCGCCATACAGCACCGTATTGCCAATGATGGTATTATCCTTGGAATTGAACGACGCCCGGTTTGACGGCCGCACCACAATAGTACCGCCCGAGAGACCCTTGCCGACATAGTCGTTGGCATCACCCGCCACCTCAAGCTTGAGGCCCTGCACCGCAAAAGCGCCCAACGATTGGCCAGCCGAGCCTCTGAGCCGTACCGTCACATGGTCGGGCTTCAAACCGTTCATGCCAAAAGTGCGGGTAATCTCACTGGAAAAACGTGTGCCAATGGCGCGCAGCGTGTTTTGTACCGAATAGGTAAGCTGCATCTTCTCGCCTTTGGTGAACACGGCCGAGGCATCCTCCAGCATCTGTGCATCAAGCGAATCCGGCACCTCGTTGCGGCCCTCAAGCGTACAGAGAGAGCGACGGTTACGGCCCCCCACCTGTACCAGCAGCGGGTTCAGGTCCAGGTCATCAAGATGCTCGGCACCACGGCTGACCTGATGCAACAAGTCAGTGCGGCCGATGATGTCATCCAGCTTGTCAACGCCCAGTTCAGCAAGAATCTCGCGGGTTTCTTCAGCGATAAAACTAAAGAGATTCACCACTTTTTCCGCCGAGCCATCGAATTTTTTGCGCAGGTCTTCGTCTTGTGTACAAATACCCACAGGACAGGTATTGGAATGGCACTGCCGCACCATGATGCAACCCAGCGCCACCAGCGACGCCGTGCCCACGCCGTATTCCTCCGCCCCAAGAAGGGCGGCAATCACGACGTCACGACCCGTGCGGATGCCACCGTCTGTACGCAATTTCACCCGGTGGCGAAGGCCATTGAGCGTCAACACCTGATTGACCTCTGCAAGGCCGATCTCCCAAGGTGTGCCCGCGTATTTGATGCTGGTTTGCGGGCTGGCGCCGGTGCCGCCCGAATGGCCGGACACAAGAATTATGTCCGCGTGTGCCTTTGCC